>NZ_MATO01000032.1 GCF_001700325.1 Caryophanon latum
AACATGCCCTTCCTATTGATTCAGTGACTTTTTCAGTGCCCTCATTTTGTCGCCAGCTCCTTTTTCTTGTTAACACGACGTATCTGTACAGCTCGCCCCAGTCGAATCGGGTGGTGTTAGCTGCTGTAGCGTGCGCGTAAACACTTCGAGTGGCTCGACGCCTTTGATGCCAACGCGGTTGTCAAAGACGAAAAATGGAACGCTGCGGATCGGGATTTGCTGGCAGTCGTATGCATCGCGGCGGAGCTCCTCGCTAAAGGCGTCGCTGTTTATAATGTTTCGTGCTTCGTCGACGGGCAAGCCGAGTGTGTCAATGTGTGCGAGCACCTCCGCTTCGTTGCTCATGTCAAAGCCTTCGATGAAATAGGCGTGCATGAAGCGCTCGACGAACTGATCGGCACGTCCTTTTGTCGCCGCCCATTTCGTTAAACGGTGTAGTGTACGTGTATTGCCTAGGCGCATCGTCTCGAAGTTGTACGTTAAGCCTTCCTCCGCTGCGAGGGCGCGAATCGATTCCATCACTTCTTGTTGTTTCGCCTCGCTCATACGGCTAGCGAGTAGCTCGTTGTATAGTGTCGTTTTGACTGGTGCGTCGGGGTTGAGCTCGTACGCTTTGTATTCGATTGTGACGTTTTGTAGCTGTAAGGCGTCAATTGCGCGCTGCAAACGCTTTTTGGCGATGTAGCAAAACGGGCAGGTGAAGTCTGAAAAAATTTCGATGTGCATAATGTGCGCTCCTTTTTTGAGTTTTTATGTCAAATATAGCATATATATATTGATTGTGACGGTTCAAAGCATTGAGCTGCAAATGACATATTGATGTTATTTATATGAGATTTACGGCATATTATCAATGTTGCAACGATGAACGATTCTTGTGTATGTTTTTTTAATTTGACTTACTCAAATAGTATAAAAATTCTATATTATCACTTTTTATTTACATAATTTGTTATAATAATACGAGTATACAATGAATATCGTTGTAAATAATTAGGTAGAAGGAGTGAGTGGAGATGAAAAAGTGGTTAATGACGGTCGCTTGTGCAAGTATGCTATTTGTGCCAACAACAAGTTATGCGTTTTCTGATGTAGCAAAAGGGATGTATTACGAAAAGCCGATTGAGTGGGCGGCGGAGCAAAAAATTGTATCAGGATATGAGGACAATACATTTAAACCGAAAGCTCAAGTGACATTTGACCAGTTTATTAAGATGTACACAAACAGCTTTCCGTTTGAAAAAAATGGGGCAACGTCTTATGAAGATTTTTATGATGTATTAAACAATTATAATATTGATTTTTGGATTAAACCGAAGCACATTAGTCGCGGGGATGTGGCGGTATTGTTTGCATATGCAGCAGGTGCATTAAGTGGTGATTTATCTTCTGCATCACTCCAAACATATTATGAAGAAGCTGCACAGTACATGCTTGATTCAAAACTTTCCACTGGACAAAATAATGGAAAGACAGCTGCTGAAATTTTTGGCGTACATAATCCATTAACACGTGGACAGGCAGTAACGTTTTTGCATCGCGCGAATGAAATGGACTTACTACATTTAGATGAAGAAATTCAATACATATATGAAGCACCACCATTTACAGAGCAAGAGCGTGTGCTAAGAAGCTATAATATGAGCGAAAAAGTAACATATCATGTTCTTTCACATGACGATGCTGTCGCAAATTATGAAGTGCAAATTGTGTTAGATAACCGTGTTGTAGGCGGTTATTATGCTGTACCGAATACGACGTTTTTAGGCTATAAAATTGGAAAAAAGAAACAGGAACAAGTTATTGCTCCGGTGTATTATACAGTGACACCACATGTAGATCAATATAATGATGATGAGGTGCGTGCGGTTTCATACAAGCATGTTAGCTATAAGGACAATGAAGAGGTGCAGCACGCGTTAGATGTGACGACATTTGAAAACGCGGATTTAGTTGGACAGCTTTATGCGGACTTAGCGAATGAGTTCCGCGTGAAAAATAATATGGAGCAGTTACAAGCACATACTGTATTAACAAAAGCCGCCCAGCTTCATAGTATTGACATGGCAAAGCAAAATTATTTTTCGCATACAGCGTTAAGCGGTTTATCGCATCGTGATCGTATCGAACAAATTGATTCTACATTACAGCTAAAAGCGACTGGAGAAAACATTTCGGCTGGGCGTAGTACGATTTTTGAAGCACATACAGGGTGGATTAATTCATCTGGGCATCGTGCTAATATGTTAAGCCCGTTATATCGCAAAATTGGTTTTGGAGCAGGTTATGATGCAAGTAGCCAATACAAGAGATACTACACGACTAAATTTGCAAATATGTAAAACGCTAATAAAGTATTGTTAAACATATAAGCTTCTATTGTGAATATGATACGTTGCCCTATATGAAAAATACGTTATAATAGTGAATCATAAACGCCCAACTCGTGTCGCCTTGTACATGCGTTGCCGTTTTTAGAAAGAGAACTCGTGCCACCTGGTGCATGCGTTCTCTTTTTTTGCGTTATAGCCTTTTGCGGCGAATGCGTTTGTCGGTTGCTTGCTCGAATTTAATTAAAAAGACGTTGCGCATCGCACGGCTGACGAGTTTTTTGTCGTAAACGTGCTCAAGCTGCGCGCGCGTTAAGTTCGTCGTAAAAATCGTGCTTTTGTGCTGACGAGCATTTAATACCGCACGAAGCACGCGGTTAACGAAATCGCTTGCCGTTTTATCGGTGTGGACGTTGCCAGTTTCTGCGCCAATGTAAAATCGATATGTAGGTAGCGTGCAATAGAAACGAGGTGGGACGTTTTATATAATGAAGAACGAGGTGATGCGCTTTGTTTAATAAGCGACTAGTGGAGCTACGAAAGCAAAAAAATTTAAGCCAATACGAGTTAGCCGAGCAGCTCGGATTTTCACGAGGCAAGCTTGCGAACTATGAGCAAGGAACGAGACAGCCCGATTTCGAAACGCTCCAAAAAATTGCAGACTTCTTCGGCGTGTCGCTTGATTACTTACTTGGACGCGAAGTAGAACAGGCAAACGACACAAGTTTATCCAAAGCACAGCAGGACATCATCGAGTTTTTTATGAAGCTAGATGGCAAGTTGTTTGAGGAGCAGCCAGAGGAATTACAGAAAGTGTTGGAGCAGTTTGAGTTGTATTACCGGATGTATAAGGAGCAACAAAAGCGATAAGCGGGGTGGTTCAAGTGAACGGAGAGCGCCTAAAGCAGCTTAGAAAAGAACATAAATTAACGCAAACGGACTTAGGAAATAAAATTAACGTCACGAAAGTTTCGATATCGGGTTATGAAAACGGCAATCGCTCACCGGATACAGAGACGTTAACGAGATTAGCCGATTATTTTGACGTCAGCACCGATTACTTGCTCGGACGCTCCGATGTACGAACGATGGCAGGCACAGCACCGCAATATGACGAAAACTTACGACAGCCACAAAAAGATGTTGTGACGTTTTTTGTGAATTTGGATCGGGAAGTGTTTTATGACAAGCCAGAGGAATTGCAGAAAGTGTTGGAGCAGTTCGAGTTGTATTATCGGATGTATAAGGAATACAAAATGGTAATAACGAAGGGTATAAATGATTTTTGCTATAAAAATCATTTATATTGTTCTTTGTGTTCTGTATTTGTTTTTCTATTTTTAGAATGATATACTTTTTATGTAACATTAGGTAATAAATAATAATTAAGAAAGTGAGGTTTAAAAATGACTAATGTAAATATATTGAAGATGGGTAGAATTGCAGAATTAAATGAAGTGAAAACAAGTTATAAAGATAGTAAGAACATTATTGATTGTTATAATCAAAGTATTTTGTTTTACAAAGATCATTTGTTCTATTTAGACTCGCATTCTTACTCAGGTGCTAAACAACAGTTAATTCCAGCGGGAACTTTACTTTATAATGTTATGGAATGGGCGTATAAACATTTATTACATGAAACTTATAGAAAGGAGAGAGAGAAAGGGAAAATTAATTCTAATAAATGTAAAGATCTTCAAGGGAAGTTAAAGAAATCTGGAACCAAAAATAATTTTTTAGTTAGTCAAATAAAGCATTTTTATCAGAATGAGTTAGATGCAAATGATATCAATTTGGACACAGTCGCACAATATTCATATATATTAAACAATGGTCCTAAGCATTACGCAGAAGATCCAGACAAAGAAAAGTTTGAAGTTATAGCTGAAATTGTTAAAAGATTCATTCTAGTATTTATAGATAACAATGCGTTCCTAAGACCGATTAAAGAATTAAATGAATTTAACTCATATACGGAATTATTGGAATTATTTGTTTTGGAAAATGAAAACAACCATTATATTTTAATTACACAGGATGAGAAATTAGATATTACGTCATGTCAAAATTTATTGAAAATAAAATGGGATCTAGTTATGGATTTTGATATTTATTCAGATGAAAAAGGTCTGCTTAATTATTACAAATCTAAGAGTGCTTTAAGACCAATTGTTGGAGATTTAACGAATAATACCATTAGAGAGTTAAATATTAGACGTGAAATGCCATATTGGATTATGGGAAGAGGTTATTCAGATAGACCGGAAACTATAATTGAATCTAATATGTTTATTAGAAAATACGGAAGATTTTTAAGTGATTATTTCCAACAATTCAGGTCTTTATATACACAACCTTTAAAAATTATAATTTTAAATCAAAATAAATTATTAGTAGAAAGGTTAATGCAAGATATTGATGCTGTATATGCTGATTTTACTGACACATCTAATAGTGTTCCAGACTATGAAATTATTTTGTTCAAAGATACACTTGTAGATCTTGACCCGATAATTAATGCAAAAATTTTAAAATATGATTATGCTGAATTTATTGATTTTTTGAATAATTTACCTCAAACTCCTACAAAAGATGTTATCAATTATGTTATTCCGGCAGATCCATATGAAGAAAATAATAATAAAATAGTATATGAGTTAGAGTCTGAATTTTTTGAAGAGCTAAAAGTGAATGGTGAGTTGCTATATATAGATATTGATCAAGTTGACTATAATACCTATGATGAAACTGAGGATAGGGAAAAGTTCTATAAAGGTGAAACTGAGATTTCTTGGATGGGTATTAAGAGACACTTTGATGTAGAGAGAAAAGAGATGTTCAACACTCTAAGGAGAGAAATTGAAAAACTACTTGTTAATAGAGGTACAGCAGAAAAGAGTATTCAATATATTCCAGGTGTGGGTGGGACAACAATATTAAGACGAATAGCATTTGAATTTCATTCTAAGTATCCAACAATTATACTGAAAAATTATTTAGACGGTATTACTGATAATGCATTATTTGAACTATACAGGAAAGCTCGGAAAACTATATTCATATTAATAGATAGTAATAATTTCACGAAAGATAACTTAAATAAATTAAGAAGAGCCTTAACACTAAAGAGTTTTCCATATGTATTACTTCATTTCGAAAGAGAAGTTATCAGCAAAAAATCTTCAAAGACAGAATCAACTATCGATTATTTTTCGAAGGATGAAGAGCAGTCGATGAAAGACAAGCTACTGCCGTATATTAGGTCTGATATAGAAGCTAGAAATAGATTACTAGAGTTAGTTAAATCTTCAAAGCATGAGGACAGGATACCTATTATTATGTCATTAACAGCTTTTCAAGAAGACTTTAAAGGACTGAGTAATTATATAAGGGGATTCTTACAAACACTTAATCCAACACAAAAAAGATTTTTAGTCTATTTAAGTATAGTTGATTATGCGATTAATAAACCTATAGAAGAAACATTTTTCCGAAAATCAGGAGATGAAATTTTTCCACTAATATCTAGTAACGCGTTTGTTCATTTAATCAAAATTAATTACAATGAAAAGACATTTAAGATTAAATATCCAATATTTTCACAAGAAATTTTGAGGCAAATTTCAAATCCTAATGAAGATAGATCCGAAAGAAAAGGTATAATTATTTCAAATTTATTAGAGTATATTCTAGAGTTTATAGAAGATTCTAGATTTTTAAGTACGTCAACGAGTAAAAAGACAGAAATTTTATTGCGAGAGTTATTTATAACAAGAGAAGAAAATGACATGATTAAAGATAAATTTGCACCACTTATTGAAAAAATAATTTCAGAATCTCCAGATAATCAAAATGTAATAATAGGTAATATTTTTAAAAAGTTATCGGAAATATATCCTGAAGAGCCACATTATTTAGGGCACTTGGCTAGATATTACTTTTATATCGATAAAAACTATAAAATGGGAAAAGAAACAATTAAAAATGCTTTGGATATTTTTGAGCAAAAAGAAGGTAATAAAGATTCGCACCTATACCACATGCAGGCTATGGGGCAGGTAGCTGAAATTACCTCTAAATTGATTCCAGAAATTAAAGAGGCAAGTAGATTAGATGATGCAATATTAAAAAGAGAGCTAATGCAAAAAATAAAACATGAAGCTAATATAGCCTTTGAGATTTTTGAAGAAGTACGTTCTCTTAGTGCTAAGGGGTTGGCTATAAATTTAGCTGGCTATATTTCCGATATTTCACTATGTATTAATTTGGTAGATATGGGTGTGAGGATTGAAGGTAAGAATGGTATATCAGATTTTTTAGCAGATAGTAAAATAGACGGATGGTATAAAAGTGTTATTGATAGAGCATTCAATTTATTTGAAGATAGTAAAAAATTCCCTTTGGAAGATAATAGGAATATTAATTCTGATGTTGAAGCTTCAATCCAAAAAATCAAAGGTAACTTAAATGAAGCAATTAGCATTTGGGAAAAATATATTCAAAGCGATAATCCAGACAATCCAAGAGTACGAAGAATGTTAGCACGTGCTTATGAAGAAAATTTAGATTTTCAAAATAATCAAGAGAATTATTATAAAAATTTAGAAAGTATTAAAGAATTAATGGAATATAATATGAAAATAGAACCTGATAATGGAAATAATATACGAATTTGGTTCGAAGCTATTAGAAAAACATCCTCATCAAGCTCAGAGGCTACCTTAGATCAAGCTATCTTAAAGTTACAACAATGGATTGCTGAAAGTGATACTATTGAGGCTCATTATTATTATTTCATATTAGCTTTTATAAAAGCTGTAAATAATAGTACCGAATATGAACAAAAGTTACCCTATTTGTTAAACAAATTAAAAGAGAAATCATTTAACTCACCGAATAGCCGAAAAACTTTTGAATGGTTAGGCTTTGGTGATGGCTTAGATTCACTAATTACAGATAAAGATTTTTACAAAAAAGAAAAGGATGAGAGGGATTTAGCTAGATTAAGAACATTAACTGGACGTATAACTCCAAATTTCTCTACATCTAATCAAGCAGCGTATATAAGTATTTTTGGAATTGATGTATTTTTCAATCCTACTTACACAGTTGGCATAGATCGTTCAAAGAAAAATCAAAGAGTACAATTTGGGGTAGGTTTTTCATTCGAAGGTCCTAGGGCATTTAATAGTACAGTAAAATTAGTTGAAGCTAGTACTGAAGAACTGAATTTCAATGATGAAACACTGGTTATAGGTGAGACAGTTAAGTTTGAAGTTACAGGAGAATTAGAATATTATTATACAGGTATCATCACAAAAAATAAGAGTTTAGCTAGTATTCATAAAAATAAATTAGGTATAGATCATAAGCCTTCTTTAGGAATGATATTAGACTTAAAAGTTGTTAGAAAGAAATATATTAATGGAAAAGGAGAAGTATGGGAGTTGGAAAATCTTGATTTAAACGAATTGAATACTAATAACATAATTGCAGCTAAATATGAAGAAGCTCTAAAAAGGAAAAATCAGAATCAGTAGATTAAAGTTCATATAATCTACTAAGCCAGTTGCAAGCTCGAATAATTTGATAATGCCGTTACGACTTTTGCTATCACCACCATAGTTTTTCCAATGGTAGGAGTATTCTTTATTCAAATCATGAAAAGCTTGATAATTAGGATGCTGATAAATGTTATAGGGAACCGATAAAGCACCCATGAGCTGGATCGGATCACGACTATTTTTACCACTTTCATCGAAGCAAATGAGTAAGTTGGATGATTGTGTCAATGTAATGTCACCTCCAATATTGACAAAAGGTATGTTTTTTTGACATAATGGGTATACAAATTAGAAGGAAACGTTCAACTCGTGTCGCTTGGTACATGCGTTGACGTCTCATAAGAAAGAGGGCTCGTGTCGCTTGGTACACGCGCTCTCTTTTTCATTTTACTTTTAAAAATAGAGTAAGTACATAAAAAACATTGACTACGTTTTTATATGGAGAGATAGCTAAAAGCAACTTCTTTACATACCCTCCCCACGTATGCTAAAGTGTAGCCATAACGAATCGGGGGTGTGTATATGGAAAACATCGCAAGTTCGCAGGAGGCATGTCGTAAAAGTCATCATCCTGACAGTGTGAAGAAGGATTTGACGACGCGGCTCAATCGCATCGAAGGGCAAATTCGTGGCATTAAAGGGATGATTGAGAAAGATGTGTATTGCGATGATGTCATTACACAGCTTTCGGCGACGCAATCGGCACTTAACAGCGTAGCGAAGCTTTTATTGGAAGGGCATGTGAAAGGCTGTGTCGTCGATCGATTACAGACAGGTGACGAGGCAGTTGTAGATGAGCTACTCGTGACGATTCAAAAATTAATGAAAAAATAGGAGTGTTTTATATGTTAGTAACGTTAAATGTACAAGGTATGTCTTGTGGCAAATGCTCAAAGGCAGTGGAAGATAGCGTCGGCGCAGTAGCAGGTGTAACGGACGTGAGCGTAAACTTAGCGGACGCACAAGTCGCGATTACGTTTGATGATGCGGTTGTAACGATTGATGCATTAAAAGAAACAATCGAAGAGCAAGGGTACGATGTTGTTTAATTGGTGCTCGTCGTTGTAAGACGCGGACTTGCCGCGAGCTGCAACAGCGAAGAAGAGTGCGCGTTGAGTGCGCTCTTTCTTTTTAATAAACAGATACCCCCATTAGGTATATAGAGGTGAGAGGCATGGCAAAAGAAACGACGATGCAAGTGACAGGCATGACGTGTGCAGCTTGTTCGGCGCGCATCGAAAAAGTGCTTAACAAAATGGACGGCATCGAAGCGGCGACGGTCAATTTAGCGACGGAAAAAGCGGTCGTGCAGTACGACGCGCAAAAAACGTCACCGGCAGAAATCGAGGCGAAAATCGAAAAAATTGGTTACGGTGTCGTGAAGGAGAAAGTCGAGCTTAACATTACGGGCATGACGTGTGCTGCGTGCTCGGCGCGAATTGAAAAAGGGCTTAGTCGTCTGCAAGGGGTGGCGAGTGCAAACGTCAATTTAGCGCTTGAGAAAGGGACGTTTGAGTTTTACCCGGCGGACGTGAGCGCAGCAGACATTACGGCGCGCATCGAAAAGCTCGGGTTTGGGGCAGAGGTGCCAAAGCAAACGGAGCACGTCGATCACCGACAAGCTGCGATTGAGCGCCAGCAAATGAAGCTAATAGCGGCGGCGATTTTTTCATTGCCGCTTCTGTGGACGATGGTTGCGCACTTTTCGTGGACGAGCTTTTTATACGTGCCAGATGTACTCATGAATCCATGGGTGCAGCTTGCGTTAGCGACACCTGTGCAGTTCATTATCGGCTGGCAGTTTTACGTCGGGGCGTACAAGGCGCTTCGAGGCAAGTCGGCGAACATGGACGTATTAGTTGCACTCGGTACGTCAGCTGCTTATTTTTACAGCGTGTACGAAACGGTGCGCGCGCATGACGGGCATATGCCGCACGTTTATTTTGAGACGAGCGCGGTGCTCATTACGCTCATTTTACTCGGCAAGCTATTTGAAGCAAAGGCGAAAGGGCGTTCATCTGAGGCGATTCAAAAGCTTATGCGCTTGCAGGCAAAAACAGCATTCGTTGTACGTGACGGCATCGAGCAAGAAATTCCGATTGCGCAAGTGCTCGTTGGCGATGTGCTCAACATTAAGCCAGGGACGAAAATTCCGGTCGACGGTGTTGTTGTGAGCGGAACGAGTGCAGTCGATGAGGCGATGTTAACGGGTGAAAGCATGCCGGTCGAGAAGGCGACAGGTAGCGAGGTGTTCGGGGCGACGATGAACACGCACGGTTTTTTCCAAATGAAGGCGACAAAAATTGGGCGCGATACAGCACTAGCGCACATCATTCAAGTCGTGGAAGATGCGCAAGGCTCCAAGGCACCGATTCAGCGACTTGCCGACAAAATTTCGGGTATTTTCGTTCCCGTTGTCGTGTCGATTGCGGTCGTGACGTTTATCGTATGGCTGACGGTGATCGATGCGGGTAACTTCACACAGGCGCTTGAAGTGTTCATCGCGGTGCTCGTCATCGCTTGTCCATGTGCGCTCGGCTTAGCGACACCGACATCGATTATGGCAGGATCCGGTCGCGCGGCGGAATACGGCATTTTATTTAAAGGTGGCGAATTTTTAGAGCAAACGGGCAACGTCGATACGGTCGTGCTCGATAAAACGGGAACGGTGACGAACGGCAAGCCGGTATTAACGGACGTCGTGACGCATATGGACGAGACGGAATTTTTAGCGATTGTCGCCGCGGCGGAAACACAGTCCGAGCACCCGTTAGCCCGTGCGATTGTCAACGCGGCAAACACGCAGCTACAGGCGAGTGCGTTTGAGGCGTTACCAGGGTACGGCATTCGGGCAAACGTCAACGGGCAAGCGGTCATCGCAGGGACACGCAAGCTTATGCAGCAACACGACATTTCGTATGAAGAAGCGGCATTGAGCGAGCTTGAAGCACAAGGAAAAACAGCGATGCTCGTAGCGATTGACGAGCAGCTTGCCGGCATCGTCGCAGTTGCCGATACGGTGAAAGCGACGTCGCGTGAAGCGGTCGCGCGCCTACAACAAATGGGGCTGCATGTCGTGATGTTAACGGGCGACAATGCACAGACGGCACAAGCGATTGCGCGTGAAGTCGGCATTCGTGAGGTCATTGCGGACGTGCTACCATCGCAAAAGGCGGACGTCATCAAGCAGCTACAAGCAAACGGCAAGCGTGTCGCGATGGTTGGGGACGGTATTAACGACGCACCAGCACTGGCGACAGCGGACATCGGCATGGCAATTGGTACTGGAACGGACGTGGCAATTGCGGCGGCGGACGTGACGCTTATGCAAGGCGATTTAAACAAAGTGGCCGATGCGATCGTCATGAGCCGCGCCACAATTCGCAACATTAAACAAAATTTATTTTGGGCATTTGGCTACAATACGCTCGGCATTCCAATCGCAGCAGCAGGGCTACTCGCTCCGTGGGTGGCAGGCGCGGCGATGGCATTTAGCTCGGTATCGGTTGTGCTCAATGCGCTGCGATTACAACGAGTGAAGCTGAAAAAATGAAGAAACGACGAGTCGAGAAATCGGCTCGTCGTTTTTTATGTGAGCGATCGATTATTTTAAAATGATCGATCGGTAATCGATTATAATCGATTAATCAATTCAAAACATGTTATGAATTTTTATTAGGTCTGTTGATTAGCCACTTTTATACAGCTTAATTTGTTGTTAGTAGCAAAAATGAAATGAATGCAACATGATAGTGGCAAGAAGCGTGCGCCGAGCCCCAGGACTTTTGCGACGAGTAACCGCAGGAGCACCGCGAGCCGCAATACGCTTCTGCCTGTTCACTAGCTAATCAACACGCTTGAATTTTTATTATTTTTCCCACGCCTCTTAATAAGGAAAGCCGTTCGTTTTGTGAACTGACCACTTTATTTTATGTTAAATTGACTATTTTAAAGAAGTCAGATGCGTCTATAATGAGGATTATTAACAAGCGTGTTGATGCGAATGAACATGCTTGCATTTCATAAACAAGGGGATGTTTTTATGTCAATCATTACAGGATCAGAAGTCGTCAAACGCGGTATGGCATTAATGCAAAAGGGTGGTGTCATTATGGATGTCGTCAATGCAGAGCAGGCGAAAATTGCCGAAGCAGCAGGGGCGGTTGCGGTCATGGCGTTAGAGCGCGTGCCGTCAGATATTCGTGCAGCAGGTGGCGTGGCGCGTATGGCAGACCCGCGCATCGTCGAGGAAGTGATGAAAGCGGTGTCGATTCCAGTTATGGCAAAGGCGCGTATCGGTCATATTGTGGAGGCGCGCGTGCTTGAATCGCTCGGCGTAGATTACATCGACGAAAGTGAAGTGTTAACACCGGCGGACGAGGAATATCATTTACTAAAAAATACATATACGGTGCCATTCGTTTGTGGCTGTCGCAATTTAGGCGAGGCCGCTCGTCGCATCGGGGAAGGCGCAGCAATGCTTCGTACGAAAGGGGAGCCAGGTACAGGCAATATCGTCGAAGCGGTTCGTCATCTTCGTCAAGTAAATGCAGAAGTTCGTGCCATTGTCGCGATGAACGAGGACGAGATGATGACAGCGGCGAAAAATTTCGGCGCACCGTATGAAGTGTTGCTTGAGATTAAACGTTTAGGTCGCTTGCCCGTCGTGAACTTCGCAGCAGGTGGTGTCGCAACGCCAGCCGATGCAGCGCTAATGATGGAACTTGGGGCAGACGGAGTGTTCGTCGGCTCGGGCATTTTCAAAGCGGAAAACCCAGAAAAATTTGCGCGCGCGATCGTTCAAGCGACGACGCATTATAAAGATTACGCATTGATTGCGGAAGTGTCGAAGGAAATTGGTACGCCGATGAAAGGAATCGACATCGGACAGCTTGCGGCATCGGAGCGTATGCAGGAGCGTGGCTGGTAATGAAAATCGGTGTACTGGCGTTACAAGGGGCGGTTGCTGAGCATGCGAACGCCATTGAAGCAGTCGGCGCACGAGCAGTAATCGTCAAGAACGCAGACGATTTAGCAAAGCTCGATGCGTTAATTTTACCAGGTGGCGAAAGCACAGCGATGCGACGACTCATTGATTATTACGAGCTGTTGGAGCCGCTTCGAACGTTCGCAAGCCGCAAGCCGGTGTTTGGCACGTGCGCAGGGCTCATTTTACTGGCAGAAACGATTGAAGGCGAAGCGGCGCACATCGGGGCAATGGGCATAACCGCTCACCGCAATGCGTTTGGTAGACAAGTAGACAGCTTTGAAACAACGCTACCGATTAAAGAGGTGAGCGATGCATTTCCTGCCGTCTTCATTCGCGCTCCAAAAATTGTTGCCGTACAAGACGGTGTCGACGTGCTTGCAACGCATAACGGTGAAATTGTATGCGCACGCGACCGTCACTTGCTCGCCTGCTCGTTTCATCCAGAGCTGACGGACGATTTAGCGCTTATGCGTTATTTTGTCGAGATGGTGGAAGCGTATCAATGAGCTGACATGAGAAAAGCGGCGAATCGAGTGCATCGGTTCGTCGCAATATTAATATACAGAAATATTATATTTTAATATAAAATCACTTTTTTGGAAGTTTATATAATTATAATTATTCAATAATGTTATAATATAGCTATTCAATCAAACGGTGGTGTTATTAATTGCTAGTAGGTAGTATTGTTTTTATCTTAATACTCATTCTGATAGGTAAGGATTTATTTAGTAAGTTTGTAGAATTGCTCGAATATATTTTCGACTTAATTGTAGAATGTATTGACAGTTTTTTCGAATGGATCGAATCTCTTTTTACTAGTAAGAAACGTACGGTTAATTCTTATAATTCAATATCTAAGGAGTACACTTCTAAATCGACTGAAAAATCTACAGCTAGTAGCCCTTCAAAGAGTGAAAAGCCTCAGCCTAAAATTGTGAATGCAGCCTTAGATTTGTTTCAACTGTACCAGGACACGGACGTGCCACTACAACATGAGAAGTATTATGCGATGAAAAGTACTGATTTTAAAATAAATTTGCCTATCATAAAAATTTTTAATACAAATCATGAACAAGTTGGGATTATGAATTTACAAGATAGTGCGGTTCATAGTGATATGTTGGATGATCGATGTGCATATGAAGTGTCGATTGATAAAGTTTCAAGTACATCGATTCAAATGAATGTATATGTCGATAAAATGGTGACACATACATTACCGCAATTTTCATTTGTTGAAGCTAGTCAATTGCCGTCTGAACAAAGTAGAAACGAGTGGTTATCTACAATTTCTACATCGACTTTAGATGAAACTGAACGAGCAGAGCTAGCTTATTTAGGTCCAAATTGGCGTATATCTGAAAAATATTGTTCAAGATGTGGTAGCTTGAAATATGAAATTGAAGCACGCAACATTTCAATCAAGATTCAGCAAGAGCAAAAATCGATTGACCATATGTTTACGTGCCTCACTTGTGAAGTGATTGAAGCGCCACAATGTTATTGGCAAGCAGCGTCTGAAACGGAGTATAATGCACGCACACAATATATTTCGAGTAAAAGTTGATTAAAGTCATAATTTCCTTTACAATAAAATGGAATACCCTCTTCATTGCGGGTCAATCGTAACGATGGAGGCTAGTAACTTCCAAGTTAGAGATACTAAGCGTATCTCTAGGCTAGGCTGAGGTCATCTTAAAAGTGACTAGGCTCTAGCCTTTTTATTTTTATAATAATTTTGTTTCCAATGAGTAAGCTCACTTCGTAATATTTCATCATCGATTTGATAACTAACAAGCAGTTTTTCGAAGCGATGAGCAAAATTAATAGGCTTTGATTTTTTTGCTTTTTGAACGATTGCTAATAGTTCATTCATATTTGGCTTAAATGTAAATATTCCTCTTAATAATGGATACCATAACACTTCATCTTTTTCAGCGTGCAATTGTTCAGTGAATAATTGTAACGTTCCTTCTTTTTTCTCAAACCAATTGTTATAATCCCCATCATAATACCATTGATTATTTTCCAAATAAAATAATGATGTTTGATCAATAATGATACAATCAAATGCAACTTCTGAGTGGATAAAGCAAATAGGGCGTTTGCCAGTTGTTTTAATTGTATAGTATTGTCGAATATCTCGCTGCGTACCTTTATCATTTACTACATTTGTATTTTCATAAAAAACTGTAGTTGGTACACGCGTTTTTCTTACAAAAAACATATCTAATAAACTAAAGGTTTCTATATTCAAATTTTTAAATGCTAGCGTAATATTGTGTTTGGCTTGTGATAGTTCATATGAAACAGTCTCAGTTGTAACAGTAATTACTTGACCAGTTGATTTTGAATGTTGTTGCTCTATTTGAGATAACGCTAGAGAAGTTTGTACATCATGTAATACTGTAGACAAAATATCGCCGTTTTCATTGATGACTAGAAGTTCTCTTTGGCGTGTTGAACGATTTATAGCAATTACCTCATATGAGACATCGCTAATATAAGCTTGCTGCTGTAAGCTTTTTACTTTCAAATTATTAACTACATTTTGATCAAACTGTTGTACTAATGTTAGAAATTGTCGCTCTGTGACGAAGTGTTCATTAGTATGAACTTTTGTTAATTGTTTTATCGCTTGTGATGACAAAATCTGTTGCGTATCGAGATTGTATACAAATTGATATGTGTTTTCGTTCATTTCGATATCGATAATGCCTTTTTCTAAAAGTTGTTCACCTGTTGTTGTAATAACGTACTCAAAATCTTGTTCCTGTATAGCGTTATATGATTGAAGTTTCGCTATATAGGATTTTACAAAAACTGTTCCGATATTTAAGATGTCGTTAATAAGCTCAATCGTTTTTCGATTCGTTAAAGGTAATTGCAATAACTTTAAAATGAATTTTTCAATTACATCAATTTTTCTTTCCACATTTACTTGAACGACTGCCTCGAAACCAACATAATTCTCTGTTTTTTCGGACACTTCTTCGATTAAATAATGTGGATATTTTTGAAGCAGCCATATGACTGCTTCATTATAAATTTGTTTGTCAATTAACATTTAAACCATCTCCATCGTATTAATTACGCGATTATCTTTTTTTAATTGTTCAATAATATTTCGATAAATAGGCATTTTTTTACCGAAGTTATTTGTTGAGCCGATAATAACTAATAATTGTTGTGCGCGTGATAGTGCTACGTTGACACGACGCGGATCTTTTGCGAAGCCAATCTGATTTTGTGCATTATTTCGAACAAAACTAATAATGATAACTTCCTTTTCCATGCCTTGGAATCGGTCTACTGTGCCTACACGTAAGTCAGCGTGGTCATATATATGTTGTTCGTCATTTAATTTTTCTAGCATCATTTTAATTGCTTCTACTTGACCAGAATAGAAGCTAATAATACCGATATCTTTTTTATAGTCAACTGCTAAAATGCCATCGTTTTTTTGTTGCTGAATAGTATGAATAATTTCAATTACTGTTTGTTGAATCAGCTGAATTTCTGCATTATTTTGATACGTTTTATTTACATATTGTTCATAAAAATCAGGTGTATTTGGAACGTCCAGCCAGATGACATGATCGTTCGTCTGTACATTTGTTAAAGGTAAATTGTGTGCTCGTTGTTGATCAGGGTCATGTAAACCACACTCGAGCGCATGTTGCTGGTCAGTATAGAACTGTTGAATTAAATCCATCATTTGTGGATGCATTCGATATTGTGTATAGAGTGTCATTTTAAATTGTGTGGTTAGTTGAGTAAATAATCTTTCAAATAATGATTCTTTGTAATATGTTTTTAAATCTAATTTGTCTATTTGAGCATACTCATCTTGTTCAACAAGCTCATTTAATAAGCTTTCCTCAATCATAGGAGGAAGCTGTTTATGATCACCTACTAAAATAACTTTTTTGCCTTTTAAAACAGGTAACAATATTTCTGGAGGCGTTGCTTTTGATACTTCATCGATAATGACAACGTCAAATTCTTTAAATGCTTCTTTAAAGTTTTTAGAGCCAGATTGAATACATGTTGTGCCAATGACATTTGCATGGTCAATATAAATAGAAGCTAACTCATCTAACTTAGCACCTTTTAGCTGTTTTATTTCTTGAATCCATTCTTGCTGGAATTCGATTAGTAACGCTTTTTCCTCAAGAATGGCTTGCTGTTTTTGTTCATTTTCAAGTGCTTTTAAATATGTTTGTTTGGATGTGTGCAGCTGTTCTTTTAATGCGTATGTTTCTTTTAAAGGCTGTTCTTTTTCAAAAATGACAAGACGCTGCTCACCTATAATTTGTTTTTTCTTACGATGAATAAGGCGCGATTGATTTTCTAAAAATTGTATTTTTGCAAGTAGATGGTCACGTAATTGTTGCTTTTCAGTTGAAAAGTATTCTAAAGCAGATTGTTCATTCAATAAGTTTTGTTCGAGATTTTTTTGTTCAAGCTTTAGCAACTCTTTTTTCTTTTTAATGTGTTCAACCTTTGATTGCTGTAGCGCAATTTTTTCGTAATACATTTCTAAACTAGGAATGAGACTTAATTCAACATAATCTTTTGAAATGTCTTCCATTGCAACTTTTGCATTTTCGATTGATTGTTGTAAGTTTTCATATTTTTTAACATGTTTGAACATTCGACTTAACGTAATGCGTTCTTCCTGCATAATTTCTAATAAATTTGCTTGATATTTTTTTAGTAGCGTCCATAAGCTTGTTTCCGTATTGAATGTTTCTCGTGTAGCCGTAAGTTGTTGCAAATTTGAATACAGTTGCTGACCACATGCTCTAAAATTTGTGTAGTCTTGGCAAAGTGCATTAAACCATTCTTCTGTCAAAATGTATTGCGTTCTGCCACCACCTAATTGTTTAGGCTGACTGTGCAACCGATTTAAAAGTAGGGTGCTAGCTTCTTCAAACTGATGAGGAAGTAATGTTGTTATGTTCGTTTGCATTATATTAATTTGTCGTTGAATAAATAACTGATTCGCATCATTTTCAAGTGTTTCATATTGCGTAATCATTTTATTGAGTTCATAAAGCTGTTCATCGATTTTTAGTAACTTATTTGCTTCATTTGTAAATTCAGTTAAGTCAAATGGAATCGAATATTTTTCTGTGTAATACATCAAATCACTTAAAAGCGTTGTCGGATACTTCGTGTGTAATGTTTCAGCAAATTCGATTTCTTGTTTTAATTCATTGAAATATTTTTCTTGCTGTATTTTAACCGTTTCAAGTTTTGAAATTTCTTCGGTTAGTTTGTCATGTAAATCCTTTTTTTGATAATAAATTTTGCTAATACCTTCAATAGACTGCAAGCTTGTTAAAGTTCGGCTTTCATTTGCTAGTGTTTGATCTAATTGCTTGTCACTATTCGTTAGAGCAACAATTTGTTTACAACACGCCTCAATTTTTTTCTTCGTCGCTTCTATTTGTGTATAATGCTGTAATTTTTTTGCTTCTTCAATTACATCTTTATACTGTTGCATGATGTTATTAATTAGCTCTTCTTGATAAGTAAGTTCTGTTTGTAAAGAGTTTTCTTTTTCCTCTAAATTGTTAATAATATCCTGTTGTAAATTTAGCTGTTCTCGTAATCGTTGTTGTTCGATATTAAATTCATCAAAATTTTTAGGCTCATAAGAAGAAATATCTTGCTGTAATCGATTTAAATTATTTGTGCTTAGCTCAATAATATTTTTTTGCCAATTATAAATTACGTTTTTTTCAATAAATGGCATACCTTCTTCTTCAACTCGATCTGGATCTCCTTTTCGAAGCATCAATATGTCTGAATCTGCCATTAATTTAGCTAGTACATTGTCTACCGCTAAATTAGACTGGGAAGCAATTAATGTTTTTAATCCATTTTTTGTATTTTGGAAACAAATTTCAGTAATAACAGTTGTTTTGCCTGTACCTGGAGGACCTTGTATACAATATAAATCATTTGCAGCTAGTGCACCTTTTACTGCCTCGTATTGCCATTTGTTTAAATCCGTATTAAATAAATGAGCACGAGGTAAATCAATAGCGTTCGCGGTTAAATTAACCGGCTCCCCAAAAATCCAATTTTCTACTTCATTATTCGCTACTCTACCTAACGTTAAATCTTTCATTGCGTTTAATTGGCGTTCGAGTTGAATGATTTTCCCATCGTTAATTGCGTAATATTTCTTTTCAGATGAAAGTTTAGATGACAGTTGAATTTTATATACAGAACCTTTTTCTTTTTCAATAATGGAACCTATTCGTCGTCTCTGCGATGTTTGAAAATCGTTATATGTTGACACGTCATGTGCCATCTCATAAATAGACCAGTTTATGAAATTTTTTTTGACATCACTTGAAATATGTACAAAGCAAAAGTCTTTATCAATTTTTTTATGCAGTTTTATGTCGATTTTGATCATATCTTTCTTGGCCTTTTCAAAATCATATTTTAAAAAATGTTGCCATTGCTCCATTCGCGAGTTCATATTGCGAGAATGCTCCTGGGAACTTTTTAATTGCTTAATTTGTTGAGTTAGCTGAGATGATAGTACATGATTTCGTTGATCCACAAATTGTATAGTTGTTGCAACATTTAACTTTGTATTTTTTAAACTTGACGATCCGAATCGTTGTACAGCGATGCAAACAGCTTCGTTATGCAATAATTCGATAAAGAAAGACAAAGTCAAATCATCATTTTCAGCATAGTTTAAATAAATGTACGTGCTCGCTTCATTACGTCCAGAAGTTTTAGAGACGAGGGCGGGTTGTACAGTTTTAAAAATATTTAAATTTAAGTAAGTTTTATTTGTTAGCTCCATCACTTTTTGTTGTGCGCTTTTTGTGAATTTAACGTATAGCTTTTCCATATAAGTGTAATCATCTACTTTCTTTTAGAATGTTACAGGTTTAGTGACTAATTAAGGATGTCTAGACTTTTATATGCATTATAAGTTTTCGAAATAATAAAAAAATCTGTATTTGCTACTGTTGCAGTGTGACGTAGCAACAGAAGGACATATACAGATGCATTCTTATTCTATCAATGATTCACTTTTTTTACTATAGTTAACAAAAAAACATCTCATTTGGTACGTAAGTTATAGTCATTTAATCGTTTTACTCATTGCTAAAACGCAACAAACATCGTCAACTCATCATTATCATCCGTTATGAACTGAATTTTTTCAAACTGCTGTGCTACTGCATTTGCATAAATTTGCGCCAGTGTTTGCGGATCTTTTGCATACATGTATACGTGCGAGCAATCGACGACGAGCAACACGAGCTGGCATTCACTTCTTACAAATTGCTCGTAATTCGCAATGTCCTCGACGTCCGCTTCGTGCTGAAATGCTTTTAAATCGGCGAAAATGATGTAATACGGCTCGTCGGAAATGATGTGTTGAAGCGTGCTGCCATCGAGTAGGCGAGCAGGTGGAAATAAATCGCGACCGAGCGAGTCATCCTCGATATAGTACGCTTCTCGGCCGCCGTTATGCCAAATGAAATCGCGCACGTTTATGCCGTTTAAAATATGGTGCAAATACGTGCCGTATGCGTTTGGAATATGAAACGACAGTCCGCGGCTTTTCTTTGCTAAGTTTGGCAGCAGCACATGCTCCGCGTAGTGATGGAACTGCTCCTCTGCTTCGGCGTAACGCATGACAGTAAACAACAGCGCGTCGTTGAAATAAATGTCCCATTGATCGTTTTCATTTTTGTAGCCGACTGCGCTAAATCGTGGGGGATCGTTCGCGTCATAATAATCGATATGCCAATGTCGCCCGCGTAAATGCGCGTTGATTTCCTCAGCATACGGCTCAAATGACGTTTCCATTTCAATGTATTGCTGCGATGCGTCGTCGCAATGAAACGGTACGGGGGAAGGGAGTGTTTCGTTGTCATACAGCATGCCGGCTAACGTGTACGCGAGCTCCTTTTGTGCGTTGGCGATAGCGTGTTGCTGCGTATTGCCGGTTGCGAGCGGATAGTCGGCGCCATGTTCGGGAAAAAGTGTCGGGAAGTAGACGCCGAATGTGCCGTCTTGTTGCTTAATAAACGCAGGGTATGTGACGTTGTGGAAGTGAATCATGATCTAACACATCTTAACTGAATAGTTTATTGAGTTCATTTTTGATCGCATTCAGTTGTGCATCTTTTATATGAATTGCACTTAAAAATTTAAAATAATCTCTTTTTTTGCAAATGCTTTTTTCAATAAGTAATTTACCTAATTCGAACAAACCGTGCACTTCGATTAATTTATCAGGCTCGTTTTCGATGCTAGAAGAAATTCGGTAATTGTTAAGTGGAATGATTTGTTGAAAATCCGTATCATTACTCGTAATTAGATTGATGCCCAACGTAAGACAACTAGTTAAAATACTAATATCTCCTGTATCTACAGTCTGTTTAAATGCTCTACTATTTTGATAGTTTGCAAAATCGATACTCACTTTCTCGAAAAAGTATTCGTATGCAGTGTATTGTAGTTCATCTAAAGAATGTTCAGAAGTAGGGTCAAATAATATCCAATGGAGTTCATTTATTTTTTGTTCCACTGTCGTTGCATTTTGTTTTACTTCAGCTAAAACGTCTATATGTACATAAACCTTCTCATACAATTCATTAATCCATGCAAATACATCTATGTTTTTCATATGTGTACAATAAATAAGTAGATTCGTATCAATGAAAGTTGGAGACAGTTTAGTCATGTTTCGCTGCCTCCGAATTTTTGTCGCTAAAATAAAATTTCAATGAATCTAATTCAGGAAACATTGAAATTTTCGTTGCGGTATCTAAAGAACTTTTGGCTAACGCTAAGTGACAACGCAATTGTTGCAGTTTATGTTCAATCAGTGTTATATAAGGGTCTTCATTACGCATTGTTATTGTATTTAGCTGTTCATCGATTTGTTTCGTATTAATATCGAGTTCAACAAATCTTTTTAATACAGCTTCATATGGTGAGGCAGATAAATCCGCAATGATGAAAAGAATTTCACTTTCAGATTTCCCACTTTGTTTTAAATGATAGTATTTATTGAGTACATTCTTCGTTGGCAATAAAATATTTGCTGCAAAATGATCCGCAGCTCGTTCTATGTCGATTTCATTAAAATTAAAAACATTTGGAAGGTCGTGTAAATGAATATGCCATAGCTCGTGCGCAACAGTGAAGTTTTGGAGGCGCACATTAAAGTTTGTATTGACATAAAGAAATTTTTGCCCTTTTCCGATAGCGCAAAATCCTTCTGCGTTTGCATCATTTAATGGTTTATACATCATGCGAATATCTTTTAGTGCAGTTAAATCGTATAGCGTAGGACCAATGAAATCATGCGCATCTAAATCTTCTAAAAAATCGAGAGCAATCATTTGAGCTACTTTATGTGTATTTGCGACATAATTAGTTGATTTTCCCTTCATCAAATTGCTCCTTTAAACGAGTATAGTTATCCATTTCTACAATCATCTTTCTATATTCAAGACGCGCTGCTCGGGATTCAAATGATCCGCGCTGATAAAAAATATAGTCTTCGTTTTGTAAGTTTGGATCATATAAAAGTTCCTTTGGTGTGACACCTAGTGCTTTTGAAAATTCAATAAGTAAATTGCCAGTGAGTGCACGTTCACCGTTAATTAACATCGCTACATATGATCTAGATACACCTAATTTTTCAGCTAAATGTTGCTGTGTCATTGATTTAGACGTCATGATTGATTTAATATTTTTCGCTAATATGTTTGACATCAAATATGCTCCTTTCATCGTACAGTATATTTTGAGCATAACATGTACTAATAAAAAATGTCACTAAAATGTTTTATTTTAGTGACATTTGTGACATTTGGTTTCATAATGCGACTTTATGCAAAAACGATAGCGAGCGTTCGTTAAACAGCTGTGGCTGATCGACGTTGCATACGTGCCCGCTTTGTTCCAAGATGATTAAGTCGCTTTTTGGCTGGCTGCGCACAATTTCTTTCACCGATTCAAGGAACATGTAATCTTCATCGCCCATAATGTAGAGCGTCGGAATTCGGGTGTCGCGCTCGTTGAACATAAGCAGCCGCTTCGTCACCGAGTTCGTGAGCGACAGCCAGCGTAAAAATTCGCGCTGCTGCACCTTTTTTGCCTCCTCGACAAAGAGCGAGCGCGATTGTTCATGCACTTTTTTCGGCATTAAAATCCACGCGAAGAAGCGGTAAAGCAGCATGTACGGGACGAAGCGCTTCAAGCTGTTGGCGATCGACAATAAAACGTTTAAGCGCGGCGTAATGCGAATGACCGCTCCTGCTAAAATCATGCTTTGAATGCGCTCTGGATGCTCCTCAGCTAGCTGACGAATTAAAATGGTGCCGAGTGAGATGCCGACGAAATGTGCTTTGTCGATGCCCTCGTGATCGAGAACGTCTAAAATATCTTTGCTGACAAGCTCGAATGTGTAGCGGTGTGGATTATGTATAAACTTCGATGAACCGTGGCCACGTAAATCGACGACGAGGACGTTAAATTGTTTGCGGTATGCGCGAATTTGACGATACCAAATGCTAGAGCTGCCACCCGCACCGTGTACGAGGACGACCCATTCTTGATGGTGCTGGCTATAAATTTTGTAATGTAGCAAATTGCATCCCCCTTTTACGAATAATGATTGCCTCTTCTTTTCATACCTTTATTTTTGTATGATAAAACGTGTTTCATCGCATTTGTGAAACGAAAAGAAACTGCATGCCGTTTGCGTGGCGTGCAGTTTCTTTGGATGCGTTAAATCATTTTTTCGAGGCGCTGCTGTTTTTTTTGCGGGTCGAAACGTCGCTCGAGCCAGCCGAGTATGACGTCGACAATGACCGCCATGAGCGCTGTCGGAATGGCGCCGGCTAAAATAATGGCCGTGCCGTCTGTTGCGTTCGTGCCGCGAATAATGATGTCACCTAAGCCACCTGCGCCGATGAACGCCCCGATTGCCGTAATGCCGATTGCGACGACAAGGGCGATGCGAATGCCAGTAATGATGATCGATAGTGATAGCGGCAGCTCAATCATGTACAGCACTTGCTTTCGTGTCATGCCCATGCCACGCCCTGCATCGGTTAAGCTTTTATCAATTGACAAAATGCCGGTATACGTATTTTTAATAATCGGTAAGAGCGAATATAAAAAGACGGTAACAATGACGGTCGTTTTGCCAAGACCGAACACGAGCATAAGCATGGCCATGAGCGCGAGCGCCGGAATCGTTTGAATAATGTTCGCGAGTGCCATAACGGGTGTTGCTAGCTTGCTCGTTTTGGCAATGAAAATACCGAGTGGAATGCCGATCAGTGCGGCGAGCAATACACCGTATACTGAAATGAAAAAGTGCGACATAAATTGTTCAAGCACGTACATGCCATTTTCGCGGAAGTAGTATGTAAACTGCTCCCACGTACTCAATTTTGATAAATCTTCCATCATTGATCACCTACTTCTTCACTAAAGTAATTGTGCTCGATTAAAAAGTTTTCCGCTACGACAGCAGGTTCCATTAAGTTGTTATCAGATAAGTAGTTGAGCTCCTGCATTTTTTCAGTCGAAATTTTGCCGACGAGCAGCGACATAATCGGTTTTATGTGCGGCTTTGCTTCAAGCAGCTCGTTTGTCGCCATCATGCTCGCGTCATACGGTGGGAAGAAGTTTAAATCGTCCTCGAGCACCGTCAAATCGTATGAAGCGATGCGTCCGTCCGTCGTATAGCCGAGCACGACATCGACTTCACCTGCTTGCACGGCGTCATACACTAAGCCGATTTGCATCGGGTATGTGCGCTTAAAATCAAATGCATACGCTTCTGTAAATGCTTTATAGCCATCGCCTTCGCGGTTCATCCACGACGTATCAACGCCAGCTTGCAATGTCGACGCAATGCTTTGTAAGTCGCTAATTTTAGTTAAGTTATGCTTTTGTGCCATTTCCTTTGACACCATGAACGCGTACGTGTTTTCAAAGCCGTATGAGTCAAAAAACGTTTGGTTAAAGCGTTCGTTAAATGCTTTTTGTACGAAGGCGAGCGTTTCGACCGAGTCCTTCATCGGCGCTTCTTGCAACGGCCCGGTTAAATCAGTGCCGGTGTAACGCAGTGCTGAAATGTTCGCATCGCCGTTGATCATCGCCTGATGCAGCACCATGCTTGAGCCGAGGTTGTTAATGAGCTCCACTTCCTCATCTGTATAATATTCAATTAAATATTTCAGCATGTAGCTCAAAATTTGTGATTCAGTCGTCACGATATTGGCAATGACAATGTTGTCGGTGTTGCTTTCCTGTGAGCTCGAGCAACCAGCGAAACAAAGCACGGTCGCCATAAGCAGTAAAAAAATACGTTTCATTATTCCTCACCTCATTTTTCAACGAGCAAGCCTTTAGGCGTTACCCATTTTTCGACTTTCGATAATAAAAAATCGGTTAACAATGCGAGTACAGTTACGAGAATCGCACCACCGACGATGAAATCTGTTTGATATAAGTTGAGCCCGTTGAAAATAAAGTCACCGAGACCACCTGCACCGATGTATGAGGCGAGTGTTGCCCATGCGATGACGTAGACGGCAGATAAACGAATGCCTGCCATTATAATCGGGATAGCAAGTGGTATTTCAATCATGCGAATTGCTTGGAACGTCGTCATGCCCATACTTTGACCAGCACGAACTAAATCTTGATTGACCGAGCGCATACCGGCAAACGTGTTATTGAGAATTGGAAGTAACGTATAAATAAAAAGGGCGACGATGGCAGGTACTTTGCCGACGCCTAAAAAAGGAATCATGAGTGCTAAAATGGCGAGTGATGGTAACGTTTGAAAGACGCTCGTAATGGCGAGTACAATTTTGGCAAGCGTTGTCGTTTTTGATAGTGCGATGCCAAGTGGAATGGCAACGATTGCACCTAAAAATAGCGCGATAATCGAAATGTAAAAGTGCTCCCACGTTTTTAATAAAATCGCATCTGTATTTTGTGTGAAAAAATCAATCATCGCGTCTCCTCCTCGATTGGAGATGCGCTATTTGTAAGCAATGCGTCCGTTGCTTCAAGTGGTTCATCACCCCAAATCGTGTCGTAAATCGTATCGACAATGTTGGCACGTGTAATTAAGCCGACGAGTTTGCTGTCGTGGTCGACGACGGGAATGTTTTGGAGGTTGCGCTTTAAAATACGGCGCACAGTATCTTGTAGTTTCGTGCCGGTTTTGACGTAAATGACTTCGTTGTTCATCGCCTCAGCAATTGTGTCGTGCTGTCGTTTCGGTCCGGTAAAGCTATCGACGTTTAAGTAGCCGAGTAAATGATCGTTTGCGTCCACGACAAATAGCGTATCGACACGCTTTTTCACCATGAGACGTAACGCATCGTCTAAGCTTTTTTCAATCGTAATGGCAATTGGCTGAATCATTACTTCATCTACTGTTTTGACGCTCGGTTTTTGCTGAATGAGGCGGTGTGAACCTAAAAAATCGCGCACGAAATCGGTAGCGGGGTTCGCTAAAATGTTATCGGGGGTATCAAATTGCACAACTTTTCCTTCGTGCATAATGCAAATGCGGTCGGCAAGCTTGATCGCTTCGTCCATATCGTGCGTTACGAAAATAACCGTTTTGCCGAGGCGCACTTGTAAATCTTTCATTAAATCTTGGAGCGTATCGCGCGTAATCGGGTCGAGTGCACCGAACGGCTCGTCCATTAAAATGATGTCTTGGTTCGCAGCGAGTGCGCGCAGTACACCGATGCGTTGCTGCTGCCCACCCGAAAGCTGTGCAGGGTACATATCTAAATACGACTCAGGTAAGTTAACGAGCTCAATGAGACGCTTTGCCGTTTCGTCCTTTTGCGGCTTGTCCCATTTTAATAGCTTTGGCACGAGCGTAATGTTGTCGCGAATCGTCATATGTGGCATAAGTCCAATTTGCTGAATGACGTAGCCAATTTGTCGACGTAGCTGCACCGCATTCATTTTTGATAAATCGTTACCATCTAATGTGATTGTGCCACTCGTTGGCTCGACCATGCGATTGATCATGCGCAGCGCTGTCGTTTTACCGCTGCCGCTCGTGCCGATAAAGGCGATGAACTCTCCTTTTTCAATCGTCAGCGTCATATGATCGACAGCTTTTTTGCCTCCTCGATATGTTTTCGTTAATTGTTCAATGGATAGCATACAGTAACCTCCTTTTTTCATCAAAAATCGTTGTTTTCTGTTCATGTTGCTCCAGAAAATTATATACGTATAATAATCGAAAGCATACGTCTTAGTTAGCGTCACTTTCTCTTAAAGAACGACGCTACTTTTATTATTATAAAATAAGTGTATTAATATGTAAAATTCGTGCTTTTTCGAGCGAATTTTACATTGTGGGAAAATGGTAGCTAAACGTTGTCACGACGGAGTTTGAGCAGCTTTTGAAAGAAGGAAGCGGAAGCGCCGATTTTAGAAAAATAATCGCTCCTCGATAACAGAAGGTGATTGAAATTTATAATGTGAACGCGGCTCGAAATAAGAGGGAAAAGCGTGAGTGAGAGACTACAGGTTCGAGCTTTTCCCAAAGGAGTCTCGCCGCACGCTTCCTGCCACTACAAAATAGCAATAATTCTCATTTTGCTGTTTAAAACAAGCGATTCAGCTGTATAAAAGTGGCGTATCAACAGACCTGATATAATAGCTGTAAACATCGCGTAAGGAGGACTGCTTTATCGAATCGTTTACATTTAACGCGTTACAACAGCAGACAGATATTGTACAAGACGTCATCATTGTACGTGAAACGGTGACCGCGGAGACGCTACAGCAAAAGATGGCAATTGGGATTGTATTTGAGCGCTGTCATTTCGTTGACTGTACGTTTTCACATATTGATTTTACCGATGCATCGTTTTTACATTGTGATTTATCGAACTGTACGTTTTCCAACAGCTTGCTTTACCGGACGGCGTTTACGAATTGCAAAATGGTCGGCACGAAATTTGTTGGCATGACGTTAACGGCGACGAGCTTTGTCGATTGCTTGATGGAGCGTGCGGCGTTTGAAGAAAGCGTGTGGAAGCATGTTACATATCAGGCGAGCACGTTGACGAACAGTGATTGGTATGCGGTGAAGCACGATCACTTGCTCATCGATCGGTGCGAATTAACGGACGCACGCTTTGAGGAGACGACGTTGAACGGGGTAGACATCTCGACGTCGCAATTTTCGGCGCTGCACATTTCAAAGGACGATGTAGAAGGCTGCATCATTCATGCTGAGCAGGCGCCGATTTTGTTAGCGATCTGCGGCATTCGACTGAAAGAAGCGGTCGATTAAGCGTGCGTGCGTGAAAAAAATTTATTACCGTTTAGCGTGAATTATTGCATTTATTTTTAAAATGTAGTTGACGCATTGGTTTTGAATGCTTTATGCTCAATATAGTTGATTGGATGACCAAAGACTGCTTTTCTCATTTTTGATAATGGAGAATGGCGGTCTTTTTTTATCGTATCGCGCCATATTATTTCATCATATTAATTCTGAAAATTCTAAAATATGATTGCTAAGTAGTATGGGCGCGGGCTATAATCAAGCCATCGAACAATAACTGGTACGGACGTTACGACGTTCGGACAAAAGGGGATGGTTGAAATCGTTAGCTTCGATAATCCAATGCCATTGCATATTCAACTAAAGGATGTACTCATACGTGAAATTCAAGCGCAAAAGTACGAGGACAAAATTCCGAGTGAACGCGAGCTAATGGCGCGATTTTCGGTAAGCCGTTCGACGGTGCGAGAAGCGGTCAATCATCTCGTACAAGAAGGTGTGCTGCAAAAAAAGCACGGCAAAGGCACGTTTTTAACGCAGGCGAAAACGGTGCATGATTGGCTCGATACGCTCAATAGTTTTAGCGACACGGTGAAGCGTCTCGGCATGATCCCAGGGGCGCATTTGCTAGAGGCGAAAGCGATTGCGCATGACGACGCACCGACGACTGTGTTCGGTGAGGAGCCGCTTTATATGATTGCGCGGCTGCGAACGGCGAATGATGCGGCAATCGCGATTGAGCGTCATTATTACAAGCAAGGATTAGGAGAACAAATTGCGGCATTTGATTTGGAGACGGCGACGATTTATGACGTCATCGAGCAGGAGTTACATATCGCGATGCATGAGGCGGACCAAGTGATTTGTTGTAAGCCGATTGATGACGGCGATGCTAAACGGCTCCACATTACGCCGGGGACGAACGTGCTATGCATTGAGCGCACGATTTTTGGTGAACACGGCGAAGTGATCGAGTACTACGAAAGCTTGTTTCACCCAGTGCATTATTCGTTACGATTAAAAACAAAAAGGGGCAGTAAAAGATGATGTTAATGAATTTACCACAAAGTTTGCTATATGGAGCGCACACATTGTATGAGCTACCGACGCAGCTGCAACGGCTACACGTTGAAAAGCCGATTATTATGTATAGTGGCAGTGCGGTGAATGATTGCCTCAACTGGCTGCGCGACACGTTTTCGGGCGCGACGTTTTTTGAAATGCCAAAAGGAGAACCGACGTTAAGCATGTTAGACGATGCGGTGCAAGCAATTCAACAACGAGGCAATGATAGCGTCGTCGCAATTGGTGGAGGAAGTGCAATCGACTTAGCGAAAGCAGCTGCAGCGGTTGTGTACGATCAAGAGCGCGATTTCATGTCGTTTCAGCAGCTGCAAACGTTTCGCCGTCTGCCGCTCATTGCGATTCCGACGACAGCAGGAACAGGGGCAGAGGCGACGCGCATTACGGTCATTATTGATGAGGAGCGCGGCATGAAGCTAAATCCTGCGCACCCTGATTTCATTCCAGACATTGCGATTTTAGACCCGGAGCTAACGGTGTCGATGCCTGCGCACATTACCGCGTTTACGGCACTTGATGCATTAACGCACGCCATTGAAGCGTATGTGGCGACGAATGCGACGGTGTTAAGCGATGTATTTGCGCTACAGGCGATGCCGCTTATTACCGCAAACATTGAAACTGCGGTGAATGAGCCGATGAACTTAGTAGCGCGTGAGCAATTAATGCTCGGTAGCTTTTATGCAGGAATTGCGATTTCAAATGCGACGACGAACTTAGCGCATGCGACGGGGCGTGTGCTCGGGGCGACGTATCATTTACCGCACGGACAAAGTGTCGCACTGACGCACCCGTTCGTCGTCGAGCGAGGGCTTGAAGCGGCAAGCGAGCGTTACGATCACGTCGCAAAGGCAATGGGACTAGCAACACGTGAGGACATTGCACCGTATTTACGTACGCTAAACGACAAGCTTCATGTGTGGAAAAGTGCGACAAGCTTAGCGAATGTACTCGATGATGATGCGATTGCACATATGACAGCGCTCGTTGCAACCGGCAATGGCTTACTTACAAACAGATGGGACGTAACAAAAGACGATATTGCAGACGTATTTGTGAAGTTAAAGGAACGTTTACAACAATAAGGGGGCTAACGGTATGATGATGACAGGCGGAGAAGTAGTTGCGAAAATGCTCGCAGTTGAAGGGGTAAAAAATGTTTTCGGTATTATTGACGGCACGTATTTTGGGTTTTATTCGAATTTGCAAAAGCACGGCATTCGCTTAATTTCACCGCGCCACGAAACGAGTGCAGCACATATGGCAGGCGCGTATGCACGCACATCGAATCGTCTCGGCGTTTGTATGGCGAGTAACGGACCAGGTGTAGCGAACATTTTACCAGGGCTCGTTGTAGAGGAAGCAGAAGGAAACCGCGTGCTATGCATTACGAGCTCGCGCCGCACAGGCATTATGTATCCAGACCGCGGTGGCACGTACCAATGCTTTGACCAAGTGAGCACAATTGGCGCATTTGCAAAGTCGAGCGAGGCGGTGCCATCATTTGACCGCATTCCTGAAATGCTTCGTCGTGCGCTGCGCAAATGTTTCGAAGGACGTCCAGGCGTTGTGCATTTAGACATTCCAGAAAACATTATGAACACGAAAGTTAAATGCGACATTTCGTTTTGGGAGCCGTCACAATACCGCATGATGGAGCACCCGAAAGCGTCGGAGTATCAAGTGCAACGAGCGCTTGAGCTACTGCGCGGCGCAACGTTCCCGCTCATTCATGCAGGAAGCGGCGTATTGCATTCAGGCGCGAAGCCAGAGCTAGCAGAAGTTGCTGAAAAGCTACAGGCGATGGTGACGACGAGCTGGGCAGGACGCGGTGCAATGGATGAAAGCAATCCGCTCATGATGCCGATGATTCATATCGAAGCAAACAACAACGTGCGAAATGACGCAGACGTTGTGCTCATTCTCGGCTCGCGCGTTGGGGAAACGGATTGGTGGGGGAAAGCGCCGTACTGGAACGCCAATCAAACAGTCATTCAAGTTGATTTAGATCCGAACAATTTAGGGGCAAATAAGCCATCATCATTACTCGTACAGTCAGATATTAAGTTTTTCCTACAGCAGCTACTACAAGAGCTAGCAAACGATGCACCACGAAACGATCCGCATCGCCAGCAGCTCATTCAAAAGCATAATGCAACACGCGCGGAGCATCGTAAAAAGCTCGATGAACATTTAAGCGATCAAGGAAGCCCAATCAACCCTGCACAAGTGCCGACACTTGCGCAAAAAGTAATGCCAAAACATACGCCGCTCGTAATGGACGGGGGGAACACAGTCATTTGGTCAAACTTCTACTACGAGGTGAGCGATCAAATGCCGCTTCTATCGACGTTTAAATTCGGCATGCTCGGTGCAGGCGTTGGACAAGCGCTCGGTGTTGCCGTCGCGCGTCCGAACACGCCCGTATTATGCATTATCGGTGACGGGGCAATGGGCTTCCATCCGCAAGAAATCGAAACGGCTATTCGCAACAACTTGCACGTCATTTATGTCGTCATGTGCGATAAGCAATGGGGCATGGTGAAGATGAATCAGCACTTTGCACTTCGCCCGCTAAAGACGATGCTCAAAAAAACGCTTGACCCACACGAAAGCATTAACGCAGACTTAGGCGAAATTCGCTTTGACTTAGTTGCTGAGGCGATGGGCGCGCACGGTGAATACGTGAAAAACCCTGCTGAGCTTGAAGCAGCGTATGAGCGCGCGTTAGCAGCCGGTAAATGTGCGGTCATTCACGCGGAAGTAGACCCCGTGAAACATATGTGGGCTCCAGGTTTACGTTACTTCAAAGATATGCATGCGGAGCCGAAAGGAAAATAATGTATGGGAATAGACCAAATTCAAATTAATTTTAGTGAAAGTGCATTAACGATGATGAACGTCGTAATCGCCTTTATTATGTTTGGTGTAGCACTTGATTTACGCGCCAGCGACTTCAAGCGCTCGCTGAAAACACCAAAGCCCGTACTCATTGGCTTATTATGTCAGTTTTTAGTGCTGCCAGCGATTACGTTCGTACTTGTATTAATTGTGCAGCCACACCCAAGCATTGCGCTCGGCTTATTTTTAGTCGCCGCATGTCCAGGAGGTAATTTATCAAACTTTTTAACGCATTTAGCAAAAGGCAACACGCCGCTATCAATCAGCATGTCTGCCGTATCAACCGTGCTTGCGATTGTGATGACGCCGCTGAACACGCTATTTTGGGCATCGATGTACGGCCCAACGAAGGATATGATGACGTCATTTAGCATTAACGCGCTCGACATGTTCACGACGATTTTCTTCATGCTCGGCTTGCCGCTTATACTCGGCATGTACGTGCGCTACAAAATGCCAAAAGTAGCAGCGCGCATTAATCGCATGATGATGAAAGTGTCGATCGTTGTGTTTTTAGTGTTCGTTGTCATTATGCTTGCGAATAACTTTAGCGTCTTCTCTGAAAACATCGGGCAAATTCTCGGTGTCGTCGTATTACAAAATGCATTGGCGTTTATTTTTGGCTATATTTTAGCGCGCCTTGCACGAGTGAGCGTTCGCGACCGACGTGCCATTACGATCGAGACAGGCATTCAAAATTCAGGGCTTGGGCTCATTTTAATTTTCAACTTCTTCGGTGGTGCAGGTGGCATGGCAATTGTCGCAGCGTTTTGGGGCGTATGGCATATTGTCTCAGGCTTAACGCTTGCAACAATTTGGGCGAAAAATCCACCACCTAACGTAGAAGAAACAGGAGAGATGCACATATGAACGTAGTCATTACAGGAGCGGCGGGCTATTTAGGGCAGCAGCTGACGAACTATTTATTGCACGAAACGAATCATACAGTCATTGCCGCAGACATTCGCGACACCTCGCCGTTTGAAGCACATGAGCGCCTTTTATACGAGCAGCTCGACGTCCGTTCAAATGAAGCGGCAGCACTGTTTCAAAAGCATGAAGTGGAAGTTGTCGTTCATTTAGCGTCCATCGTCACACCAGGCAAAAAAAGCAACCGCGAGTTCGAATATTCAGTTGACGTACTCGGCACAGAAAATATGTTAAACGCATGCATCGAAGCAAACGTACGCCGTATTATCGTATCATCAAGTGGCGCGTCGTACGGCTATCACGCGGACAATCCGGCATGGCTCAAGGAAACGGACGCCATTCGCGGAAACGAAGCATTTGCGTACTCGCATCATAAGCGCTTAGTCGAGGAAATGCTTGCGACGTATCGCCAAAAGCAACCACAGCTAGAGCAAACGATTTTTCGCATCGGGACGATTTTAGGCGAAAACGTGCGCAACCAAATTACGAACTTGTTCGAGCAACAATATTTAATCGGTATTCACGGCTCAGACAGTCCGTTCGTCTTCATTTGGGATCAAGACGTCGTGCGCTGTTTCGCCAAAGCAATCGACAGCGACAAAACGGGCATTTACAACGTTGCAGGCGACGGCGCACTCACAGTCGATCAGCTCGGCACGCTATTAAATAAGCGCGTCATTAAAATTCCAGCTGCCGTCGTTTCATCGGCGCTGTTCGTACTAAAGCGCTTGCAGCTAACGCAGTACGGCGAGGAGCAAGTCGATTTCTTGCGCTACCGTCCCGTGCTAAGCAACGACAAGTTAAAAAACGATTTCGGCTACATACCGCAAAAAACATCGCTTGAAGTGTTTGAGCATTATATGTGGAGTCGGATGAAGGAGAAGTAAATAGGAAAAAACGAGGGCGCAGGTGATTGCGTGCCTCGTTTTTTTATGAAAATAATCGAATATTTTTTCGTGATGCGCCCAAAATGACACATACGAGTTGGTATTCTAAATGTAGAAGCAGACGAAAGGAGCTATGCTATATGACGAACATTACGCCTGAACAATTGTATGAATACGGTCGCACCGAGAAAAAGGAATTCTTAAAACGATGGGGTTACTGGCCATGCTCGATTGCGGAATACAACGACGTGTCGCTCTACTGCGTGAAATTGTACTTCCAACAACGCTCGACGAAAGAAATTGTGAAGTTGTTAAAGGAGCAGTTCGATGCGGATTACGAAATTAACGACATTGAAAACAGCTATGTGCACTTGCATTGCTTGTATGAACGTGAAGATATGGGTGGACAGCTTTCACTGGATCTGAAGCTGGCGACGCTATTAAATCGTTATGAAACGTGTGAAGTTCACTGGCTTGGGTAACAGATGGCGTTAATTAGCAGCGATGTTAATTAACGCTTTTCTTTTGGGTATACATAGACGAAGGAGGAACGACGAATGACACTACACGAACGCGTTTTACTGCTAGATGTGTTGGATATTTTGAAAAAGCATTCAAACGAGCAGCACACGTTTACGCAAAAGCAAGTAATCGACAAACTACAAGAAGACGAGCATTATGAGTTTGTGCAGCGAAAGACGGTGAAGCATGCGTTACAAAAGCTGCGAGACTATGGCTTTGTTGACGCAAAAGCATATTCGCGCAATGTGAAAAATCAACAAACGGGCGAAATCGAGGAAATTACGGTATACCGAGATTATTATTACAAGCCGCCATTTTCTGAACAGGAGCTGCATTTACTCATCGATGGCATTTTGTTTTCGAAACATGCGACATATAGTATGAAGCAAGCGCTCATTGAAAAGCTAGAAAATTTAACGAGCGAGCATTTCAAATCGCGCAAAAGCTATATGATTGCCGACGATGGTATCGGATTAACAGATGCGCAACTATTTCAAAATATACGCAAGCTAAATGAGGCAATGAGCGCGTCCAAAAAAGTCGCATTTTCGTACAATCGTTACGTCGTTAATGCGCGCTATGAACTGTTGTTTGAGCAAGAGAAAACACGTGACGGGCAAGTGAGGCAGTACGTTATCAATCCGTATCAAATGGTGGCGACGAACGGACGGTATTACGTCATTTGCAATAACGACCGCTTCGATAACCTATCGTATTACCGCATCGATCGCATGTCGCATATCGTCGTACAGGAAGAAGCGGTAAAGCCAATTAAGACGCTTCCAGGTTATGAAAAAGGCTTGCACATGCCCGAGCATATGCAGCAGCACCTATATTTATTTTCAGGCGAGCTCATTACGGCGTCGATTCGATTTCAAAAGAAGCGATTAACGGAATTCGTCGACTGGTTTGGCACAACACAGCCGTACTTTTCCAACCAAACGACCGACGACATTACTGCAACGATTCGCGTCAATTACAACGCGCTTCGCAAATGGGCGCTGCAGTATGGCCTATACTTCCGCGTCATCGAGCCCGCGCAGCTTGTTGAGGATATAAAGGCGGATATTGAGCAAGTGTGGGGGAATTATTTTCAGTAGGGATGGATTTATGATTTCGACGCTTTCGTATAGTGCTGAATAATTGCTTGTTTTAATTCACGTGAAGTTATTTGACAATCTTCATATTGCTTCAACAAATGTTGTGTAAATTCAGTTAGCTTTCCACCATTTATTGCCGCAATTGCAATGGCAGATTGAGTTTGTTTGCGGCGATCTAGTTGTGAACAATTTTTCATAAGGTGTCTCCTTTCATAAAAATTAACGATGTTTTTCATCATCGTATCATAAAAGGGAATGTCTATATATTGGGCATTCTCTTTTGTCGTGCATTCTCTGTGCTTTCTTTTTTATGTTTTAAATAGAAGTTATTTGGAAGTATCATGATTTGTTTTGTCTAGTGGTTAAAATCTTATTTGTAGTTTAATATATAATTAATGTTAAATATTTGTAATGGGGTGATTAAATGGATGTTGCCTATTCTGCAAATTATCGACTGATTACGGCGAGAGAGGCGATAAAAGGCAGAAAATATTTTTGTATAGTCTGCAATAATGACGTCATTTTTTGTCATGGAGAAAAAAGAATACCTTATTTTAAACATACACATAATAATCCAGGCGAAATTGATTGTGAATTTTATTCTAAAAGTGTTAGTGCAAATTCTATTTATGAAGATGAGTTTTCAGCTCGTCAAAAAATACGTTTAGCAATAGAAAGATTAGATGACGAATACCAATTTAAATTGATATTTCCATTAATAAAATCACAGTATTTAAAAAACCAACTGAAAAATTCATATTTTTCGTATCGATGTAAAGAAGTTGATGACTTCGATTTAAATGTAGTTCACCTTTTACCTTCAAGAAAAAGAAATGATGTAATAGTCCCGTTACTAGATTCTTATAGTATATCTTCTACAAATGATCGTTTTGAAAAGTACTGGGGATTAAATAATAGTGGTAAATATAATCCGTTTGAAGATGGAGCAATCATTTTCAAGGAAATTCATGGTCAACATATTAGTATTCCGTATCGTAACATTCTTCTTTCGGGTAAATTTTTTATTGTTTCAAAAAAAAAGTTACAATCCATACATGAAGATTTAGAAGTAATAAATATTACTGCAATGAGCTCTTTTCACATATATGAGCTTATTATGCCAGTTTCATTTAACGACGATCTTCAGCGATGGTTCACAGTTTATTTAAACTACACACTTCAATCAGCTACATGTCATCTAGATATTATTTCTCCTCTAGATTTCAAAAAGATAGGAACAACTATATATTTGACAACTTCTCACAGTACATGGCAATTAACGAATATTGGAGAAAGATTTTTGAATCAGCGGTTAATCATTGTAGATTCAAAAAATCATCGTCAAATGTTACAAGTTTCAGATGAGCAATTAATCGAGCTCAATTTAAATGAAGGTAGCGATTATGAAATGTATTTAGATCAAGAAGTATCAGAAATATACACAATTAGACAATTACCTGAAATTGAATATAAACAAATATCTATAGGGAATATATTTGTTAACGGTGAAAATATATTATTTCATAAACAACAGTTAGAAGCGGCACAAGTAAATATTAATTCAGAACTGGATTTATTAATTCATTCTGATTTTGGAATGTATTATAGATTGGGTACGAGCTTCTCGAGAAATTTACTTGCGCCGATGCGAATTGATGTGCCAAGAGTTTGGAGCTTAGAAGTAATAAATTATAAATTAGAAAGTAGAGATAGTGTTGTGGAACAAATTTTTCATGTTTATGAACGGCAACATTTGTACCAAAAGATAATAGTTGATGTGAAATATGTGAGCCAGCTTCTTGAGCTAGTAAGTACAAGTAAATTTCAATATAAAGATAAGCTACTATTTCTCATTAGAAAAATGGGTGTACGAGTACCGAGAGAGATTCCAAAAATAATGAAATGATGAGGTGTTCGAATGATAGCGTTAGTGAAGTTATATGAAAAACTTAAAACTAGAGATGGTATTGTGCGTGAAGTTGCAGGAGCACAACCCTATGCCATATATGAGAATGGTATTTTAAATCAACCAGAAGGTGAAATATCTGAGGTTTTTCCTAATAACGGGAAGGTTTTTGTTCATGAATCATTTGAAGCACCTAAAATAGATACATTTAAATTATTCGAATTGATTGAATCTACTACGTTTGATAAAAGTAGAGCAACATCGATGAAATACATATTAGGTAAGGAAATTTATAACGTTAATTTGTTAGAAGTATTAGATTTAGATGAAACCATTACAACAGATAAGGCATTAATTGTAGATAAATTGACGAAAGGTATTTATATTCCTTTTAGCGTGAGTTCAGCTATACTTTTTCGAACAGCTGATGATTTTTTAATAGGACCGATTCAAATGGAGTTTATCGATGGATTATACATGATGAAAGATTCAACTTTAAATTTCGTACCATATTATCAGCAGGAAATAGATATTATATCGATTTTAGATGGATATAAAAATCAAGAACGATTATTTAGTACGAATCAATTAGTAGAGCAAAATATTATTGGTTGGGTTGATGTTGCCAATGAGCAACGGGTGATTAGTGATGCTTTAAAACAACTTAAAGACAATATGGAATTAGGTGAGCTATCTCGAAAAATGATTCTACGATTAAAAGAATGGTACGGTTCGGGACGAGCTCGAGAGCCTCATCTTCAAGAACGCTTACATAGAGCGATTTATATGTTCGAAAGTAATACGTTATCAGCTGAAGTCGTTGATCAATTTTCAAAGCTAATATTAGATTTAGAATTGACACAAGAAATTATTCATAATGAAACAAAAAAAGCTTTTGAAAATGAATATGATACTTTTCTAAAGAAACATGAAAAGCTAATAAAAGAATGTGAGCGTCGCAAACAAGAATTACAAACTATTGAAGAACGCTACTCTCAAATTGCTCAAGCTTTAGAAATCGTACAAAGTAGTTATATATCGCTAGAACAAAATATACAGTCAAAAATTGAGAAGTTACACCAAAATTTTTCAGATGTGTATGCGGAGCAGTTAGCTTTAAATGCATTTCCAAATATGCAATCATCTAATATTGTATCGAAAGTCAATAATATGAATGGCTATATACAATTCCAATCTACTGTGGGGCAGAGGCTGTATGATTTTTCGACGTTTTCTGAAACGTTGAATAATAATCTATCTTGCTTTAAAGGGAGCGATGATCAGCGTGTATTAGCATCTATAGTCAATGCAGCAGTTCTATTAGAAGAACCTATTATCATTTATGGAGAGCATTGTTTTGAATTAGCGCAATGTATTGCAAAAACGATTAGTTGTGAGCAAACAATCTCCATTATTCCAGAAATTGATCGATTTTCATTAGATGAACTGCATCATCAATACACAAATTATTCGAGTGTTGATGACGTGAAGTCAATAATTATCCATAATCCACATACGACGGAAGGGTTATATAGCTTGCCATCGTATTTTAAACATAATAAATGGATAGACGCGGAATTAGTACCGAATTTAATCATCATAACAATAGATTCTTTAGAGGATGCAAAAATATTTCTTGACCAAATAGTACATAAACCACTAATTAATTCAGCTGATTACATATCTCGATTTACTAATAAACGAACGATTCGATCACTTCAAGCTGCACAGACGGCGTTAGATCTTTTTAAAAATTATGATGTATATAGACGGTGAATGTATTTTAGCGTTTTGTTCGTCGGCTCTCCACATCGAGGCAGGCTTTCCGCGGGCGTGGCTCGAGCCTGTAGTCTCTCGCTCACGCTTTTCCCGCAGGAGTCCGCCTCTTGTTTCGAGCCTCGTTCACATTCTAAATTTCAATCACCTTGTATATAGAAGAATATTCTGTGAGTATTCGAAGAAGTTTTAGAGAATGGATTGAAGATAATGAAGATGAAGACAAGTCAATTCCTTATCAATTAGTTGAATGGTTGAATTTATTAAATATCTTTTTGGAAGATGAAATATTGTACAAAGCTTCATACACGCTATTTAAAAATTCTCTTTCGAATAAAGATGAACATGGCTATGGAGTAGGTGTGTAATCGTGACAGAGTATTTACTTATACAGGAAAGAATAAATTACTATAGCTGCTATACGAAGCGGTTAATGAATGGATTTTGCGAAGAACTTCAGACAAATAAAATACATTTTAAACGACTTACTTCTGTAATTGAACGGTTATTAATGAATGAAGACAGATTATTTCTAAATTTTTTAGAAGATGAGAAACGATCTGCGTCTTATAAAATACTAGAATATTTGAATGCACAAGGAGAAATTTTAAGTGTAGGAAAAGGTTATTATTCATTACCACCTGAAAGAAACATTATTTTACCAGATAATCAAAGTGTTGTAATTAGCTCGTTAAAAATGAATTCAAATAAAGTTGGAATAGGGCGTTTAACTGAAACTCAGGAAGCTATTTCGTTAAAGTACAATCAGTATGTTTATTTACCAAGTTTCCAACAAGTTATTCAGTATTTTGTACAGCAGTTAACCGATCATCATGATGTTGAACCGACAGAAATTATTCAATTTACGGAGCGAGGATCGTTTAAACTAAATAATTTGAAACAACTTAAAGATAAGGAATACTATATTTTAGTATTTGAGAGATCGATAGGTTCTCAAATAAAAAGAGAAAGATATTTTGCACAATGGAAAGAGAAAAAATGGTTCGTGGCTGAAATAAAAAATGGATTGCTATTACGCACAAGAATGGCTTTAAGAAGTCGAAAAGGGCTTTATTCTACGTATTATTTTTCAGCGCATTCCTCAGGGTTTATTGAGGTGAATTTACAATATTCTTTGCCAAAGGAAGAAGATATTTTAATGCGTTTAATTGCTACACCAAAAGAAAATAAATGGACGAAAAAGTACTTAACAGCAGAAAATCAAATTGAAAATATTCGAGCAATTTTATCTCATTGCGAATTAAAGGAAGTGAAAGAAAATGCAATATACAATTAATTATGTAACGCAGCGATTACATCGAAAGTTAGCGGAATATATTGAAACACAATATCCAATTAGTGAACCGAGCGTTCAAAAAAAGCGTACAGAGTTATTGTACAAATCAGGAACTTTATGTACCGAGCCATATATCGAAGCAACACCAGTTTATGAGCCTGGCGATACGTATGAAAAGATGAACATTCCGAATAATGCAAAGAAATTAATGAATGAACTGGCTAAATTGAATCCACCAGTAGGTATTTTTCCGAAGCCATATTTACATCAGCAAAAGGCAATGGAGTCTTTTTTAAGTGACCATAACGATTTAATTATTTCAACAGGTACAGGTTCAGGGAAAACGGAATCCTTTTTGCACCCAACGTTGAATATGCTTTATGAAGAAGCAACTAGCAGTCCTGAAACATTTAAGCAACGTGCTGTTCGTGCTTTAATTCTTTATCCAATGAATGCACTTGTAAGTGACCAAATGACACGTTTAAGAAAGCTATTTGGTGATGAACGAGTGAAGAAAAAGTTTCAGGACGCTACGGGTAGACCGGCGCAATTTGGTATGTATACGTCTCGCACACCGTATGCTGGGGAACATTCGACTAAAAAGGATAAGTATCAATTAGACTCGATACTTAATTATTATATTGACTTAGAAGAACAAAAGCCTGATAAAGCACAAGAAATGAAAGAACGAGGTAAATGGTTAGCGAAAGATTTACGAGCGTTTAAAAATTCAAAGGTTAAAAGAAATGCTCGCTACAAAGGTTTAGTAACGGATGCGGAACTGTTTACCCGTCATGAGATGCAAGAGTCAGCACCTGATATACTCGTAACAAACTATTCTATGCTTGAGTATATGTTAATGCGTCCGATTGAACGTAATATTTGGGAACAGACGAAGCAATGGCTATCACAAAGCAAAGATAATTACTTTTTATTAATTTTAGATGAAGCTCATATGTATAGAGGAACGGGTGGCGCAGAAGTAGCGTTACTGATTCGTCGTTTACAATCAAGGCTTGGTATTGATCGTGACCAAATGAAATGCATTTTAACTTCAGCAAGTTTAGGAAAAGAAAATGACGATGAAGCACCAATTCGATTCGCCGAACAATTAACAGGTAAGCCTGAATCGCGTAAGTTTAAATTAATTCGAGGAACTAAAGAAGTACGTCCACCTGCAAGAACAGCAGATTTCTTAGAAATTCAAAATCTAGCTTCTATCGATAGTGAACAGTTTATTAAATACCGCACAAATTATGAGGAAAGCATGGAGCATATGATTCCATTTTTTGAGCAAATGAAATGGGAGAAAGTACCGAATGATTCAGCACAATTCCCTAGTTATTTATATAAACAGTTAGATGGATATGGACCATTAGAAAAAATTATCGAGAAAATTAGTGGTCAAGCTACGTCTTTGAATGAAATTGTCGAGCTAGTATGTCCAAACATTGAACCAATAATAGCTGAAAAAGCCGTAAGTAACTTATTGCTTTTAGCCAATGCGTCAAATTTAAATGGACGTGTGCTGTTGCCTGCACGTGTACATATTTTCTTTAGAGGTTTATCAGGCATTTTTTCTTGTATAAACCCAGCATGTACTCAGTGTGGGGAAGAAGGTTTGTTAGGGAAAATATATGACGATTATCGTGTGACTTGTGATTGTGGATCACGAGTATTTGAAATTATGACACATCGTTATTGCGGATCTATTTTTATTAAGGCGTATATTCAGGAAGGAGCAGTTTACCCGACATATTTATGGAATGAAAGTGGTCATGGGATTGTAGGTGAAAAATTAAAGGAAATTCATTATTTGATTGAACGCCCACATGAAAAGGCACTTGAAAGAAAGAAGATTGCCCCTTTATGGTTACATATTGAGACAGGCTTCATTCAAGATACACCACCAATGGAAAATTCACATGAATATATTCAAGTTTTTGAATCTACTGAAAAAACGTCGAACAAGAAATCTAGAAGAAGATATTCAAATGCGCGTTCATTTGAAAAGTGCCCATGTTGTTTACGCAGTGCGCGATTTAATATTCGAGATTTAAAAATTAAAGGTGAGCAGCCATTTGCTAACTTAATTCGGGAACAATTTAACATTCAGCCGCCTGTTGAGGGCAAAACTGAAAATATTAACGAAGGTAGAAAAGTATTGATTTTCTCTGATGGGCGACAAAAGGCAGCACGTTTAGCACGTGATATTCCGAATGAAGTAGAGAAAGATGCGATTCGTCAGTTAATTTTAAAAGCAGCGTATGAATTGGAGAAAAATCGTGTTCGATCGACAATTGGACGTGAGCTTTATCCAACTATTTTACACATATTACACGAACATCGCTTACAGTTATTTTCTCAAATGCAGCGTAAAGATGTGACAGCTGATATTAAAAATTATGTTAAAAATTTTTATGAAAAGAAATTGAAAGACGTTGAATTTGATGAAATGACCATGTCGATGCGTGAAGAGTTTAAACTACGAATGTTAGAAGTTATTGCAGCACCTGGTTACTCGGTTTATGAGACGACAACAGGTATAGTTGTTCCTGCGAATATGCGTAGAATGTATCGTGATGAGACAATTAAGGAGCTAATAAGTGAGGAAGATTTAGAAAGAGTAACTATTTTGTTTATTAAAGAGCTATTAGAAAAAACTTCAATTGATATTACATTAGATGTATTTGATCGACGTGAGATTTTCGGGATGTATCGTGATGAAGATGATTTCGGTGAAACGACGACTTCTCTTTCTAAAAAGTTTCGTGAAATGCTAGAGAAATTTGTGGGGGAAACGAATGTCGAATACACTATTACACACTTATTTGAGCAGCTGTGTAGAAGTAAAAATGAAAAATATTATTTGGATTTAGATAAGTTGAAAATAAAAGACGGCATTCATCATACTTGGTATAAGTGTACATCGTGCAAGCAAATTCATGCTGTAACAGTAAATGATGCATGTCCGAGCTGTGATGCTGTAACAATTGAAATATTAGAGCCTACGAGCGAAGTGTTAAAGGCTGAAAAAGGCTACTGGCGAACACCGGTTGAAGAGATTTTAATTGGCGAGAAAATTACGAATGTTTCAGTAGAAGAGCATACGGCACAATTATCTCAAAAAGACCCAAGCATTGCATTAGCAACGACTGAACAATATGAAATGGCATTCCAAGATATTGTATTGGAAGATAGTTTAGGCATTGTTGATATTTTAAGCTGCACAACGACAATGGAAGTAGGAATTGATATTGGCTCATTAACTGCGGTCGGTATGCGTAATATTCCACCGCAGCGCGAAAATTATCAGCAGCGTGCAGGTCGTGCAGGACGAAGAGGTTCTTCATTATCAACAGTTATTACGTATGCGCAAGATGGACCACATGATCATTATTATTTTAAAAATCCAGAATTAATTATTAGTGGAGATACGCGTGAAGCGCACATTTACATTACGAACAAAAAAATAATATACCGTCATATTAATGCATTATTAATTCAAACGTATTTCCATCAATATGGTCTTGATGGAGAACTGGCGACTAGCAATATTATTGATTCTTTAGGGAGTACGATAGACTTCTTCAACAGTTCTTCAATGTTCAATTTAGACAATTTTGGTGAATGGCTAGAAAAGCAATTAAAATCAAAATTCAAGCAATATCCTGAAGTGTTTAATATTATTCCAGTAGAAGCGTATGAGACGGAAGATGAAAAGTGGTCAATTATTGAAATAGCGACAAAAAGTCTAAAGAAAGATTTATTAGATGCTTTTAAAGATATTGAAGAAAATTTAACTAAATATAGTGATTTTACTTTAGAAGAGGATACTAGTGATTTTAAGGAAAAACATCCTGACGAAATGTTATTGAACTTTTTATTTAATCATAGCTTTTTACCAACATACGCGTTTCCACGAGACTTGACTAGCCTTTACATTCAAGGAAGAGATAGAAATAGTAAAATCATTATTGAACAGCGCCCACAGCTTGAATTGAATCGCGCGTTAGGTGAATATGCACCTGGGAGACAAGTTGTTGTTAATAAAAAAACATATCGTATTGGTGGGATATATAATCCATTCTCAAAAAATCCTGAATTGCCTGCGAAGGATTTGAATTTAAAAGAACATTACGTTGCTACATGTACAAAATGTAACTTTACAAAATTGTCTACTAAAGAGGAGAGTAAATGTCCAAACTGTAAAGAGCAATTAAATGTTATGCCGTATGTACGTCCAACTGGATTTTCTCCAGAACGTGGTCGAGAAGTTCGAAAAGGGGATTTAGCGCAGGAGTATAGCTTTGCGAGTACACCTCAATTTCCAGTTCCAAACGAAGAGCAGCAATTTATATTCGAGCCTTTAAATGAGTTACGTTATATTCAATTTGTGCATCGTGAAAATGAAAAGTTAATTGTCATGAATCGAGGCGTTGATGATTATAGTGGTTTTTATATGTGTGAGGATTGTGGATACATTAAGCCAATCTTAGGGAAAAAAGAAGATTTTTCAAAGCCGCATGAAAAACCGTTTCAACTGGACAGAGGGGCTAATTTTACATGCAAAGGCTATTTAGAAAAAATTTATTTAGGTAATAGTTTTACGAGCGATTTACTTTTAATTCGTTTAAGCATGACAGACGAATTAGATTATAATGCAAGTAAATCGTGGTTACATGACGCACTATTAACACTTGGTGAAGGCATTGTATTAGCAGCTAGTCGAGTATTAGATATTGATGCGCAAGAATTATCGGTAGGATATCGAATTGTTCATAATGAGGAGTTAGGTCATTATGTAGATCTATATTTATTTGATAATTTATCAGGTGGTGCTGGTTATTCGTATGTTGCAGGAAAACGCATTGAGGAAATTATTAAGGAAACTTTTAATGTGTTAAACAGCTGTATGAATGACTGTGAATCTTCATGTTATAAATGTCTGCGAAATTATCAAAATCAAATGAAGCACGAGCGTTTAAATCGAATGCTAGGCTTGGAGTTGCTAACGTACTTAGATAGTGGTGAGTTGCCAACCTATACATTGGAACAACAAATAAGCTATTTAAAATTAGTAAAAGCGGCATATGATTTACATCAGGGCATAAATTACACTGACCTAAAAGTAGAAAATGAAAAAGCATATCTTCAATTGCAGAATGGTAAGCAAATTGCAATGAAAAATAATATTGAAAAAAGGTGCAATGATGGAATAAGAGCTTATTATTCGCCATATGAAATCAAATTTGATTTACCAAATGTATGTGAACTGAAATAGAAAATCATATGTATATTTGAGTTAGTCGATGCTTTTATTGCTGTAGCAACATAGAAAGGGAATGTCCGTATGCTGGGCATTCCCTTTTATCATTTACTTCAGCAACTTCTTGCGCTGCGTGAACTTGCTGCGGTTCGCGAATGGCTTGCGTTGTGCGAAGCTTTGTTGCATGCGTTTTTTACGTTGTCGGAACGCTTGCTGTTTCCAGTTAGCTGTTTCGTTTGCTTCAACGATTGGTGTTTTGTGTACGTCGGCGGCTTTAGTAGCTTCGATCGTGAGGTTTAATTCTGTAACTTCTTCTGTTTCAGCAACTTCAGCCTCGATTGGTTTGGCAACTGTTGTTGTGGCTTTTGCTTGCATGACGTTTTGCGTATGTTGGGCAACGACAAGTTTGCGGCTCGTTTCCATAAATACCTCGTATGCTTTGCCTGGGTGGTAAGTTCGGTCAGTCGTGTCAATGCGCTCGCTGCCATTAACGAGTACGATGCTCGGCTCTTCCTCTAGCAGTGGCCAAAGCGGTTCAAACGCAACTGCGGCAGGCTTTGCAAAAAGAGCGGTGAAAAATGACGCGCGCTCCTTCACTGTGCCAGGGTCAAAGCCGATCGTTAACACCCCATGCTTTTCGTGAAAATGGACAGCCCATAAATCCATGAGGCGTCGAATGTGCGTGTTTGCCTTGCTTTTTTGATAGCTGTCTTTTAGCTCAAGGTCGCGCACGTATACGGTTTCGTCTTTTGCGCGTCGGTGAATCGACACAACTGCCTTCGTAATGCGATCGCCGAGCCCGTAGCTAATAATGTGGCGGCTTACATAATTGTACGCAAAGGCACGCTCGACATTTTCTTCTGTCGTCGTCCATTGGCTCGTTGCCTTTTCGCGGTGGCAAAAGAACACGTAGTCAATCGTGTCGTGCGCTTGTTTTAGCTGTTCGACTTGTTGTTTTAAAAATGTTATATTGTGTAGCTGCTCGTCTAGGCGAATGATCGTGCTCGCTGAAAAATGTTCCGCTACTGCTCGTCCAAATGCATTGTCGCTACCGACGATTAAAATTGTCTCTGTCATGTTTCCACCTCTTGTTTTATCGATCGATTATTATCATAGCATAACGTGGAAATGTATGAGAATATAAAGAAATAAGCTGTTGAAAAAGGAGCAATTTAAATGACAAAGCTAGACGCATTAATTGATGCTTACTTAGCAGGCGACACATTATTTCGTTTCGTCTACAAGCCGGCGACAGAAGAATTATTTTTAGAGGACGAATTAGATGAAAGCGACAACGGGCAATTCGTCTATGTGCCGTTTAAAGACGCGCGCGAGCTATATTTAGAAATGGCGGACTTCACGAATCGCCAAGCGCACGATATTGAGCCGGTTTTATACGCCGCGTTGTGCAGCCCAAGCCCGATCGACAAGTTTGAGGAAAAAGTACATGAAATTGGGCTAGACGATTCATGGCAAGCGTGCAAGCGAGATTACGCAGCGAGGCATGTGAAAAATTGGCTTTCACAGTTTTAATATAAAAGGAAGCGGCTACTGAGGTAGTCGTTTTTTTGTTGCCATTAAATAGAAAATAGCATAAACTATTCATAAGTACGTTGCATGAAATCCAAACGATGAACGACGGTGCGAGCCGGAAGTGAACATGAAAACACCGCACTATCCGCACCGATAACGCGTGGTAAATGTGAGCATGTTTGAATGGATTGTAGGGCAAATAATGCAGTGTGCTTTAGAAAAAACATACTTATTTGCTGAAAATGGCATATTTTTTGCGTTTTTGGCAGTCTCACCTAGCATTAGGTGAGTGGATTGAAATGGAAGAATTAGAAGCCGTAGAGGAATCCGAAAACGGTCTCACCTAGCATTAGGTGAGTGGATTGAAATGCTGCAGCATGTCCATCAACGGTGCTTATTTCGTCTCACCTAGCATTAGGTGAGTGGATTGAAATGCCGTAGTGCTTTTGCGGTATGAAAGACCCCAAGTCTCACCTAGCATTAGGTGAGTGGATTGAAATCAAAAATGCTTTTATCTTATTCGCGTTCAGTATCGTCTCACCTAGCATTAGGTGAGTGGATTGAAATGATCCTATTGGTAATGATGTTTACGACGTGTGGGTCTCACCTAGCATTAGGTGAGTGGATTGAAATCTCCAATGTGTTTAGTAATTGTTTTGCTTTTTCTGTCTCACCTAGCATTAGGTGAGTGGATTGAAATAATCGACGAAAATGACGCAACACGTATGCAAGTTGTCTCACCTAGCATTAGGTGAGTGGATTGAAATTTTAAGTACCGTGCTTCTCGCTCCTGCCACCGCGTCTCACCTAGCATTAGGTGAGTGGATTGAAATTAAAAAGATGGTAGGCGCTTTTAATTCGTATCTGGTCTCACCTAGCATTAGGTGAGTGGATTGAAATGTGAACGTCATCAAAAAAATGATGGGCGAATACGGGTCTCACCTAGCATTAGGTGAGTGGATTGAAATATTAGGAATTAAACGACCATTAATGTACGAGTTGGGGTCTCACCTAGCATTAGGTGAGTGGATTGAAATATTAGTAAGTATGAGGTGAAGTCTAGCCCGCAAAGTCTCACCTAGCATTAGGTGAGTGGATTGAAATGTACAGCATTTACAGAAGCGGAACAACGTGTGAAAGTCTCACCTAGCATTAGGTGAGTGGATTGAAATCTTGCTCACCTGAAAGAGATCTGGCGACGGAGTAATCGTCTCACCTAGCATTAGGTGAGTGGATTGAAATAGCGTTGGAAAGCAGTGTGTATATCACACGCTGCACGTCTCACCTAGCATTAGGTGAGTGGATTGAAATAAGCGCTGGGCGTGTAAAGTGCGTTGCAAATGGGTCTCACCTAGCATTAGGTGAGTGGATTGAAATGGTAACTGGCTTTTTTGTTTGTGCGAAAAGGAGAGTCTCACCTAGCATTAGGTGAGTGGATTGAAATGCTCAGATTCAATTAAATCATTAAGTATGGCGCTCGTCTCACCTAGCATTAGGTGAGTGGATTGAAATTTGCATTGGTCTGATGAAGGGAAACGAACGATTATGTCTCACCTAGCATTAGGTGAGTGGATTGAAATTCTCTACTGGTTATTACGCTTATACTTTTTTTAGTCTCACCTAGCATTAGGTGAGTGGATTGAAATCAAGTGGGAGAAAGGTGATGCGACACCGTCATAGTCTCACCTAGCATTAGGTGAGTGGATTGAAATTGACGCATCTTTGCGCATGGTTGCCCGTCTACGTCTCACCTAGCATAGGTGAATCAACAACTTAAACATTGATGAAAAGATTCTCTCTAAAGTTAATTACTCTAGATGGAGTCTTTTTTTATGGGTAAAAAAATAAAATGAGGTAAAAATATGAATTTATATGTGTTTTTAGTAGCTATTTTGAAAGGTTTTTTGATTTAATAAATGAGATAAGGTGATATTTGTCGCGTCATTATGTAGTAGAAGAATGTGCAAGGAAAGATGGTGATAACGAATGGAAAAGTTCAAGCGAGTGGAGTTTGAGGTGAGTGGCAAGCAGGCATTGTTTTCGACACCGAACTCATCAATGAATGGTTATAAAGTAAGTTATTTAGTCCCTACATACTCGGCGATTACAGGAATACTCGAAAATATTTACTGGAAGCCTACAATTAAATATGTCATCGAAGCAGTACGTGTAATGCATGAAATACGCACTGAAGAATATTCGGTGCTGCATTTGCGTGAAACGAAACGTATGAAGCAGCAAGGCATTCATGAGCATTTACAGCCAACTTATGTGAATGAACGTTTAAAAGCGAGTTACACCGTATTAAAAGATGTTAAATATCAAGTGCGTGCACGCTTTGAATTTAACGAGGAACGAGAAGATTTAAAGGAAGATCGTAACGTTGAAAAACATAGCAATATGCTGCAACGTTCACTGAAGCGTGGCGGTCGATACGATATTTGGCTCGGCACGACGGACTGTCCAGGATATGTGAAGCCATGTAAATTTGGCGAAGATGAAGGTTTTTACGATAACAGCGGCACTATTACATTTGAAAAAATGTTTCATAGCTTTCAATATTCGAACGGTCGACGTGTGGGTATCAATGAATTTATTGAGCCAGTGATGAAAAATGGCATTATTCAGTTTTAGCGAAACGAGGTGAGAATATGTATTTAGTAAATAAGTTTGTTGATTACTACGATCAACTAGATGCAAATGGTGAAGTCGGGTTGAGGGATAGTGAGGAAACGGATAATTATTCTGTGCTACCGATTTTCTCCGTTTTTCGGAAAACAGGTGTAGAATTTGTCATTAATACTGAGGGCGAACTGCAAAAGATTATACTTAGCCTGAAAAAAATTCCGTATTTAGGAGATGCGAATGAATTTGTAAGGTCAGGTACTAATGCACCGCCGTATATTTTGTACGATAGCTTTAAATATTTAGCAGAAGAAAAAATAAAGCATCGTTTGCAGGCGTTTGAAAGTTGGTCTGAAATTGAGCCATTACCTGAAAGTGTTACTGCCATTAAATGCTTCTATGAAAAATATTTCATAGAGCCAGATGATAAAGCGATTCAGCAATTCGAAACGGTTATTGCACAACTGATAAAAACGGAACAACTACAAAATGATGAAAAACTTTTTCCTGATTTTCCACTGCAGTCGGAAAAGGGGAGCTTCAACGACAAAGTCACGAACTGGTTTACAGAAGTAATGAGCAAAACGAAAGAAAAAAACTTAAATTATCGCATTAATGTAGAACATCGAACAGAAGTATGGCGCTGTGAGGACACATACCAGTCTTTTGCAACATATAAAAAAAATCTTTTTACGCAAAGTGACGGAACAGTAAGTGCATTGACAGGTAAAAAAATTCAATATTTAGCAAAGAAAAGTATAACAAATATCGAAAAATCTAAATTATTTTCTACTACAAATTTTGTAGACAAACATACGAAAGGTAATTTCCGAGAGCAATTGTATCAATTCGATGCAGTTGAAGAAATGAAATTCGCTGCTATTCTTGATTGGCTACAAGAGAATCGCTCATTTATCAAAACTAATGATGGCGGAATCCTCGGCTGGCGAGATGATCTTTCAACAAAAGAAGATAACGAATTTACGTACTTCCAAAATGCTATTAACGGGAAACGACAAGTCATGAGCGATGAAGTAACACTAAGTGGGTTCAACGTATTATTTTATAGTATTCCAGACAATGGACGTATGTTTGTGACAAATCATTTGTATATCGACGGGAGCAAGTTTCACGGCACCGTGACCGACTGGCAACGAAAAACATTGTGGGTGAATAAACGGAACGAAGCAGTATCGTTTTTTGAGCGAGGACATAAAGCTGTGCTTGATTTAGTATTTGCGAAAAAAGGTGTACTCGTGAATAGCTCTGAACAAAAAAAGAGAGCGCGGTTTGCAAACGAGCTTATTAAGCATAAACTCGAAAATCGTGCCATTCCAACGCTGCTTGTGAAGGAGTTAGAGCAAAATATTTTGGACAACGCCGCGAAAAAGAAGCCGTCTACGGATAAGCAATCGTATGATGAGCAGCTGTGGCTATATTGCGCCATTATTAACAAAAATGATTACGAAGGAGAGTATGAATTGAACTTTACATTACAAAATAGAAGCCGTGATTTTTTATTCGGTGCGTTGCTTGCGAATGCTCATTCGTTTGAACAAAGTGTAGCATATGCTCGCGAGAAAAAAGGGAACGTTAAGGAAGAAGATGAAGTGGAATCATCAGTCAAAGTGACATTTGCACATAAGCGAATGAAAATGATGAAAAACCGTCCGATTGATACGTGGTTAACGATTTATGAGCGTTTAATTCGAGTTTACAAAAAAGAAAAATCACTTCATTTCTTTGAAGCGAATGTTGCGGAAATTTTAGCGCATATGCCAGACGATGGATTTTCAAATGTTCCGCTAAAGCAAGAATATTTACTCGGTTATTCATTGCAGCTACACGATATTAAATTGAAAAGATCACGTAACAAACAAGAAAAAAACGCTACAGTACAAGAGCCGCAAGCAAACGACGATTTACATAGCGACGTATTACTAGAAGATTAAAATATTGGAGGAACGATATACATGGAAAAGGTTGAATATTCAGTTTTATTCGAAGTGAAAAAAGCAAATCCAAACGGGGATCCAGATGGTGATAACTTACCACGCACAGATAGTAATGGCTACGGCTTTGTGACGCAAAATGCATTAAAGCGCAAAATGAAGGATTTATTCGCTGCACAAGGTAACGTGATTTATTTATCAAAAGACAAAGAGGCAGAAGAATTCCAATACCCAGAAGAAAAAATTCAATTTTTAGTAGAGCAAAGCGAAAAGCTCAGTAAAGAAACATTTGCAAGCGAGCTAGATTTTGAGCGTGAAGTGAAGAAGGTGTTATGTGAGGTATATATGGATATTCGTTTATTCGGCTCGGTTATTACAACGAATATGAAATATAAGCTTGGCTCTAAAAAAGGTGACTTAAAAAACACAAACGTATACGGTGCTGTTACGGTAACAGGTGCAACGTCGATTTACCCAATTGAGACCGAGGAGCATGCGACGACGAAGGCAATTCCAACAAAGCGTGAAGCAGCGAAAGGGCAGAACGATACGATGGGTGGTAGCAGTAAATTTGTCAATCATGGACTGTACCGCTTCGATGTATCTGTAAATATGCTAAAAGGTGAGAAAAATGGCGTAACGGAGCAGGACATTAAAGATTTAGAATACGCGCTGCAAAATTTATTTATTAACGATGCAAGTGCTGCGCGTCCAGCAGGCTCGATGAACGTTGTGAACGTCTTTAAATGGCAACATAGCACAAAGCTTGGTGACATCGGTAGTGGTGATATTTTCGCTGCACTAAAAGTCACACCAAAGCCAGATACAATGCCTCTATGTGTAGATGATTACGTTGTGGAGCTAGATCCATCAGCATTGCCTGAAACGGTGACGGTAAGCCAGTTAAAATGACAAATTGCACATTTTATGCACGTTGGTTACGTGTCGGTGAGGAAGTAAAAAAGCAGCGACTAAGTGAGCATTTACTCAATGTGTATGAACATATGCGTCAACAACATGCAGGAGGATTAGATGAAAGTCTACTCCTCCTTGCTTTGTTACATGACATAGGGAAATATCGCCCGACGTTTCAGACGTACATGTTTGATGAAACATCGAAAGCGAAGATGAATCATGCATATTTTGGTGCGAATTTGTTAATGCGTTTAGTAGGTGTTGATGCACGCAAGCTGACATTTGAAGGGAATTGGCTACAACGGACATTTATCGGAAATGGCGATTATACATATATCGAAAGCAAGCAGCAGTACGTCGATGCGTTGTATAGCGCATACAAAAGCGGATTGACACATAAAGTAAAATACGTATCAGAGTTTATGTTATATGATTATTTAACAATGCTTGCAAACATTATTATCGGGCATCATTCGCGGCTAAAAAACGTCGAAGTTCGCCCGACTGAAGCGAAAACGTCATTGCGCGAAGTATTAAAAACACCGTACGCGCTCGGTTTTGAACGAACACAAGGTGTAAAAAAGCCAGGCGAACTAACGGATTACGAAATCAAAAGCATTCACGACGAAATACCTCGTATATTGAAGTTTTTCCAAGATGACTTTCCAAAACATGCGTGTGAAGGTTTTGATACGACAAGTTGCCCGAAACATAACGGAAGTTGCGGACTTGGTGGGTTGACGGAAATGTTAAAGAAGGGCTTTAGACAATATGTCGAGGAGCTGTATTACAAAAATGAGCGTCTATTTTTAAAGAGTTTACACGAGCCATTGGACGAACGTAAGTGGAAAGATATGTTGCAAAAGCAAATTAATATGGATCAAGTATTGTATACGAAATATTTGTTTAGTTTATTAGTGATGGCAGATAGAAAAGATGCGCGTGAATGGACAGAACAGCAGTTAAACAGTGCGTCAAAAAACGATCATCAACGCAATAACAAAGCGTTATGGCAAGCGATGCTACATGCAATGGAGCATAACCTTCGTCACATGCAGGCGACGTTTGATGCTAAAAGTGAAAAAGAGCGAGCGATTTTCCAGTTACGCAATGACATTTCAGATAAAGTTTGTATGAAAGCGTCTAGTGAAAAAGGCATTCGTCAGCTCACGTTACCTACAGGAAGCGGCAAAAACTTTACAGGCTTTCGCTTTGCATTACAGCATGCGATTGCGAATAATTTACAGCGTATTGTGTTTATTATGCCATACATTAGCATTATTGAACAAAATGCAGAGGCATTGCGTACAATTGTGAAAGGTTTCTATTATGAAGGAGTGCCGCTTGAAAATTTTATTGCAGAGTTTCATAGCAACGTGACTTTTGAAAAAGCTGACGAAGAAAAAATGATAGACAATAACCGTTACGCTACTGCGTCAAACGATTGGGATTCACCTGTGATTGTGACGACGATGGTGCAATATTTAGAGTCATGGTACAAAAATGGCGGCACACGCAATAAAAACATCGCATATTTAGGTAATGCATTTTTATTTTTTGATGAAATTCAATCGCTCAGCTTAAGTAAAGTTGTGCCACTCAAAAACGTGCTGCAATTTTCGATGCAACGTCTCGGGTGTAGCGTCGTGTTGTCTACTGCGACACAACCGGACTTACTAAATCCACAGCTATATAAAGACGAGCTGCCATTAATGATTCAGCGAGACGACATCGAACTCATTGAACTACCAGAAAAGACATTACATACGTTTAACCGCGTCACGTTCGACTTGTTTACGTCTCCTTACCGAGAAATCGAGCATGATGAAATGATTGCGAAACTTTTACAGCAATGCCAAACCGCTAAAAATATTCTCGTTATCGTAAACTATAAGAAAGATGCGCGTCTGCTGTATGAAAAAATGAAAGTCGCACTGCAAGAAAAACAGCTCGATCAGATGATTTTGTTGAAGCATTTATCCACGAACATGCATCGTCAGCACATTAATGACACCGTCGATATATTGAAACAACATGTTGGCAAGCATGCGCAAACTAAGCAAAAGCCCATCATTTGCATTAGTACGAATTTAATCGAGGTCGGTATGGATTTGAGCTTTGACAAGTGTTACAAGGAAATTTCGCGTATCGACTCGATTGTGCAAGCAGCTGGCCGCGTCAATCGCTTCGGCAAAAATGCAGAAGGACGTATGACGCTATTCAAGCTATTTGGCAATCCGAAAGTAGATGAATACGGGTTAGGAATAGAAGTCGGTATTAAACTTATTCGTCAAAAATTTGAGCATCAATCTGAGCTAACTGAGGTGGAAATGGGGGAGTTTCATTTACTTGAGCTAGCAGAGGCACGCAAAAATATTTTTAAAGACGGCGCAATTGAGCTTCTTGAAATGCATAAAGAAAATCATTTTCAAAAGCCATTTGCGACATCAGGACGACAATTTAGCGTCATTGAAAAAGGCAACGGTCGCAACATTTTAGTGAATGAACAAGTTGTTGAAGAACTGCTGGCGTTACATCGTCCATTAACAAAAGGTGACTTGCGAACGTTAAATCGCTATTCAGTGTTTGTTTATCATAATCGTTATGAAGAAATGCTACAGCAAGGCATCATAAAGGAAGTTGAACGTGGCACAGAAACATATGCAGTGTTATCCGCACTAGACTATTATGATGAGGAATATGGCTTGATGTAAGTTACTTTTTTCGGTGCGGATGGGAAGTAAACATAAAATCCTTAGCGATTCGCACCAAAAAAAGAGCTGAAATTGAATATTTTTTGGTTTATAATGGAATTTATAACATCCTTTATTCTAATTAGTTGTATTTTTAGGAGGATAAAGACGTTTTTCTGCGACAAATCGCAGTCTCACCTAGCATTAGGTGAGTGGATTGAAATACTGCAGTTAAGTATCTAGCTAACAAGATGCCGTCTCACCTAGCATTAGGTGAGTGGATTGAAATATGCCTTACTTTCAATGGGTTGTATACGAACTCGCGTCTCACCTAGCATTAGGTGAGTGGATTGAAATACTTTTACATAAAGGAAATAGCGCTGCTCAAGTGTCTCACCTAGCATTAGGTGAGTGGATTGAAATCGGTCGGTTTACAACAACTTCTGCGTCTGTTACGTCTCACCTAGCATTAGGTGAGTGGATTGAAATCTCAGTGAAAAAGCGCCAGTATCGTCAACCATCGGTTGTCTCACCTAGCATTAGGTGAGTGGATTGAAATGCTATAGCTTCGGTCTGTACGGTGGTACATTAACAGTCTCACCTAGCATTAGGTGAGTGGATTGAAATTTTTTCACCAACATGCACCCCTTTTAGTGTCGTTGCGTCTCACCTAGCATTAGGTGAGTGGATTGAAATTTGTAGCATATTCTCGATGCCGCTTCTGCGTTTGTCTCACCTAGCATTAGGTGAGTGGATTGAAATTCGATTTTTAACATCAATAACGTTAGATATAACCGTCTCACCTAGCATTAGGTGAGTGGATTGAAATGTAGAGTAGTCAAAGGAGAGATTATGAAATGGTTGTCTCACCTAGCATTAGGTGAGTGGATTGAAATCATTTTGTTGTTAGTAGTGTTTAATGCTCCACCATAGTCTCACCTAGCATTAGGTGAGTGGATTGAAATTTTGCGTACGCAAATGAATAACATCGTCGCAAGGTCTCACCTAGCATTAGGTGAGTGGATTGAAATGACGGTGTGCGTGATATTACCATTTGATACAGAGGTCTCACCTAGCATTAGGTGAGTGGATTGAAATGAACCAACGGAAGCTGGAGACATTATCTGCTTCGGTCTCACCTAGCATTAGGTGAGTGGATTGAAATTAAGTAAGCATCTAGTATTCGAAACAACGTCAGGGTCTCACCTAGCATTAGGTGAGTGGATTGAAATGTTCGACACTCACCACATCGTATGCATTCCCGTAGTCGTCTCACCTAGCATTAGGTGAGTGGATTGAAATGCTTTCGCCATCACCGCAGGTGTCGCTTGCTGTGTCTCACCTAGCATTAGGTGAGTGGATTGAAATGGATCGGTGCTAGTGGAACTTTTGCAGCTCTATCAGTCTCACCTAGCATTAGGTGAGTGGATTGAAATAAGATTCTCAATCAGATATGTATTGGTAAATTGTCTCACCTAGCATTAGGTGAGTGGATTGAAATACGTTAAGGCAAACATCAGCGAAGCGATGGCGGAGTGTCTCACCTAGCATTAGGTGAGTGGATTGAAATCTGGTCGTCGTCTACGTCAATCAGTAGCAAACTGTCTCACCTAGCATTAGGTGAGTGGATTGAAATTGCAATACGTTCAGCTAGCGTTAATCGCTTCTCACGTCTCACCTAGCATTAGGTGAGTGGATTGAAATTGTAATGTCGCATCTTCAATCGTAGACAGCCATTGTCTCACCTAGCATTAGGTGAGTGGATTGAAATACGTCCGCGTGCGGGTAAACGTCATTTACGTTGTGTCTCACCTAGCATTAGGTGAGTGGATTGAAATTGCTAAAAGTCGGACGTAATCCGCGCCATCGCGTCTCACCTAGCATTAGGTGAGTGGATTGAAATTGATGTGGCACATATGATAACACCTAAACGAGTTGTCTCACCTAGCATTAGGTGAGTGGATTGAAATTTAGTTCGACGTTGCAACCGTCATATATGCTATAGTCTCACCTTGTATGTGGCAAATGAGTTGAAGCTCGTAGCTATATATGTCGCAAAATAGAATTAAATTGAATAGTAGTCAAAATGACACGAAAGATGTACAAAATTTGAATGTGATTTTGCACATCTTTTTCTTTTTATTGGAATTATTGTGAATGGCACACTTTTAAATCATGTGTTATAAGTAATGCAATGTAAAATAAAATGATAATATTTTAGTTCAAACTATATACTTCCACTTCTTTGTGCTTATAATTGAAGTATGAAGTAAAGGAGGCGTTTCAATGAATGCGCTGGAAGCAAAAGCGCTTGATACAACAGTTCAATTTTATGTGGAACAAGCAGCGACGATAAAGCAATTATTTAATGACGATGTGGAGATTGTCGTAACGGATCGAAGTAAGGTATTAGAACAAATACAATCTGATGAAATTCCAATTGAAAGCTCAAAAGGACGTACGTTGCAGCCGAATGAGCCGCTCATGCAAGTGATGCGTAGTAAGAAGTCACAAGTGATGTACATACCAAAGGAGTTGTACGGTGCGCCACTCATTGCGACGATGGTACCGTTTTGTAATAAGGCAGGAGAGGTCGTTGGTGGTTTAGCAATTAGTCGCAGTACGTCGAAGCAAACGATTTTAACGGAAGTGGCACAGCAATTTGCACAGTCATCTGAAGAAATTGCAACATCGACGTCGCAGCTAGCCGCTTCGTCTTCGAACTTCATCAATTATATGGAAGATTTATCGAACTCCCAGCACGAAATGAGTGTGCAAGTAGAAGAGACGACAAAAATTTTAGATATGATTAATAGTGTGGCGAAAAATACGCGCGTGCTCGGCTTTAATGCAGGTATTGAGGCGGCGCGTGCAGGTGAGTTTGGGCGAGGGTTTGGCGTTGTGGCGAAGGAAATTACGCGACTTGCGGATCAAAGCGCCGAATCGGTAAATGACATTCATCAGCTGCTGCAAGAGTTAAATCGAAAAGTGGAAAACGTCGTGAACATTGTGAACGGGGCGATGGATTTGTCTTCGAATCAGTCTGAAATTATTCATGAAATTGCAGAGTCAATCCAAACGTTAACAGCGGGCGCAGAGGAAATTGAAAAGCTCGCGCAAAAAATGTAAGTACGAACGGAAAAGCAGCTTGAACTAGCTCAAGCTGCTTTTTCTTTTTTTGCGTAAACGCTGCGCATAATCGCACAGCCGACGAAACCACCGAGTGATACGCTAATGAACATAAACAAAAAGCCCATCGATGTCCAACCGTCCGCAGTTATGTAGTTGACGAGCGCGTTTATGCCACTAACGAGCGTTAAAATGATCGCAGGCATCCATGAAAATTGTTGCGTGCGCTTGTAGCGAAACGATGTGAGCCACGCTGCAAGTGCTACGACGATAAGAAATAATACGACAAATCCCCACATACAACATTCCTCCTTTTCTATTATTATACTAATTGTTGTCAAAAAATCGCTCAATTCCGATAATTTGTTTTATAATAAATGAGAGGTGAGGAACATGAAAGCAATTTTAATTAAACAATTTGGTGGCGCAGAGCAGCTGCAACTCGGAAACGTTTCGCTGCCATGCATACATGAGCACCATGTAAAGGTGAAACTACATGCGGCAGGAATTAACCCGAGCGATGTGTATACTGCAACAGGTACATACGCGGTGAAGCCGAATTTACCGTATACACCTGGTAATGACGGAGCAGGAGTTGTCGTAGAAGTTGGGGCAGACGTGAAAAATGTGCAAGTTGGCGATCGTGTGTTTGTCGTTGGTGGTAAAAGTAAAGTGTTTACAGGAACGATGGCAGCAGAAATGGTATGTGAGGCAACAGCTGTTCACCCGTTACCTGAGCATGTTTCATTTGAGCAAGGAGCAGGGTTAGGTGTGCCAGCGTTAACGGCGTATCGTGCGCTTGTAGATCGTGCGCAAGTGAAGGCAGGGCAAACAGTATTCATTCACGGGGCAAGCGGTGCAGTTGGTTTAATCGCTGTACAAATGGCGAAGCATCTCGGTGCGACCGTTATTGGTACAGCGAGTCGTGAAGAAGGGAAGGCACTTGTGAAAGAAGCGGGTGCGGATATTGTACTCGATCATATTACAGAAGAAACGGTTGCGTCTGTACTCGATGTAACGAACGGTGAAGGACCAGATGTTATTATTGAATTTTTAGCGAACGTCAATTTACAGGCGGATTTAATGCTTGTGAAAAAACGCGGCGTTATCGTTGTGATCGGCAATCGCGGCGACATTACGATCAATCCACGTCTTATGATGCAAAAGGAATGTGACGTGCGCGGTATGGTGCTATGGAACATGACGCAAGAAGAGTACGAAGCAGTAGCAACAGGTGTGACGACGATGTTGCAGCAACAAGCATTTGCACCGGTCGTACGTCAAGCATTCCCGTTTGAAGAAGCAAGTGCCGCATTCCAAGAAGTCATTGACGGCACAGGGAACGGAAAAGTCGTTGTAACGATGGAAGGGCTATAATCAATTGAAGGCGTAAGCGACATGCTTGCGACCTTCTTTTTTTATGCGATTTCGGCTGGAGCAACCAACATAGTCGTTCATCACCGAAAGTTTGGGAGAACAAATCAAATGCGATGTTACTCGTAGTGGAGAAGCTGACTCTCGCGGAAAGCATGCCTCACAACGAAGAGCAACCCAAAGTTAGGGTGAAGAGCCAAAATAGTGTTAAAAATATAAGTATATTTACATCTATTGTACGACCTTTAGTATTGATTTTTATAGACATGTTGTATAATGATATAGGTAATAAAAACCAATTTATCATTAATGCTTAGTAGCGCGCTGTCGTGAATGGTTGGAAAGATACAGTAGGACAAAAATCGCTTTCCATTACGTGATGAAACGAAGCTGTGTCTATTAATAACCAAGCAGCTTCGTTTTTTACGTATGGTAGTGAAGGAGGTAGCGAAATGAATGAGCTTGAGCAACGAATAATGCAGCCGCATGTCGTCGAAGTGTTTGAAGCGTTTGTCGGCACATTTTATACGAACTTATATCATTATTTGCTCGATGAAATGGAAAATGAAGCGTTTCGTGAAGCGTTGTTAGCAGCACATGAGCAGTTGAAATGCCAGCTACAGCAATACATTGATCCGATGTTTACCGTCAATGTGCGCGATATGGCACAAATTGAGCAGCTGCATTATATGAAAGAAGCATATACACAAATGGCGGCGTGCTGTGCCGATTTTCAGCGTGACGTGTCGGCCCTTTTACAGCAGCACTTTCCGAATAAATATCCTGATTATTTTTATGCGACGTATGAGCAAACGAAGCAGCTACAACTAGACGTGCAGCAACTATTGCAAGACGTAGACGCATTGCAGGACGATTTGCAGCAACGTGAAGCGGAACAAGCCGCATTAGAGCAACAGCTACGTCAACACGAAGCGCAACAAAACGAGCTAGAGACGCAGCTACAGCATATGAACGAACAGCTTACCGAACAAGCGCAAGTCGTCGCACAACTGACAGAGGAACGCGACGCTACAGAGGCGAGCTATGAGCAAATAAAGGAAGCGCATACAAAGCTTGAAGCGCAGTATGAGGAAGCGCTCGATAAAATAACAGAGCTGCGCAATGTGTTACAACAAGCCGAGCAGGAGGAAAGTCGCTTACATGCGCACAACGAGGAGTTGCAAGCACGACACGACGATTTAGTGGAGCAGCAGCGTGTAAGCGAGGAAGAGCTACATAGTTGGAAGCAGCGAATGATTGTGCAAGTGAACAATTTTACAACGCTTGAGCATAAACAGAAGCAGCTACAGGAGGCGCATGATGTATTAACGGAGCAACATGAGCAGCTAAAAGGTGAGCATCATACGTTGCGACGTGATAACGAGCAGCTAGCGGAAGAAAAGGCGCTATTGGAAGAAAAGCAAACATCGATCGAAGCAGCATACGAGCAGCTAAAAAGCGAACATCATGCGTTGCAACATAATAACGAGCAGCTAGCGGAAGAAAAGGCGCTATTGCAAGAAAAGCAAACATCGATGGAAGCGGCATATGAGCAGTTAAAAAACGAGCATCATACGTTGCGACGTGATAACGAGCAGCTACAGGAGGCGCAGCGCAACGTGTCGACAAAGCAATCCGAGGAGCTTCAGCAACAAAACGAATCGTTGCAGGAGAAGTTGTATGAATTGCTCAAGGAGAAAGAATTGTTACAGCAAAGTGAGCAAATCGAACGAGGGAACAATGCGCGCGTTCACGAGCTGGAGCAAAAGTTAAAGGAGCTAGAGGATCGTCAGCAAAAAGAAGTAGAGCAGTTAATGAGACGCTTGCAAAATTTAGCAACAATGAATCAACAAAAAGCAAGAAATTTACTTGAATTAGATCAGCGATATAAAAAGTTAGAAGAAGAAAAAATGCAGTTGCTGCAATATATCGATCATTCTAAACAGTTCGTGTCAGATGCTAAAAAAGATGGGGAAATTCAAGCGTTGCAGGAGGAAGTGAATCAGCGGTTAGAGACCGAACATAACTTGCGCCGTCAATTGAATGAATTGCAGCTACAGCTGTTGAACATTGGCACCGAACAGTTGAAAACGAATGCAGAGGGAAGCAGCTCGTATTGGGAAGAGCAATATAAAAAAATCGTCGAGCGTTACAAACAAGATACAGGTACGTTAAGAAAAGAAATTGTAGAGATTACTAAAAAATTGAGACGACAATAGGAGGGATATGATGTACCGCGTAAAAGGAAACGGTTTGCACTATACGATGAACGTTTATGCTCAACAGCCAGATATATGGGCAGTCGGGCAGCGCGTCACATTCCGTCATGAGGCGAATATAATCGTTGCATACGTCGAGCATGAGCGTATCGGCGAAGTGAAAGATGTAAAAGAAGGGAACGTCATTCGTCACATTTTGCAGCACGCATTGCCGTATTATGCATCGGTGCAAGCGTCCCATAACAATACGATTGCCGTTGAGCTTGTGCGTCCGATTAAAATTGAGCGAGCGCGTGAGACGATTGCGATTAACGTGTCGCAAATTCAAACGTTACATGAGCAGCGATATGAAGCAGTGACGTTGCCTTTATATGAGCAGCCGCTCGTCTATATCGCACATCATGAAAAAAATGGTAAATATTATTTGTTCGGTCGTCCGGAGCATAAGCCAACTGTGCTCGTCTTAAAGTGGGAGCAAGATCAGCTATTTGCGGAGGCGGAAGAGCCGATAACGTACAAGGCGGATGAAAAAGAAAAGTTGTTGCGCAGTGCGAAAGTGTTTGCCGCTCGCGTGACGTTTTATGAAGGAACGTCGGAACAGACGAGCGTGGAGCCGCCGTTTAGCTTGCACTTTGAAAAGGAGGCGCATTACTTAGCGGCGTGGGAGCAATATATGCAATTTGAGCGACGAAAAATGAACGAAATTGTCGACAGTTGTAAGCCGCTACAGTATACGAAATTCGATGTCGCATACGGCAAAGTTATTTTTACGTTAAAGTCTGGGCAAACGGTTGAAGAATGGGAGCGATATGCGCAGCAAATTACGGTCGAATGTACAGCAAATGGCAAGCCGTATCGACTCGGTGCATTGCGTACAATTTCTAGCAGTAAAATGGAAGTCGATGTGGCGATTGAGGACATTTTAGAGCGACTGCCGTATGACAAAAAAGGGACGCTGCACGTAAGTAGTACGTTAGAGGAAGTAGCACAGCGTCGACGCGATCACGCGCTGAAAAAAACGAAAGCAAGCACGTCGGTCATTACCGATTTAGGAAAATATTTAGCAAATCCAGCGACAGTCGAGCCGATTCCACAGCGTACGCACAGTTTTCCGATGGCGAATGTGCCGACGTTAGTAAACGGCAAAAAAGCGGATTTTCAGCAGGAGGCAGCCATTACAGCAGCGCTTAATACGAACGACCTCGTGCTCATTCAAGGACCTCCAGGAACGGGGAAAACGTCGGTCATTCAAACGATTATGAAATGTTTATTGCAGCTAAATCAAAAAGACATTTTAATTACGTCGTATCAGCATTTAGCGGTTGATAATGCGATGCAAGGGTTGACAGAGCAAGGGGTAATTGCACATCGATTCGGCGGCCAGACGTATCAGCAGCAGCTGCTAAAAACGTATGAGCAAATTGTAAAGCGCATCGTTGAGCCGATTCAAAGTCGCCAAATTATTGAAGTGCCCGAAAAGGAATTTTTAGAGCAGCTACTTATCGAGCTTCAGCGCTTTGAAACGAATGCATTAACGGCGACGCACATACAGCGATTGCAGCATTACGTTGAAGATATAATGAGTGATTTTGACTTTCCGATTGTGGCGTTTCAAAGCTGTCAGCAGTTGCTTAATGCATTGCCGATTATCGATGACGAGCCAGCAGCTGCATTTCCTACGTCGCTTACGCATATGTATGAGGCGTTGCCAAAAAAAGCAGCTAGCATTCAAAATCGTGAGCATATTCAAGCATGGCAAACATTCCATCAGCAAATGAGCAAGTTTATGCAGCAGGAGCAGCACGCCTCGAAGCTGTTAAAAACGTTATTAACGTTGCGTACGAAGGCGATGCTACATAAACAAAATGACGAATGGTTAGCGCAAATGGACGATGTGTTGCAGCAGCTACAACGGATGTATGAGAAGGCAATGCAGCAAGTACAAGCACCGGAGCAAACGTATGACGATGTGAAAGAGGCGTTACGTTTATGCATTGTCGAGCTACATGAAGCGCTCGAGCAAACGACGATTTCATTTGCATCGAAGGAAGAGGAAATTTTGCAGCATTATGCGAAGGCGCTGCAAGCAAACCCGCTTGACGTTGCGGAAATGATGGGGCGCTACGCACAAGTGAAAGGGGCGACGTGTCAGCAAACAGTAGCGCAGCGTCACGGTATGTACGATGCGATTTTTGATGCGGTCATTATCGATGAAGCGGCGCGAGCGAATCCACTCGATTTATTAATTCCGATGACGCTCGGTAAAAAAGTCATTTTAGTAGGTGACCATAAGCAGCTGCCGCACATTTTAGAGCCGGACTTTGAAAAGGAGCAAACGATCGACAAGGAGCAATTTGACGAGCTGTATACATATAGTTTGTTCGAGCGTTTATATAACGGTTTACCATCGTCGAAAAAAGTAATGCTTAAGCAGCAGTTCCGTATGCATCCGCATATCGGGCAACTTGTGAGCGAGCTGTTTTATCCAGAAGGGCTGACGCATGGCTTACGTGAGGACGCGCTGCCAAACGAAAGCGGTGTGTATGACGGACATCACGTTGCATGGTTGGACGTGCCGCATGCGCTCGGCGGTGAAGAAGGGCGCTATCGCAACAAAGCGGAGGCAGAGGCAGTCGTCACAATTGTGAAGCAGCTATTAATGGATGCGAAAAACATCGGTAAAATTAGCGTCATTACGTTTTATAGTGAGCAAGTGACGTTGCTGCAGCAATATTTAAGTAGCAACGGGTTAGCAGAGCAAGTGGAGCTTGGAACGGTCGATGCATTCCAAGGAAAAGAAAATGATATTGTCATTTTATCGACGGTACGCAGCAATACGTATAACAAAGCGAGCCGGGCACTTGGATTTTTACGCTCGCCGAACCGCTTCAACGTTGCGCTATCACGTGCTCGCTCGCTGCTAATAATCGTAGGTGATCATAAAACGTTGCAGCAAGAGCACATGTTTCAGCAAACGTATGACTATGTAAAGGAGTGTGGCTACGTTGATCGATATCGTGGAGCTAAGCATTTCAGCTAAAAAAAATCGACAAGCAGCGCCCGATACGCAATACGTTTACTATCCAGTAAGCGTTGTGCCGGTCAAATATTGGGCGGTTGAAAAGGAGGAGCTAAGCATCGTCGCAAAAACGATGTTACAGCTTTGCCAATTAAAACCATTGTCGCGCGCGCAGCTAATGGAAAAATTAAATATTCCACCGCAATGGTCGTACGTCATTGAGCAGGAGCTAAACAACTTGTTAATGAAAGGTATTGTGCATGAACGTAACGGCATGATGTACGAGACGATCGATCAGCCAGAGCCGTTACAGCACGTATATAAAAGCGGCTACATGTTTTTTGACGAAGTGCGCTGCAAGTTTTTTGAGTACGTGCATGAAGGGGAATTAATGACGTCATACGACATCGAGCCACCGTTTATGTTAGAGCGCAATACGATGTTTAGTAAAGAGTTTTACGACAGCAGCACGTGCGATGAGCAAATGAAGCTCGCTGTAGCGAATTTCAATGAGCATAAAGCGAAATATTTTGAAGAAGGTGTCACGGTTGAGGAAGCGGCAATTAAAACAGCGGACGTAACGCACATTTCGATTGAGAAGCGACCGTTTACGTTTGTGAAGAAAGGCTGTTACATGCCGATTCAGCTACAAGCAGGCGACGTATTTTATTCGGTAGAAGGGATACCGTATCAAAAGCCGGAAGTCATTTCACCGTTCATTAAGCAGCCGTCTGTCGTGCTACAAACGGTCATTGAAGCGCAGCCAAAAGGAAAAGAGGCAATCGAATGGCTCATTGCGGAAAGTGAAAGCGTGTTTTCGCAGCAATTTGAGGAAGCGGAAACGTTGCTTGAACGCATTGAGGAGCGCTTACAAGGTGTGAAAATATGCGATGCCGTGTTTGAATATTTACAGTTAAGCGAGCAGGCAGTCATGAATGCGGAGGCAGGAGAGCGATCGCTTGTTGCGAGCCGTCCTGCGATCATTAACAACTTTAACTTAACGATTGAAGCAACGATGAAGCCACTCGTAGCAAGCATTCAGCCGTTTGACGTGCCGGAGCAATGGAAAAAGGAGCATAAAAAACGCCAGCTGCCGAACTACATCGAAAAGCTATTTTATGAGCTGCGTACCGACTTGCCGAGCAGCTTGAAGTCAAACATGAAGACGATCGCAAACAAAATGGTAGAATACGGTGCGCTCGAACGCGTGCACATATACGGCAATCGCGACTATATGGCGGCGTTGCTGTTGCATGACCGCGTTCATCGGAAATATTGGTTTAACGAGCTGAAGGAAGCACCGCATTATTTACAAAAGCTAGAGCGCATCGTGTCGTTACGTAACGATCACGGCGGGCATCATAACGACTATTTATTGCAACTGTCTGACGAAGCATTTTATAAGCTATTGCATGAGCTACATGACGACGTATATGCGATTATTCGATTTTTGGAGGGAAATAGATGATGAACAAAACAGATGAATTATCGCTTTTGCAGCTTGAGTACGACACGTTAAAACAGAAGTGTGAAACGTATGAGCGACAAATTGAAGAATTTCATAAAAGACAATCGATCGTGGAGTATTATGAACAATTAGAACAACAATACGAACAGCAGCTAGCGATTGCCGAGCAGGAAAGTAAAAGCAGCGTCGAGGAGCTAGAGCAGCAGCTACATGCATTACAAGCGCGCTACGATGAGCTAGAGCACGCATTGACGAGCGCGAAGGCAGAAATGGAAGCGCTAGATGAGGAACGCGGGCAATTAGTCGAAGCGGCAGAAGCGATTGAAGAAGACCGCGAGCAGCTAGAGGAGGAGCGTGAAGCGTTTGAACAAATGAAGGAAGCTTTTTCGTTAAGCGATGCGATGGAAATGAAGCGCAAACTCGACCGTTTACAGCAAAACTACGACCGCGTATTAGCGTTTTCAAAAGATTTACAGCAAAAGCTGACGGAGCATGAGCTGGCACAAGATTACATCGCCGAGCTTGAAGCGAAGCAAACGTCGTACGAGCAAGAAGTGAAGCGGCTTGACGACATCGTGCGCACGTATCGCCAAGCAGAAATTGATTGGGCGCGCTTGCAGGAGCAAAAGGAGGCGTACGAATTTTTAAAGCAGCAGCACGACACGTTAAGCGCATTGTACGACAAGCAGCAAATGGAGCTTGCGCAAGTGCGAGATGAGCTGCTACAAGCACTTCATGATGCAGAGCGCGTAACGGCGGCGGAAAATAAAAGCGCCTTTTATGAAATTCGACTGCGCAGCTTGCAGGCGGAGCTACAGCGTCTTCAAAAGAAGGAAAAGGACGCGATTGCAGATGAGAGCCGCATGTTTGAAAGCTTCCAGTTATTAATTGAGCAAGCAGCGAAAACCGCACCGTCGATCGCCACATATCCAGGCGATGCAGTAGCGTACGAGCGCATTTTACAAGCGGCGGAGCAAGGAAGCTACGAGTTTTCGCCTGCAATGGTGCAAGGCTTTTTAGCGGCGATGCGCAGCACACGCTTCATCATTTTAAAAGGGCTTTCTGGTACAGGGAAAACGAGCTTGCCAAAAATTGTGGCGCACGCATTAGGTGGCGTATGCGAAGTCATTGCGGTGCAGCCGAACTGGAAAAGCAAAACGGATTTAATCGGTTTTTACAATCATTTCAACGACCGCTTCATGGCGACGCAGTTTACCGAAAATTTATTAAAAGCACAGCTGCCGGAAAATAAAGATAAGTTTTACTTTATCGTGCTCGATGAAATGAACTTAGCGCGCGTCGAGTATTACTTCTCAGATTTCAACTCGAAGTTAGAGCTCGAGGAAAGCAAGCAGTTTGTCGAGCTGTTCGATACGGTCGGACGTACATCGGGTGCATTGTCGGATTACGTCATGGATGGCAATAAGCTGCGCATTCCACCGAACGTTTTTTTCATCGGTACGATCAATGAGGACGATTCAACGTACACGTTAAGCGATAAAATTTACGACCGTGCGCAAGTGCTCGACTTCCAAGCGGCCATTAGCGAAAAAATTGGGGACATTTCGAAAATTGAAGCGATGCCAGCCGTGAGCTTTACAGGCTTTAAGGCGCAGCAACAAAACGTGCAAAAGCAAAGCGTGGTGAAAATGTTGCGCACGATTGACGATGTGCTAAACGTACTAAGTGAGCGCTTATACATTGAAATCGGCAATCGCCCACGCCGTCATATGCAAGCATTTTTACAAACGTATGCGGCGAATAAATGGTCGGAGCAGCAAGCAATTGACTTGCAAATTGTATCAAAAATTGTACCGAAAATTATGCCAAGCTACGACGAGGAATTTGAGCAGGCGATGGACGATATTATTCGCATCGTACAAGCGAATGATCCAGCATCACAAGCTGCGCGCGCCATTGAAAAGGTGAAGCGTCATGCAAAGTAACATTCGCTTTATGTGTCGCGATCGCTGGGTAAATGCAGCGTTTCATGAGCATGACGAGCAAGTAATCGTCAGCTTATATCGCTACGAATTTCGCATAGAAGGTGACGACATGTGCGCGCTGAAAACGTTGCGCATAAACGATGAACAATTTCATTCATTTCGTGAGCACGAGCAGGCGTTGACGTTTACGTTCATGTCGGTGAAGGAAAACAATCGGCTCGTATTAACATATGAGCTAGACGGGCAGCAACAGCAAGCGGCATTTTTCGTTCATGCGGAAAAAGCGCTCTTGCCGACGACCGATTATTTACAAAAACTACAGCAGCAATTTAGTAAATGGCAACGCAACGTCGAGCAATATGTCGAAAAAAACGACGCGCAAGCAATCGAGCTCGAGGCGTTTTACGAGGACGAGCAATGGCAAGTGACGTTTGAGCAGCTAAAGGCGAAGCTACAGCACGAGGCGGACGGCATTTGGTATTACGTATATCGCCGCGACATTATTAAGCATTTACAAAACATTTTGCGCAAACCGAAAGTGAAGCTCATTAGCGAGGAAATGCTCGTCAATGCATCGGAGCTTGACGTCATTACGCCGCGCACGATCGAGCATTTTATGAAAGATACGACGACGTGGGCACGTTCAGCGCTCGGACGACCAGTGCCGCAACAACTAATTAAAGAAGTGAATGAAGAATCGATCGATATTTACGAAAATCGCTTCGTCTACACGTTTGCGTATCATTTAGAGCGCGAAATGCGACCGATATTGAAGGAGCTACGCACGCATTTACATACGATTCAAACGAAAAAGGTGACGAACGAGCGCCAAGTAATGCTTAACATTTTGCGCGAACAGGCGGAATATGAAAACTTAGAGCTAAACGAATATGAGCTGTTTTTTGACGACGTGCATCGCCAGCTAAAAACGCTATATCGTCTCGTGCGCCAAACGATACAGCAATTCCGTGAGCTAAAAAAAATGAACGGCTTCGTGCAGACGAACCAAGTGCTCCTTTACAACAAAGACTACAATACGCTATATCGTTTGTATAACAAGTTTATGCGCGCGCGCTTGCAGCGACAACAAAAGGAAAGTGACTTCATTGACTATACGCGCTACTATACGGACGAAGTATTTTTTACGATCGTGCGTCAACTACAGCGCATGCAGTTTGTACATGATGGACCGTTGCACGTACCGTTAAGCGATGATGTAACGACGTATCCGTTCGCTGACGTTGCTTCGTTTACGCTAACGCATGAAACGGAGCCGATTGCGCTGACGCTACACCGCGAGCATTATACGATTACGCTTGCGATTTTGCACGAGGAGCAGATGCAAAAAACGATTGTATTCGTGCCGAGCATCGTGAGCTTTCACCGACGCATCGACGACCGACATATTGATGCGCTTTATGAATACCCGCGCACTATACAGCCGCAAGAGGAGCTAAAGCGCAAAAAAAAGAAGGAAGTCGTGCAGCAAGAAACGCGCGATGTGTTGATCGTCTATCCAGCTGAGACAGCAGATGATTACGAGCAACATATTCGTTATGAGCAGCTACATCGCGTCGTCACACTCGGCACGAACTTCATTACGCCGGAGCATTTTGAGCAGTTTGGTGACATGAAGTACGGTGTGTTTCCGTACACGATGGGCAACGCGACGCATCCATTTTTCAGCCGCTTTATGCGCATGCAGCTTGTGAAGCTCGGCGTTCGCTCGCACTGCTTCATCTGTGGTGCAAAAGGACGACAAATGGATAACGGCGACTACGTATGCACGAATGAGCAATGTGACAGCGAATGGGGACAGCGCGATTGCCAATGCGGGGCGCCGCTGCATAAAATGCAAAAGCGGAGCGACAAGGAAGATGCGCTGTTAACGGAGGAGCAAGAGCGTGAATATGAGCAGCAGCGTGATGCCGTTTGGCTGTTTCATAAAGAATCGATTACGGCACAGTTTGGTTTAAGCAACATTTGTGAAAATGCGCGTTTAGGCACGAGCTTTTTCACAATTTGCCCGAACTGCGGTGATTGTAAGCAGCAATCGAAAATCGGACGTATATGCAAGCGCTGCGATGCGGTCGAGCGTTGTCAAGCGTAAATGAAAGATGAAAAGGAGCGGCTAATATGGTCCCCAAGTCAAGGACAAACTGAAAAAAGGGTTTAGGCTACTAGGAGATGGTTTCTGTATTGTACAGGAGCCATCTTTTTTAGATTCCATTGATAGCGGTAATTATTGTAGTAGACCATGTAGTGATCGATTTTATTACGTACTTCTTGAAGCGTTTTAGTCGTGCTGAAATCAACCTCGTCTTTTAAGTGTCCGAAGAAGGATTCTTGTGGGGCGTTATCCCAACAGTTTCCCCGACGTGACATCGATTGACCAAGTTTGTAGTGCTTTAAAAGCTTTTGAAATTTTGGGCTTGTATAATGTAC
>NZ_MATO01000033.1 GCF_001700325.1 Caryophanon latum
ACCAGACGGTGCAGACGTTGATCCAAGCGAACAATGGACAACACCGGAAGAAAAAGCGGCGTTAGAAGACGCAATTGCGGATGCACGTGATGTACTAGGTAACGCAGACGCAACGCAAGAAGAAGTAGACGCAGCGAAAGAAGCGTTAGAAGAAGCGGTAGCGGCGTACGAAGAGGCGAAGCAACGAGGAACGAAAGAACCACTGGAGCCTGTAGTCGTTCAAGATATAGTCGATAAAGTTGCATTACACTATACAGGTGCGACAACAGTAAATTCGAATGTTGGGGAACTTGTAGTAGGAGAGTCCGTTACGGAAGTGAGTCTTGTTGAAATTCAATTAATCGGGATTCTTGATGCGCAGATCATTGCTGAGCTTGGCAATAACGCACTTGAGTTTACAGTAGAAGAAGGAGAAACATTAGATTATTCATTTAGTACCGTGATTAATGCGGTAGCTGGAGCAGGCGGCTATAATATTGGGTTATATAAAAAGAAAGAAGACGGTCAATATGAGTTAGTGGATCAAAATAGCTTTGGGTATATAACTGCACTTGGTGTTCCAATTCAAACAGCGTACAATTTCTCATTCACAAATATTGGTGCTGGTGAATATGTAATGGCGACATACCCATCAGAAGCATTAAATGCTCAAGCGGCAAGTGCTATAACAACAACGATTACGTCAACATCGCTATCTGAAACAGCAGAGTTAGTAAATGTGGGATCACTAACAGCATCAACTACAGGAACAATTGAGTTGACACAAGGTGCAACAGTTATGTCAGTCACACCTAAATCAATTGAAAATGCAACTGCCGTGACAGATTTAACAACGATTGTAGGTGCATACGGTGATTTAACAATTAATGAAGTAACAGGTGAGTACACGTACACATCGAATGGTGCACGTGAAGCAATTGGTAAAGTAGATGTATTTGAATATACAGTTGGCAATGGAGAAGAAACGGAAACAGCAACATTGTATATTCAGCATAATGTTGTAGATGGAGAGTCTGTAGTTGAACTTCGTTGGGATGAAAACGATCCAGCAGCAGATGCGATATTAGTAGAGCCAGCAACGGTAACAAATGAAGTAGTAATTAATGCACTAGATGTAAATACGAACCAAGTACTAGCTAATTTAAGTGGAAGTACGACTGTAGGAGATAATCCTCTTATTATTCAGACAAACCCGTCAAATGTGCCAGCGCCAGGGGAAGAAACAGAGGGTACAGTAGGACATTTATTTGTAAAAGGTACAGACAGCATATTAACATTCCGCCCAGTCATTCCAGTAGGTTCGTATGGTATTGGGCAAAACTTTGTAGTTAATTATAAAGTTGAGAAAGTAGATTTGGAGACAGGACAAGCAAGTGAAGTATGGTCTGGCAATGTAGAAGGAACAAAACTAGCAGGTTTTGCAGCAAATGATATTCATTTACGCAATTTAGAACGAGGCTACTATCGCATTACTGCAGCTCGTGTATCTACAGGTGTAATGGCAATGAATGTTTACGGTATCCAAAACGTTAAAATAACAGACGTTAACTGGACATCGGATGAAGTTGCATTTCCGCAACCAATTATTACTACGGATCCACAAGCGGTAACGGGTAATGTAGGTTATTTAGCACCAGGTGGTAACATCAAAGTAGAAGGTACAACAATTTTATCTGGTCAATCCGCAGCGTTTAGTGGTGATTACGGAACGTTTGAAATGAATAGTGATGGCACATATACGTATAAGGTGAATTCATCGCTTGTGAACAATACAACACCAGGCAAGACGGATACATTTACGTACACATTAGTAGATGTTCACGGAAACGAGTCTGCTCCACAAACGATTACGATTAACTTAGTTGCAGGACAAACGTATTCAATTCCTAATCCTTCAACAGGTCAAACGTATACAGTAGCGCAAACAATACCGACAGCTTCAATAGAACCATTGCGTTACGCAGTTGTTGACAACGTACAAGCGTCTGCAACAACAATAGATGGATCAATACTCTCATAATTAATGAACTAAATAAGACGAGCGTTAGCATAAGAAAAAATATGCTAACGCTCGTTTTTTTGTTTAATAAATCGCGCGGCGTTCTTGAATGACGCGGATGTTTTGTAATGTGTCGTCTTCTAAGCCTTGTACTGGTAAACCGGCTGCAATGTTTTCTTGAATGAAGTCGATCGTTTGTTGCGTAATGACTTCACCTGGAATGAAAATCGGAATGCCTGGTGGGTAGATCATGATGAACTCGGCCGAAATGCGATCGTGTGCATCTTTAAGCGGCACGATTTCCGTTTCTGCATAAAACGCATCACGTGGTGTCATCGCAAGTGCTGGAATTTCAGGTACGTTGACGTTCGTTTCCGTTACGACTGCTTCTGAATCGAATGCTTGTGACATGCGTTGTAATGCGTTCACAAGTAAATTCATTTCCTTCTTCGTGTCACCTAGCGTTACTAAGCATAAAATGTTGTATAAATCTGACAGTTCTACTTCGAGATTGGCGTTATGACGTAGCCATTCCTCTGCTTGGTGCCCAGTAATGCCTAAATCTTTTACGCTAATTAAAAGCTTTAATGGGTCCATATCAAACGTTGCAGATGAATGTAATTTCTCACGTCCAACACAATATAAATGATTAATGTTGTTAATGCGTTTACGTGTATCTTTTGCAAGACGAACGGCATCGTCGATTAAATCGTAGCCGTGTACTGCAAGCTGACGTCTTGCAGTATCGAGTGATGCTAAAAGCGGGTAAGACGTAGATGTCGTTGTAAGCATCGACAATACGGTTTGAACACGTTTGGCAGACACAAGACCTTCACGTACGTTTAACACTGAACTTTGCGTCATCGAGCCACCTAGCTTATGTACGCTCGTTGCTGCCATATCCGCACCTGCTTGCATTGCAGATAATGGTAAATCATCGTGAAACTTCATTAATACGCCGTGTGCCTCGTCAACAATGACAGGAATATTACGCGCATGAACGATATCGACAATACGTTGTAAATCCGCAACGAAACCGAAGTACGTTGGATTAATAACGAGCACAGCTTTTGCATCTGGGTATGTTTCAAGAGCGCGTTCTACTGACTCTGGTGTAATACCGTGAGAAATGCCAAGTTCTGTATCCACCTCAGGATGGATAAAAATCGGAATAGCCCCAGAAAATACAATGGCAGACATTATCGACTTGTGCACATTACGAGGTACGAGAATTTTATCTCCTTGACCAACGACAGACATAATCATTGTCATGATTGCGCCGCTTGTACCTTGAATCGAGAAAAATGTATGATCAGCACCAAAGGCCTCAGCTGCTAATTGTTGTGCCTCTTTTATTGCGCCTTTTGGTGAATGTAAGTCATCTAGTGGAGCAATATTGATTAAATCGATTGATAAAACGTTGTCCCCGACAAATTCGCGGAAAGCTGGGTCCATCCCCGAGCCTTTCTTATGACCTGGAATATGGAATTGAATCGGATGTCTATTACGATGCTTCAGTAAAACATCAAATAACGGAGTCTCTAATTGTGACAACGCACTTACCACCTCACTTAAAAATAATTGGAATTTTTAAAACAAATGAATTATAGCATTTACAAACGCATGTGACTACTAAAACTTCATGCAGGATTTTCGCTACTTATTGAAGAATATAGTGGATATAAGGGGGAATGTTCATGAAGTGGTCAACTAGAATAACGGATTTACTCGGCATTGACTATCCAATCATTCAAGGGGGGCTTGCATACTTAGCGTATTCAGAGCTTGCCGCAGCAGTAAGCAACGCAGGGGGACTTGGACAAATTACGGCGATGAGCTTAAAATCGCCAGACGAATTACGTGAAGAAATTCGTAAAACGCGCGCATTAACGGACAAACCATTTGGCGTAAATTTCGCGATTGGCATGTATGGCAAAGGGTATGAGCCAATGGTGCAAGTGGCGATTGACGAAAACGTGCCAGTTGTAACGATGACAGGTGGTAACCCAGCGCCTATTTTTGATATGCTTAAAGGTACAAATATTAAAAAGCTCGTGCTCGTGGCGGCGCGTCGTCAAGCACAAAAGGCAGAAGAGCTCGGAGCGGATGCGGTCATGGTCGTCGGGCAAGAAGGCGGCGGTCATTTAGGGCGTGATGATGTTGGAACGATGGTGCTCGTGCCGCAAGTTGTCGATAGCGTATCGATTCCCGTCATTGCATCAGGTGGGATTGGCGATGGTCGCGGTTGGATGGCGGCGCACGCACTTGGCGCAGAAGGCATTGAAATGGGCACGCGCTTCATTGCGACGAAGGAATGTGTCCATGCAATTGATGCGTACAAGCAAGCGCTCGTGGATGCGACTGAAAACGATACGGTGGTCATTAAACGCTCAATTGGTGGGCCAGCACGCGCACTGCGTAACGACTTCACCGATAAAATTTTAAAAATCGAATCGGAAACACCGACGTACGAAGCGCTGCGTGACTACATTAGTGGCGAGGCAAATACGAATTACATTTATAACGGCTCCGATCAAGGTTTCGGTTGGGCTGGGCAAGTGACCGGCTTAATTCATGATGTGCCAACTGTTGCCGAGCTACTATCTCGCATGGTTGCAGAGGCGGAAGCAATTCGTTTAAAATGGAGTGACAGCAACGAATTGCTAGTAAGAAAGTAGGTTTCATTATGGAATATTCTTATCCATTATCGCTCGACTGGTCAACGCAAGAAATCGTCGACGTCGTAGCATTTTTTGAGGCAGTCGAAGCCGCATACGAAAAAGGCATTATCGCAGGTGATTTTTTACGCGTATATCGCCGCTTCAAAGAAATCGTCCCGTCGCAAGCTGAGGAAAAAACAATTTGCCGCGACTACGAGGAAGCGAGCTCATACGTCCCTTACCACGTCGTAAAAGCGGCAAAGGAAGCGGACCCAGCGAAAAAAATTCGTGTCGAAGTGGCACAAAAGCGTCGCAAATAAAAAACGGTGAATGGGACAATGCCCATTCACCGTTTTTTTATACGTGCTCTTTCACGATTTGTGCTAACGCCATTACTGCATCAAAGCTGTCGCCAGGAAACTCTGCACGCACGAAGTCCACACCGAGCTCCTTCGCTACTTCAGCGCAGTCTACACCGATTTCAATGAACGATTCAACGTCAGCGGCAACCGATAATAGCTCGCACGTCACAAAACCTTTCGTGCCGGCTGCTGCTTGTGTGCGCATCGCATCTTTTACATCAGGAGCGAGCCAGTTTTCCTTGCCCCCTGATGAGCGATATACCGCTGCGTAGTTTTCGATGCCTGCTTTTTGTGCAATTGCCGCAGCGAGCGCTTCAAACTCGCTTACGTACGGTTCGTTGCCTTCAGGTTTAATCGGCTGGCTATGCACGGTGAAATATACGTACGCATCGCTGCGGCTTTCTGCAGGTAGCCAGTTGTATGCACGCACGACGCGGTCAGCGAATACGTCAACGATTGCAGGGTGCGTGTTCCAGCCTTTTACTGCAATATGTTCAATATTTGTGCCAGCGACTAAGCCCGCTACTTCTTCATGGAATGCACCTGCACCAGATGGCGAGAAGATCGGGTTGACTGGAAGCGTCACAATTTTCGTTGCGCCGTCTGCAATCGCTTGAGCGACAACGTCTTGTAAAAACGGTGCGGTATGCTTATAAGCGTTATATACGTTTACATCTGCGTTTAAAAGTGTCGGCAATACGTGCTGTAGCCCTTTTGCGATGCGCTGTGTTGCTGAGGCGATAAAGTCTGCTTGGAACGGCTGCTTAAACTGCGAAACGATTTTGCCGAGCATCGGTGGTGGTACTTCGCGCCCGCCGATAATGTGGCTAAAATATGTAGGCACATCATCGATTGAAGTCGGTGCGCCGTATGCAAAGTGAATGACTGCGATCATGAAAAAATCTCTCCTTTGTTATGTGGAAGTATGTACTTCTATATTGTAAAGTAATTGAAATTCATTCTCAATGGATTTTTGTCACATGTGTCGAAAAATTAAAACGGTGTGCCGCAGTCATATAGACGTGCGGTACACCGTTTTAATTAACGCGCAGTTAACGTTTTATAAATTGGTAATAAGTTTGTAAACGTCTCTTCAACGAGTGTCGTAAATGACTCGCCTGAAAGTTTCACTGCTTCTTCAGCTGACACGTGAACGCCAACTAAAAACTCGGCCTTTTTCACGTCACGTAGACGCGCTAATAATGCAACTGTTCCTTCTTCGCCCGCGTCTTGTAGCGTCGTTGCAGCAGGAGACATATGATCCCCACTCAATACGTAATGCGTTGGCAGTGACGTAATTTGTTTGACGTTTTCTAGAAGACGCTCAGCCATAATCGCTTTGTTCGGTGCTTCGTAAATAACGGCTACCATTATAAATAAGTGGCTGTTCCAAAGACCAATTTGGAAGTGTGGCAACGCTTTGTAGCCACGCTTGTAAGGAGCGAATGCGACCCATGAATCTTTCGGTGGGTTGACGGTGCGGCGTGCATGCTTTGCGACATGTGGGAAAAATTCCTCGCCAAGCTCTGTGCTAAAAAATGCAGAAAAATCGTCACCTAATGCGTGAAATTTCGGGCGCACGTGTGTCGTTAATGCCTCCATACGTTCTTCTAAGCCGTCGATTGTGAACACGTTAAAGTCTTCGGTTGTCCATTGAATAGGTCTCAAAAAAATTAGCTCCTTTCGAAAATAAATATGTTTAAATTGTGAAAGTTTTGGGAACATTTTTAGTAACAAAACAAAAAAATAATCTAACATAATATGTTTTTAACATAGATTATGAATTGGATGAAAGGTGATGATTCGTTATGAAACAAATCGTTAAAATTATACGCAAAGTTGACATTGAAAAGCAATATGAGCAAGTGCTACGCCTAGAGTTAGATTACGAATTAGCATCGTTATATGACGCAATGAATAGCGGTGACGAAATCCAAAAAGCGAAAAGTAAAAAGCGCTTAGCCGAAATTCAAAAGGAACTAGAAGGAATGCGAGCATATGCGTAATACGTTTACACAAACTTCATAAAAACACTTGCTGAATATTCCGACAGCAGGTGTTTTTTTGTTATACTACTACATAATGGTTCATCACCGTAAGCTGGGGTTGACGCATAGAGGTTGCTTGAAGCAAGAGGCGGACTCCAGCGGGAAAAGCGCGAGCCTCGAGACCCCGCAGTCGTGAGGAACGAATGACGAGGAGGCTTGAGCCGCGCCCGCGGAAAGCCTGCCTCGACGGGAAAAGCAACCCCGCGTTATGGTGAAAGCCTACATGGTGACAAAGCGCTTTACTTGTACATGGGATATGTGAGAGGTGGAATGGTGTATGGATATACAAGCAGTGGATCAATTTGCACAGCAGCTAATTAAAGAAGCAGCGCGCCGCATACGCGAGTCGTTTTCATATGATTTACACGTTGAAACAAAATCGAGTGATAGTGATTTAGTGACAAATGTAGATCGTGAAACAGAGCTCTTCTTTATTGAACAAATTAAAACATTTGATGCAACACATCGTATTTTAGCGGAAGAGGGCATGGGAGAGCAAGTAACAGACTTAACCGGTGTCGTATGGGTAATTGATCCAATCGACGGCACGATGAATTTTGTTAAGCAGCATCGTCATTTTATGATTTCAGTAGGGGTACTCGTTGACGGTGTTGGCAAGCTTGGCTATATTTTTGATGTGATGCGTGAAGATTTATTTCATGCGATTGCCGGCGTTGGTGCATGGTATAATGGCACGCCGCTACGCAAGCTTGAAAACTTGACGATTGAGCAGTCAGTCATCGGCATTAATGCGCGCTGGGTGACGGAAAACAAGTACGTCGACTACGAGCAAGTAAGCAAGCTCGTGCGCACAGTTCGTGGCACGCGCTCATACGGCTCAGCGGCGATGGAAATTGCATTTGTTGTGTCGGGGAAGCTCGATGCGTACATGTCGATGCGTTTAGCACCGTGGGATATTGCAGGCGGCGTCATTATCGCAAACGAAGTCGGCGCCGTGACGTCAACGCTTGCAGGGGAGCCTGTACAGTTTTTACAGTCGAACACGTTCATCATTGCGAACCCATCGATTCATCCAATTTTGCTCGACCAGTATATTCATTTACTGCCACGCGATTAGAGGTAATATATGAAATCTGTTGATTAGCGATTTTTATACAGCTGTATCGGTAGTTTTTAGCAGCAAAACGCAAATGAATGCAGCGTTGTCATGGCAGAAACGCTAGCTGTTAGTTGAGTGGCTAGTCAACACGTTTAATAATAGAAGTAAGAAAAGTGTGCTACAAGTTGCTTTGAGCTTGTAGCACACTTTTTGTTTAAATATTAAATTTGTTGATTCGCCTTTCTTATACAATCAAATATTAGTAGCAGTGCGCGCGGCGAGAATCCTCGGGGAAAAGACGCTACAAACACGTCGAGGAGTCTCGAGAAATACACGAGTCATCGCCTTTATGACAAACGCCGTGTTTGCCGCCGAGCTACAAAAACGCGCGCCGCATGACATATTTGCCGATTTGATAGCTAATCAACACGCTTGTTTAAATATACTTCTGAATATTATGACCATTTTGTGAACAAAAAAACGCTTCCTTTAATAGCAAAAGAAGCGCAATAAATCGAGTTAGTTTTCTTCCGGATCGCCTAATAAGCCGGCTGCAACGAATTTTTTCTTTTGTTTCATGCCTTGCATAAATACGACACATAATGCGACGATGCTTAAGAAAATGCCGACGAAGCCTATTGTATTGTACTGTGTACCTGTTGCGCCAACGACCGATACGAATAAACCGATTGAAATCATCGATAAAATGGCACCTAACGCGTAAAAGAACATGACTACTTTTGCTTTATTCAATCTATGACAGCTCCTATCATTTTTATATACGGAATGGAAAACCGTTAATTGGAAAATCGTTTTGAAAAGACAACTTGCTTTTCATGTGCTATAATATCACAGTTGAACAATTGAAAAAAGAATATGGAGTGGAATAATGACAAATTTACGTCAAGATATTCGTAATATCGCAATTATTGCTCACGTTGACCATGGTAAAACAACGTTAGTAGATGAACTTTTAAAACAATCAGGTACTTTCCGTACAAACGAGCGCGTTGAAGAACGTGCAATGGACTCAGGTGATATCGAACGTGAGCGCGGAATTACAATTTTAGCAAAAAATACAGCAGTTGACTATAACGGTACACGTATTAACATCCTTGATACGCCTGGACACGCAGACTTCGGTGGAGAAGTAGAACGTATTTTAAAAATGGTAGATGGCGTTTGTTTAGTTGTCGATGCGTATGAGGGTTGTATGCCACAAACACGCTTTGTATTAAAGAAAGCGTTAGAGCAAAAAATTACGCCAATCGTTGTAGTAAACAAAATTGATAAACCTTCTGCTCGTCCACTGGAAGTAGTGGATGAAGTGTTAGAATTATTCATCGAGTTAGGTGCAGAAGATGACCAATTAGACTTCCCTGTCGTATACGCATCAGGTGTAAACGGTACATCTTCATTAGATCCAGACCCAGAAGCACAAGAAGAAAACTTAATTCCTCTATTTGAGAAAATTATCGAAACAATCCCAGCGCCAGTTGATAACTCAGACGAGCCATTACAGTTCCAAGTTTCATTACTTGACTACAATGACTTCGTAGGTCGTATCGGGATCGGTCGTGTATTCCGCGGTCAAATTTCTGTAGGTCAACAAGTGTCATTAATGAAATTAGACGGTTCAGTGAAAAACTTCCGTGTAACAAAAATCTTTGGTTTCTTCGGTCTTAAACGTGAAGAAGTTCAGACAGCTAAAGCTGGTGACTTAATCGCCGTTTCAGGTATGGAAGACATTAACGTAGGTGAAACAGTTTGCCCAACTGACCACCAAGAAGCGTTAACGCCATTACGTATCGATGAGCCAACGTTACAAATGACGTTCTTAGTAAACAACTCTCCATTCGCAGGTCGTGAAGGGAAATGGGTTACTTCTTCTAAAATTGAAGAGCGTTTACGTGCACAATTACAAACAGACGTATCATTACGTGTAGAAGATACTGCTTCTCCAGATGCTTGGACAGTTTCAGGTCGTGGTGAGCTTCACTTATCGATCTTAATCGAAAACATGCGTCGCGAAGGCTTCGAGCTACAAGTATCAAAACCACAAGTAATCATCCGTAACATCGACGGCGTACGTTCAGAGCCAATCGAACGCGTACAAATCGACATCCCTGAAGAAAACACTGGCGCAATCATCGAGTCAATCGGTCAACGTAAAGGTGAAATGTTAGACATGATTAACAACGGTTCTGGTCAAGTGCGTTTAATTTTCAACGTACCAGCACGTGGTTTAATCGGTTATACAACGGAATTCATGTCTCTTACGAAAGGTTTCGGTATGATGAACCATACGTTCGATCACTACGCACCAGTTGTGGCTGGTAAAGTAGGCGGCCGTCACCAAGGTGTATTAGTATCAATGGAAAACGGTAAAGCAACGACTTACGGTATGATGGGCGTTGAAGACCGCGGTACATTATTCGTTGAGCCAGGTACTGAAGTGTACGAAGGTATGATCGTTGGTGAAAATACACGTGACGCTGATATCACGGTAAACATTACGAAACAAAAACAAAAAACAAACATCCGTTCAGCTAACAAAGATGCGACGAATGTTATTAAAAAGCCACGTATTCTTTCATTAGAAGAAGCGTTAGAGTACTTATCAGATGACGAGTATTTAGAAGTAACGCCAGAATCAATTCGTTTACGTAAACAGATCCTTGATAAAGGTGAACGTGAGCGTGTAGCGAAGAAGAAGAAAAACGCTGAGCTAGAAGTATAATATTGAATGAGCAGCTATGTGAGAATGAATTCTTACGTAGCTGCTCTTTTTTGTTTTTTCGAGTAATTTATGTGGTTTTTCGAGTGTTTATGGTAATGTTATAGAGGAGAAGGTAAAGTTTTGGCGCGGAATATGTTTACGTGTAAAGAGTAGTGGGCTAAGCAATGAAGCAAGAGAACGTCTAAATATGTAGAAAAGGGGTGACGATGATGCAGTGGACGATGTTATTTGCATCAGCACAGGAGGAAAGTGCGTTCGTCTTCGGGCGCATGTCAGGCATTACACGCTATTTATATGAAAGTTTACCGTCATATACGATTGCCGGGTATGTCGTTTTCATACTCACGTTTGTATTGAGTGCAATTGTGTACAAGTTAGGTTTTGCAAAGCAGCTGCCAATGATGAAAAACGTCATCATTTATACGTTTTTATTTCTCGGCTGCATAATCCTTACATTTTTGGCGCTCTTTTTACCAATGGTTGAAGGGTTAATCGTCGCTGCGCTCATTTTAATCGTTTATAAAATACGCTTGAAGCGTGAGAAAAAAGAACAGTTACAAAACAGTTAGCGTTGCGCAAACAAGAAATGAATTGGAATGGTTTAATAGAGGTTGTTCGAAGTAAAAATTTCGTGAAGAAGCGTAGTCAAAAAGAAAAGAGGCTAGGACAAAAGTGGAATTTAGATAAAGACAACCTTGTATGATGCTAGAAATTCGATAAGTGGACGCGAGACGAAGAGTGGACTTCTAGGGGATGAGACTACAGGCTCAAGCCATGTCCCCAGAAAAGCTTGTTCGAAGTCAGCGTCCACGAAAGCAGAAAAATGCCAGAAGGAAGTGTATACTTTCCCTCTGGCACTTATTTTGCCTTAAACTTTTTTAAAACTCATCATCAACAGGGTGAGATGAACGGAAAAAGCGGAAGTTGCCAGTTGCCATACGCTCACTTGTTTTCAGTGAAATGCGTTCATGACAAGAGTCACACATAAACGTATGAATCGGGCGGTTGCGCAATTTCTTCGCTTCTGGTAAATCATCGTTTAAATCGATAATCTCATCACAAATAACGCATTGTACGCGCATAACGAACCTCCTATTGAATGCGAATCGCTGTCACATGTGTAATTGGATTGTCTACGTTTGAACCGTCCGCTAATAATACGTGAACAGGACCGTCGTCTTTTAACGGCTTACCTTCGTGAGCGAACTTTAACACAAGCTCGCGTGCTTCGTCGATTGGGAATGTATGTTGTCCGTTAGCTGTTTCGAATACAACTTCTGTTGCGTCGTCAGCTGGCTCTGCGTTTTTAATGAACGGAGCAAGCACCATACCAAATGTACCTGTTTGCATACCTTTGCGATCGAATTTACGCTCAGTTTTTAAAGTCGGTGGATATACTGCACCTTCCATAATTTCGCGTGACCAATGCTTTCCAACAGCATCTAAATATTTTTCATCTTCATCTTCTGCGTTGCGTGCTTCCGCAAAATACGTCGTTAAATCGACTTTGCGATCGTCGAAAATCCATACAGTTGGGTCTAATGTTAATGAAAATTTTGTTTTACCATTCAGTGGAAGTATAAATTCCATTGATATTGCCTCCTTTAGTGCCATTACTCGTAAACAGTATACCGCTAATTAGTAACGTATACAAAGATTAATTGTTGAAAAGCGCCCTGAATAGTATAACAATACTTGCATTTTTAAGCACTAAACGATAAACTTTATAAAGATAGAAATGAAGAAATATAGGTAATGGGGGCGTCCTCATGGATACTACATCACATACTTCCTATCAGGAGAAAGCGTTACAACTGTTAAATGCTGATGCAGATAAAATCGCACGCTTGATTAAAGTGCAGATGGATCACTTAACGATGCCGCAATGTCCATTGTATGAGGAAGTCTTAGATACACAAATGTTCGGCTTATCACGCGAAATCGAATTTGCTGTTAAGCTTGGTTTAATTGAGCGTGATAAAGGAAAAGAGATTCTCGATTCACTTGAAAAAGAACTTTCTGTTTTGCATGATGCATTTACAGACAAATAACAAAGAAAACTCAAACACCTTTTGTGGCGTTTGGGTTTTTTTACTAAAGAGGTATTGGATATGAAGGAAAACAACAACACATCTCGTCCTCCATTAAAGGAGCGAGTACTAAGCAGTGTAAGACCAATTGGACAAAAATCAGATGCGCTTGTAACGAGCAAAAGCGACGTCATGAAAAAATTTGCAAGCAGCTTATGGCAAAAGATGCGCTATTTCGATTTATGGCTATTAGTGCCATACGTTGTGTTATTATTTTTCGGAGCGCTCATGGTATATAGTGCAAGTGTATGGTGGGGCATTGTTCAATATGACTATGAACCAAATCATTTTTACATAAGACAGATGATTTTCGCAACGCTCGGCTTCGTTATTTTTATGGTGACGGTCTTTGTGAAAAAACAGCTGTATACGAGTCCTGTTCCAGTAGCGGTGTTCGCAGGTATTACCGTTTTAATGCTCATTTACGTACGTCTTATGGGCTGGGGAGATGGCGCGGGTGCACGAAGCTGGTTCTCGTTGTTTGGCATTAACGTACAGCCAGCTGAGGTCGCAAAGCTTGCAATTATCGTCGTCATGACGGTGATGTTAACGCATTTCTTAAAGCGTCGCCACGCTGATGAGCTGTTGACGAAGCATTACGCATTATTATTTGCTTATCCGCTACTATGTATTGTGCTCGTTGCATCGCAGCCAGACTTAGGAGCAGTTGCCGTTATGCTTTCGCTCGTTATGGGAATTTTTATCGTGACAGGTGTTAGCGCACGTCGCTATATGCGCATGTTTGGCGGCGTCGTAATCGCAGCCGTAGCAGCCGCGCTAATCGGTGTGTTAACAGGTTACATTAGCGGTAACCGTTTAGGACGTTTAAAAGCGTGGTTAGACCCTTTTGAATATCAAACGATTGAAGGCTATCAAGTTATTCAAGGATATGTAGCGATCGGATCAGGTGGTTTAGGTGGTGTAGGGCTTGGACATTCCGCACAAAAGCTGGGCTATTTACCAGAGCCGCATACAGATTTTATTATGGCAGTTATTTCAGAGGAGCTCGGTTTTATCGGCGTGTTAATCGTCGTCGTTTTACTATATACAATCGTTTGCCGTGCGCTCATCATTGCGCTCAAAACACCAGACTTACATACACGCTTTTTAGCAGCAGGTATTGGTACATGGATTGGTATTCAAACGTTTGTCAATTTAGGTGGTATGCTCGGCTTTATTCCGTTAACCGGTGTAACGTTACCGTTTGTTAGTTACGGTGGTACGTCGATGGTGTTATTATCGCTTAGCATGGGGATTTTAATGAACATTTCTATTCATGAAAAAGTAAGACAAAGTAAGCAACGCAAACCGGAAACGGCAGCGTAATAAAAAAGACTCATTCATCAGCATCGCGCCGTAAAATGTACCCTATACGATAGACACTTTGAAAAAAGACTATC
>NZ_MATO01000034.1 GCF_001700325.1 Caryophanon latum
CGCCACTGTTACAAGAAAATTAGTAAAATTAAATGGAGCTGTCCGATAAGTAATTTTCGGGCAGCTCTTCTCTAACGACTTAAATTGATACGCTAAGATTTGTACAAAATGAAAAGGCTGTCCCAAATGTCTATTTTGACTTTTGGGGCAGCCCCATTTTTATTCGCGTTCTTCCTCACGCTGCTGCTCGACCTGCTCCTGTAACGTCACTACTTCGTCTGTTTCTGTTTGAGCCGCTTCCGTCAGCTTCTCTTGCACGAACGTCATTTGCTCATCGATGTCTGTTAAGCGCTCCGCTTTCCGTTCGCTCGTAAAGCCGCGCTGTGCATCGAGCTTCATTTCTGTTTCGAGCGATGCTTTCTCACGTGTTAACGAACGATCAATGCGTTGTAACGTTTTAGCGTGTTGCAGCGAGCCTGATTGTGAAATGATGGCTTCATCGATCGTTCGTGGCTTGTTGTCACGTTGCTCTTCGTTTTCTTGCTTTTTCTTTTGCTCCTCCGCAATTTTCGCCTCAATCGCCGCTAATTGTTCCTCTAATGCCTTTAACTGCTCCTGTACATCGGTCGTATTGCCTTTTTCAGTTGCACGTTCGGTCACGCTTTGCTTCATGTCTAATAAGCTTTCACGCTGTTTCATCAGTTGCTCAACGACTGACATGCCGCGTTTATTTTGCTGAAACAGCTGCTTAGCTTGTGCACCGATTGATACCGTATCGCGCGGCTCCTTCGTTATCGGTGCGTGCTGCTTTCCAGTCGTAGAAAATGACACAGTCGGCGTAAATGCTGCTTGGATTTTCATGTAAATTCCCTCCGTTTCACTATATGCTTCGTCCGACGTCGCTTTTTTTCGAGCGTCATGTCACGAACGGTTCATTTCGTGCTATGAATGGTGCGCTAACTGTAACGAAGCCGTCCTCCTCATGAAACTGCACGTGCCCGCCGTATTTTTCGAGCGTCGCCTGCACGTTTAACAAGCCGATGCCAGAGCCTTTTGTCGAGCGCGGCAAGCCGTTTTGAAGCAGAAGCGGGGCAGTGAGTGGATTTTTCACATGGACGACAAATACATCGTGCTGACGTGTACAAGAAAGCGCGATCGTTTTTTCCTCACAATGCTGCGTCGCTTCAATCGCATTATCAAGTAAGTTGTTGAGCACGACGCTTAAATCAAACAGCTCAATGTGCAGCCGCTTCGGCACGTAAAAGTCCGCATAAAGCTCAATGCCAAGCTGTTTAGCGCGCTGCATTTTCTCCTGTAAAATGACGTCCGTTACCGCATGCCCCGTTAGAAGCTCTGGTAGCTGAACTGCTTGCTGTAGCTCGTTCATATAGCTCCGCGCATCCGCCACGTGTTGCTTTTCAATCAATTGCTCAATGACGTTAAAATGATTGTGTAAGTCGTGCTTAAACGTCGCCATTTCCGCATAGGCACGCTCCATCTGTTCGACGTGCTGCATTTGTGCGTGTAACGTCGCTTGCTGGGCGAGGGCGTATTTTGCTTGCTCTTGCTGCACGTACAGTCGCACAAAGACAAGCATAATGCATAGCAGCGCGACGTAATAAAGCGCAAGCATCCCTTCCACAGTCAGCGATAGCTCTTGTTGCTGAAGCACTTTCACTAAAAAGAAACTAATGCTGCTCACAACAGCCGGAATACAAAGAATAACAGCACTGCGCCACGAAATCGAAATGCGCGTTAAGAAGCGGTTTAGCGTATAGCCAATCGTACAAAATACCGCCGTTAATATCGCATATTCAATCGTCCAGACGAGCGCCAAATAAAAAGCCGACGTCGTTTGCACGAGCCAGTCGTACACCGTATAGCGCTCGACTGTACTAACGATGCTCGGCAACAGCCAACGAATCGCAAAAAAGAAGCTCGCATATAGCCATTTCGCCGCCGCATTGCCTCGTTCTACTATAAGCATAACGACGAGCGACACGCAGCTGCCGATGAAGTACGCCGTAAAGTTCGACAGCTCCCACGTTACGTGCTGTAGTATTAGCATCGTCACGACGTAGCTTGCCGCGACGAATACACGCGCCCACTTCGATGTAAAGAGAGGACGTGTAAATACATACAGCACGGTCGCTAAGCAAAGTAAATAAACGACCGAATATACCGCATCGACAATAACGTAACTATTCATCGCACACCTCGCTGGCAAAACGCCTGCACGAACGCTTTATAGCGATGGCGCGATACGTACGCCACTTTTCCATTCGTAAACGTAATCGTCGTATGATCGTAGCGCTTCATGTGCGCAAAGTTCACAATGTACGAGCGATGACTGCGGAAAAATGCGCCTTGTAGCTGTTGCTCTAGCTGTGATAGCTGCCCGTAATACGTTACGACCTCATCGGCGAAATGAAGCGACACTTTCCGTCCATGCGCCTCCGCAAAATACAACGCCGCTTCGTCAAACACATTTGTCTCTGTCCCAATTGTAACCGTAAACGTTCGCACTGGCTCCTCGCATTTGTCGATTGCCCGCTGCAGCACACTTTGAAGCTTCTTTTGCTCCACAGGCTTTACTAAATAGTGAAGCGGCTCGGCATCGAATGCTTCAAATACGTACTGCGCATGTGCTGTCACGAACACAATTTGCGCGTTCGGCTGCGCACTACGAATGTCCTTTGCAAGCGCCAAGCCATTGTCCTGCTCCAACTCAATATCGAACAAATAAATCGCCGCCTGCTCAGCCGCCTCTAACTCTGCACGACATGTGACCAATTGCACGCGCAGCGCAGGGAACATGTCCTCGATCATGCGCTGCAACTGTTCCGCAACAAGCGGCTCATCTTCACAAATTGTTATTAGCATATACGTCACCCTTTCTGTCACGTAACAGCGTAAAGGAGAGCGGAGAGGGAGTCAATATGAGATAAAAAATAACGAAGCGGAAGGGAGCTTATTCAAATAGGGCTATTTAAGTTGTAAAAAGGATATACTTCAAATATACTTTTAAAAAATATCGATTTTTTGAAATTTGAATGGAGGATTTTTAAATGTATGAGAAACTATCCAAACTTTTTTATAAATTAGATCAAGCTGCATATGCGGCTGAATATGAAAAAAGATTCCATAGTTACGGTTCTTATAAAACGAATTTAACAATTAAAGGCTTCAGAAAAGGTCACGTTACGAACGATGAATTTGAGCTTTTTTACGTTAACATACCGGATTTAATGCATTTAAATAATGAAGTGTTAATGAACAGCTCGAAAATTAAATCGTTAGTGCATTTATTACCAGAATTCGTAATAAAGCCATATTTCAATAAATTAATTATTAATGAAGCACAAAGTAATAATGAAATTGAAGGTGTGAAAAGCACAAAAAAAGAGCTAAGTGAAGCGTTAAAGGAGCTTGAAAAATCCGAACCTAAGGACAAAAAATTTATCGGCTTAATGAAAACGTATTTACACATCGAACATATTGATCCATTTGAGAAGCTTGAACACTTTAGACATTTATATGATGAACTCGTATCTGAAGAAATTTCACTAAATAATAAACTTGATGGAAAGTTGTTTAGAGAAGGATATGTTGAAATTAACGATGGGAATCAGACGACACATATCGGCGTCATCGGTGAGGACAATATTGCCGTACAGCTAAACGAGTTAATTACGTATTTACGCGCAAGTAAGCAGCCACAGTTGTATCAATATATGGTCGCGCATTATTTTTATGAATACATTCATCCATTTTATGATGGCAACGGTAGAACAGGGCGATTGCTAGTAGGAAGCTACTTAGCACGATATTTAGAGAAGTATTCAGCCATTACATTTTCATATGCCATTAACGAAAATAAAAGCACGTACTATAAAGCGTTAGAAGAAATTCCTTTCCCAACGAACAGAGGAGAGATGACCTTCTATTTAATCGATATGTTAAAACTACTTTCGAACGGTCAAAAAGGAATAATAGAGGATTTAGAGATTAATTTAATGAAATTAGAAAAGATCAACAGCTATTTACACAATATGGAGTCACTTTCTGAAGAAGCAAAAAACGTGCTATATATCATCGTAACTATTCATGTGTTTGTCAGTGAAGATCTTCAGCTCACATTACAAGACGTAATGACGTTATCTAAACTATCAAGATATAAATTAGGTCACATTATGAACGAACTACAACATGCTGAATTTGTAGAGCTACAAAGCAAAAATCCGAAAGCGTATAAAGTTTGTGATGGATGTTTGGAAGAAATGATGTCGTTATAAAAATAGGTTATTTATCCATTTCAAAATTAAATATGGAATAAAAGAGTTAATTCGCGTATCGTAATTATTATAGAGACAAACTATAAACATAAGGAAGTGATACGATGGCAAGATTTCCAGTCGAACATGAAATTCAGCAAGCTGTACAATTGTTAGTTTATCGCTATAAAGTACCGTATGCGATGTTGCAAAACTTAGTTGGGAAAAGTCACTTTGAACAATTGCATACGACGTTACAAGCATTTGGGGAAGAGGCATTGTCATCTCAAAGCTTAGCACGTCTTTTAATCATCCAACGTGGCTCTGAGCTTTTTGTAGGTTCAAAAGAGTCTACGCGCGAGTTACGTTTATATTTGTTAAGGCAATTAACAAAGGAGCAGCTACAAGCATTGTACGAACGTAATCCTTCATCGACACAAAACATTACGTCAATCACCCATATGGCACGTCCACTTGCAAAAAAGAAATGGATAGCAGGAAACAAATGGGCGCGAGATTTTGTGACAACATTAGCGTTTCCGTTTATTTTTGCAGGCATCCCACGAGATCGAGCAGAGCGTATCGAAGCGGTTATTGATATTGAACCTCATAAACGCATTCCACCGCTCGTTGCATACCAAGAAGATTTAAAAACACGTATGCTTGAAGTATTGAATAAAGAGCAAGAACGTACACGCTGCATTGTCACATTGCCTACAGGCGGCGGGAAAACACGTATTGCGGTCGAAAGCTTTATTGATTGGTTGCAGCCACGTTTTGCGCAAGGGAAGTATATGATTTGGATTGCACAAGGAGAGGAATTATGCGAGCAGGCGATTAGCTGTATTGCGGATATGTGGCAGGAGCGTGAATTTACATCAGCCTTACGTGTATATCGTTATTTTGGCGCGTCTAGCTTAGATGTAGATGATTTAATTGGAGGGGTTGTTGTAGCGAGTATTCAACAAATCGTTTCTCGTATTGATCGACATGATCCCGTCATCGAAGAAATACTTCGTCAATGCGGTGCCATGATTATCGATGAAGCTCACCACGCAACAGCAGCAAGCTATCATAAACTGATTGAGCGTGCCAAATTAGTAGTAGGTGAGCAACTATTTCCAATTTGCGGGCTAACTGCAACGCCTGGGCGTGCAATGGATCAGACAGGACGTTTAGTTGAGCAGTTCCAAGCTAATTTAATTCAACCAACATTACCACAAAAGCCTGAATATATACAAAATCCGCTTCTATATTTCCAACAAGAAGGCTACTTAGCTAAGCCTACTTATTTACTTTATAAAGATGAACCGATTGAATGGGATGGGGAATTATTTATAGATGGAGATATTTCAACAGCGTTTTTGCTCGATTTAGCAAACAATCATTCACGCAACATGAAAATCATTGACTATATGCTCGGACTACCTGAAGCAAGCTCTGTACTCGTTTATGCATGTACTGTGGAACATGCGGAGTTTTTAACGACGGTTTTTAATTCAATTGGCAAGAAAGCTGCCTGTATTTCATCCAAAACATCGAAAGCTTTACGCCGCATGCACATTCAAGCATTTAAACGAAAAGAAATTCAATACTTGTTCAATTACGGCGTCTTAACGACAGGCTTTGATGCACCGAAAGTCGACCATTTACTCATTTGTCGTCCAACATCTAGTCATGTGCTGTATGAGCAAATGGTCGGGCGCGGCTTACGTGGACCTCGATTTGGCGGAACGGAGCATTGTCAAATTGTCGATTTCTCATCGAACATTCAAACACACGGACAACCATTAGCGTATGAACGATTTACAACAGAGTGGAAGGAGCTTTCAAATGAATGAATTAAAGAAAACTGTTGAATCAATTGTAGAAAAATTCCCAAACTATGCCGTAGATATTGCAGATAGTTTAGACATTTTAAGCGATACGATCAACGTTATTATCGATGCAATTAACGAGGAATCTGCTGAGGCTATGAAAAATCGGGATTATGAATATCCAATGGAAGTAATGAAATTAGCGAAGATTTTGTTAACTTACGATAATCATATTAAAGATATTCAAATGCAAATGGTTACAGAATCTACAGAAGAAGCGGATAACAAAGCAAATGGGAAAAACGCCATCCCAAACTATGATGATTACAAATTAGATACAACCATTTCTCATAATTTATACGAAGATTTCACACATACACGACCAGCAGGGTTTGAAATTTTAAATTCAGGTGTCAAAGAAATTAATCTTTGGAAAGAGATGTTCGTTGAAACGTGTAAATTTTTAATTGATCGCGATGCAAGCATTTTTGAAACGTTTATAGGAAACCCTAAAATGAATGGACGAAAGCGCAAATTCTTTGCAACTACAAACGAGACGATGCATTCTCCAATACAAGTTAGCAAATGGTACGTAGAAACGAATTGCAATAGTAATTTTTTCCGCAATATTGTGAGATCGATGTTGCAACAATATAATTTGAAAACAACGGATTTTAAAATTTATTTACGCGCAGACTACAAAGAACTACATAAATCATAAACTAAAGTCGCGAGCTTTAATTGCAGCTCGCGACTTTAGTTTTTCTAGGGAAGCACAACTTACATGTAAACAAAAATAGGACACCGCCTTAATACACATTATCAGAACTTTTATCTCATAAATAAGTTTACTAGTAATAGTGAGACAAGATATCCAAAATGAGATGAAACAGCAAAAAACATCATTCGTCATGAATGATGTTTTTTTATCGTTATTGTTGTTCCATTGCGTAGAAAATCGATAATGATTCGTTCAGCATACCTGTGTAAACAGTGTTGCCAGTGTTCGGATCGATAATAGCAAGCATCGTACCTTCGTCAGTCATAATTGAAGTGTACATGTACTGTTCTGAAGTAGTGACTGAGAAATATGGCTGTGCGTAAATGTCGCTTGATACATTTACGACAATTGGCTCAAGCCATTTTTGTGCATCTAAATCGTAGCGTTCTGTTACGATATTTCCGTCTCGAATAATATTAATTAATAATAATTTACCTTTTGTAACGATGCGTCGTTCTTCTGCTTGTAAACGCTCTGGTAGCTCAAATACCGCTTCTGTATTCGTTAACGTATTCCACACATGCACTTCCTCTGAATGCGTGTAGCTGTCTCCTTCGTTATATTGGTGTTTATATTGCCCTTCTACATATACGAAATAATCTTCATGCTGCATTGTGTATGATTCGCTAATGAAGCTAATGAAGTAGTCTAATTCCCCTTCATCCATTACTTCCACAAGCTTTTTCGCGCTAACAAGCTGCTTTTCAGGAATGTTTAATTCAATTCAATACACCAAAAGTACGTGGAACAGCAGCGTTATCGACAATTACAATCGTATTATTCTACATGATCGCGCAATTAGTAGGTGCAGGGGCACTTATTCAATTATTACTTGGCATTGACTACTGGGTTGCCGTATTACTAGTAGGTTTCATGATGACTACATACGTATTATTCGGTGGTATGACAGCAACATCTTGGGTACAAATTATTAAAGCGGGTCTTTTAATGATTGGTACCGTTATCATCTCATTCTTAGTACTTGCAAAGTTCGACTTCAACATTGTCACGATGTTCAGCCATATGTCTACAGCAACTGAACATGGTGCAGCATATTTAAACCCAGGTATTAAATATACAAATGGTTTAGATACAATCTCAATGATGATCGCACTTGTACTTGGTACAGCAGGTTTACCTCATATTTTAATGCGTTTCTTCACAGTTAAAGATGCACAAACAGCTCGCTCTTCTGTTATTTGGGCAACTTGGATTGTAGGGATTTTCTACGTATTAACAATTTTCTTAGGATTTGGTGCAGCAGCGTTCGTAGGTTCAGATGCAATTATCGCAGCGAACCCAGCTGGTAACATGGCCGCTCCATTACTTGCAGAAGCACTTGGTGGCGACATTTTATTCTCATTCGTTTGCGCAGTCGCATTCGCAACAATTTTAGCAGTAGTAGCAGGTCTTGTATTATCAGGTGCCTCTGCCCTATCACATGACATTTATGCAGAAATCATTAAAAAAGGCAAAATTACAGAAAAAGAGCAAGTACTTGCAGCTCGTATCGGTTCAATCACAATTTCAGTTGTGTCAATCGCACTTGCATTAGGCGCACAAACGTTAAACGTAGCGTTCTTAGTATCTCTTGCGTTCTGTATTGCAGCATCCGCAAACTTACCTGTCATTATTTACACAATTTACTGGAAGAAATTCAATTCAACTGGTGTAATCGTAGGTATGTTAACAGGTTTAATTTCAGCATTAGTATTAGTAGCCGTATCGCCAAATGTATGGAATCCAGTAGAAGGTGCCGCTATCTTCGTTGGTGAAGCACTATTCCCACTAGGTAACCCAGCATTAATTTCAGTACCACTTGGCTTCTTAGGTGGTTACATCGGTACATTAATCGGTGGTAAACAAACAGCTGAGGACGAAAAGAAATACCGCGAAGTTGACGTAAAAGCGAACACTGGTATTTCAGTACAAGACGTATCTCACTAAAATTGAATAAATTGCCTTTATGCGTAGGGGTTACTTGTTATTTTTGCCGAACAAGTAGCACCTACGCTTTTTTTGTCGAAACTTTCTGTCTATTCCTCCATATATATAGTCATTGATAAAGGAGGAATTTTTTTATGTATCCTATACCTATCCAACATGGCGGTTACATACAAAACAAACCAGTTCTTCAAGACGTTCAATTTTCATTGCCTGCGCATGCGATTATTAGATTAATTGGAGGAAACGGCGCTGGTAAAAGCACGACGATTCAAGCATTGCTTCAAACGTTGCCATACGCTGAAGTGACACATAATTTACCAAATTACCTTGGCTACGTGCCAGAGCGTCCGATACTATATGAGTACTACACGTTACGTGAGCACATTCATTTGCTCATTCAAATGTTTAGCGAGAACGAAGCGGCATTGTGGCAACGTGCGCTCGACTTATGTAAAACGTTTAAACTACATGATAACAAGCGTGTTGATTAGCCAATCAATTGGCAGAAGCGTATTGCGGCTCGCTTTCCTGGGGCTCGGCGGCGAACACGATGTTGGTCATGAAGGCGATGCCACATGGACGTGGCGCTAATCGCCTTCCTCAAGCCTCCGCACCGCTCCTGCGTCGCGCTTTACGGGGTCTTGAGGCACGAGCTTTTCCCCAAGGAGTCTCGCCGCACGCTTACTGCCATTAATATGCAGCATTTATTTCCAGATGGTTGCTAAAAACAACCGATTTCACTGTATATAAATGGCTAATCAACAGACCTGACATGATAAATTAGATGACTACCCGGTTCAATTTTCAAAAGGGATGCAGCAAAAAGTGATGCTTGTGCTTGCATTTACGCCGACGTATCCGTTTTATATTGTCGACGAGCCGTTTATGGGACTTGATCCACAAGCAATATGAGCGCTGCTTCAACTATTGTGCGCTTGTCGTGATGACGGCGCGACGATTTTAATGTCCACGCATGCACTCGACACAGCAGAGCGTCTATGCGATACGTTTTTATATGTGCATGAAGGGCGCTTAATCGCACAAGGAACGTTACACGAGTTGCAGCGCGATCCAAGCGATACGCTGCTCGATGTGTTTGATGACGTCATTGCACGAGCTGCACGAGCGGAGGCCATGCACGTATGAGTCTATTTGTTGAGAGGTTGAAACGGCGAACGTATATCGGCTTATGTAAGCAACATGTCGATTTGACAATGATGTTTTACGTTGTGGCGTTTCCGCTTGCTGGACGTGGACGAGCTCGTTTATTTCGGCAAAGCGCCATAAAGAAAAAGCGGCTTTTTCGAAAAAATCGTCGTATAATAAACTTGAGGTGAACATATATGCAAAAAAACATCGAATTTACACTTCATAAAACGTGGTGGCGACATGCATTTGATTTAATCGGCTTATCATCGGTTGCGCTGGCGATTGTGTATACGTTAATTCATTGGTCACAGCTACCAGAAGCGGTGCCGATTCATTTTAAAGCGATCGGACAAACAGAAAGCTACGGTTCGCGCTATGCACTGTTTTTAATTCCGACAATTGCCGCTGCACTGTATGCTTTTTTTCATAATATTGAAAAACGCCCGTATTTACACAATTATTTCGCGCTGACAGATCGAATTGCGCCGACATTATATAAAACGCGTAGTTTGCTTGCGCATATCGTCAAAAATTTAACGATGCTGTTGCTGAGCTATGCGATGGTTTCACTCGTAGAAAGCGCAATGCACGGTACATCATCGCTCAACATGTGGGTGTTCGGTAGCTTGCTCGGCTTCGTGCTACTGCCTGCTGTGATCGGCTACGTCTATTCTGTGTTGCTACAGCTAAACGTGCTGCAGCGATAATCGCTGAAGGTCGTGCTTACAATGAGCGCGACTTTTTTTATGTATATTTTATTACCGTCAGCTGAGATTGACGTATAACGATTGCTTGAAACAAGAGGCGGACTCCAGCGTGACCCGAAAAGATCAAGGAAGGCAGTAAAAACGCCACGCAAACATCGATCGCGTTTGCCCCACGCCCGTGGAAAAAGCCTGCCTCGACGTGGAACGCCAACCACAAGTAATCAGCAATAGCTAGATTTTTGCGCACGAAAAAACCCGCTAAGGATAAACCTTAACGGGTCGTGTAAATCATTAATTAAAAATTAAAGTTTTACGATGTTAGAAGCTTGTGGACCACGTGCGCCTTGCTCGATTTCGAACTCAACTTTTTGGCCTTCTTCTAAAGTTTTGAAACCGTCGCCTTGGATCGCTGAGAAGTGTGCGAATACGTCTGCTCCGCCTTCAACTTCGATGAAACCGAAACCTTTTTCTGCGTTAAACCATTTTACTGTACCTTGTGTCATTTGAATGACCTCCAAATAAATTATTAAATAATAGGCTTTTTCATGTTGAATAAAAAAAGCTAACTATTACAAAATGCATCGAATAAGTACCCGATTACCCTTTGTAATAGCTAACTTCTTCAATCTTGTATGCGTTGTTCGTATTATTTCCTTTATTGTATATGATATTCTGTCATTTAGCAAGTAATAAATGAAATTTTTTGTTTAACGAGCGATTGCTTGCGCTTTCGCATACATTTCCACGTTACATATTATTTAAAAGTAACGAATCAACACATATTCTCGCTATTGTGAATATTTCGTGTTTTCGGGCGAATGTAGCTCGTTTATACGTATTTGAGGACAAGCCTGCCTCGGCGTGGAAAGCAATCCTAATTTATGGTTAAGAGCCTAAAAAAACTTACGAAAACTCAAGTGCACTGAAAAACTTTCATAATAGTAAATATAGTATAAATTGGGCGTTACTTCTGCTGCACTAAAGGGTGTCGTAGGGGAATTTTGACAATGCAACGAGCAAGCAACGCCCAGCTATTTAACTTAGTTGAGGCAATTTTTTGCGCCTCTCGTTTCAACTATATAGACGGTGAATGTATTTTAGCGTTTTGTTCGTCGGTTCTCCACATCGAGGCAGGCTTTCCGCGGGCGTGGCTCGAGCCTGTAGTCTCTCAGCCTCGTTCACATTCTAAATTTCAATCACCTTGTATATAGATGTTAACCTAAAATTTCGTCTTTCATGTAGTCGATCGCGTATGCAATGCTGTTATGCTCGTACGGATATAGTGCCTCCAGCTTTTGCTGAATGCGGTCGAGTGACACGGGCTTTGCTGCGCTGTAATTTTCCATAATGCTTTGTTGAATATAAAGTACAAATTTCTCCATTGATTCGTCCTCCAATTTTTTTCGCTTTTTCATCATTACGCCTCCAAAAAATTTTTACATAACTGTTTTGGCGACGGGCATAAAAAAAGCCACTTATTCATAGTCGAATAAGTGGTCGCATGTAAACAGTAAAAATTTCTTTTTATCGTTCGCACAAAACACCACCTATTTCCACGTAGGTATACTGGTGTGTACTCGATCGAGGCAGGTCTCCTGACTTATCATCAACGCTCGCTTCTCGCCTTCCCGATTAAATCAGTGGCACCGTGTAGAAGTAAGCTCCGAAATTACAGTTGCGGGACAGTGTTGGATTCGCACCAAGCTTCCCTTTTAAGTTCGCGTTTAAAGCGAACACCTCGTCGTAACACGTTATGTAATTGCTTTCATCGTAATCAAATTGAAGAAAATTGTCAAATTATTTTTTAAATGTGAGCGAAAAGGAGGCGTTTTACGGTAAATTCATAAGCATTTCACGTTTTCCTTAATAGCTATTTTTAATTTTTGTAATATTTTATCGTCGGATATTCTCCTGTTCATTTTTTCATAATGCGATTCACTGTTATATCGTATGTACTGACTAGCAAAAGGACATTGGCGTATAATGATTGTGGAGGTGTTTTTTATGACATTTGGGTATACCGTTTGTTCGTTAAAAGACGGTGATTATACTTTACATACTGCTTTTCATGACGGAAATGCCTTTTTTGACGCGCTTCAACCGATGAGTGTCGGGCGCGTTCGAAAAAAAGATGGCAAAGTCGTGCTGCGCTACAAATTCGTGCCGCAGTTGCTTTACGTTGTAGCAGACGATTACAAGCAGCTTCAGCAATTACAAAACGGCGTCATCATCGATCAAATTGACAAAAAGAAGCGGCTCGTTTGTACGCTGCAGTTCCTCGATAGCGGTAAGTTTGCGCCGTATACGTTAAAGTCTAACAAGCGCTACACGAAGGAATTTGTACAGCCGACATTATATGAGCCGCTTGATGAGTCGTTAACCGATTTAGAAGGCTGGTTTTACGCTGCCCCGCTTCTTGAGGACGATGAGCCAATTTTTGTGGAGGCGTTTGAGCGCGTGACGAAACAGCCGCTAAGTCATGTTATCGATGCATCCCTTTTGCAAAAGCTGCTGAAAAAAGAAACGACATTCGCTGAAACGATGCATCATTATCTTTTAGATTTTCGAAAATATGCGCACCATGCGTCGTATATTGTGCGACCAATTGATGTAGCAACAGGCTGTGAAATTGTCGTCAACGGCTATGCGACGAGTAACGCGCTGCTCGTATCAGAAAAGCAGCTGCTCGATTTTCTTGCGCTACAAAAGCCCGATATCGTCGATGCACGTCGCTATCAAAACGACCAAAAGCATATTCATGATGCAATCGAGCGACATACAGGACCGTTTGCGAATAAGCTTGTGCTGTTCGGTGACGGTACGAAGCTGCAAGCGTGCTTCCATGTAGATAGTGCATTGCCGCTTCAAGCTAACGCGCAAATGGACGTACATTTCGTCAATGCACAAAAGACGACGTATGGCATTATTGATCCATGTTTCAACACGATGTTGGCGTCTGTGAAGGAAAACGAAATTGCGTGCAACTACGACGTCGCCTACATTAATAGCACGCACATTCAAGCGATTTCCCGCGTTCAGCGTGTAAAAAGCCGCTTCCCTATTGCCGATAACGTCGTGCTATTGCCGCAAACGTTGTATATGCCGTATTACGCGCAGCTGCAAACGTATGACGACACAATGCGCGACGAACTTGAAGCACAAATTGCGACACAGCTGCCGCTTCGTCAATCGATGTATTACGATACGCTCGCTGCTTTCATTCAAGAAACGCCGCCGATTGCGAGCATTAGCGCACGGACAAACTTGCCGCAAACACCGTTTTATGAGCGACTAGTAGACGCAAACATTCAGCTAAACGAGGCACAGCGCCGAGCAGTCGAATGCGTCGATGGACCAGTCATGATTTTAGCGGGGGCTGGTAGTGGAAAAACGACGACGCTCATTAGCCGCATTGCGTACATGGTGGAAGAACAGCGTATTCCGTCGTCGCACATTTTGCTCGTAACGTTTACGAAAAAGGCGGCAACGGAAATGACTGAACGCCTCGCAAAGCTATCGAGTAGCGCGCTATATGCCAATATTACAGTCGGCACGTACCACGCCATTTGTTTGCGCATTTTACGCGAGCAAGGACGCGATTTTCAAGTGTTATCGTCTGAGGCGTCGAAGCATTTTCGCTTTAAAATGATTTTAAAAAAGCTCGGGCTTGCTGACGACTACACACCAGAAGCGGTGATTAACATCATTTCGAAATGGAAAAACCGCATGCTTCGCCCAATCGACATTAAAACGCAGGCGCAAAATGTAAAAAATGTGAGCGAAAAAACCGAAATGTTTACGCTGCATAAAGTGTATGAGCTATACGAGCAAGATAAAGAGGCGCGTAACGAGCTCGATTTCGATGATTTTTTGCTTGAAGTGTATTATTTACTGCTGTATGACGATGAGGCGCGCGCGATGTATCAGGAGCGATTCCGCTACGTGCTATGCGACGAGTTTCAAGACGTGTCGACTGTGCAATATGAGCTGACGCGACTACTTGCGGCACCGCACGACAACTTATGCATCGTTGGGGACGACAATCAAACAATTTATACGTGGCGGGCTGCTTCGAGTAGCTTTATGCTCGATTTTCATAAGTGCTACCCCGACGCAAAGCAAATTAAGCTCGAGACGAATTACCGCTCGACCGCTGACATTGTCGGCTTCGGTAACGCCATCATTGCGAAAAATAAAAAGCAAATTAAAAAGGTGTTAAACGTGCCAGCTGCGAAGCGTCACCCTGTTTATTTCGAAGTGGCGCTTACCCCTGAGCAGGAGGCGGCACTCGTACTTGATGAAATTCAACAGCTGCACTATAACGGCTTACCGTATCGACAAATGGCGGTGCTAACACGTTCAACGACGTACATTCGCACGCTGTTTGAGCATTTCGTGTTAAAAGAAATTCCAGTCATTGACTATACGAAGCAAGGCGAATCGTTTTATGACCACGACTACATTAAACGATTTATCGCTGCAATGCGCATTTCGCTCAACCCGAACGACGCGGACGCCATCGTATTGCTCGGTAAGCTACTATATATGCAGCAGCACACGTGGCAAAGCATCATTGAGCACGCGCAGTTTATCATTGATGACAAGTCGTTGTTTGAACGCGTCATGCTACAGGCGGCATCACAAAAAGCACAGCGCTTCCAGCAAGATGCGATCATTCGCCAAATGAACGCCATTTTGCGCTATCGTCACCAGTCGCCAAAAGAAGTGCTACAAGATTTGCGCACTGGCTCCGTGAACTGTGAGCGCCAGCTAGAGATCGATGCTGCACGTACGAAAACGCTGCATAAAGAGGAGTTGCGCGAGCTGTTTGATGAATTTGAAGTGTCGATTACACGCTTTCGTACGATTGAGGAGTTTTTACGCTTTTTTGAACGCCTTCAACAAAAAAAGCGCGACATGGAACGGATGAAAAATGACCCGACGATTGATGCGGTGCCGATTATGACGATTCATAGCGCAAAAGGATTGGAATTTGAGGCCGTATTTGCGATCGGTTGGTTTGAGGAAATGCTGCCTCACTTTAAAGCGTTAGGCAAGCAAAATGAGCTAAGCGACGAGCTGTTAACGCCAGATGAAGCGCTCGCTGAAGAACGTCGCCTCGCCTACGTTTGTGCAACGCGCGCGAAGGAACGATTGTACGTCAGCAGCGTGCGCCTTTATCACAACAAGCCGCGCAAAATTTCTCGCTTCATACGCGACGGCTTATATTAAAAAAAACACTTACAGCCGAAATCTTTATGACTTCGATGTAAGTGTTTTTTATTTTTTCACTTGCAGCTGAACGAGCAATTCCTCGACGACACGCTCTAAAAAGCACTGTGCGTTCATTAAATGAAACAACTTTAATAAATCATCCTTTTGTGCTTGTAAAAATGTGCGGTCGATGTCGTCCCACGTTTGCTGCTTCACTTGCTCTAGCAGCGCATTTTTTTTGCTAAACGCACAGCTTTCAAACGTTAAGCCGCGTCGCACTGCCTCTGTATCTAAACGCTGTAACAATAAATTTGCGAACTCGTATTTTTCCTCGTCACTCGCCGTCATCATCGTTACGGAACGCTCTAACAATAAACTCACTTTTCGTATGTATGCACATTGCACTGGAAAAACGGACTCGATATACGGATTAATGAACCATTTTGATGCGGGTAAGCACATTGCGATATAGCTGTTTACAATTAAATTATGCGCATCCGCTTCATGAAAAACTCGCCATATGTACGGTCGATATTGCAATTGACTTGCCTTCGTATAACACTCATCTTCTACTATTAACAGTTTCAATAGTACCATGTTGCCCTCCCATTTATGCTATACCGCTTCTTTCTACGTACTCAAAAATACTAAACGAATCCGATTCAAATTGCAATATTATTTGAATTCTCTCACAAATTAGACATAAACGACCACTCGTAAGCTTTATTTCAACATATTTGAGTGAAATACGTTATAGTTACACTAGTAAACAATATAGAGAGGTTGATATTTATGAAACTTAGCATATTAGACCAAATTCCTATTCCATCGAACATGAACGCGCAGCAAGCACTCGCAAACAGCTTAGCGCTTGCACAGCTTGGCGATGAGCTCGGCTATACGCGCTTTTGGTTAGCGGAGCATCACAACACGCTGTCACTTGCTAGCTCGGCGCCTGAAATTTCAATTGCCGCGATTGCCGCACAGACGAAAAATATCCGCGTCGGTAGCGGTGGTGTCATGTCGATGCATTACTCAGCGCTTAAAATTGCTGAAGTGTTCAACACGCTAAGCGGTTATTTCCCTGGGCGTATCGACCTCGGTATCGGGCGCGCACCAGGTGGCGATCACCCATCGATTGCTGCGCTTGCACAAGGTCGCCGCGTCTATATGGAAGATCAATACGATAAAATTAAAGCGATTTTACAACTTATGAACGGCGAACAATCCGAACTGGCAGAATACCGTCCTGTGCGCGTCACACCGGCAAACGTGCCACTTGCAACACCGTGGCTGCTCGGCTCCACTGGCAATAGCGCATTGCGTGCAGGTCAGCTCGGGCTCGGCTATTCGTTTGCACAATTTTTCAACGGGCAAGCATCACGCGATATTTTCGATCATTACCGTAAAAATTTCGTGCCAAACGATTTTTTACAGCAGCCACAAGTTGCCGTAACGTACGCCGCTACAGTAGCACCAACTGCAGATGAAGCGGAATATCGTGCGCGTGCAATCGACTTATATCGCTTGCAGCTTATGCGCGGACAAATGCCGTCGTTTTATACGAACGAAGAAGCGATGAACGTCGTGTTAACGGAGATGGACGAGGCGATGATTCAAGACAGTCGCAAGCTGCATCTCGTCGGCACAGCGGAAGTCGTTGCCGAAAAGTTACGCGACGATGCTGAGCAGTTCGGGTTTGATGAGGCGATGATTAACGCGAACCAAAGCGAGTTTGCGCACCGCGTCGATACGTATACGTTGCTTGCAAAGGCGTTGTTATAATGCGATGATGTCGTCTCTTGCTTCGAGCAGGCTTTTCTGCGGGTACGGCTCGAGCCTGTAGTCTCCCGCTCGTACTGTTCCGCTAGAAGTCCGCTCTCCGCTTCACGACGACAATCCCGTTTTCACGCTTAGTATCATCTATTACACGATTAAAGTGTAAATTCGAAATCCAAGACAAAAAAAGATGCTACTCGTCCACTTCGACATGTAGCATCTTTTTTTAGTTATTTTTCAACCGTCACGTACTTCATAAACTCCGACCAATGTACGATGCGCTCAAACGGCTCTTCGCGGTTGTATGGCTGATCGCGCAGCACCGAAATCGTACGCAGCGCCTTTAATGAATGCAAAATTTTCGGCTTGTCGTCGACGTACACATCTAAATCAAGCTCCGCAATAATCGCAAGCTTCTCATCATCTGCCATGCCGCAATAAAAATGCCCTTCGTCTACCGGAAATCCTGCATCGATCATCCATTGGCGCGTGCGCATGCAGCTATCGACCGGGCGCGCTGTAATGTAAAAAATGTCATGCCCGTCCTGCTTCAACTGCCAAAGAAGCTCCTTTGCCCCTTCGTACGCCGGACAGTTGGTGAAATACACTTGCTCGTTCATGCGCTGCCATAACGCACTACCCTCTTCATCGGTTAAGCCAAATGGTTCGTGAATTTCCACCCGTTTAATGGCGCGAAATGCATCGTCCGTTACGTGCTGCTGTAGCTCCTGCTTATAGAGCACAAACGCATGCTCACGTAGTTGAATGAGCGTATCATCAATATCAAAGCCTAAGCGCATTTAGTTATCCCCCTTTGGATACGCGATTATTTTCAAATCCTCGCCAATCGCTTCAAACGATGAAAACTTCACATCGACCGCTTCACGCATGAAATCAACGTCCGCTCCTGTTACTGGCGATAGCGCATTTGCCCCGCCAAGTATTTTCGGCGCGACGTAAATGATGTATTGATTGACAAGTTGCTCGCGAATGAACGAGCTATGAATCGCCCCGCCACCTTCAACTAAAATGTCTGTGATGCCGTGTGTATGTAATGTTTCAAGCGTTTCTTCTAGCGTTGTGCCTGCTGTAATGATCGTTTTGCCGAGCGCTTCAAACGGTGCTTTTTGCGCTTCCGTTACGTCGCTGCCGACAACGAAAATCGTCGGTGCTTCGTCGTTACATACGTTTGCGTCAAGCGGCGTGCGTAACTGCGTATCAAAAATAATGCGCGTCGGGTTTTTGCCGTAGTTTTCAGGCAGGCGCGTCGTTAAGCTCGGGTTGTCGGCAAGCACTGTTTGAATGCCGACTAAAATGCCGTCGACTTCATGGCGAATGCGGTGTACGTCCTCGCGTGCTGCGTCTGCTGTAATCCACTTTGAATCGCCTGTATGCGTTGCGATTTTACCATCGAGTGTCATCGCATATTTCGTGCGAATGAACGGGCGATTCGTCAGCATATTGTGAATGAAGCGCTCGTTTAATAAGCGCGCCTCGTCCTCTAAAAGCCCAACTTCGACTTCAATGCCAGCATCACGAAGCAGCTGAATGCCGCGACCTGCCACGCTCGGGTTCGGGTCTTGCATCGCCACGAACACACGCGAAACGCCCGATTCCTTGACGCGCAGTGCACACGGTGGCGTTTTGCCATAATGCGAGCACGGCTCAAGCGTCACGTAAAGCGTTGCGCCCTTTGCTTGCTCACCTGCCATATTAAAGGCGTGTACTTCGGCATGTGGCTCGCCCGCTTTTCGGTGCATGCCGGTGCCGACAATAATGCCGTCTTTCACGATGACCGCCCCAACGAGTGGGTTCGGATTTGTGTTGCCGCGTGCGCTTGCGGCTAGCTGTAATGCCAGTTTCATATAATCTGTATGCGTCATCATGTGCTACACCATCCAACTGCCGTCTCGTGCATGACCAGACTTAGCGATTTTCGTTTCTAAATAAAAGCGATTCGTCTCGGTAACGCCGCCCCATAGCGGAACGTGTCCGTGCGCTGAGAGCCCCGCTGCTTGCAGTGCTGCGAGCTTTTTCGGGTTGTTCGTAATGAGTGTGACCGGTTGTTGACGTAGCGCCTGTAGCACCGTTAACGCCTCGCTATAGTCGCGCGTATCGTCGTCAAAGCCGAGCGCCTCGTTTGCCTCCACTGTGTCGAAGCCTTCTTGCTGCAACACGTACGCAAGTGACTTTGAAAATAAGCCAATGCCGCGCCCTTCATGATTGGCAATGTAAAAAATCGCCCCTGCGCCGTGCTCGACAATCATCTTCATCGACTCGTGTAGCTGGAAGCCGCAGTCACAGCGCTGAGAGCCGAAAATATCCCCTGTATGGCAAATGCTATGGAAGCGCACGAGCGGATTGCTAGCTGCCTCAAAATCGCCGTACACGAGCACCGATGATTGCTGCTGCTGTGCAAGCTCCATCGCTGGCAATGCGTCGATCACGTCCTCTGCTGTAAAATGCTTCGGCATACGCATCCAGCTATACCACTGAAATGTCGCTTCAAGCTCACGTTGCACGACCGGCAGCTTCACTGGGCCGACAATTGCCAGCTGCTCGTTATGCATTGGCGTAAATTGTATTTTTTTCTGCAAAATATGTAGCGTCTGTTTCGTATTCATCAATGTCGCTCACCTAATTCCTTTATAATGTATAACCTCAATTACTTTTCGTAAGTAAATTAAATCGCAAACGATATAGTTTTTCAAATAAAACGCTCATATCACTTTATTTTACTTCATGTTATTTGTTTATTCCGACTATGCAAATAGCTCTTGCCCATTTAGTCCTTTTAGCTTAATGTATTAACAAATATACGTATAACTTATAATCAAAAGGTGTGAACATGTATGAGCATTAATTTAAATGAACAATTGCGTGAAGAAGCTGAGCGTCTATTAAAAATCGGGCAATACGAGCAAGTTTTACCGTTATTCCGTGAATTAGCGGCATATTATAAAGCGTGTGAGGATTACGAAAATTACGTGCGCATTAAAGTGTTAATGATCGTGTGCTACTTCAATTTAGAACGCGTGCGATTTGTCGACGAGCACATTTCAGACATCGAGCCGTACGAGGCATTTTTAACGATTGCGGATCGTCACCGCTTCTATATGGCGCAGGCGACGCTCTTTTATTTTTGGCATGACTTTGACCAATGCATCGAAATGTATGAAAAATGTATTAAAATTGCCGAGCAGCTGCCAAACACGGCGATGTTAACGACCGCTTCGAACTTCGCCTCGATTTACCGTGATTTAGAGCGCTACGACGAAGGCTTCGCTGTACTTGAGCGCGGCATGGCAAAGGCAAAGCAGCTCGACCCGACGAACTCGTACGTGCAATATAGTACAGCTGAAGTATATTTAGGCTACATTGCAAACTACTGTTTAACGAAGCAGTTCGACAAAGCCGATGCGTATTTACAGGAGCTGGAGGCGCTCAACTATTTACAGCCACAAGCGGCACAAATGAATACGTTCAAGCGCTGGAAAGCTATTATTTTGTATGAAAAAGGATTAATCGACGAAGCGTTCACACTGTTTGATTCACAATTTAAAGTGATGAAAAATCAAGGGGACTATCGCCTGCATAAAGTGCATTTAAAAATTTGGATTGATTACGCAGCGAAAGAGGGACGTTACAAGGAGGCGTATGAGTTTGCGACCGTGCTAAACGAATCGCTTGAGGCAAACTTAGAAGAGGCGCTGCTCGACCGCTCAAGCAAATATGCAGCCGAGCTCAAAACGAAAGACTTGCGCAACTTAGCGTTTGAAGATCCACTCACATCGTTAAACAACCGCCGTCTGCTCACGAAGCTAGAAAAAGAGCTCGCGGACGCACCACAAACGGTGACTGTTGCGGTACTCGACATCGACCATTTCAAAAAAATTAACGATACGTACGGGCACGCAGTCGGTGACGATTTAATTATTGAAATGGCGCACATCATTCAGCGCACGATGCACCATGCTCAGCACCACTGCGTCCGCTTCGGTGGTGATGAGTTCATTATCGTCATGTATCGACCACTCGACCAAGCAGCAGCGTGGGTGGAGCGCTTGCACGAAACGATTCAAAGTACGCCGCTTCATTTAAACGATGAAACGCTTCACATTACGTGCAGTATCGGGGTTGCTTCCGTTTCACAAGCAAGCGAACTAACAACCGCTACAAAGCTTGCAGATGACAACTTATACAAAGCAAAAGACCGCGGACGTAACAACATCGTCGGCTTATAATAAAAACCCGTTGAGGCACGTTCGCTCCAACGGGTTTTTATTCTATTAATGTGCGTTTGAAAGCTGTTTATAAGTAGTTCAGCACCGTTACGTACATGCATGCACTTCCGCCTAATACGAATAAGTGCCAAATCGCATGGTTGTAAGGAATGTTGTCATTTCGATAAAAATACGTACCTACTGTGTAGCTTAAACCACCTGCAAGTAACCATAAAAAGCCTTCTACACCGATGACTGCAAGCAGTGGCTTATATGCGAAAATGATGAGCCAGCCCATCGCAATGTACACGATCAGTGATGCGCGCTTAAAGCGATGCACGAAGTAAAACTTTAGTACGATCCCAACGACTGCTAACGTTAGCTCGACAATTAAAATCGTCCAGCCGAGCGTGCCGCCAACTGCAATTAATGAAATCGGTGCGTACGTGCCGGCGATCAGTAAAAAGATTGCGCCGTGATCCATCTTTTTGAAGAAGTCTTTATATACAGGTAATGCGTGGTACAACGTTGATGATAAGTACAGCACCATCATCGCAATACCGAAAATGAGATAGCTCGCTAGCTCTGTCATCGATCCGTTTGCTTGTGCTTTGTCAACGAGTGCCCACGTCGCTGGAATTGCTAAAACGAATCCGAGTCCGTGTGTAATCGTGTTCCATAGTTCTTGTTTCTTTGAATAATTTGCTTGCATCGTCACAATTTGTGCCATGTCTCGCCACATCCTTTTAATCGTTCGTCTTTTGTTACTCTTATTATGTCGCGTTTTATCGCTAGCCCATAGACGTATTTGTCACTTCTTGTCATATGACATGTATCATGTCGTTGTTGAACAGTTTGTGCGAAATTTGTTTTTTCGTTGAATGTAATGCTGTAACCGTTCTTTTGTTTCGGCGGACACATTTCGCGGAAAGCGTGCCTCGATGTGAAGAGCCGACTAATAAAACGTGTAGCATAATTCTCCGTGCGCAAACTGCCAACTGACTCGCTAATCTACATCGCTAAAAAATTATTTTCAAAAAGTTTTCAACCGCTTTCATTCGCGTCGCATCAACTATGGTGACGTTTTCAAAACTTTCCTTATTCAAACTTTTCTAACAATTTAGACATTTACAAAATCTTAAAAATAACTTACACTACAATTAACTTAAACGAGAGGGGCAAAACAACATGACAAACATTATTTACACGTACGAAGCAATCGAGGACAACGACAACGCATACTTATACGAAGAGGAAGATTTCGGCGTAGAGTTTGACGACAACGACTACTAGGAGGAAGTGACGTGCAGTCCAATAGTGCATTAATATAGCGAGCGTTCCACTGAATTTTTCAGACGGAGCTGCTCGCTTTTTTGCGTTCAACTTGCTACGATAATGACTATAGGGAGGGATGTTTATGTGCTTAATTCAACTAGCATTTCACGAGGAGACGAAAAGCTATACGGTGATCGCAAACCGCGACGAGTTTACGAATCGCCCTGCCATTGCGGCGCATTATTGGGACAATGGCTTGTTCGCCGGTCAGGACGCGCAAGCTGGTGGTGCGTGGCTTGCCGTAACGAAAGATCGACGCTTCGCTGCAGTAACGAACGTGCGTCATCCGCAAAGTCGCATACTCGGTGACCGTTCGCGCGGTGAACTCGTGACGAAGTTTTTAACGAGCGATGTGCGTGCTCGCGACTTTATCGACGTGTTAAAAGAAGAACGCGAGCTGTACGGCGGCTTCAACATTTTACTGTTTGATGGCGACGAATTTTATCATTACAATAATATTTTTAACGATATGACGAAGCTTGCGACCGGCTATTACACGCTTTGTAACGACACGCTCGGCACGCCTTGGCCAAAAGTTGTGCGCGTCCGTGAGCAGTTCATTCCGCTATATAAAAGCGACGCAGCACCTGAAGCATTTATTCGCCTCATGCAGCAGCCTGAGCGTGCACCGATCGACCAATTACCTGCTACTGGTATTCCGCTTGAAATGGAAGAAAAGCTGTCATCCATTTTCATTGCGTTTGAAGGTTATGGCACGCGCTGCACGACTTACATACGAAGTGACGAACAACATTTTACGTTTATCGAGCAAACGTACGACAACGGGCAGCCAACGACGTATGTAGAGGAAAAAACACTCTTTGCGACGTGCCTATTGTAGAAATTTTCAAAATATTGTTGACAAACTGAAAGTCAATCGGCTACACTAAGGAACAAATATACAAGCGTTGATTGGAAGTAGTAAAATTGCATGTCAGCTTATAGAGAGTTAGCGGTTGGTGGAAGCTAGCAGTGACACAATTTGAACTCGTCCAGGAGCTATTGCCGTGAAGTAAATAGCGGCGATCGGGTCGTGCCCGTTACAAAACGCCAAAGTTGGAGCAATTTTGCTCAAATAGAGTGGTACCGCGAGTTCAAGCTCGTCTCTATCGTCATCGATAGCGGCGGGCTTTTTTTATTATTTTATAGGGGGAATGACCAATGACAAGAAATATTTTAGTGTTCGATACGACATTACGTGACGGTGAGCAAGTGCCTGGTGCAAAGCTCAATTTATATGAAAAAGTAGAGATTGCGCAGCAGTTAAAGAAGCTTGGCGTCGATATTATTGAAGCTGGCTTCCCTGCTTCGTCTCAAGGTGATTTCGAGGCGGTTAAAGCGGTTGCGGAGCGCGTCGGCAACACGTCGGACATCATGATTACAGCACTTGCTCGCGCGGTGCAATACGACATCGACCGCGTGTACGAAGCGGTGAAATATGCGCAAAACCCAATGATCCATATGGTGCTTGGTACGTCTGACATTCATGTGGAGAAAAAATTCAGTAAATCGAAGGAACAAATTTTACAAATCGGCGTCGACGCGGTGAAATATGCAAAAACGCTTTGCCCACAAGTTCAATATTCAACGGAGGACGCATCACGCTCGGACTTTGAATATTTATGGTCAACGATTGAAGCGGTCATGAAAGCAGGCGCAACGATGATCAACGTGCCAGACACAGTTGGCTACGCAGACCCAGGCGAATGGGGACATTTAATTTACCGCCTCAACGACCGCATGAAAAATACGAACCCAGACGTTATTTTATCGGTGCATTGCCATAACGACCTTGGCATGGCGACGGCGAACACGCTTGCCGCTGTGAAAAACGGTGCTGACAAAGTCGAGGTGACGATTAACGGTATTGGCGAGCGTGCAGGTAACGCCGCACTTGAGGAAGTTGTCATGGCGATGAAAACGCGACAAGATGTGTTTAACGCGACGACGAACATTAACACGCGTGAAATTATGAATACGTCGCGCTTAGTGTCGAGCTTTATGGGGCTTGACGTGCAGGTGAATAAGGCGATTACTGGCGACAACGCATTCGCCCACTCATCAGGCATTCACCAAGATGGCTTATTAAAATCGCGTGATGCGTACGAAATTGTGCACCCAGAAGATGTCGGCTTAGACGATATGGAGCTTGTGTTAACGGCGCGCTCAGGTCGTCATGCGGTGAAAAATGCGCTATCGACGCTTGGCATTTTACCAGAGACGGACGAGCAGTTTGAAGCGGTGTTTGAGCGATTTTTACAGCTTGCCGACGCGAAAAAGGAAGTGTACGATTACGACTTATACGTCATCGTTGAGAGCTACTACGAGGCAACAGATGAAGCGGAAAATACGTCACGCACACAGTTTAGCGATTCATTTTACGATTTAGACGATTTACAAGTCATTTCAAACTCGACGTTCCCTTCTGCGTCAGTTCGCATGAAGCGCGGTGCTGATACGTTTGCTGCTTCTGCTGGCGGTACAGGCCCAGTCGATGCGCTATACTCTGCCATTGCGAGCGTCACAAAAATTGACGTCAAGCTTGTCGAGTACAACATTTCAAGCGTTTCGCGTGGCAAGGAAGCGCTCGGTAAAGTAAAAATTACATTAGAGCATAACGGCGAACAATATATGAGCAAAGCAGCCGATACGGACATTTTACGCGCCTCTGCACTTGCTTACATTAACGCCATTAACAGCATTATCGTCGCACAGCTTCAGCCGACGAACGTTTAAGCGAGCACATTTCGTGGAATGTAATCATTATGTGAGTGATTACATATGAAGGAGGAATTGGCATGTCAATTCAATTAATGGACAGCGAACGCGGCTTTGAAGTAAAAAACAGTGCCGGTGAACAAGTTGGGCGCATCGTTTGGCAACTAGACGATAACGTGATGATCATGAACGGCACATATGTCGATGATTCACTGCGCGGGCAAAATATGGGCGAGCAGCTACTTGACGAAGCGGCAACATACGCACGTGAGCATCGTTACAAAATGAAAGCCGTATGCCCGTACGTTGTGAAAAAGTTCAACACATCGGATAAATATAGCGACTTAGAAGTATAAACAGCAAAAAGCGTTAGAGGTGACTGTGTCCTCTAGCGCTTTTTCGTTTTATAAATGATTCATATCGCTTATGGTTGCATGTTCTACATCTAGTTTATACGCTCGTAAAATATTTCCCCTAGCACCATACGCAATTTGAGTAGCGAAAATAGCATAGCGCGTGCAGCGGCGACTCCTAGGGGAAAAGAACGTGCCGAGAGACTTGTGCTAACAAGGCTCGAGCCGTTCCCCCTGGAAAGCGTCCGCAAGCAAGCGCGAAGCTCCATAACGAAAAAACGGCATCGGAGACCATTCCCCGATACCGTTTTTGTCTTATAGTAACTCTTTACGTAATTCCGCTGCTGATTTTGGTGATAATAAGCCGTACGGAATGTCGAATACTGTTTTTGCACCGAAATCTTTTTTCGCTGCTAATTTGTGTGCTGCACGAGCGTATGCAACTAATACGCTTGATGTAAACATTGGGTTTGACTCTAATTTTAACGAGAACTCTAAAATTTGTTTGTCGCCCTCGCCTGATTCACCTGAACGGATGACGAATCCACCGTGTGGCATACCAGAGTGATTCGCTTTTAATTCGTCTTCTGAAATGAAGTTTACAGTCGTGTCGTAGTCTGCGAAGTAGTTTGGCATTTCTTTAATTTCTTTTTCGATCGCTGCTGCATCTGCGCCTTCTTCTAATACGACGAAGCATTCACGCGCATGCTTTTCACGAGTTGTTAATTGTGGGTTTTCACCAGCGCGTACACGATCAACCGCTTCTGTAATCGGTAATGTGTATTGCACTGCATTTTTCACGCCTGCAATGCGACGAACGGCATCTGAGTGACCTTGGCTTAAGCCGTCGCCCCAGAACGTGTATGTTTCGCCTTTTGGTAATACCGTTTCACCTAATAAGCGGTTTAATGAGAATAAACCTGGATCCCAACCTACTGAAATGATCGCGACTGTATCATTTTTAGATGCTACTGCGTCTGCTGCATCGAAAAATTCAGGGATTTTTGCGTGTGTATCGAATGAATCGACTGTGTTGAACCATTGTGCGAAGTGTGGTACTTGCTCTGGTAAGTCCGTCGCTGAACCGCCGCATAATACCATTACGTCGATCGCATCTTTGTAGCTTTCTGCGTTATCAACGTGGTCCACTTTTACGCCTGCTGTTTGAATTGAAACGCTCTCTGGTGCACGACGAGTAAATACCGCCACTAGCTCCATATCGTCATTTTGTGTAATCGCTGCTTCAACGCCGCGACCTAAGTTACCGTAGCCGATAATACCAATACGTGTTTTTGTCATTATGTATGCCTCCATGTTAGTTGTCATTCAATTCTGAATTGACACCGAATTTATGTTCTATCATACCTTTTTGTATAAAAAGCCACAATTGTTTTTTTCAAAAAAATAAGATTTGTGCTATAAATAATATGTATAGCACATATAACGATTATAACTGTAACGTATTGCACCGTGCCAAAAACGACAAAAAAGAGCGACAGACGAGCTGTCACTCATTTTACATTTATACGATTTGAGGAATATTTAAAATGCGATATAGCTCGCGTAACGCTTTAATTTCATATGTCACCGGAATGTCCGCTGTTTTTGGCTTTCCTTTTGCGTTTAGCCAGCACGTATCGATGCCTGCGTTGTAGCCACCGACAATGTCTGCGCCGAACGAATCGCCAACAATTAACGTTTTCGTCGCATCAAATTGCGGAATGCGCGTGAAAGCATAGTCAAAAAATGCGCGCATCGGCTTTTGAGAACCAGTTTCTTCTGACACGAAAATGTCGCGGAATAAATGCTTCATGCCCGCGTGCTCTAATCGCTTATGCTGCGTCATCGTTACGCCGTTTGTGACGATAAATAAATCGTGCTGCTTTGATAGCGTTTGAATGACTTCATCCGCCTCTGGTACGAATTGCTGACCAACGACCAAATAATCGCGGTAACGCTCATCGACTACGCTGCCGTCCACTGTATGCCCGAACGCTTGAAACAGTCGCGTAAAGCGTGTACCGAGCAATTCATCGCGCGTCACATGTCCGAGCTCTAGCGCACGCCAAAGCTCATCGTTTACAGCGCGGTAATAGTTGCGCACCTCCTCTGAATACGTTAAACCAAACTCCTTACATACGAGCGGTAATGCAACCGCCTCTGCTGCATCGAAGTCTAGCAGCGTATCATCGACGTCAAATAAAAGCGTCGTATATTGCTTCATCATGTTATTTCCTTCTTTCAATATGTTGTATATGGCGTTTTCAGAAAGCATGTAAACATTATGCTAACATACTTTTTCTAATTATGTAGTATATCATACGTAACATATGAAAGTAGCGCCTTATTTCCGCGTCCTTTATACTACTTGTGAGGTGAACAAAATGAAAACAATTTTTTTACAGCATGCACCGTATTGGCATGGCGGTGTACTGCATACGATCATCGATGGCGACATCATTCATGCATACGACAATCCGATTTATCCTGACTTAGACGATGTTGGGCTCATTATCGTACTCGGCGGTCCACAAAGCGCCAATGAGCAAGAAGCGTGGCTCAATCGGGAAAAAGCATTTTTAAAAGAGGCGATCGATGCAAAGCGACCGATTTTAGCAATCGGGCTCGGCGCACAGCTCATCGCTAGCATTATCGGTGGCATCGTCTATCCAAATCACGCCGGTAAAGAAATTGGCTACTTCCCTGTTGAACCTGCGATACGGCCGCTTCCGTTCGGGTTATTCCCGGAGACGCTTCGACCGTTTCACTTCCATCAGCAAGCATTTACGCTACCTCCGGGGGCAATGGTATTTTATCGCACCGTTTATTGCGAGCAACAAGCGTTTTTGCATACAGACCGTGTCATCGGCTTACAGTTTCATTTAGAGCTAGACGAGTCGCTACGTCATGCATTGCTTCAACACGAGGGCGCATTTTTCACAGTGGACGGCTACTTTACGATGACGAAGGAGCAAGTTGCAGCCGCTCCGATTGATCCGAGCCACCACGCCTTAATTGAACGCATCGTGCGGCACTTGCAAACACGACTGCGATTTATGTAAAATTGGCACAAAATAAAGCGTTATCGGGAACATGCATTCCTAATAACGCTTTAGCTTACACTTTTGTTTAGCTTTGGAAAAATACCGCAAACGTGCCAAGCCCAACGTGTGAGCTAATGACTGCACCGACGTTTGATTCCACGAAACCTTTTGGCTGGAACTCCGCTTCGATCGCTTGTTTTAACTCCTGTAATAGCGCGTCGTCGGCACAGTGCAATAAGCCGATCATTTGTTGCTGTAAGTTGACGCCGCGCTCCTTCATGTACGCAATCATTTGCTTGATCGCACGCTTTTGCCCACGCGCTTTATCGAGTGATTCGATTTTGCCTTCTTTTGAAATTTCTAAAATTGGCTTAATGTTTAATAAGCCACCGACGAACGCTGTCGATTTTGAAATGCGTCCACCGCGTGCTAAATGCTGCAAATCATCCACAACGAAAATGTGCTCAACACGCGGCGCAAATGCTGTTATGTGCGCAACAAGCTCGTCTAACGTGGCACCGCTTTCCTTCACGCGCACTGCCTCTTGCACGACAAGCCCTTGTCCGAGTGAAGCGCTTTTACTATCAATTATATGTAAAATAAATTGCGGATAGCTTTCTTTTACTTGCTCATACATCATGACCGCTGTCGCATACGTACCTGACAATGCAGATGAAAAAGCAATGTACACGCCTTCTTCACCATTTTTAGCCATTTGTTCAAACGTTTCATAAAATGCATCTGGTGACACTTGAGAAGTTTTTGGCTCTTTCCCCAATCGTAACGCCTCGTAAATGCTTGGGGCTTGAATGTCTGTAATGTCGGCATAATCATGACCGTCTAGCTCGACACGCAATGAAAAAAATGTCACCTCGTGTTGTTGTAAATATGCTAATGGTAAGTCACATGCACTATCTGTTAAAATTCTCATCGTTATTTCCACCCTTCCAGTTTTATTTTAACGCTTTTTTGTAAAACGACAATTGATATTTGTCATATGCACACTGTCGAAAACTACTCATTTTTACATTGTTTTGTATCGTTTGTCAAATGAATAGACGTCGCGTACAATAGATTTATATCCATAATTTTCTATATAAAGGGGATTTTTTTATGAAAACCGAACAAGATCTTTTTTTACTCGCACTTCAGCAAGGTATGTATTTAGCTGCCACGATGCCACATACCGAAAAATACATACGCGAACAAATGCGCAAATATGAGCATACGGGGGAAGGCGTTGTGCCGCTTGACGTACAATATGCCGTTCAGTCGTTGCAAGTCGGGCTTGGCAAACGAAAAGCGCTCTTTACGATGCTAGAGCTGTTATTACGACGTTTTTACGCCATGCACGACCGCGACAAGGCGCTGACTAATTATTTATTCATGCTGCGTAACGTATTATGTAACGACGCCTTTAAATCGTTCCCAAAAGAAATTGAGCGCAAAAACCGCCGCATTGAATCGAGCGAGCAAGCGATTCAATTCGCAAAAGAACGCGAGCTATTGCCGACGTGGAATCGCTACACGGAAACGCAAATTGCGCTACTTTATTATTTCATTTACATACTCGACCGAGGAAAATCATTCGCTACGCTTGCACAACACGGTGAAACGTTGACCGCTATTCGCGGCATTAACGCGCTGTTAAAGGAGGAGCAGGCGTTACAGCAGCGCTTTATCGCCTTAACGCAATTTGATGCACAACAGCCAGCTGATGAGCGAAACGTTGCACTCATTACGATTTGCGATAGCGCGGACATCCCAAATGAAACAGCTCAGCTCATTCGTAAAAGCGGCATGCACATTGAGCAGCTGCTTGCGACGACATATGTGAGCGAACAGGAGGCACAAGCACTTCGCGAGCATGAAGGCACACAGCATTTTGCGCAGCTCGTCGTCGAAGCGGCACTGCTTCAGCTTGCGAGCGCGGACATGCCGGTAATCGAAATGCGTGCAGCTGCCCCTCAAAAGCTGGAGCCGAAAAAACAAAAGCCCGCAAAAGCCGCACCTGCTATGAAGGAATCACCGAAGGAAATTGCCGCACTAAAGCAACAGCTACAACAAGCCGCCAAGCAAATTGAATCGCTCGAACAAGCGTTAACGCGTGAGAAAAAGGAAGTAAAGGATACGAAGCTTGCGTTATCGAAGCTACAAAACGAACTCGAGGAACTGACGCTCGAGCGCGACATTTTGCTCGAAAATACACAGCCTCATGCGAATGCGCTGACGCTGCTTGAAAACATGCAGACGATGATGATGCAACTGCAGCGCGAGCTCCAAACGACCGAGGAGGAAGAGCAGGAGCAAACGATTGCCGACGCCCTTGCTCATTTAAAAATCGCGGTCGTTGGTGGTCATCAAAACTTCCACCAAGAGCTGAAAAAACGTTTGCCATCTGTTAGCTTGTTTATCGGGCCAGATGAGCTGAACTTCGACGAGAAAAAGCTGCTCAATTACGATGTTGTCATTTTAGCGATTCATTATTGCAACCATAGCTTATATGAGCGCGTGTTCGACTATTTAAAGCGCCAGCAAGCGAAGCAAAAGTGCTTTGTGACGCAGCTGAAAAATGTCGACAGCATCGCACACGAAATTTATTATCGTTATTTAGCGTAAAAAAAGGCTGTACGCGCGTCAAATCGACGTTCGTACAGCCTTTCGTTTACAGCCCACGCAAGTATTGCTCATTTTAAATTGAGAGTGTCCATTGTCCATAGTTGGTCATTGGTTATTGGTCACTGTGTAAATGGTCAATAGAAATTGGTTTGTCGTAGTTTAGAAAAGTTTGTGTGCTGTAAACGCCTAGTTTGGAGTCTCACCGCCCTAGGTTATATATAGCGCGAATCATCAAAATCGACCGTTACTTGGAAGTTTTTTGCGTTAATGGCGTTTGATAATTTATGCGCACGCTTTTCCATTTCTTCTGCTCGCACGTAATATTCGTGTGGGTCGTATAGCGCCACTTCATACATCGGCGTTTCCCCGAATCCGTGCTGCAATTCCTCTTTGTCGCGCATCGAAAAGTCACGCAACGTCTCCGCTTCGACGCGCATTTGCTTTGCGAGCTCGATCGCCTCGACAAGCATGAGCTCCTCGCCGAAAAACGATACGGTATTTTCCGTATTGGCGACATACACGAGCTTATCGAGCAGGCGGATGTCGTCACGCACAAGTTGTAGCTCGTGCTCAACGTCTTGCATCGTGCGCCCTTCTCGTACTGGTTGCTCGCCTTTTTCGACCGTTTTAAATGCGACGCGATGACGCTCCGACTGTAAATCACGCTGCTTCTTTAATAAAATGCTTTTTAATTTGACCGCTTCTGCTAAAAAAATAGCCAATCGATTCACCTACATTTCTGTTCATTTCGGCATTGCTTGCTTAATTAATTCGACGTCCGCTTGCATTTTTCCTTCTGTATAATCGATTCCGTCGCGCAGTGCGTTATGCAGTTGCTCGCCCATGTTTGATAATGCCGTATACGTAATGCCACCTGACATGAAGCCACCTGCAAGCGGAATAAATTTCGTAATGCCACTTGCCATCGTTTTTTTCGTAATTTTTTCAACGATGACAGTCGCAATTTCGCCTAAAATTGGCCAATACATCGCGCGCTCCACTTCCGAAAACGACATATGCTGCGCGACGTCATTTGCGTGCTGCGTCGTCAACAAGCGCATAGATGCCGCACCACCTTTTACTTCAAGCATCGTGCCTAAAAATAAAAGCAACTCATTTTTTCGCGCCTCGTCTTGCAGCGCCCAAAAATCGCGATAGCCGTACAAATACGCAAGCTCCTGCGCCATTTTCAGTGCGTTTGCTAAAAATTGCATCGTATCGGTCGGCACAGTCGCCGCCATCGCAATGCCTCCTGGTAAACCTGCCGCAAACGAAACGGTCGTCGCCTGACGCGTGCGCTTATTAATGATACGCTTTGCCATTTTGTTTAATTCCTTCTCGGTCACGCCCGCTGCGATTGGACCTTGCGCAACGATCGTATGCTTCATTGACGACTTTTCAAACTGCTCCGCTAAAAAAGCATCGCGGTCGATTTTCACAGTTGGGATTTTATACAGCACACTAAAAAAATTCGCTAACACTGTTTGTTGTTCAAACCATTTCATTTTACATAACCTCCACAAATTCAATTGCACTTTAACGCATTCAGTGAGCGCATACACGATTTACACATGTGCATACGCAATCGTTCTTTGCTATACTAAATGTTCAAAGTGAGGGAAAAACATGACCATTTATACGTATACCGAAACGACTGAAATTGATTCTACAAAGCCTGTACCCATTGTATGTGACGGACAAAACGTCTTGACGGTTTCGCGCGTCTACAGCAACCGCTTAAAAAAATTTTTTGACGCGATGCTCGACTTTCACTATTTTGTCGAATATCACGTACACGATATGAACGGTGAGCTGCTATTTCAAATTAAAAAATATGCGCGCAGACGACGTATTTGGTATAAGGCGAGTGATGCGGCGCACGACTTTATGATTACGTACGACGGCCAGTTCGTCATGATTCCGGAGCTGCACATTCACCGCGACGACGGCTTAAAAATGGAGCTGCATAAAAACATTGACGACTGGTCGATTTTTAAAGAAGGCGACACGGAATACGCGCGCTGGAACGCCGAATTTGACGAGGAATCGAAGCTGTTTCATATGACGCTCGACATCGTAAAGGAACACCCGATGATGACACATGCGCACTACATCGGCATTGCGCAAACGACGCTCTTTATCGGCGGGTGAAGAAAAACGTTAGAGAGAACCATTTCGGCTCTTTCTAACGTTTTTTCATTACATATCCATCTCTACTTCACTCGTATAACGGTCGACGATGAACGTCATGCTCGTTTGTTGTAGCGGTAAAAAATAGCGGAAGAAATAGCTACTTCCACTGATGAACGATTGATCTAACGTAGCGTTTTTCGGTAAATACCCTTCGTTGAATAATAAACGACGCGCTTGATCTTGTGTTAAATTGTGTTTAATTTTATCCCCAAACATCGGCTCAATTAAGCCTGTATGTTGGTCTACTTCATACCAATCGTACGTAAACGTTTGAAATGGCGTATCTTGATACACTTGTACACGGTATACCCCTTCGCTTTGCCAACCGTCAACATGCGCATACAATCCGTCTGGCCAATACCCTTTTTGCTTCAAGCGCTTTAATACGTCCGCTTCTGTTAACGGGAATTTTTCGCCGCTAAAATATTTCATCGTACGCGCTAAAAAAGCCGCCGCATGTGCGCGTGTTAACGTATTGTTCGGGCGGAATGTACCGTCCTCATAGCCGTTTGCGACGTTCGCTTGCACGAGCTGCTGAACGGCACTATATGCTGTGTGTGATTTCCCAACGTCCTTAAACGTTTTCGAGCCTGCTTTAAAATTGTACGCGCGGCTTAAAAACGTCGCCGCATGCCCGCGGTTTAACGTCGTATTCGGACGAAATGTACCATCCTCATATCCTTTAATAATCCCTTTGTTTACCGCAATTTGAATGTAACCAGATGAAGCATTGCTTTTTGTCACATCTTTAAATTGCGTATTCACCGGTGCAACTTCGCTATGCCCTAGCGCCTTCACCATCATGACCGCAAAATCTTGGCGCGTCATCGCATGTTTCGGATTAAACGAAGAACGATCGTTGCCTAGCACGTTATTTTTATACAAATACATAATTTTCTGGATATTGTGCATGCGTGTAGGAAACATCGTTAAAGGCAGATGCCTGTGAGCTGTTTGGCATCACCACGAATGCGATGATACAAACAAATAACGCGATTACTTTTTTCATCCTCTTCCCCCTTTGTTTGAAGTAGCAAGGGCTTTTCATATGACTTGCTCCTATAAAAAGGTTCATCACCGTAAGCTGGGGTTGACGCATAAAGGTTGCTTGAAACGAGAGGCGGACTCCTGCGGGAAAAGCGCGAGCCTCGAGACCCCGCAGTCGTGAGGCACGAACGACGAGGAGGCTTGAGCCGCGCCCGCGGAAAGCCTGCCTCGACGTGGAAAGCAACCCCAAGTTATGGTGAAGATCCTATAAAAATCCATTAAAAAAAGTATACTGAAACATGAAAGCTTATGCAATGCGACTTAAAAAACACACGAATGGGCTGTACGCGACCATTCGTGTGCTCGATTAAATCATCTCAATTTGATATTCATGCGTGCTCGATAGCTTCACTTTATGCACCATTTCATCTACTTCAAGCAGTAGCTGTGTCACCGTATAATCGTAATGCTGGCTAATGATGCCACCCATGCTCGCTGGAATCGTAAGCGTAATGTCACCGAGCGTTACCGGCTGCTCGAGCTTTTCAGTAATGCGCTGCAGTAAATCACGAACAGTTGGTGCATTCGCCTTTGCGACTTTAATAACAAACTCATCACCTGCTAAACGATATGCTTTTACGTCCGCTGTTACGAACGATTGCAGCACGTCCCCGACATAACGAATGACGTCATCACCGAACGTGTAGCCGAACTTTTCGTTGACGCGCTTAAAGTCGTCAATGTTTAACATTAAAACAGCGTACGGCTCGCGCTCGTCCTCTTTGCGCGCAAGTAATACGTCTAAATCTTGCGTCAAGGCAGTGCGGTTCGGTAATGCGCTTAAACGATCGACGTATGCGTAAAGTGATAGCTGCTCCTCTAGCTCTTTTTCAACCGAAATGTCGCGCACGACGAACACGATATGTAAAAATTGCTGATTGTCATCATACACCGGCGTACCGTGGAATTGCGTCCATACCCAGCCTTTTTGTGCATGTAAACAACGCACTTCCACTTGGCTTGATTGCCCGCTTGCCATCGTCGCTTCAAACCATTTTGAAAACACGACCGCATCTTCCTCGTAAATGTTGCTAAAGCCACGCGCTCGCTTTACTTGCTCCACGTCATAGCCAAACGTCGTATAAAGCGCTGGCGAAATGTATAAATGCTCACGATGCTCGTTCACAATAATGATTGCTTCTTTAATTTTTTCCGCAATGATGTGGAAATGCGGCTCATGCTGTAAAAAGTTTGCATTCGTATTACCCATAATAAGTTCCCCCTCATTGCTGTTATGCGTTTATGTTATATTTTCGACGGCTGTTCGCGTTTTACGGCTCGCTTTCCTGGGGCGCGGCTTGAGCCTCCTCACCGCAAGCGGTTGCGGGGTCTCAAGTCTCGCGCTTTTCCCCAAGGAGTCTCGCCGTACGCTCAGCTATCGAATACTGCATATTTTTTATTTAGACGTTACAACACATCGATTGTGCTGTTTACAAATCGCGAATCAACACGCCTGTGCGTTTATTATAACGAATAATTCGCCGCTTCTTCTACCGTTTTTGAAAAAGTCATATTTCCTTCACAAAGCGCGAAAAAACGCCACCACTGTTTCATGGTCGCGTTTTCATTTTTGTTCGCTTCACGTTGCTTCCCACGTCGAAACAAGCTTTTCCCGCAGGAGTCCACCTATATGTGTCAACATGAGCTTGTGGCGGTGAACGTGTTAAATCGAACAGCCGTCGTCGCCACAAACGTTGCCGCTGTCGCCTACTTGCTGAAGCGTTGGACGAATGCCCGCTTCGGCTGCTGCTTTTTGTAGCGTGTCGTTAAATAGCTGCTGTGGCTGCGCACCGGCAATGCCGTATTTGTTGTCGATAACGAAAAACGGAACACCGCGCACTTGTAGCTGCTGCGCCATTAATTGATCGTTTTCGACTTCCTCTACAAATTGTGCTTCATTATCAATGACCGCTTCGACTTCGCTGCGCACTAAGCCCACTTCTTCTGCAAGCGTTGCTAATACGTCGCGCTGCCCGATCAATTGCCCTTCAACGAAATACGCCTTCATTAATCGCTCACCAAGTGCGCCGTCAAGCTGCTTCGTCTCGGCAAACTTCATGACGCGGTGTGTATCGCGCGTATTTTGTGTGCGCATTGATTCGAAATCATACGTTAAGCCGACTTCTGCTGCACGTGCGGCTACACCGGCTGTCATGTTTTTCGCTTCTTCTACGCTCGTACCGTACTTACGAGATAGCGTCTCAAACGTTGATTCGTTCGCGTCCTTCGGTGTCGTTGCGTCCAGCTCGAATGCGCGCAGCTGTACGTTTACGTTGCCGCTTAATCCTGTTTGCTCAATTGCCTGCTCTAGCTGACGTTTGCCGATATAGCAAAACGGACATACGTAGTCAGACCAAATTTGTACTGTAATCATGTCATCACTCCTTCGCGCTTATTATATACGACAAATAAAGTGATGGCGACGAATCACGCTCGGCATGAAAAAAGCGTGCAACGGTGATCGTCGCACGCTTTTTTCTTATGATAATCGCTTCACTGTTACGAGCTCGCCGTCTGTTGCAATATCGATTTTCGGTGAGCCGTTTGAGTAACGGTCTGTGCGCGTTAAATTCATCACACTAATCGTTTCTTTAATGCCTTTCGTCGTACATAGCTCAATCGTATGCCCTGTACGTACGATAACCGTCGCAAAAATACGATGCGGGTTTGCTTTTAACTCTTTTAACGTCACGACGCCGCGCTTAGCACGTAAGCCGACTTCAATTTCAGTTAATGCCATGCGCTTTACATGACCACGATTTGTGACGATAACAATATCCTCGTCGCTTTGTGCATCGACTGCTTGCACCGATGCGATATATTCGTCCTCTTTTAATGCAAATGCTTTCACGCCGCCTGTACGTAGCCCTGATGGCGGAATTTCTGACAGCGGGAAGCGAATCGCATAGCTCGTATTCGCAAATAGTACGATGTCTTGCCCTTCAACGACAACAGCTGCGTAAATCATATCGTCGCCTGCTTTGACGTTCATCGTTTTTGCCGCCTTGTTGTAGCGTGCAAGCTTGTATTCACTCAGTGCTGTGCGCTTCATTTGCCCAAGCTTCGTCGCCGTTACAACGTACGCCTCTTTTTCATCGAAGTTCGGCAGCCCGATCGCTTGAATAATTTCCTCGTCCTTGTCGAGCGAGATAATGCTTGAAATGTGCTGCCCTAAGTCTTTCCAACGAATGTCTGGCAGCTCATATACCGGCTGATATATGAAGTTTCCTTTGCTCGTAAATAACAGTAAATGGTGCTGCGTATTTAAGTTCGCCTCAAGTAATAAGTAATCCGATTCCTTCATCGCAAAGTCCTGACCGTTTGATGCGTTGTATGAGCGTGGGCTCGTGCGCTTCACATAGCCGTCCTTCGTTACAGTAACAATCGTTTCCTCAGACGGGATTAATACGTCCATCGTCAGCTTAATTTCATCAATTTCAGCTTGAATGATCGATGCGCGCTCTTTCGCAAATCGCTTGCGCACGTCTTTTAACTCCGCCTTTAATACATTCGTTAAACGACGGTCGCTACTTAAAATGCCTTCTAACTTATCAATTAATTGCTGAAGCCCTTCTTGCTCTTCTTCTAGCTGTGTAATGTCCGTGTTCGTTAAACGATACAGCTGCAAACTTACGATCGCCTCTGCTTGCACTTCTGTAAAGTCAAACTTATCAATAATGTTATCTTTTGCACTGCGCTTATCGCTTGATGCACGAATTGTCTCAATGAGTTGATCCAGCACTGATAACGCCTTCACAAGCCCTTCGACGATATGCATGCGGTCCTTTGCACGTTGTAAATCGTACTGCGAGCGACGCGTGACAACTTCCTTTTGATGCTCAATATACGCATCTAGCATAAGCGGCAGCGTCATCATCGTCGGGCGGCGATTATGAATCGCAATCATGTTAAAGTTGTATGCTACTTGCAAATCCGTCACCTTGAGTAAATATTGCAATACCGCCTGTGCGTTTACATCTTTTTTCAGCTCGACAACGATGCGTAAGCCGTCGCGGTCAGACTCATCGCGCACTTCGGCAATACCTTCTAAACGTTTGTCGCTTCGCTGCTCGTCCATTTTTTTCACAAGGTTCGCTTTGTTGACGTCGTACGGAATTTCGGTAATGACGATTTGCTCCTTGCCACCTTTTAACGGCTCAATCGCCGTTTTCGCACGCACAATAATTTTGCCGCGCCCTGTTTCGTATGCCTTTTTAATGCCATCTACACCCATAATCGTCGAGCCAGTCGGGAAATCCGGTCCTTTAATAAACTGCATGAGCTCATCAACCGTTGACTCCGGGTTGTCTAAGCGATGCAGTACACCGTCAAGCACTTCTGCTAAGTTATGTGGTGGAATGTCTGTCGCATACCCTGCTGAAATACCTGTCGAGCCGCTCACAAGCAAGTTCGGGAACCGCGCTGGTAATACGGTCGGCTCCATATCTTGGTCATCAAAGTTTGGCACTAAGTCAACGGTTTGCTTTTGAATGTCGCGCAGTAGCTCAGCGGCAATGCCTGATAAACGCGCTTCTGTGTAACGCATCGCAGCGGCTGGGTCGCCGTCAATCGAACCGTTATTGCCGTGCATATCAATTAACGCGTGGCGTGACTTCCAATCTTGACTCATGCGCACCATTGCCTCATACACTGACGTATCGCCGTGCGGATGGAAGTTACCGATAACGTGGCCGACTGTTTTTGCCGACTTACGAAACGGCTTATCAAACGTGTTGCCCTCTGTAAACATCGCGTACAAAATGCGGCGCTGTACCGGCTTTAATCCGTCGCGAGCGTCCGGCAATGCGCGGTCTTGAATAATATATTTTGAGTAGCGTCCAAATCGGTCGCCTACAATTTCTTCTAACGGTAAATCTTGAAATTTTTCTGCTGTCATTACTTTGTCTCCTCCTCGTCATGGTGAATATAGTCGTTGTCTAAAATATTCGCATCTTCCTCCATGCTGAAGTTGACATTTGCTTCGATCCATTTACGTCGCGGCTCTACTTTATCACCCATTAACGTATTAATACTTTTTTCTGCACGTACCGCATCGTCAATTTTCACACGAATGAGCGTACGTGTTTCAGGATTCATCGTCGTATCCCATAATTGATCGGCGTTCATCTCACCAAGCCCTTTATAGCGCTGTAGCATGTATCCTTTGCCGACTTTTTTAATCGTCTCATCCAGCTCTTTTTCCGTCCACGCATATTCGACAACTTGCTTTTTGCCGGTACCTTTTGACACTTTGTAAAGCGGTGGCAATGCAATGTACACTTTGCCCGCTTCGATGAGTGGTCGCATGTAGCGGTAAAAGAACGTCAGCAGCAACACTTGAATATGTGCACCGTCCGTATCAGCATCGGTCATAATGACAACTTTATCGTACGCCGCATCCGCAACCGAGAAGTCTGGTCCGACGCCACCACCAATTGCGTGAATGATCGTTGCGATTTCCTCGTTTTTCATAATGTCGCTCAGTTTCGCTTTTTCGGTATTTAACACTTTCCCGCGCAGTGGCAAAATTGCTTGGAACGTACGGTCACGCCCTTGCTTTGCCGAGCCGCCCGCTGAGTCACCTTCGACTAAATATAGCTCATTTTTCTGTGCGTTGCGCGACTGTGCAGGTGTAAGCTTTCCTGACAACAACGTGCTCGATTTTTTGTTTTTCTTGCCGTTACGCGCATCCTCACGAGCTTTACGCGCCGCTTCACGTACTTGCTGCGCACGAATTGCTTTACGCACAAGCCCTGCCGATAGCTCTGCGTTTTCCTCTAAAACATATAATAATTTTTCCGATACGACACCGTCCACTGCTGAACGCGCCTCAGATGTGCCGAGCTTGCCTTTCGTTTGCCCTTCAAACTGAAGCAAGTGCTCTGGAATGCGCACCGAAACAATCGCTGACAATCCTTCACGAATGTCCGTACCTTCTAAATTTTTATCTTTGTCTTTTAATAAGCCTGTTTTGCGTGCGTAGTCGTTAAATACGCGCGTCATCGCTGCCTTTGCACCTGTTTCGTGCGTGCCGCCGTCTCGTGTACGCACGTTGTTCACGAACGATAAAATCGTCTCTGAATACGCATCGTTAAACTGGAATGCAAACTCTACTTCGATATCATCTTGCACACCTTCTACGTATTTCACCGGGTGTAACACATCTTTATCTTCGTTTAAATACTCAACGAATGCCTCGATACCATTTTCATAAAAGTATGTTTCATGCACATGTTCTTCTGGACGCTCATCGATGAGTTCAATTTTTAAGCCTTTTAATAAAAATGCGGATTCGCGCAGACGCTCTGCTAACGTATCAAAATTGTATTTCGTCGTCGAAAAAATTGTCGCATCGGGTAAAAAGTGTACTTCTGTGCCCGTTTCGCGCGTGTTGCCTAGCTCCTCTAGCGTCGTTGCCGGCGTACCACCATTTTCAAAGCGCTGACGAAACTTTTTGCCGTCTCGACAAATCGTCACTTCTAAAAATGTCGAAAGCGCGTTTACAACTGATGAACCAACTCCGTGTAAACCGCCACTCGTTTTATAGCCGCCTTGTCCGAACTTACCGCCTGCATGCAGCACCGTAAAAATAATTTCTGGCGTCGGCTTGCCCATTTTATGCATTCCAGTTGGCATACCACGACCGAAATCGCGCACGCTCACACTGTTATCTCGATGCAGCTTGACGATAATGTGCGTGCCGTAGCCTGCTAATGCTTCATCGACTGCGTTATCGACTATTTCATACACAAGGTGATGTAAGCCGCGCCCATCTGTTGATCCAATATACATCCCAGGGCGTTTTCGAACTGCCTCGAGTCCTTCTAATACTTGTATTGCGTCATCGTTGTACGCATGTTGTACTTGTTTATTCGCCAAATTAAAAACCTCCGAACATCTGTTCTATCTTTGTTATCGTATACGAACAGAAACATCGTTGTCAATGTCGATTGTCGACTATTTCTTTCGTTACGTTTAGGTGCATTACCGTTACTTCGTTTTGTTCCCTACTGTCAAGCAAGCTGTAGCTCTCGATAATTATTTTACACATATACTGTATCAAGCGGTGTTTTTTTATACAACTATATGTTTCACATAGCTGTCATTGTTAACAAAAACTCATTGTAGCAAAGTTCTCGCGTAAAAAAAAGCAATGGTTCTCTCATTCGTCATTCCAGTTCATTTTTTAGTTAAACGTATCGTCATGCAAAAAGTTCTCCATTTTGCATTGTTCGAAAAATAAATTGTGCTATGATACGGATAGTGTTACACTATACATAATCAGTTATTAGCACCTAGTCACAAAGAAAGTGAGGCGCTCGCAGACATGACGTTACTTCTCATACTCCTTGCAGCGTATTTAATCGGCTCCATTCCATCGGCGCTATGGATTGGCAAATTATTTTACAAAAAAGATATTCGACAAGAAGGTAGCGGAAACCTCGGTACGACAAATACGTTCCGCGTTTTAGGCAAAAAACCCGGCATCGTCGTTATGCTCATGGACATTTTAAAAGGGACAGCCGCCGTGCTACTCGTGTTCATTCCGTTTTTTGCAGACGTTGCCATTCATCCACTACTGCTCGGGATCGTCGCTGTTATCGGTCATATGTACCCGATTTTCGCAAGCTTCCGCGGTGGTAAAGCGGTCGCAACGAGTGCTGGTGTCGTGCTAGGCTACGCACCGATCGTTTTCATTTCACTCGCCATTTCATTTGCAATCATTTTAAAGCTAAGCAAAATGGTTAGCTTTACATCGATTTGCATTGCAATCATCGCGTTTGTATATAGCGTCATTTCGTACTTCTACACAGGCGATTGGGTGTTTATGCTCATGATTGCCGTGCTAGCAACGTTCATCATTTATCGCCATCGCGAAAACATCGCTCGCATTAAAAATGGCACAGAATCAAAAGTGAATTTTTAACGCACAAAGCAGGAGCAGCTCGCTCTTGCTTTTTTGCATGCAATTCCGTACGCTTAAACGAAAAGGATGGTGAGCGAATGAACATCATTATAACAGACGAAGCATTTGCATGGTTTGTGCGCGAAATGGATGTAGAAGCGGGCGATACAATTCGCTTTTACGCGCGATACGGTGGCTCCTCGCCGTTTCACGAAGGCTTTTCGCTCGGCATGAACCGCGAAACACCGCACGAAATCGGGGTGCAAACGACGCGTGACAACATTCATTTCTTTATCGAAAAAAGCGACGAATGGTTTTTTAACGACCATGATTTACACGTCGCCGTCGATGCCGAGTTAGACGAATTGACGTACCGCTACGAAAAATAAAAAAACAAGTGTCATCAGGAAACAATTAATTTCCTAATGGCACTTGTTTGCGTTATGACTACGCTTCGTTTCGCGGACGCTTTGTCTTTGCGATTACTCGAGACAGCATTTCTGTAGGAACGGCTCGAGCCTTGCTAGCGCAAGTCTCTCGACACGTTCTGTTCCCATAGGAGTCGCCGCTTCACACGCTACGTCATCAAATTCTTTCCCTGAACTTCATCCGCTCAACGTTCAAAATTCACTTCTATTCCAAACTCTTTTTTATAAAAACACAAGCGCTGCTAATATAAGCGCAAGCACGATGCGGTAAATCGCAAACGGCACGAGCTTAATGCGCGAAATGAGCTTTAAGAAAAACTTAATCGAAATGAGCGCGAACACAAACGCTGTCACAAAGCCGACAACGTAAAACGACAAATGATCCATCGAAATGTGCTCCCAGTTTTTAAGAAGCGACACACCTGAAGCACCCATCATAATCGGCACTGCCATAATGAACGTGAAATCCGATGCCGTTTTATGATCTAGCCCAAGCAGTACCCCACCTGAAATCGTCGCACCTGAGCGTGAAAACCCTGGCCATAGCGACAAGCATTGAATCGCACCGATTTTTAACGCCTTCATGTAGCTAATATGATCTAGCGACGTAACTGCAGGTGTTTTCGGACCCATTTTATCCGCAACGATCATTAATACCGCTCCGACAAGCAAGCCGATAATGACCGTTTCAATGCTAAATAAATGCGTATCGATGAAATCCTCAAATAATAATCCGAACACACCGGCCGGTAAAATGCCGACGAATACGTGCAGCACGTTAAATTTCGTTGGCGAATCTCCCTCTATTTTATACAATCCAATTAAGCTTAAAATACGCTTCCACATGACGACAACAACAGCTAAAATCGAGCCGAGCTGAATGACAATTTTAAACGTATTAGCAGACGAGCTACCTAAAAATTCGTCCGTCTTTAGCCATAAATCATCAAAAATGATCATATGCCCTGTTGACGATACAGGCGCAAACTCGGTTAGTCCTTCAACAATACCAAGCATGAGCGCCTTCCACAATTCAAACCACTCCATGACGCTACTTCCTTTCTTTTATATATGTGCATATGTAGTATAACGCCATCTGTTCATAAAGTGTTGCACATATAAAAAAAGAGCGCTAAAGATTTACACTTTAGCACCATTTCGTTACGCATCTTTTGCGCGCCAAACAATTTCTAATACGCGCACAAATAAATTAATGAAATCTAAATATAAGTTTAATGCATGCACGACGACTTCCTGTTCTTCAATATGACCGTAGCGCATTTGATTAAAGTCATAAATCGTATACAGCACAAACAATAACACGACTGCACACGCAAAACCGAGCGCAACAACATTGCTTACTGGCACGCTTATAAAAATAAACATAAAAACAATTAATACAAGCAGCGCCGCAAATAAATAGCTCCCCATATGGTGAATGTCTGGCATCGCCCATCCGATAACGCCAAGCAGCACAAACATCGCAATCGTTGCGCCAAACACCGTTAACACAAGCTGCGTACCTAGCTGCTCGATATAAAACTGCGTCGTCCAAAATAGCGTAATTCCAATTAACACCGGTATTGCGTACGCCATCGCATTCAATATGCGCACCTTTCGCACAAAAATCATAATAATTAGTAATATAAACGTACCAATCGATACAGGTAACCGCACGCTCTCTGGCAACATCGAGCCGAGCCATAAGCCGACCGCCGTTAATGCCCACATGAGCGCAAACGTACGCATGACGCGGCGCATTATATGTTTTTGCCGTTGCTCCATCGCGAACACTCCTTATTTATACAAAATGAGTGCTGTGAATGCCAAAATCGTCGCACTATATTGAATTTCCATTACTTCAATCGACGGGTCCGATAAAAATTCATTCATTTTCTTGTCAAAGCCCGTTTCCGAATACGCTATAATTGTTTTTGCTTTCATCTGTAATAACTCCCCTTTTTATTAAGTACTACTATATACGGGCGATGTGACAGTTAGTTTCATATTTACGCAAAAAAACTGCCCGCTAGTTGCTCGGACAGTTTCGACATTTAAATATGATATTCGACATGCTCGTCTACATAATCCCATTCGTACGGCGTTTCTTGGTATACGTAGTAGTTTAACCAGTTTGAAAATAATAAATGCGAATGCGCGCGCCATGTGTTGAGCGGCACTTGCGTCGGATCGTCTTGTGGGAAATAGTTTTTCGGCACTTCAACGTTCGGGTCTTTTTCGATATCGCGGAAATATTCGTCCGATAACGTCGTCGCATCATATTCTAAATGCCCCGTTACCATAATGTCGCGCGTATCCTTTGACATGACGATAAATACGCCTGCATCGTCTGAATACGACAGTAAGTTTAAATACGGATGATTGCGCACTTCATCGATTGATACCGACGTATGACGTGAATGCGGTGCGACGTACGTATCGCTAAAGCCGCGTACTAAATCGACCGTTAAATCGGTAATGACGTGCGAATAGACGCCCGAGCACTTCGTCGGTAGCTCGTACTTACCGATGCCGTAATGGTAGTGTAGCGCTGCTTGTGCGCCCCAACAAATGTAAAGCGTCGACGTGACATTTTCCTTCGCCCAATCCATAATTTCGGTCATTTCCTGCCAATAGCTCACCGCTTCAAACTCCAACTTTTCAACTGGTGCGCCTGTGACGATCATGCCGTCAAAGCGACGCGTGCGAATGTCCGCAAACGTTTTATAAAACGCATCTAAATGGTTTTTGGAAACGTTTTTTGATTGATACGTCGCCGTGTTTAAAAACGTCACGTTCACTTGCAGCGGCGTGTTGCCGAGCAGTCGAAGCAGCTGTAGCTCCGTCTTTTCCTTTTCGGGCATTAAGTTCACGACTAAAATATTTAAAGGACGAATTTGTTGTGTTTTCGCACGGTCCTCCTCCATGACGAAAATTTTCTCTTTTCTTAGTAAAGCCCCTGCTGGCAAAGACTTTGGAATATTAATTGGCATCACAATTCCCCCCATAAATGACAATAAAAAAAGCGCTTATCTAAGAAAGATAAGAACGCGGTCGTTTCTTCTTTCTTATCTGTCTGGAATTAGCACCTTTCTACATAGTAGAGGTTGCTGAAGCGTCGCCGGGCCAAGTCCCTCAACTTCTCTTGATAAGCTCGTATTTATTTATAATAATGCATTTATACTATCATGTTTATGCAACTTTGACAACATTTAAAATTGTCTAATAAATTAGTCTAACGTTTTCAGTAACTTGCTGTTGCTCTTCACGTCGAGGCAGGCTTTCCGCGGGCGTGGCTTGAGCCTCCTCGCCGCATACGCGACTGCGGGGTCTCAAGTCTCACGCTTTTCCCGCTGGAGTCCGCCTCTCGTTTCGAGCCTCGTTCACATTCTAAATTTCAATCACCTTGTATATAGTAGCTAATAAATAAGCACTTTGGGGAGGTCGTCCAGTAGTAATCGGCTTTCCGCGCATTGCGGCTCGCTTTCATGGGGCTCGGGGGCGAACACGATGTTTGTTCTGAAGGGGTGCCACATGGACGTGGCGTTCTCCACCTTCCTCAAGCCTTCCGCGCCGCTCCTACGTCGTGTCTTACGGGGTCTTGAGGCACGAGCTTTTCCCCAAGGAGTCTCGCCGCGCGCGTCCAGCCATTAATAAATCCGTTAATGATTCAACCTGTATCGTAGTATTCAAATAGTTAACTCATAAATATAGCAATTGAACGCTTGAATATAACATGAGGACAGTATCGTTCTGACGTGTAGGCGGCGACTTCTGCGGGACAAGCGCTAGCCGAAAATCCATTTTTGGCGGCTCGTCCGACAAAAATTAGTTGAGGCAGCGCCCGCGAAAAGCGTCCGCCGAAACAAAAGAACGGTTACCATGTGAAGTTCATTGTGTATATATTCATTATTTACTGTTTCTAAAGCTTACTTCTCCGCTTTAATCTCATGATACAGCGCATCCCACTCCGGTGCGATTTTTGAAAATGCGACGGGGCGGAACGTATCTTTTTTCACGACGGTGTGCGTAGATTGCCCTGTTACTGCAATTGTGCCGTCTTCGTGCACGATTTCGTAGCCGTATGTTGTGCGCACGCGCGAATGCTCCTGCACCCACGTACGAACGATCGCTTTTTGTCCGTAGCGCACCGGCGTTTTGTAATCGACGTGAATGTTGAGTACTGGCGATAAGTAGCCTTCCTTTTCTAAATCGGCATACTTATAGCCGAGCTGCTCGATTAGCTTCGTGCGCCCTACTTCCATCCAAATGACGTAATTTGCATGATAGACGACGCCCATTTGATCGGTTTCAGCGTAGCGCACATCGATTGTTGTTTCGTTTATTACCATTTCCCTCACCTCTTGCTGTATCATACCGCGAATTGCGTCGTCGTGCAGTACGATTCGTAAAAGCGCGCATAAATTGGTCGTTTTCTCGCGCCACGACACACGAAAACTTTCATAGGCGTGCTACTTCTTTTTTGCTCGAAGCTATGGTATGATGGACGTTGATTATAAAAGAGGACGTGAATGTTTTGATTAAAATTGATATGCCAAAACCAGACGTAGTAATTCGTCAACGCGAGCAAGTGATTAAACCAGGCGATGTAGAAATTCCACCGTATTACGGATTTATCGACTTCCATAAAATTACGCGCGAAAAAGGCGGCTTATTTTTCCTATACAACGCAGCGAATGAATTATTATTCGTAGGAAAAGCACGCAAAGTTCGTCAGCGCATTAAAAAATATTTCGATGGTAACGTAGCACCGTTAAACAACCATAAACACGAAGTACACAAAATCGAAGTGTACGAAATTGAAGACCCAATGGAGCGCGAAATTTACGAAACGTATGCGATCAACAAATTCCGTGCGAAATACAACACAGAAAAAGTATTTTTCGAAGCAGAATAATATTGAAAAGCGCTAGAGGAGTTCATTCCTTTAGCGCTTTTTTCGTTCATCATTTCTTCATATCGAGGCAGGCGTGGCGTGAGCTTAAATTTTATGCGCCGCTGAAGTCCGCCTGTTCCCCATTGTAAACTTTAATGTTCATACGCCATCGTGACTCGCCGCACGCTCCTTGCCATAACAATGCAGCTATATACAAATGACTAATTAACAAACTTCTTTCCGTTATACTTCGTCGCTAAATTGCTCATGAGCACGTTTTGCATCGTCACTGGCAACTGCTGAAGCTCTGTTCGTTGCGCATCCCAATAAAAGGCGATGCGCTTGTATGACGGCGTGATCACGTTTTGTAGTGGATGCGTCGTCACACCCGTCTCGAAATCGCGCTCGTACACTAAATGACCATTTTGCTCGTAAAAGCTCGTGACGTTTGGCAATACATATTCGACGTCATTTGTCGTAACGTTCCAGCGCATTACGGCGGCCGTGTCCGCATCGATGTAATATAAATAAACATCGCTCATATATAAATTCGTCCCGGCAATGTCAACGGGCATATCGACTTGTTCCATCGTGCTTTTTAAAAAGCGATGAATCGTGCCAATTGGCGACTCGGCATAAATGTAGCGTTCGTCATGCGCCATCGTTTTGTAGCTTGTAAGCACCTCGTATTTAATGCCGTGCGCCTGCGGTAAACTGTATGCTTCGCGCTCATGGTCGTCATGAATGAGCTCATCAGACATCATGTAATTGTACGAAGCGGCACCTTTTACCGGCTCGATCGGATCTGACCACGTCGTATCAACGTTGACCCACGCACCGTCCATGTATACTAAATTCCAAGCGTGCTGCTCGGTCGTACCGTCTTCATGCGTTATGTAGCCAAGCACGTAATGTACTTTCATGCCAAGACGTTCTAGCAGCTCGCCGGTCATGAGCGCATACGCTTGACATACACCGAAGCCATCCGTCATAAACGCAACGTGCGAGTGCGGCGTCGTCATCGTGTCGTACGAATAGCCGTAATATCGCTGCACGTAATCGGTCACGTACAGCACTTTATCTAAATCGGTATACGCTACTTTCGCAATTTGCGCCGCGACGTCATCTTCTAGTGCCCATACTTGTTCGACGTCCTCATACGGCACATCGACGTTTAACTCAAATAAGTTCATGTACGTAATGAACTCGCCGTTTTCTTTTTGGTCAATGTAATACGTCGTGTATTCCGCTGGGTAACCGCCAATTAAATCGCCGCTCGTTTGAAACGACATGTAAAAGCCGTCGATCCACCCTTGGAACGCCTCGTTAATTTCGCGCTCCGTTAGCTGTGCCGCATTGTCTACGTGAAGCGTCACTGCGTACGGCGTTTCAAAAATACCTTGTTTATAATGATGCGTTATTAAATTCGTCAGCTCACCGTGCCCGCCAATAACCGTGTACGCATTGCCATCGCGGTCTTGTATGTCCTCCGCCTGTGCGTGCGGCGCCATCAAACTGCCGAACATCGCGAAGCATAACAGCATTCGTTTCAAAAAATCACAGCCTTTACTCTTAGTTCTGTAGCTTATTATAGGCAAAAGCATGGCACTTTAAAAGCAATTACCTTTACGAAAAAAGGCGCGGTGTATGTGCTACACCACGCCCGAGCTTAAAATACTTGCTCATTTTTCGTATATTTTTGCGTCATTAAGCTGACGATAATGAAGATGACAAATGATGCCACAACCGGAATCGTCACCGTATGCATACCAAAGACGTGCTGGTGGAAGCGGTCGATGTAAACGTATAGCACTAAGCCGGTTGCCATCGAAGCAAACGCGCCGTACTTATTTGCTTTCTTCCAATAAAGTCCTAGCACAACTGCCCATAAAAACGAGGCCTCTAAGCCACCGAACGCAAATAAGTTAATCCAAATTAAAAACTCTGGTGGATTTAATGCAAATAATACGACCGATACACCAACGACCGTCGTCACGATAAAGCTTAAACGTTTAATTTCCGCATCTTGTGCAGTCGGCTTAATGAAGTTTAAGTACACATCTTTAATGACCGTCGAGCTCACTAAAATGAGGAGCGCGTTCACCGTTGACATAATGGCCGCCATTGGAGCAGCTAACACAATACCTGCTAAAATCGGCGGTAAAATTTCAAGCGTTAACGTCGGCATGACTTTATCGCCAATTTCAATGCCCGGCATGACGGCACGACCGAACACACCGATTAAGTGCATGCCAAACATAACCGTCGCAATGCCGATTGTGCCAATAATAATCGCACGGTGCATCCCTTTTGAATCTTTGTAGCTCATCGCACGCACTGCAATTTGCGGCAGCCCGATAACCCCGATCCCGATTAAAATCCAAAACGTCGATACGTAAAGCGGCGTTAAATTACCTTCTGCCCCAAACGGTGTCACAAACTGCGGGTTTTCCGCAACGAGCGTCGTCATAATGGCCGACACGCCGCCTCCTTCAATGACAACGGCCACAAGTAAAATGACCGTCCCGATGACCATGACCGTTCCTTGCAGCGCATCCGTTAGCGCAACTGCCGCAAAGCCTCCGATAATGACATATAACAGCACCGCCACCGCGAAAATGATGAGCGCAGCACGGTAGTTTAATCCTGTTAACGATTCAATTAAACGCGCACCACCGACCCATTGTGCGGTCATCGCTGCGAATAAAAACACCATAATTGCAAGCGCCGATAATAGCACGATCGCATTCGAGTTGTAGCGCGCCTTTAAAAAGTCGATGAGCGTAATCGCTTCGTATTTGCGCGAAATAATCGCAAACTTTTTCCCTAAAATCATTAAGACGAAATAACCTGCTGGTAGCTGAGCCATCGCAAGTAGCACCCAGCCAAGTCCGGTATTATATGCAACGCCCGGTCCACCGATGAAGCTTGAGGCACTGCCGTACGTCGCCATCATCGTCATTGCGAGCAGGAAGCCACCCATCTCACGCCCGCCTAAAAAATATTCCGATAAAAACGACTCCGATTGACGCACGCGCATGTTCGCCCAAATGCCAATGCCAAAAATGAGCACTAAAAATACAACGAGTGGTAAAATGACTTGCCAATGCATTATTGTTCATCCTCCCCATCTAGCGGTACTTCCGTAAAGAACAGCTTCATCACAAGCCAAATTAACACAATCATTACAATCGTTGTGACAATACAGCTATAAAAAAACCATGCAGGGAAGCCGAATACATATGTATACTGTGTCGGATCGCCGCTTCCTAAGCCATACGCAAAGCCGTACCAAAGCGCAAAGTTCACGATGACGAGTCCGACGCCAATCCATGCTTCCTTATGCGCAATTTTAAACCGTGAATCCATATTCACCACACCTTTTTCTAATTTGTTGTACGTATAAGAAACACTTAAAACTTTCCACATCATTCCTACGTACACTGTAGTATACTATATATACATGCATTGCAACATTCCACTTATTTTAAACAAAATAAAGGATGATTAATATGATTCAACAGCTTCATTATATTCAGCACACGAAAACGAGTATTTTATTAGTTGAGGATGCGTATTACGAACGCTTTATTAACGACTGTAAGCAATATCCACATTACTTAAACTTAATACCTGAAACATTGCGAGATAGCATTCATCATCTGAACTTAATTCGTGATTTGTATTTCGCCTTGCGCACGGAGCAGCAATTTTTATCGAATCCGAATTTAAGCATGATTTACGTGCTGCGCTACACGTTAGTAACCGAGCTTTCGCAGCTGCCAAAGTTTCAAATGCTACAAGCGATTTGTAAACGCACGCCACACGTATCGTTGCTCATAGCGATTATCGTTGCGACGACCGCTGACGAGGAGCTTGCGACGCTCGTTACGGATCAATCCGAAGCGCACATTCAAGAAAGCTTTGCGTTCATCAACCAATTCCCGTCGCTCGACATTTTATTTTTATATGACGAGCAAGGCGACTTGCAAAATACATATCCGAAGCAGCTAGCTAAAGCACAGGCTGTAACCGCTAATTTATTTCGCTCGACCATTCGCGAACAACAGCAGCAATTTCAAAAACGGCTACAAACAATTGCATCCTTTACACAGTATTATGTATCATTACGAAAGTAGGTGACACGTATGATGATTGTTCACAAAAATGATAAGTTAACCGATGCCTTTTTATTGCAGCAAGATGGCAAATATTTAGAGGCGATTCAGCACGCGCAAGCACAGCTCGTCAAAGCAAAAGTGAATATGAACGTGCGCGATATGCTCGATGCGTATGTCGATTTGTATTATTGTTACTTCAACGAGCTGCTGTTTGAGGAAGCACTACAAGTATACGAGGCACATAAAAAACTATTTATTACGACGAACGACCGCGCCGATGTGATGTACCATTACGTCATGTCGTACATGCTGTATGACGTCACGAAGCAATACGATGCAGGCATTGATGCACTGAAAAAAGCGCTCGCTATCGCCACGTCCATTCAGGCGCATCATATCGTCGGCTTAGCGAACTGCTTTATCGGCGCATTGTATACACGTAAAAAACAGCATAATGAAGCGCTCGATTACGGCACGTTAGGTGTAGCATACATTCGCACATTCGCCCCAAATTTAACATTTTATACGCTGCAATGTGAAATTTGTTTAGCGCAAATTGCGACGTCTGCCCATGCCTTTGAGCAAGCAGCCAAAATTATTGACACAATCGATCTGTTGCAAACGCTCGACAAACACCAAACGCTTTATTTACAGTTTTTATTCGTAAAAATGCGTTATTTATACGTAACAAATCAGCTCGACGTGGCACAAACATTTCGCGAAACGCTCATTGCAACAGTTGCTTCGACAAATGATCACGTTGTAGCGAAACTGCTCGTGCCGACGATTAAAAATGCACTTAAACATCTCCCATTGCAACAGGAGCTTGATTTTTGGGAAAACTATGAGCAAACGCTTCAGCTGGCCGTCACGAATGAAACGCGCTCGATTTTAAAAGCGTTTTCCTTGCAACAGCAAACGCTTTTATCCGAAGATCACGAGGAGCAAACGTTGCTGCCAAAATCGCTATTTTTCGACCGCGGGCAATCGCTATTTGAATTAGCAACTAAGCCACTGCTGCTATTAATATGCCAAATGGATACAACTGATTTCTCGGAGCAAAAACGGTCGTATTTCCAGTTTCATATGCTCCAGCAAGCACTCGACCAATTTATGCATCAATTTGACACGCAACATTACATTAGCTGTCATTTAACGCCGCATAAATTCGCTGTGCTGTTTGAATATGACGCGGCTGATGTAACCCATTTACATTTGCCAAAAACGTTGTCGATGGAACTGCTCGGTAAAACGCAAAACTATCCGCTTTATTTTTCATACACGAGCACGTTAACGAGCCGCTCGAACAGCTTTTTAGAAATGTATCATTTAACGGAATCAAGGCTATATCAGCTCGTATTTCATTAAAAAAAGGAGTTGCCCGAAAATTTTTCGAGCAGCTCCTTTTATACGTTGTAGTGCGGTACGTCTAGCTGTAATCGTTCCGTTGCACATACTAATACGACAGACGAAGGCCCACACGTCACGTCGAGCGCAACAGGAAGCGCTGGCACTTCATGAAAGAAGCGGCGACATTCGTGCGCAAGCCCTTTTGAACCAGTCGGCCATACGTGCGTAATGATACCTTGCTGCCATAACGCATAAATGCCAGCAAGCGGCGCCACTTCATGCGGATGGTCGAGTATACTTTGACCGACGTGTGGATGCCCGATGACGTAGCGATATTGTCCACGCGTTCGCGGTGCTTGCAGCGTGCCAATTGCGGTAATCGTCAGCGCGGATTGCTGCGTCTCCATGTTCGTCTCGGTGCTCGCTACGTACGGTGGCATCGCTTCTTCAACTTCGGTAAACACGCTGCGAATGCCTTCGATGTACGGCGTAAACGCATCTTTCCCTGAGCCGTTTCCGACCGTTATACATTGAATGCGCGCATTGGCACACATTTGCTCAAGCAGCAGCACGCGCATCGTATACGCCGCCACTAACGCGTCTGGTGCACGCACTACATCAAGCGGCTTTTCCCCAATGGCAACCGAGTTATCGACTGCTACGACAAGGTCATTTTGAATGTACGCATTTCTCACGCCGCATGCACACCTTTACGTGCAAATACTTTTTGCAAAATCGGCATTAAGATCGCTGCTAGCACTAAGTTCAGTACAGTCGCTAGCACAATTCCTGGTGTAGCCGAAATGTAAAATGCCGGTGAAATGAGGAAATAAAACGGAAGCGGCGATAAAATCCCGTTACTAATTAATGCCCACACCCATTTTAACGTATGCTGTCCGCGACGGTGAAGCAGCGCAAACACCGATACGACGATAAACATCGCACCTGCAATAATGAAGTGAAACGGTCCAAGCGGCATGCCCGACGTTAGCGCCGTTAACATATGCCCAATCCCCCCTGCAATTCCTGCGTAAAGCGGCGGTAAAAACACCGCACTAATAAACGCTGGTGCTGCGTCTAATGCAGCGGTCGTTGAAAATACCGGAATTTTAATGAGCGCGCCAATTGCACAAAGCGCCATGACCATCGCTGTTAATGTTAATCGTTTTGTATGTTGCATCTATTCTCCCCCTTTGATCGTTTGTGGCAAGCCGTACCAAATTTGCGTGACGTTTTTTGCACGCTGCACGAGTAGCTGATACAGTCGTCCTGCACAGTCTCGCTGAAAACGCGCCTCTTTTTGTAGCGGCACAACCCCTCTTGATATGTCGTTGCCAATGACGATGACGTTTGCAACTGCTGCTAACGTCTCTAGTTGCTCGACGATACGCATCGCCTCTAGTCGTTCATCTGCTTGTAGCGTCACGCATTGCTCGATATGACGAACGATAATCGTTTGCCCGCGCACTTCTTCAACAGCTGGAATATGCGCTGTCAATAATCGTGCATCTGGCGCTAGCTGTTTTGCATAAGCTGTTTTGCCGTTATACGCCCCTCCGAAAATGAAGTGCATGGCGCTCCCTCCTTCAACTGTTCGATTGTATCCCACGTAAATGTGTACAGCGTGTTATGCGTCGCCGTTGCTTGCTGAAACGTCGCCACGCCGCAAAGCTCCTGCATGTACCGAATGACCCCACCGTGCACGACGAATACGTATTGCCCATTTTGTGACACGATGTCATATATTGCATGGCGAACGCGTGCTGTAAACTGTGAAAATGGCTCTCCGTTTGGCGGCGTCACGTTCATCGGGTCATCAATCCACGCACGGTAGCACGCATCACCTTTTAACTGTTCATACGTCTTCATTTCAAAATCGCCAAAATGCAGCTCACATAAACGCGCATCGGCTACGTACACCGCGTTCGGAAAATAAAGATTTGCCGTTTGACGACAGCGCTGTAGCGTGCTGCCATATACGGTGAACGCCGCTTCTGTAACCGGTTCTCTATCGATCAGGACAATCGGATCATCCGTTTGCCCGACGTATTTTCGCTCCACATTGCCTGCTGTTTTTTCGTGACGCATTAATTGCACAACAACACGACGAACCATAAAAGCACCTCCATACTCGTTACGTACGCTCCGATTAAGTCACCTGACACCCCTCCGAAATTACGCACGCAAAATACACGATACACAAACGTTGCAACTAACAATACAACAGGCACCGCTAACAGCACCAGCTGCCATAACGAAAGTAGCACGACGATTAGAAGCGCCATGACGCCCACTGTAATACCGAGCTTTTTCACATCGACAACTTTGCGGAAAAACGCCGCAATGCCTGTTTCTTTCGCAAGTGGCATCGCCGAAAAGCAATAAAGCGCCCCGATTCGTACGAGCATTGGAACGATGACGAGTGCAAGCCACTGCCCACCGATCACGAGCTCATGTACGATCGCTAGCTGCATGAGCACAATCGCAACTAAGCTCATTGCCCCGAATGCACCAACTCGCGGATCATCTAAAATGGCCACGCGCTTTTCCATATCGCGGTACGAGAAAAATGCATCGCCCATATCGACAAAGCCGTCCATATGTAAGCCACCTGTGTACGTCGCATGCAGTAAAATAAAGAAGATGGCGACAAATAGCGCGCTAAACTCCGTATACGTCATCAGCTGTAAAAACGCTACGTCTAAACAGCCAATGAGCAATCCGATCACCGGAAAGCAGCTATACATCATCGTCGCATTTTTCGTATGTAAATCAAATTGCCGCGTAATCGGCACAATCGTAAAAAACTGTAACGCTAATAAAAATCCTTGCACGTTGAAGCTCCTTTCCACTGCGTCACATGTGAAAACGTACATTCATACGCCGCTTCACTTTCCGCAACGAGCCATTGGTGTAACTCCCCTAACAGTCGTTTGTAACGCTCGGTCTCCTCGTACGGTGACAGCTGCTCATACAACACTTCATTGGACACGATGACGATGCGTCCACGTAACGATTGTACGATGCGCTTCAATGTCGCAATGTACGCATCGACGCGCTGTGGCTCTTTATATAATACATTATTTAACCACGTCGTCACACATTCGAATAAAACGACGTGCTCTGTATGACATAGCGGTGTTACATCGTACGGCACTTCAATCGTTTCCCAACAATCGTTTGCACGGTCTTGCTGATGATGCACGATGCGACTTGCCATTTCCGCATCAAATGCTACAGATGTCGCAGCATATAAACGCGGCAGTTTCATATGCTCCGCGCGCGCAATTGCTATTTTTTCGGCAAACGCGCTTTTGCCACTGCGCACCCCACCTGTAATGAAAATCATACGCTCCCTCCTTTACTGCATTAGTGTATCACATTTTGCAGCACGTGTTCATGAACAAATTCCATAAAAAATAAGCTACGTAAACGACTCCTCTGAGTAGTTTACGTAGCTTATTTGTGTACGGCATCTTCAGTCATGTACAGTTACGATCCTTTCATACGCTTCGTTTTGTTTGCTGCAATAATACATGCTTTTCCACTAGCTGTACGTTATGCTCATATCGTCGCTCCGGTGCTTCGACGTGCTTGTTGTAACGCTCTGGGTAACGAACGAATAAAAGCCATGCTGTAAATAATACGAGTAAAATAAATGCGCTAAATACGTATACGTTGAACATCTTTCCCACCTCCTTCGATTTTTTACGCTTGTTCATGCGAAAAAGAAAATATACTTAATTTTACCATATTATAAAGAAAAATACGTTTACTTTTGTTAATTTATCGTTAAGTTAACGAGCATATTTTTACATTTTCGTTTCAAATGCATTACAATGATAGAATTTTTATGTTATTACACAATCATTTCTTTACACAATTTACAAACGTGTTGATTAGCCATTAAACTGGCATTTCGCGTATGGTGGCTCGCTTTGTCTCTGCGATTACTCGTCGCACATACATTCCTGAGGCTCGGCGGCGAACACGCTTACTGCCATTAACACGCAGCATTTATTTCCAATTGGTTGCTAAAAACAGCCGATTTCCCTGTATATAAATGGCTAACCAACAAATTTCGGGTTCATCACCGTAAACTGGGGTTGACGTATAAAAGTTGCTTGAAACGAGAGGCGGACTCCAAAGCGCGAGCCTCAAGACCCCGCAGTCGTGAGGCACGAACGACGAGGAGGCTTGAGCCGCGCCCGCGGAAAGCCTGCCTCGACGTGAAAAGCAACCCCAAGTTATGGTGAAGAGCCAAATTTCGTCCAACGTAAAAAGCCTTTAACGAAATATTTTCGCTAAAGGCTTTTTCGCATTAAACGTGCAGCACATTTTTGTAACGGTCTGTTGCGTTATGAATGGCGTCTAAGCGCAGTTCATCAAGCTGTGCTGTTAAAATTTTTTCAAGCATGCTCGTCTTATGAACGGGCGTATGCTCCTGGTAAATCGGATCGCCAAACGATACCCAAACTTCTGCTTTTTGTTTGTCGCGGTATGTATAATACATTGTCGTCGGAATGATCGGCACGTCGCGGCATAGCATCAATAAGCGCAGTAGTGACGGCTGCAATGTAATCGGTCGCTCATCTTGCTGCTGAATGCGCCCTTGTGGAAAAAGCGCTACCGATTGCCCTTCCGTTAATAAAAGGTCCGCGTATTGAAACGCTTTAATCGCCTCGTCATCACTTGCTAGCTGCACAGGAAAGGCGCCGTTATTTGAAAATATTTTATACTGTTTAAATAACGCTTCGTTAATCATCGTATAGATCGACGGCGTTTGCTTTTTTTGCTCTAGCTCAAACAAAATAAGCGGATCCCACCAGCTGCTATGCGTCGCGATAAAAATTGCTTCATTTGGCATATAGCCGGACTTCACATACAACGCTTGAAACGTTTTTTGTACGTGCTGCTTTTGCAAAAAACGAAAGCGAAACTGCGTCCATCTATTTTTTCTTCCTCGAACCATATGCTGTCTCCCCTCTAAAAACTGCATGTTGCTTTTAAGCATAGCACGATTTGACTGAAAAAACTTGCCCGAAAATTTTCGGACAAGCATGCAATATTTAATGACATTGTGCGGGTGGCTCTTCCCCAGTCGACGTGATTGGAATCGACACAAGCCGTACCATTTCATGCTGTAGTTCATCAATAGAATAGTTTTTTTGAAATCCTCGCTTTGCCTCAAATACAAGCAGCATAAGCTCCTCACCCGTTAAAAAATGCGAAAACTGCGAAATGTATTGCTCCACAAACGAGTAAATTTGTCCCGATAGCCCGCTGCTGCCACTGCTGCTACAGCGCACGAGCATGTTGTCACCGTCGCGCATAAAGCAAATGAGCGGCACGTCGCTATTCATAATCGTATAAATTTTTTCGTGCTCCGCTTCCTCATGCTCCAATTGCTCCTCCATGTACGGCAACAGCCCGGTAAACGCATAATAAAAATACGCGACGTCTAAAATCGCTTCTAGCAAATAATCCTCATATGGTAAATCTTCTTCTAATCGAAATTGGAAGCTTAACCCGACATAATTCGCGAGCTTTTTCGTGAGTTGCTCTAATGCAATTAAATCAATTTCAGTGGAAAACTTTTCTGTTACGAGAACAGGCTCGTAACGCGACGGTACAAAGTCGTGTGTGCCTTTCACAATTAAATAATTTTGAAATACGACGTGGACTTCTGTTTTATACGTGCCCATCGTCTCACCAGGACCAATTACTGTTTCAAATACTTCCAGCTCATCAATTTTTACAATTGGAAATTGCATACTCCTCACGCCCTTTCATCAATTTCTCGATTCATATATGAAGCTTGCGTCACATGCTATATACATTGAACGGAAAATCGTAACCGTCCTTTCGTTTTCGGCTCGTCGCTATTTTGCAACTATCGCCACCGACACGTCCAAACGGTACTTTTTTCGTGTACTATACAAATGTTCAATCTATATATTTCGCCAAATATATACTTCATCCTAATATATCATAGCGAGATGTGCAAACAATCACCTTGACGCTCTATACCCGTTTATTCGAATATACATGTCTCATCTAGCACGCCGCGTCGATAAAACTCGCGCGTAATCGCATGCCCCGCCTCTTGTAGCAGCTGCTCAAGACGTGCGTGATGTGCTTGTTCTGTTTCATCTTCTAAGCTATACCATAAGTCAGCAGGCTCAACCGAATACAGCTGCCCGACGCTCATCGTCTCCGCTTTGCACGTCACGACGTTATGCAGGCGACATAAGCGCATAAAGTTGCGTAAATTCATGCGCGTAATGACGACGGCTCCGTTCATTTTCGCCGCAATCATCGTTAAAAACTGGCGCATTTCCTCGTCCTGCTGCACAGTGTAGACGTTTTCGATATATTTCTCGCCGTCTTTTTTCGTGCGCTCGATTTCCTTTACATGAAACGATAAACTTTTTTTCACCGTTTTGATCGTCTGTAATTCGACACCATCGTTTGCAATATGCCCTTCGACGAACGTCACTTCCGCATAAAAATCTTGCTCGCGCTTCGTATACACCGAAAAAATACCGATAAATGAACGCGCGCGCTGTCCATCGATGAGCTGTTCGCCGTTACTCGCAACGAAAATTTGACGCAGCGAATCGGCATCGGCTAGCGCGCGGTGTGCCATGCTCGCTTGTAGGTCGTGCGCCTCCATCAACTTCGCTAAACTCGGCTGCTCCTTTAAATTGTGCGCAATCATGTATTTTTGCTGATAATCAACGAGCGGATAAATGCACGCTGGGTCGATGTTGTTATCCTCGCATTCTTCCTCTAGCATTTTGCGATCTAAATTACCGTACGTCACTAAATGATAATCGCGTCCACACCATGCAAAAAATCGCTGCAGACCATGCAAAATTAACGGTGCGTCGTGCACGTCCTCTGATGTAATGCCTGTTAGCGCCTCAATGCCATAGCTTAACTTTTTGAAATAATACGGTTTTACGAGCTGCGTAAACTTTTCCGTGCGACCATCTGGATAAAGTTTAACCGCTCCAATTTCAATAATGTGATGTCGACCACGTAAGCTCGTCGCCTCTAAGTCTACGAAAATATATGTATGTCTCATACTGCGCACCTGCTTCTTCCTCTGTAATACTTTTTATTATAACGAAAGTCGCTCGCAATGAACATCTTTGATTTTACAGTGATATATAATAGCAAGCGTATTGATTAGTTAATGAACTGGCAGAATCGCATTACAGCTCGCGTTCCTGCCACGATCATGCTGCATTCATTTCAACGTTGCTACTTAAAACAACTAATTCAGCTGTATAAAAGTCGCTAATCAACAGACCGAATATAATAGCAACAAAAAAAGGCTGCACTCACGCGGAGCACAGCCTTTCATCTACATAGACGGTGAGTTATTTTACTGTTTTGTTAGTCGGCTATCCACATCGAGACAAGCTTTTCACATGACAAATTTCAATCACCTTCTACATACTTAATCCCAATATTTCGTTAAACTGTAGCTAATTAAATGATGATAGCGTTCAAAATACGGATTTTTGTTGTACAGCTTTAAAAATTCATTAATATACGTTCGATCAAAGCAATAACCGTAGCGTTCTACATGAAATGAATCTAACGTACAAAGACGCTCAAACGTTTTATCAAAAAGGGGTGATGGCAATTGCTCTGTTTGCTGCAAGCATGCGACAATCATCGACGGCAAAAAGAACATGTATGCTCGCGGCGATAATTCCTCATACATTGTCGTGTCATACACTTCTGGCGGACATTCTAAATTCGTACGGTACGATAATAGCGTCGTTAATGAATCGTACATCGCGCTATGTTCTTGCACAATCGTCGACAGCGGCATCGTTAACTCGCGCTCTTCCATTTGAAACTTCTCTAACAATTGATCGCGGTAACTTAGCCAGCGCAGTCCATTAAACAATCCGGTTAACTCCTGTTGTCTCATCGGATCTTCCGATAATATGGCATGTAAAATTTGTTCACGCTGTCTTTTAGAATACGTCATAATTTTCGGGAATTGCACTGGAAACGGATAAGCTTCTTCTTTTTGATTCAACGTATTCATTTCTGCGTCATATGTTGACGTGTAATCCACCATCATTATCACCTCTAAACTCGTTACATTCATTCTCGCATAAATACTACGAAAAATTGAGGAACAAAACGACCCATTTACAAAAATGCGTCATACGATATAAAAATAACCAATACTATACTCCAAATGGCACGAATATATCGTTTAATAGTACATTTGATAAATCGTTCTGCCTAAAAGACTATACAACCGAAAAGTAAATGTTTTTTCATCCACCTAAATCCCTTCCAAAAAATGGTTCATCACTGTAAGCTGGGGTTGACGTATAAAAGTTGCTTGAGCCGCGTCCGCGGAAAACCTGCCTCGACGTGAAAAGCAACCCCAAGTTATGGTGAAGAGCCAAAAAAATAAAAACAGCATTCGAAACATACTAATTCCGAATGCTGTTTACTTCCTTATCGCTGTACATTTACAACATTGTTATGACGCAGTAGCTCTACACGCTCAGCATAAGCCCCTGTAATGATTACGTCTTTTACAGCGGCGTTCGCAAAGTCGACAACGAACGGCGCATCGAACTTCGCCTCAAGCGTAATCGTTTGTGTAGACAACGCCCCTGTCAATCGTACGTGCATGCCGTCTTTGTTGCCTTTGACGACGATGCCATGTTTAATCGTAAAGCCGTCGCTCACATGTACGTGCTGGTTCGGCTTCGTAATGATGAGCTTGCCTGTTTGCTTGCCGTTTAGTGTAAATGGTGTTAGCTTCGGCATATTTACGATGTTTTGTAAATCAAGCTGTACGATGACCGGATCGTGATCGCTCGCACGCTTGCCAGAAACGCTTGAATAATCAGCATTAATGTGTAATGCATCGACGCTTGCTGTACTGCGTAAATGCTCCGACACGAAAATGTGGTCAAGCACTTGCGAGTTACCTTGATACGTATACGTGTAACGATCCGCACGTGGCAGCTCGTTGATCATATTGACAAGCCCTGCTTTTTCTAGCACTTGAAGCGGCGCCGAAAACTCAAAGTCGTTAAAGTCACCGAGTGCGACGATATTTGCTTTCGGATTGTCCGCTTGCACCGATTGCACAAACGTAGCAAGCTGTTTCGCAATTTCAATGCGCTGCGCCTCGCTCACTAAGTTTGGCGGCTGCGTTCCACTAAACAGCGCCGTATCACCGCTTTTTGAATTGAAATGGTTGCCGATTACGAGCACGTCTTCTCCATTAAACGTAAACTGTGCCGCAATGGGCTTTCGACTTGCGGTAAACGCCGGGTCAGTCGGATTGACAAGCCCTGGATTGTGCGATAGCTCGCCGTCTTTATACGTAACCGCTGTCGTCGCGTCGCCTGCTGTTCCTTCCTTCAACGTCACGCGCTCAGAGTTGTATAAGAAACCTGGGCGAATGTTCGCTCCTGGTGCGCCGCCGTCTTGATTGTATACAGGGTCGATGTTGACGTATTCATATGTCGGTCCACCTGCTGCTTCGATCGCCGCAATGAGACGCGCGTAACTTTCGTTTGCCGCTGCCGAATTGCTCGCCGTCTCCCCGTCGTTATCTTGCATTTCCACGATGCCAATAATGTCTGGTGATTCCATATTGTTCACGAAGCTTTCAGCAATGAGCTTCACTTTCGCATCAGACGTTTCAGACGCATTTGCTGAGAAGTTTTCGATGTTGTAGTTCGCAATCGTCAGCTTGTTGTTGTCCTTTACAATCGTCGTCTTCTCCGGTGTGATGCCGCCTGATTTGTACACAGCACGTAAATCCGCTTCGTCCATATACACTTTGTAGTTCGAGAAGCCGTAGCCGACAATGCCAATTAGCGGTAGCTCGCCTTTAAACGTATCCCCTGTTGCAACGTCAAAATCGGTCGCCGCGTTGCCATTTGCTTTAAACGCCTTTATATGAATGCGGTCTGCGTTGTAATCGCTCGCTGTAATGAGCACGCCGCCGTTTGCCGTATCGGTTACACGCGTATCGAGCACGCCCGAAATATCGCCGTACGCTTGCGGTGCTGTCGCCTTCACGCCGCTAAACGATACGCGCATTCCTTCTAAGCTTTCCCAATAATCAATCGCATCTTCGTCGGGGTCAAATTTCGCAAAATTATCGTTATCAATGACGTCGCGTGGCAAGCTGTCTTCCGTTACCGCAACAGGTGCTGGCAACGTGACATCGCTTGCGACTATTTCAACTGTACCGTTGCTTGCGTTAATTTGCGTCGACAATAAATCGCCTTCATTGCCTTCGATTTTATATTCATCGACGATACCGGATACGCGTAAATGGTCACCTACTTTCACACCGCGCACATTGTTGCCTAAATAAACGAAAATCCCTTCCGCTGTGTTCACGTTGTCGTCCGCTTTGTCGTCAGGTGTTTGCATGACCGCATAATGGCTGCTCCCGATTTTAAACGTATACGTTACAACGCCTTCGATGTTCGTCACTTGCTGTCCTTTCATCGGTGACGTATGCGACTGCCCTTGAATGTGGTGAATTTGAAGCGCCCCGTCAAACACATCGTACGTAAAGTCGCTCACCGCTGACGCACTCAAGCCTTCCTTCACCGCAATCGCACGAATCATCATGTTGTCATTGACGACAATCGGCGCTGTAAATGGCGTGCTCGCGGTCGTCGGCTCTGATCCATCGATTGTGTAATAAATCGTTGCCCCTTCTGTCGTTGTCGAAAGCGTGACAGCCGTTCCTTTTGTGACTAAGCCGCTTGCAGACGCTGCAACTTGCTGCACGACCGACGCATCTTCAATGACGTCAGCACGACTGCGCGGCATCACTTGGTACGCGTCGTTATATTGTTGCACGACACCGATAATGCGGTCGTACGTTTTGTTCGCTGCAATGCCTGCTTGCGTTGAGTCACGTACAACAACCGCCTTGTCGCCAATCATTGCGTTAAAGTTCCCACTGCTTCCTTCACCGACGACGACGTTTTGAATTTCAACGAGCTGCCCTTCTACCGATTCGTCTAGTGCGTCAACAACTTTCGGTGCTGGCACAGTCGTCATGCCACCGTCGTTCACAAGCTTAATGCTGTCCATCTCTAGCAAGTTGCGATATTCGATAATGTTGCCGCTCACTTCGACTTGCTGCCCTACAGTCGGTGTAAACGGTAGTGTGCCGTACAATACGATGCCTGCTGTGTCGTCTTGAATGTGCACTGTTTGCCCGATGACCGCTGTCACAACCCCTTTAATTTGGGCCGTGCCGGACTTTTGTTCGCGCGCTTGTGCAATCGTAATCGTCTCGAGCACTGGTGGCGGCACGTTCGCAACGATATCCTCGCTACTGCGTGGCACGAGCTGATACGTACCGTTATAGACGATGACGATGCCTGTCATGCTGTCGTACGTCGTGCCTGCTGTGACGCCGACGCTCATTTCATCGCGCACGACGACATTGTCCACACCGTCAATCGCCTTGTTTGCGTCGGTCGCACCTTCTGCAATCGTCACGTTTTCAATCGTCACGAGCTGCCCGAGTACGTCCGCACCGATCGCAGTTAGCTCAACGATTTTCGGCTTCACCGTTACGCCCGCTTCTGATTGAATCAATTCCGCGCCTGAGAGCTGTGGCAAGCCGTTAAACGTTGCGCGCTTTCCTGCTACGACGACGTGCGAGCCAACTGCAACGTCTGCGAGCGCACTTTTTGGGTAAATTGTAATCGCTTTGTCCCCGTCGTAAATGTGCGCGCTATTTTTCGTAAAGCCGATGAGCGTCCCTTCCGTTTGCACCGACGCATCGGTTTCCGCCGCAAGCGCATCGGCAATCGATACGGAGCCTTCCGCTAAGTCGCGCCCGTGATGTGCCTCATGCTTGCCTAAATCGGTAAACGTATCGGTCGGGTAGCTCGTCCAGCCCGATAAATCAACCGCATCGTTCGGATCTGTGTCGCGCTCGAAATTGTCGGCGTTGCGCACGTACGTGACATCTTTTGCATAATCGACTTGTGCGGCAATTTTACCGAGCGAATCGATTATCGCATCACCTTTTTTTAATACAATCGTATCGTCGCCGTTAAAGTTCGTAATCGATGCCACTTCACCGAGCGGCTTTAATACATCGTTTGCACTTGCATGCACAAACACTTTTGTCTCACCGTGCGCTAACGTACCGCTTAACGACAACGTATTGCCAGGCGTCGTCCTTTCATTCGCATACAGCTCAATCGTATACGCGCTTAAATCAATCGTCGCACCTGTGCCGTTATAAATTTCAAGCGCTTTATTGTTGCTTGAACCTTCTACATATTCCGAAATAACTACGTCGTCCATATACATCGTCGCGCCTTGTGCAATCATTGCTGGTGTTACGGTCGTCAATACGAGTGCGCCTGCTGTTGCGACGCGCCATCTGTTGTTCGCCATGCTGATCAAGCTCCTTTATTGTATGCAAACCGCGACGAAGCACGGATTGCACAGCGTATTATCGAATTGTGTCGCCTGCTACTTCCACGTTGTTTAACGTCACTTCACCGTCAACTGCTGTAATATTCAAATCGCCGCTAATTGTTGCGTTATTGATCGTCATGCTGCCTGCTGTCGTCGTACGAATCGTCACATTGCCATCAACTGTTAGCCCATCAATTTGCGCAAGAGCCGCCGCTGTATCTTCAATAATGACGTCGCCGCTATAGTCACCAAGCTGTGCGAGCTGTTCTGCTGTCACGACTTTTACCGAAACTAATGTGCCACGTACTTCAGTCGGAATGCGGTCTTTCTCGCGTACTAAGTAATCGCGGAAGTTTTCCCAATCCGATAAGCCGAGGTCTTGCACGCGTCCGTCCGCATACACATTACCTAAATCGGTAAAGCCGTCTCCACCTTTTGCCGTAAATGCATTCGTCGCTACGATGTATGTTTCGTCGCCATTTGGTAGCAACTCATATTCACCGTCTACAAGCGTCTCAATCGATACGACGCGGCTTCCGGCTGGCTTCGATGCATCGTACGTCACGCGTCCACCTGCAACATGCAAGAAGCCTCCTGACTCTTTCGGCACTTCTTTTAATGCATGCTCAAACGTTTTATATAGCTCCGTGCCGGTTACTTGTGCAAACGCAAGCGTATTGCCAAACGGTAGCACGCTAATGACTTCACCGACCGTTACTTCGCCTGCATCAATCGGTTGACGAATACCACCACCGTTTTGGAATGCTAGCACGACATTTGGATTCAGCGATTGCGCCTTTAACAGCATGCCTTCTGTAATTAAGTTCCCTAAAATCGTTTCATTCGCGCGTACCGATTCAGGCGATGGGTCCGATAAGCGCGGGTTCGGTAACGCATTCGCAAGCGTCACTCCGATCGGCTCGTTCGCAATTTCGTTCACGCGTGTTTGATACGATTCAAGGAGCGCCTTCGCTTGTTCATCTTCTGCGCGCTCGGCAATTGGCAGCAACTGACCGTCATGCTTCGTAATAACACCTTTTGCATCAAATGACACATCGAGCGTGCCTAAAAAGTCGTTATGCTGATACGCCTGCACGATAATGGTCGGCTCATCGTCTGCATCATGTTCAGCCGCCACCGCAACGGGCACATCCAACTGCGTATGCGTATGCCCACCGACGATAATATCGATGCCCGCGACAAGCTTTGCGAGCTGCTGGTCATTATCGACGCTCGCATTGTCATCGTAGCCAATATGCGTCAGCGCAATAATTTTGTTCACACCTTGTGCTTGTAGCTTCTTCACGGTCGCTTTCGCCGCTTCGATGTAGTTTTCAAATGCAATCGATCCTGGGCTTGAAATGTTTGCTGTTTCCGCCGTCGTTAAGCCGAAAATGCCAACTTTCTCGCTGCCGATTGTTTGAATGACCGCATCGTAAATACGTCCATCTGTCGGCGATGCGCTTACTGTGCGTGACTGAAGCGGTGCGATATGCTCATCTTTTGATGCATCAACGTTTGCTGCAACAGTCGGAAATTTCGCCGCCTTTAAAAAGTCCGCAAGCCCTTTATGCCCCGTTGCCGAGGAGCCTAAGTCAAACTCATGGTTTCCGAGCACGAACGCATCAACGCCCATTAAATTCATAAACGCCACGTCTGCCTGCCCGTAAAATTCATTGAAATACAACGTGCCGCTAAAGACGTCCCCTGCATGTAATAGCAACGTATTTTTCTTCGCCGCGCGCACTTCTTTCACCGTCGTTACCGTTTTCGCTACCGCATCGAGTCGTGCGTGCGTATCATTTTGGTGCATGATCGTCACGTCAAGCGCTTTTGCAGTCGGCGTTGGTGGTGTCGTATTCCCTCCACCGCCACCTGTAACGGGTGGAACTGGCACTGGTGTTGGCTGCGTCTGTGGCTTCGTATAATAATTGTACAACGTCGGCGTCACCGTCTTTTGCGCCGCTACATATTCCGCAAACGTCTCCCAGTCCGATAACCCTAAATCGGTTACGCGACCTTCCTCATACGCTTTTGCAAACATCGTAAAGCCGTCTCCACCTTTTGCCGTAAACGCATTCGTCGCAATCGTATACGTCGAGCTCGGCTGCACTTCTACCCACGTGCCGTTATTGTTATACTCGATTTTTTGCACGCGACTTCCGACTGGCTTTTCTACATCAACCGTCATACGTCCACCCGCTACGTGCAAAAAGCCACCTGATTCTTTCGGGTATTCCTTCAAGCTATGCTCAAACGCTTCCTTCAACTCTGCCCCTGTTACTTGCATCGTCGCAAGCGTATTCCCAAACGGCAGCACGTTAATTACTTCTCCGACTGTAATCGGCCCTGCATCAATCGGTTGACGAATACCACCACCATTTTGCAGTGCCATCACAACGTTCGGCGCAAATTGCTTCGCCTTTTGAAGCATGCCAGCCGTAATTAAGTTGCCGAGCGCTGTTTCGCTATTTCGCACCGACGTTCCTGCTGTATTACCGCTATCGGACGTACGCGGATTAACAAACGCTGCTGTTGCCGTTGCACCAATTTGTTGCTGTTGAATTTCATCGATGCGCTCTTTAAATACAGCAAGCGCTTCTTTCGCCTCTTCATCTTCGTCGTACTCAGCAATCGCTAACAGCTCGCCCGCCACTGTATCGACAACGCCGTCTTCATCAAACGATACGTTAAGCTTCCCTAAATATTCGTTGTATTGGTACGCTTGCACAATTACAGTCGGCTCTTTTTCGTCGCCCGCTTCGTCCTCGTCAATGACTACCGGTTCATCAAGCTGCGTATGCGAATGTCCTCCGACGATTACATCGATGCCATCAACGCGCATCGCCAACTGTTGATCGTTATCTACTGCTGGATTGTCATCGTAGCCAATATGCGTCAGCGCAATAATTTTATTAATGCCTTGTGCTTGTAGTGCCTTCACCGTCGCCTCTGCTTTTTGCAAATAATTTTCAAACGCAACAGAGCCTGGGCTTGAAATATCCACTGTTTCAGCTGTCGTTAATCCGAAAATTCCGACTTTTTCACCGTCAATCGTTTTAATGATCGCATCGTATACACGACCGTCCTGTGGATTATCGGAAATCGTACGCGTTTGGAAATCCGCAAGCGCCTCGTCCTTTGAGAAATCGACGTTGCTGCTTACAATCGGAAATTGCGCACTGTCGATCAACTCCGCTAACGCTTGATGCCCATCAGACGACGAGCCTAAATCAAACTCATGATTCCCGAACGTAAACGCATCAACGCCCATCATATTTAAAAACGTCACATCCGCTTGCCCGCGATATTCGGTAAAATAAAGCGTGCCGCTAAATACGTCCCCTGCGTTTAATAACAGCGTATTATCATTTTGTGCACGCTCCTCGTTAACAGCCGTCACCGTACGCGCAATATTGTTTAAGTTCGCATGAAGATCATTTTGATGAAGCACCGTTAAGCTAAACGATTCCGGCTCTGGTTGTGGCTGCTCCATCGCCTCTTTTGCACGTGCAATAAACGTCGCAAGCTGTCCGCGCGTTACCATATTGTTCACGCCAAACGTCGCCGAACCATCTGGCTGTCCTTTCGTAATACCGTACGCAAACAATGCATCGACATACGCCTTATATTGATGCGTCGCCGGCACGTCCGTAAAGCTCGATTCCCCGCCTATCGATTGTAAACGCAGCCCTTCGACAATCATTTTTGCCATATGCCCACGCGTAATCGTCGCATTCGGGCGATACGTACCATCTTCAAAGCCTGAAATAATGCCCGCTTCTGTTAATGCTGCAATCGCACCGTAATATTCATTCGTTGTTGCTACGTCTGTATATTGTAGGTTTTGTACATTTTGCGTGTTCAGCTGTAGCACGCCCGCTAAAATTTTCGCCGCTTGTCCTCGCGTTACCGCTACACTCGGTCGGTATGTACCGTCTGGAAAACCCGATACGATGCCTGCCTGTGCAAGCGCATGAACTGGACCGAAATGCGTGCTATTTGCCTTTACATCTGGAAAGACGACAGCTGCCTCAGTCGTTACTTGCATCGGTGCTGTCGCTAAAATCGTAGCTGCAAATGTCGCCGTTAACAATTGATGATGTTTTTTCACTTGTCTACCCCCTACATATTTTGAATTGAGTGATGCAACCTCTTTTCACCATAGCAAATGAATATAAAGATGCTTTAAAGGCTCTGTAAAAGTTTTCACCCATTATTCTTATTATTACGAACTATGAAGTAATATACAATATTATTCTCTAATATTATATTGCGGCAAGCGTGTTCATTAGCCATTCAACTGACAGCTCGCGTTCCTCGGGCTCAGGGGCAAACACGATGTTTGTTCTGAAGGTGACGTGGCGTTCACTACTTTCCTCAAGCCTCTGCACCACTCCTACATCGCGGCAGGCACGAGCTTTTCCTCAACCGTGGCGACACGGGAAATGCCACTGATATACAGCTTTCATTTCAGCTTAGTTGCTCAAACACATCCATTTCACTACAAAAAAACCCGTTTGAAGCGAATATGCCTCAAACGGGTTTATGTTATGCATTACTTTAAAATGATTGTGCCTTTTGGTGTGTTCGTAATTTCTGTTTGTTGCTGTAAGTAGTCACGGAAGTTTTCCCAATCTGATAAACCTAAATCCGTTACGCGACCTTCTGCGTATGCTGTTGCGAACATATCGAAGCCGTCCCCACCTTTAGCTGTAAATGCGTTCGTTGCAACTGTATACGTTTCTTCAGCAGTAATCGCTACGTATTCGCCCTCTGCATTTTTGTACTCGATTGATACGATGCGCTCACCAACTGGCTGTGCCGGATCTGCTGTTACGCGTGCACCCGCTACGTGTAAAAAACCACCTGATTCTTTCGGGTATTCTTTGAAGCTATGCTCGAATGCAAGCTTTAACTCTTCGCCCGTTACGTCCATCGTCGCTAACGTGTTGCCGTATGGTAATACTGTTAACACTTCACCAACTGTTACGTCACCCGCGTCGATTGAAGCACGGATACCACCACCGTTTTGGAATGCCATCACAACGTTTTGATTTAATTGCTGAGCACGTTGTAGCATCCCTTCTGTAATGTAGTTACCTAACGCTGTTTCGCTATTACGTACTGAAATGCCTGCTTCGTTCCCTTCATCTGATGAACGTGGGTTCGTTAACGCTTCTGTTGTTTCTACGCCGATTGATGTCGTGCGCATTTCTTCAATTTTCGCCGCAAACGGTGCTAAAATCGCCGCTGCTTCTTCGTTCGCTTCGAAATCTGCAATTTTTAACAGTTCAGAAGATGTTTCTTCAACAATGACAGCACCGTTTTCGTCAAACGCTACGTTCACTGTACCTAAAAATTCATTGTATTGGTAAGCTTGCGTAATGATCGTTGCATCTTTCGCTTCGCCTGCTGCATTCGTGTCGATCACTGTCGCTTCATCTAATTGTGTATGTGAGTGACCACCAACGATTAAGTCGATGCCGTCCACGTGTTTTGCAAGCTCTAAATCATTATCCACTGTTGCGTTATCGTCATAACCTAAGTGCGTTAATGCGATAATTTTATTAATGCCTTGCTCTTCTAATGCATCGACTGCTTTTTGCGCTTCTTCGATGTAGTTTTCAAACGCAATTGAGCCTGGGCTTGAAATGTCTGCTGTTTCCGCTGTCGTTAAGCCGAAAATACCTACTTTCTCGCCATCTACTTCTTTTACGATTGCGCTATAAATTTCACCGTTCTCTGCATTTTCTGTTACGCCATCTGTAAATAAGCCGTCAAATTTCGCATCTTTTGAGAAATCGATGTTCGCCGTTAACACTGGGAAGTTCGCTGCTTTAATGAAGTTCACTAACGCTTGGTGACCGTTTTCAGATGCACCTAAGTCAAATTCATGGTTACCTAATGTGAACGCATCAACGCCAAGTAAGTTTAACATCGCGATATCCGCTTGCCCTTCAAACTCAGTGAAGTATAACGTACCACTGAACGAGTCACCTGCGTTTAATAATAATGCGTTTTCGTTTTCAGCGCGCACAGATTCAACAGCTGTTACTGTTTTTGGCATGTTATCTAAGTTTGCGTGAATATCATTTTGGTGCATAACCGTTAAGTTAAATGCAGCTGCTTCTGGTGTTTCTTCTGGCGCTTCAGGTGCTACTTCTCCTTCTGTACCCGGTGTTTCTTCTGGCATTTCTGGTGCTACTTCTCCTTCTGTACCAGGTGTTTCTTCTGGCGTTTCTGGTGCTACTTCTCCTTCTGTGCCCGGTGTTTCTTCTGGCACTTCTGGTGTTACGGGTACTTCTGGTGTCGTTGGTTCTTCAACTGTTGGTGCTTCTTCTACCGCTTCTACTTTCATCGCACGTGAAATGAATGATGCAAGCTGACCGCGTGTTACGTTTTTCGCTACGCCGTATGTGCCATCTTCAAAGCCAACTGCTACGTCATTGCTTGAAAGTGCATCGATCGCTTCTTTATATTGGTTCGTTGCCGTTACGTCTGTGAAGTTCACCGCTTCACCTGTTGCTGTTAAGTCAAATGCCGTTGCTAAAATTTTCGCCATTTGTCCACGTGTTACTGCATCGCCAACACCGTATGTATTGTCACCGTAACCTGAAATAATACCTGCTGCTTTTAATGCTGCTACTGCACCGTAATATTGGTTCGTTGCTGGCACATCTGTAAACGCTGGGTCTACTACGTTTGTCGTATCTAAATCTAATGCGTTCGCAATAATTTTTGCTACTTGTCCGCGTGTTACGTCTTGGCCAGGACCGAATGTACCGTCACCAAAGCCTGAAATAATGCCTGCTTCTGCTAATTCATAAACAGCTGCTGCATGTGTATACGATTCTTTTACGTCTGTAAATGTTACTTGATCTGCTGCTTGCACTGGCGCTGCTACTGCTGCTAATACAGCTGTTGCCGCTGTTGCTTTTATAAAAATTGAACGATTCATTAATAATTTCCTCCTACCATACAAATATATTTGTATGACATAAATTTGTAATTGTATAATCTATTAAGTGTTTCCGTTCTCTATTATCACGATTTTAGCCCTATATGTAAACAACTATTAAGCGATTAGTAGGAAAAAGAACGTGATATTGAAAAAAATTCAAACAATGTTCAAAATGAGTATTGTCCTAGCAAATGTATTCACAATTTAGTACATATATCGAGCAGTATTGAAATGTATCATGCGAACGAATCTCGAAACAAGATGCGGACGCCAGCGAGAAAAGAAAAATGTTCTGTGCGACGAGTAATCGCATAAACGTGATATTACATACGCCACGCTCGTGAAAAATGCACCTCGATGTCTAGAGCCGACTAACAAAATCCGAAAATACATTTCACCATCTAATCTATATTGATTTGGATTTATAAGACGCTTAGCGACGCCTATTTGACTATATGGAAACAAAAAAACAAGCTATAGGCATTTGCCTATAGCTTGTTCGGCTTTACGAATTAAGCTTCTAAAGCTTTCGCACGTAATACCATTTGTAAAATACCACCGTGACGGTAGTAGTCTACTTCTACTTCTGAATCGAAACGAGCTAACGCTTTGAACTCAGTTACTTTACCTTCTGGAGAAGTTGCAGTAACAGTTAAGATGTCGCGTGGTTTTACATCGTCAGTTAAGTTAACGTCGATGATTTCGTCACCTTTTAAGCCTAATGATTCTGCTGATTGACCATCTACATATTGTAATGGTAATACACCCATCATCACTAAGTTAGAACGGTGAATACGCTCATAAGATTGTGCGATTACAGTTTTAACGCCTAGTAAGAATGTACCTTTAGCAGCCCAGTCACGAGATGAACCCATACCGTAGTCGTTACCAGCTAATACTACTAAGCCAGTGCCTGCTTCTTGGTACTTCATGCATGCATCGTAAATGTATTCAACTTCGCCTGTTGGCCAGTAAGTAGTGAATCCACCTTCTGTACCTGGAGCGATTTGGTTACGGATACGGATGTTAGCGAATGTACCGCGCATCATTACTTCGTGGTTACCACGACGAGATCCGTAAGAGTTGAAGTCGCGAATTGCAACGCCATTTTCGATTAAGTATTTCGCAGCTGGTGTATCTTTACCGATTGAACCTGCTGGAGAAATGTGGTCAGTTGTAATTGAGTCACCGAACTTCGCCATTACGCGCATTCCTGCAAGCGTTTTAATTGGCTCTGGATCTTTAGAAAGACCAGTGAAGAATGGTGGGTTTTGGATGTAAGTTGATTTTTCATCGAATGTGTAAAGAGATTCAGTTGAAGTTTCAATTGCATTCCATTTTTCGTTAGCAGTGAATACTGTTTCATATTCTTTTTGGAATAATTCACGAGTAACTACTGCGTTTAATACTTCGTTAACTTCTTCAGTTGTTGGCCAGATGTCAGCGAAGAATACATCTTTACCGTCTGGAGTTTGTGCGATCGCATCTGTTTTAAGATCGATATCAACAGTACCAGCTAAAGCGTAAGCAACAACTAATGGTGGTGAAGCTAAGAAGTTAGCTTTTACTAATGGGTGTACACGACCTTCGAAGTTACGGTTACCTGATAATACAGATGTTACGAATAAGTCGTTACGTTTAATAGCGTCTTCGATTTCTGGTAATAATGGACCAGAGTTACCGATACATGTTGTACAACCGTAACCAACTGTGTTGAATCCGATTGCATCGAAGTATTTGTCTAAGCCAGCAGCTTCTAAGTAACCTGTTACTACTTTAGAACCTGGAGCTAAAGAAGTTTTAACCCATTTCGCTGGTTTAATACCTAACTCAACCGCTTTTTTAGCAACAAGACCTGCAGCTAATAATACGTATGGGTTAGATGTGTTTGTACAAGAAGTGATTGCAGCGATTGCTACAGCACCTGCTGGAATTTCAACAGCGCCTTCAGCGAATTCCGCTGTAGAAGTTTTGTCGAATTCAGCTTCAGTTAAACCGAAACCTTGAGTACCTTGAGGAGCTACTACAGAATCACGGTAAACTTTTTTCATTTCAGTTAAAGGAATTAAATCTTGTGGACGCTTAGGACCAGAAAGGTTTGCTTCGATATCTGAAAGGTTGATTTCTAATACGTCAGTGTAAACTGGCTCTAATGATGGATCGAACCACATGCCGTTAGCTTTTAAGTAAGCTTCTACAACAGCGATGTGCTCTTCGTCACGACCAGTTAAACGCATGTAGTTAACTGATTCTTCGTCGATTGCGAAGAAACCACAAGTAGCACCGTATTCTGGAGCCATGTTAGAAATTGTAGCACGGTCAGCTAATGGTAATTGTTGTACACCAGGACCGAAGAACTCTACAAATTTGTTTACTACGCCACGAGCACGTAATACTTGAGTAACTTTTAATGCTAAGTCAGTTGCAGTCGTACCGTTTGGTAATTCGCCAACTAATTTAACACCGATTACATCAGGAATTGGGAAGTAAGATGGTTGACCTAACATACCAGCTTCAGCTTCGATACCACCAACACCCCAACCTAGAACACCGATACCGTTGATCATTGTTGTGTGTGAGTCAGTACCAACTACTGAGTCTGGGAATGCTACTAAACCGTCAGCTGTTTCGTTAACGTGAACGATTGGAGCTAAGTACTCTAAGTTAACTTGGTGTACGATACCAGTTGCTGGTGGTACAGCGCGGAAGTTATCATAAGCAGTTTGAGCCCATTTTAAGAAGTTATAACGTTCAGCGTTACGCTCGAACTCAAGGTCCATGTTAGCGTTTAATGCGTTTGCGTTACCGTATTTGTCTACTACTACAGAGTGGTCGATTACTAAATCAACTGGGATAGCTGGGTTGATTTTGTCTGGGTTACCGCCCATTTCTTTCATTGCAGAACGTAAAGAAGCTAAGTCTACTACTACTGGTACACCAGTGAAGTCTTGTAATACAACGCGTGAAGGCTTGAATGGTACTTCAGCTTCTGGGTTGTGAGAACCGAATTTAGCTAATTCGTTTACGTGCTCTTCTTTGATCACGTAGTTGTCATATTGACGTAAAACTGATTCTAATAATACTTTGATTGAATATGGTAAGTTTGATACTTTTGCGATACCCGCTTCTTCAAGTGCAGCTAAACGATAGTAGTTATACGTTTTGCCGTTAACTTCGAATTGCGCGCGGCTGTTGTGTAAGTTAGCCATGTTCATAATCCCCCTAATATATAGTTAAACTGAAAGGCAAGTTAGTACTGCTTTTCTCCACCACCAATGATAGCTTACTTTTATACATAAGTAAATTACTTTAATATTATCTTTCTTGATAAGTTTTGCTTATCACCTTTTAAAAAAGATATCGCGTTTACGAATGTTGGACTGTACGGCATCGATTGCAAAACATTCTCAACGCGGCAACGAACGATATTTCTGCTTATTTTTTGTTTTTGTATAAAAATGTTCTATCATTTCGCTCTTTTTATTCCAAAATAATTTTAATATTTATTTTTATTGCTCTCATGAATAAAAATACAATCGCTTTTCCACGTTTTCGATGATGTAAAATTGGCACAGCTGAACATGTTCAACATTCAACAGATGTACGTATGCGATTTCGTGTACGCTCTATACAAAAAGAAGCAGCGTACGTGCGTTTTACCTTCATATTCGCACGAAAAAAAGCTGCGCTACTCGTTCGTTTCAACGTGTAGCACAGCTTCATTTTTTAATTGTTAAAACGCAGCGATTGCTGTTTCATCGTAATTCGTTTTTAAAAATTCGCGCACCGCATCGCTCGTCATCGCCTCTGCTAGCGCTTCAATTGCCCCGTCGTCCTTATTATCGTCGCGCGCAACAAGCGTAATCGCAAAGTCGTTATCGATACCTTCAGTTAACAGCGCATCGCTTTTTGGTGTTAAGCCAAGTGGTGATGCATATGCTGGCGTCATGACAACCGCATCCGCATCGTCGTACATACGCGCAAGCATTAATAAATCGACCGCTTCAAACTGAAGATTTTTCGGATTAGCGGTAATATCAGCCTCTGTGTAGTACACGTCCTTTTTGTCACCAAGTGTAATGACGTTATGCTGTGCAAGTAGTGCAAGCGAACGATCGATGTTTGATACGTCGTTTGCAATCGCCACTGTCGCACCGTCTGGCAATGCATCGATTGTGTCAACGTTTTTTGCGTACACGCCGTAGTTTGCAAAATAAATCTCCTCAATCGGCACTAAGTTTGCGTCGTTGTTGCGGTTGTATTCTTCCATGTACGGCTTATGTTGGAAAAAGTTTGCGTCCACTTCGTTTGCTGCAAGCGCCGCGTTTGGCTGTACGTTATCGCCAAGCACGACGATTTCCAAATTAATTCCTTCTGCTTCAAGCGTCGGCTCCACAAGCTCTAAAATTTCAGTCATCGGCGGAATGAGTGACGCTACTTTTAACGTCGTCGCTTCTGGCGTTTCGTTCGTCGTTGCCTGTTCGTCGCTGCATGCCGCAAGCAATAACGTCGCAAGCCCTACTGTTAAAAATCGTTTTTTCATATGTAATATCCCCTTTATCGTTTGTCGAGTGAACGTGCGATGAATGTGCCAAGCAGCTGAATCGCTTGCACGAGCACAATCATAATGATGATCATGTAAAGCATTAAATCGGTTTTAAACTGTTGGTAGCCGTAGCGAATCGCAAAGTCTCCAATTCCACCACCACCGACGACGCCCATAATCGTTGAATACGAAATGAAGCTAACAATCGACGTCGTTAAACTAAGAATGAGTGTCGAGCGCGCTTCGACAAATAAAAATTTCGTCGTGAGCTCGTACGTTGATGCGCCCATCGCTTGCGCCGCTTCAATAATTCCTGGTGGCACGTCGAGTAGCGATTGTTCGACGAGCCGTGCGTAATGCGCAATTGCAATAATGGCGAGTGGCACGATCGCGGCTGTCGTACCAATCGCGGTGCCGACGATGAGCCGCGTTAACGGAATGCAAAAGACGACGAGCAATAAAAATGGAAACGAGCGCACGACGTTGACGACGAAGTTTAGCGCGTGATACACAATCGGCTGCTCAAGCGGCTTATGCTTTTGCGTCATAAACAGCAGCGTGCCAATTGGTAAACCGACGATGACCGCTGCTGCAATCGATGCACCGACCATGTACAGCGTCTCCAAAATGGCGCGAAGTATTTCCGCTTCGTATTGCACGAGTACATCAGGCATGTGCATCACCACCTGTTAACGCACGCACGAAGCTTTCGGCTGTTTGCTCGCCGCTTCGGACACCTGTTGGCACAAGTGTAAGCGTGTCGTAAATTTCGCCTGCTTGTAAGACGGTTGCGCTCGTGCAAATTTGCTGAATGACTGACAGCTCGTGGCTAACGATGACGAGCGTGACGCCAAAGTCCGCATGAATTTGCTGAAGGACGCGCAATATGTCGAGCGTCGTGTTCGGGTCAAGCGCTGACGTCGGCTCATCGCACAGCAATATGCTCGGCTTCGTCACAAGTGCTCGTGCAATGGCGACGCGCTGCTTTTGCCCACCGCTTAACGTCGCAGGGTATTGCTCCTTGTACGCTTCAAGCCCGACGTATTGCAGCACTTCTTGCACGCGTGCAGCATGTTCCTTTTTCGGAATGCGCGCAAGCTGTAGTGCTACGGCGATGTTGTCGTACACCGTTTTGTTGCTCACTAAATGAAAGTGCTGAAAAATCATGCCGATTGATTTTCGTGCTTCGCGCAACGCTTTTGGTGATGCGGCGCTTAAGCAGACGCCATTTACGTGCACGTCACCGCTCGTCGGACGCTCCAGCAAGTTCATCATGCGCAACAATGTCGACTTCCCTGCACCGCTTGCACCGACAATGCCATGAATCGCGCCCTTTTCAATATATAACGATACATCACGTAACGCCGCAAATGATGCAAATTGCTTCGATACGTGCGCAACTGTAATCATGTATGCGCCCTCTCCTTTTCCGATACACTGTTCATTATAGCTTGTTTGGCACAGAAAAAACGCCTCAAATGCATGAGACGTTACTGTAAATAGTGATCGACTTGCTGTTGCACATCTTCTGGTAATAGCTTGTACACTGTGCCTTTACATTTTAAATCAAGTAAGCCGAGCGCTGCGATGACGATTGCACCGATAAACCATTTGCATTTCATATTGTTCACCTACTTCCTTCATTTAGTATAGCTTATTTATGGCGTATGTTACTACCGCTTTTTAGCTGCTCGATGGCGCGCTCATAATACGCCTCGTTTTCTGGCTGAAGCATCGCGAGCTGTTTAAAGCGCAGCTCGACGCGGGCAACGTCGTCAAAGTACTCTTGGCATACGGCTGTCCAAATCGTTTTTTGCGCTTGCATTGCTGGCTGCTCACTCGTTAAACGGGCGAGCTCTGTACGTGCATGTGCGTGAAATGACTGCTGCGTATCATCATCTAGCTGTGCTTGTAGCCGCGCTTGATGTGCTGCATGTCCGTCAATTAACTGCTCGATGCGATGTGTAAAGGCGATAAGCAAGCTTTCTACTAAAAATTCTTCACGCACACGCTCATATACGACGAGACGCTCGACGCGGTTCATCAGCTCATCATACGGATTTTGCGCAAAAATATCGCCACCGATCGTCATCGCTAAATAACCGACGATCGCGTTCACCTTTACGACGTCATGATTTACTTGCTTACTCCAAGCTTGTATTGCTTCGATTAACTGCTCTGTGTAAACGATACGAACGCCCCCTTTACCGTTAATATCGTCACGTGGCACATTTCTTTTAAACGAATGATGAATGCTTTACAATAAGAAGAAAAAAGGAGCGATCATATGAAAGCGATTGAAATTACAACAAAGACACAGCTTGAGCAAGCACTTACACTGAGAACGACGGTATTCGTACATGAGCAAAATGTGCCAGCTGAAGTAGAAATTGATGCGTACGATACACTTGGTGAAGGAACGACGCACATACTTGTACTAAACAGTGACGAAGCAGTTGGCACCGGGCGCTTCCGCATGAAAAACGGTGCGGGCAAAGTGGAGCGTGTATGCGTCGCAAAATCTGCGCGTGGGCAAGGTGTCGGTAACATCATTATGGAAACAATCGAGCAGCTAGCACGCGATAAAGGCTATAACACGCTAAAGCTTCATGCCCAAATGCACGCGAAGCCGTTTTATGAAAAGCTTGGCTATGTAGCGACGTCTGAAGAATTTATCGAGGAAAACATTCCGCACATTGAAATGACGAAGGAGCTTCACTAATGCGCTTATGGCACGTAGATATACTCACATTTTTACCGCGCTCGCAGCTGCTCGCTCAGTGGCGTGAGCTCAACAGCATTTTCGCGAAGGAAGACAAGCACGTGCTCATTAATTACATTTATGAATACGATAAACGAGAGCTCAAAACGTATACAGATTGCGTGCTTGCACAAATGCGCAGCCGCGGCTATACGATTCGCACGTTCGATAAAATGGAGCGCTACTTTGACGGGATCGAAGCGGCGAGCGGTAAGCCGTACGCGAAGCACCATGACGACGACTATTTGCGCATTTGTTATTACAATTTATACGAAAAATATATTCGCGGGCAAAAGGATTACGACGATGCATTGTTTCAGCAGCTGCATGCGTACGTTACAGCGCGCGGGGCGTTATAAAAAAGAGGCTTGCCGAATATGAGCGCACTGAAAAAGTCGATTCACGCGAAATTTTTAGTATGAATCGACTTTTATTCCATAGAAAAACGCGAAATTCAAAAGTAATGACCATGAATTTTCGCGTTTTTTTAGTTTTTCAGCAGCTTCGCCGAATATCGCCGTTACGATTCCTCGCTGTAATATAGCTTGTAATACTTACGCCCCGACTCGTCGATGCCCGTTTCAATAAAGTGTGCCACATCGTCTTGACTGTTCATCGTCACTTGAATTTCAATGTGTTCGTCCAGCTTAATTTTTCGCTTGTAGCTTTTTTCTGCCTTTTCGACCGCGCTTAACGAAATCGGTGTTGCAAGCGGTGTTAACATCGTCACGACCGTATCGCGCAAAACGTCTTCTGGCTCATCGAACACTGCATTCACGTAATTCGTCGGGCTTAGCTGCTCCGATTCATAAAAATAATCAAGCGTCTTCGTTAAATAATCGATTTTTTCGGTATTTGAAAACGTGTCGTCCTTCGTAATGAGCTTTTTGCATAGCTTCAGCGCCTCGTTCGTTTTCGCGTAGCTTTCGTCCGCAATTTTCGCCTGCAAAAAGCGCTCCGTCCAGTATAGCGTCTCGTCCTTTTTGCGCGTGCGTACGAATACGCGCACATCGTCTTCTGCTAGCTGTACGATAAGCGCCGTATTATTCGGTCGCTTCACACTAATGCCCGCCACGTCGCTCACGTGCAGTTGCCCGTCTTGCTGCGACACGTTAATGAACGTTTCCTTGTCGTCAATTTTCATAATCGCCAATACGCGCACAGCACGATCGACCCAAGCGACGTTTTCAAACAGCCCGACGAATAGCTCGCCTTCTTTAATGTTCGGATGCGTCGAGGCGTTGTGCAAATGTTTCGCGATAAGCTGCGACTGCAATAAAAATTCCGATTCGCTGCGGAAAATTTCGGTCGCGTACGCATACATGTCGTGCAGCGTTAAACTGCTTTCGTGGAAGAAGCGGTATTCCTCCATTTGCTCAAACTTTTGAAACGCGACGTCCGTCCATGCCGCTTCTAGCTCAAGCGTCGTTGCGCGCAGCACGTCATTTGATAACGTCATCGTTCCTTCGTTTGCATTGCCGACAACGTGGATGGCGTAGCGGCTTAGTTGACTATCACTTACTTCAATCATTGTTTCACCTAGTTTCTTTATTTGCCAAGCGTGTTGATTAGCCATTAAACTGGCATTTCGCGTATGGTGGCTCGCTTTCCTGGGGCTCGCCACCCGCTCCATGCCACAAAAATGCAGCGTTCATCTCCGTCTTCAAGCAATTCAGCTGTATAAAAATAGCTAATCAACAGACCTGTTTATTTGCTTCCAGTATAAACAGAAAAATCGGCTTCGTCTCGTACGACAGCCGATTTTTTGTATTAAAACGTCTTTTGATACCACGCTGTTGCAGCTTGCACCTCGTCCATCGTCAGCTGATGCCCGAAATGGAACCAGCTCGTGTCCACTTGTGCACCTGCTGCTATTAAACGTTCCGCTAGCTCTTCCGATTCTTCCTTCGTACATAACGGGTCGTTCGTTCCCGCTCCGATAAATACCGGCACGTTTTGTAAATTCGGCATGTCTGCATCACGGCGCGGTACCATCGGGTGATGCAGCACAGCACCAGCTAATGCATCAGCGTACGTAAACAATAAGTTCGCCGCAATGTTTGCTCCGTTTGAGTAGCCGAGTGCAATAACTTTTGTGCGGTCAAACGCATAACGCTCACTCGCCTCACCGATAAACGCATACAGCTCCTCAGTACGCAGCGCTAAATCTTCAAAATCAAATACTCCTTCTGCTAAACGTTTGAAAAATCGCGGCATGCCGTTTTCAAGTACGTTGCCGCGCACGCTTAACACGTTCGCCTGCTCATCGACAAGGCTTGCTAGTTGAAGCAGCGAATTTTCGTCGCCACCTGTGCCGTGTAACAATAAAATTGTATAATCATTCGTTCCTTGTTTATAAAGGTGTTGCATCGTATTCCTCCTTTATTGTGGGCGCTCGATCGTTAATAGCTCGCCAATTTTTGCATAATCATTTCCTGCTAGGCGGCTCATCGCGTTTAGCTCATGCGGATCAATATGCCCTGCCTCATCGCGCAACCCGTCTTGCACGTAATATTGCACGACGCGACCGATCAGTAAATCACAGCCCGATTGCCCGTCTTCTCCACCAAGTGGTACGTGCTGCACGAGCTCACATTCAAAGCGCACTTTTGCCTCCGCAACTGCTGGCACGTCTACAACGGCACTGTCGACGAGCGTGAAGTTCGTCAGCGCGATTTCACTTTCATCTGGCGCTAAATTTGCCGCTGTTTTGTTCACTTCTGCCACGATGCGTTCGTCGACAATATGGACGACGAATTGCTGCTTCGTGACGATATTACGCGCTGTATCTTTTTGCTCGCCCGCTTTACGCTGCACCGATACGCTAATCATCGGTGGGTTGGATGATACGATATTGAAAAATGAAAACGGTGCGGCATTCACAACCCCGTCTTCGTTTACCGTCGTCACAAACGCAATCGGTCGTGGAATAATCGTGCTAATTAATAATTTATAGTTTTCGCGCTCCGTTAGCTCATTTGGGTTCATCATCATTTTCCTCCTCATCAATTGGGTGTAAATCCGCTTCAATGTCTGCGCGGTGTGGCTCTAAAAATGCCGGTAAATCAAGCGCTTGTCCAAGTGTTTCAATGTTGCCGTCACGCAAAAAGCCCGGCCCGTCCGTCGCAAGCTCGAAAATAATATGCCCGACAAGCTTGACGTATAAACTTTTAAAATAATAACGGTCGACAATGCCGCTTGATACAAGTCCGTATTGCACAATTTTGTCATGCCACGCACGCAGCTCCGATTCATCGGCTACGCGCAGTGCGATATGATGAATGCTGCCGCGACCAGGTCGTTCGATCGCACCGTCTTGCTTTACGACGAACAGCTCACTTTCTAAGCCACCTGCCCCACGCACGCGCATGCTGTTGTCGTCGCGCGCAATAACTGTATAGCTAAACAGCTCCGTTAATATACGCTCCATTTCCGCAACGTCCGCCACCGTTAGCTCCGTCGTCACAAAGCCTTGAATGCCAACGTGTTGTGGCACTGGCGACTTCGCCCAATAACTCCATGCGCTCGGCGGTGTGAACGCTTCATCTGCTACGAGCACGAGCGCAAGTCCGTCCGGGTCATAAAATGGTAACGCCGGTTTGTCTGCATACGTCGTTTGTGCATCGTGACGCACGTTAAATTGCTCAAAGCGCTGCTGCCAATATGCGAGCGCGTCCACGTTCGGTACGACGAGCGCAATTTTCGTAATCGCATCTGTTCCTTTATGCGTGCGCCCGACCATCGGAATTTCAAAAAATGTGAGCTCCGTTCCTGGTGTGCCGGTCGTGTCACCGTAAAATAAATGATACATCGATGGAGAATCTTGGTTCACCGTTTTTTTCACGCGGCGTAACCCTAACACGCGACGATAAAAATCGTCCGTCGCCTTCGCATTTTTCACGACCATTGATACGTGATGATGCCCTTGAAATTGCATAGCTTGCCCTTCTTTCTATCATTAATACGACGCTTCTGCTTTTTTTCCGACTTGCTTTGAAATGTCGATGAGCTGCTGCAACTGTTCCTCATCTAGCCCTTCAAATAGCTCTGTCATCGCAGCGGCGTGCTGTGGGAAAATCGTTTCAATGAACGTACGCCCTTCATCTGTTAGCGACGCATAAATGACGCGGCGGTCGCTCGGACAATGAATGCGCTGCACGTACCCTTTTTTCTCAAGCTTATCGACGACATACGTAATACTGCTGCTTGCGATGAGTATTTTTTTTCCGATCATTTGAATCGGTTGTTCTCCTTTATGATAAAGTAGCTCAAGCACCGCGAACTCGGTAATATTTAAGTTATATGCTTTTACTTGCTGGCGCGAATATTCCCCGATATGTTGAGACGCACGCAGCATCGTCATCATCGCCTTTAGCTTCAACTGTTCCATCGATCACCCCTCCTTTTATCTTTAATTCGAGATATTTGATTTTATTGTATCACATTTCAATCATTTTGCAACTGAATGCATATAAAAAAGCAAGGTGATTGCTCCCTTGCTTTAATGCGACTGCACAGCGTACGTTTCCTTACATAGCTGCTGAAATAATTTTTGATTGAATTGCAATGAACGGCTCACGATTGGCCCGAGCCCAAACGCCATGAATACTGTCCCGATGCCAACTGGACCACCAATTATAAAGCCGACGCACGCAACCGTTACTTCAATCGTCGTACGTGATGCGGTAACCGACCAGCCGAGACGCTCCGTTAGTAACATCATTAAGCTATCGCGCGGCCCTGCACCGAAATCTGCGACGATGTACATGCCACAGCCGAAGCCGAGTAATACGATGCCGACGCCAAAAGATAGCACTTGCATCGATTGCGTCGTCACGTTCGGCAGCAGCGCATTAAATACGTCAATGAGCACGCCGACAAACAGCATATTGACCCACGTGCCGAGCTTTGGCATGCGCTTTGTGAAATATGTGCCGATGAGTAAAATAATAAATCCTGTCACGATCGACCACGTCCCAATTGTGAGCGCGTAGTTTGCTAAGCCGATATGTAATACATCCCAAGAGCCGACGCCAAGAACACTTCCTTTAATCGTCAGCGTCACGCCGAATGCTAAAATTGTTAAACCTGCTGTAAAAAAGAGCAGTCGTAATTGCATTGCTGTCATGTTGTTCGTCCTTTGCTGTTTCATAAAGCTTTATTATAGCAACGAAATGGCATGACCTTCTTTTTTCTGAAAACTTAAATTTCACATCATGAATGAAATGAAAAAGCTGTTTGAATTGTCATCGTCGACAATTCAAACAGCCTCGCTTCGTGTTATTGTTTCGTTAATGTTTTCGTGCTGCGTACTGTATCGATTGGTCGAACAGCCGCTTCGATTTGTGCACGCTTTGGCTCTAAAAACGGCGGAAGTGATAATTTCTCGCCAAGCGTTTCGTACGGCTCATCGCCCATGAAACCCGGTCCGTCCGTCGCCCATTCAAATAAAATGCCGTTTGCAACGCGCGCATAAAGCGATTGGAAGAAGAAGCGGTCAACAAAGCCTGATGTGCCAAAGCCAATTTGACGTAAATGCTCGTTCCACGCTTCGATTTCTTCGCGGTTGTTGACGCGGAATGCCGCATGGTGAATCGTGCCGAACCCTTGACGCCCTGGACGAAGCGTGTCGTTATGCTCAACGATGACGCGCGCACCGTTGCCTCCTTCGCCAACTTCGAATAAATGGAATGCGCCTTCAGCAGCGATTTCTGTATAGTACATCGCCTGCTCCATCACCTTTTTGAAGTAATCGAAGTCTTGAATGCGAATTGTGATCGGACCTAACCCTGTAATTGCATGCTCTAGCGGAATCGGACCGTCTTGCCACGGCGTTCCTGCTGCGATGCCGTCTAGCCCTTCATCTGAAACGAGTGCGTATTGCTGCTCATCAAAGTCCTCAAAGGCAAGCGTCTTCACACCGAACTCCTCTGTAATGCCGTGATGCTTCACGCCGAGGCGATCAAAGCGCGCTACCCAATAGTTTAATGCTTCGTTCGTCGGTACGCGGAACGATGAACGGTAAATTTCATCTGTGCCGTGCTGTCCTTTTGGAATGCCAGGGAAGTCAAAAAACGTCATGTCTGTCCCTGCATTGCCGCGATCGTCTGCGAAAAATAAATGATACGTTTGAATGTCGTCTTGGTTCACCGTTTTTTTCACAAGGCGCATGCCGAGTGTGTACGTGAAAAATTCATAGTTTTTCTCCGCGCTTGATGTGATGGCTGTTACGTGATGCATACCTTTTACTGCTACCATAGTTGTTCGCTCCTCTTTATTTTAGTTTCTAATATCTCGAATTAAATATAATTTAACATACGACTTATTTCACCGTCAATCATTTTATTCCGAATTCGAGATAAAATAATAAAATCGCTTGTTTTGAAGGGCGATACGAGGTGTTGTCGTATAAACGCGACGAATTTAGCCTTTGTTCCTTCGATTTTCGGCTCGTGCTTGTCCCGCAAAAGTCGCCGTTTACACGTCAAAACGATGCCTTCCTCTCATAAAATCGCATAAAAAAAGCTGTGCGACGTTGTCATTCGACATATCGCACAGCTCGCTCATTTCATCTATTAATATTGATTTTGCAAACCGCCGCCCCAAATGACGCGTCCGCCGATATGTTCCGTTTGCGCGTGAATTTGCGCGTTCACAAGCTGCAATACACCTGGCTGCTCATGGTGATGCCACGTATAACCTGCTGGCGTTTGCCCGTCCTTTAACGCCGCTTGATCTTCGTCCGTCAAGCCGATAATTTCACCAATCGCTGCGTCCTGCTCAATCGCGTTATATAGTTGCTCGTTCGCTAGCGCATGATGCTCTTCGTCTGTTAATAAATACGCTTCTGGCTCGATGCGCGCAGTAAACGCCGCTTCGAATACCGGGAATACGTCTGAAATCGTTTCGTCGCCAACTAACAACTCTGTGCGCTCAAACGCAACACCTGTCACAGGATGCACCGTTCCTTCGTACAGCTCGTTAATCGACTGAATCGTATCGACGTTCGTTGCGTCCGCTTCAATAACGTCGCTTAGCTTCAACGCGCGACTACCGATGATCGGCGTTTGTAAAAGCGATTTCGCTGCCCCTTTGACACGCTGTTGATCACGACCGACGACGCCTGCCACTGCCTCGTATGTATTGCTCGCTCCGTGCTTCACCATCGCATTGACGCTCGTGACAATCGACTTGCCTGTTTTCGTTAAATCGTCCACACCTTCTTGACGACTTTGCGCATCTTTTTGAATCGTACCTTGTACAGCTTTTGTCGTGCCGTCTACTACGTGCGACGTTAGCTGAATGCTCGTTTTCGCCGCCTCGCTCGTCATGTCCCCTGTTTCACGAATAAACGTCGCTGCCCCTTTTAATCCTACTTTTTCAACTGTCGAGCTCACAACGTCCGTAGCCGCATGAATGGTTGATTCCGTTAAATTTGAAGCTGTTTGAAATACTTTTTTTAATACCATTTCACATACCTCCCCTTTTCTTTAAAATTAGCATAATTTGCTCACCTTTGCGAATATCCATACCACGTAAGCGAAAAAATAAACATTTCCATTTAATCGTTCACAAAGCATTCACGAAATTTCATACGGTACGTCGATAACGGTAGCTCCTTAAACCGCTCGTTTGGCAATATTTCGTCAAACGATCTTTGTACCGTTTCTTTTGAAATACAGTCATACATTCCTGTCTCATTACGAAACCCGTATATGACGTGTATAAACTGCTCATCATATTTTATGTTCGTCACATTACGGACGATGACTATTGTATTCGGCTGACATAATGCATCCAGTAACTCTTTTTGAAACGTCCATTGAGATGCTCTAATTTGTCCATATACGACACCTTCTGCACTCACTTCAAAACGCTTTCGCTGCAATGAATGGATCGTGACGATTTTTAATTGCGGCAATGATTTAATCGCTTGCATGAGAGCATATGCATCTCGTATACGTTCGTATTGCGCTCGATGTTCCTCGCTCATCTCCGTATACGCTAAATGAATCGCCTCATGTAACGTAATACGCTCTAACTCATGCATTATATTATGCACTAGCTCCCATACAAGCATGTCTAACTCATTCTCATCATCTACGCGCTCTAATACGTCTGATTCATCCTCTTGTTGGCTTTTCTCTAGCTTGCCAGTTGCGATAAATTGCTTTACCGTCTCATGTAACTCATAAAAAATCATATCCGTAATCGATGCTTCTATTTCGTCTACATACGTATCATAGCGGAGGCCACAGCCAGAAATAAACGTCGCACTCGTTTGACCGTTATGTGCCTCCTCTAAAAAATGAAAAAAGCTACTGTATATATGTTTATAAATCTCTCCTGTATCGATTAACGTTCCACTGCGGTCAAACGGATGATCATCATCGACAATTTCCTTCACCGTTTCCGTTAAAAAATAAGTGCCGTATTTTACTTGTATGAATGACAGCATTTCCTTTGCGCGACGTTCTACTCGCTGCTGCCACGTTGATTGAATTTCCTCGATTATGATGAAAATCCCCCCTTTTTTTAAAGTGTAACAACACGCCACTTATATGCCTATCACTCATACGAAAATTAAATTTCATGAAAGTTATATTTTATATACAAGGTGATGGAAATGTAGAATGCGAACGAGGCTCGAAACAAGAGGCGGACTCCAGCGGGAATAGCTCGCGTCGAAAAACCCCGCAAACACGAGGAACGAATGTTGAGGAGGCTCAAGGAAGGCGATAAGCGCCACTACACGAGTCATCGTGTTCGCCGCCGAGCCCGTGGAAAGCAACCCCCTATTATGATAAAGAACGCGATTTCATTTCTCGCTATTATGTATACGAAATTCTGAAGTTTTTAGCCACGTCTTAGTAAAAACAAACATACTGCAATGCGCAACATACTATACATCATTTTCATCAACGTTCACGATTTCGTCACCGCTTCGGACGTTTTAAATAATGCACAACTGGGAACTATTTAAATAAGAAAGTAGCTGTAGCGATTAGCAATAGACGAAACGCATTCATTTTCACCGACTAATCGGCCTACACATGAATTTCTTCAATCGAATGGGGGTCTACTATATGTTCTGTCACACTTGCAAACGAGAAATGACGATGCTGATGATGCCTTGCCCGATTTGTGAAGCAAAAAGCTTAAATGAAGTGAACATGACCGGCGAATACTTTGAAATGAAAATGAACGAGCCATATATGCACGCACCACCGAACGATGCACCGATGTATGAGGACGTTGCAACAGATAAAATGATGCACGGTGAAGTAGTCGACGCGATCGATGAGGAAGTAACATCTGAATTTACAGTAACTGTCGACGATTTAAAAAACCGCCACGCTGCACTACCACCTGAAGGCATGAAGTTTTACGCCGGCGATGACGATGATGACGACGCATTAACGAAACGATAAACGCACAAAAGAGTTGCTCGACATGTTCTCGAGCAACTCTTTTTATGATGCATTAAAAAAGCTGTACGACGTGTCGCACAGCTTACTGTTTAGAAGAAAATAAATAATAACGCAGCTACGATAAAGCAGTAATACGTAAAGAAGTGGAGCTTTCCTTTTTGCATAATGCCCATGAACCATTTCATCGCAAAGTACGTCATCACAAATGTTGCAATAAATGCCGCGATGTATGGAATTGCTAAGTCACCTTTATTTGGCTCATTTAAAAAGTCTGATAAACCGAGCACAACACCACCGAGGCTCACGGGAATGTACATCATAAAGGAGAAACGAAGCGCTGTATCTTGACGCATACCCGTCGTAATTGCCGTAATAACGGTCGCACCTGAACGGCTAATTCCCGGCGTTAACGCAACCGCTTGCCCAAGACCGACTAAAATTGCATCTTTTTTCGTAATGTCTTTATCCGTTTTGCGTCCTTTTAAATTACGAATTAACCAAAGCGCGATACCTGTTACAATTAACATTGACGCAATGACGTTCATACTAACAGATTCCGCAATGACATCACTTAACAGCACACCTAGCACACCTGCTGGAATCGACGCAATAATGACGCATAACGCGAAATTAAAGTCTGTTTTGTAGCGACGATCGCGCGTCTGTATGTACTTTAAAAAGCCCGTCACTAATCGAATAATATCGTTGCGATAAATAATTAAAATGGCAAGTAACGACGCCGTATTCGTTAAAATTGCAAACGTAAATCCTTGCTCTCCAACACCTAAAATTTCACTCGCAATCATTACGTGCCCGCTTGATGACACTGGGATTGGCTCTGTAAACCCTTGTACAAGCCCAATGATGATCAGCTTTAACGTATATAAAATATCAAAATCCAAGTTGTTCGTCCCCTATCTACAAATAAACTTCATGTACTACGACGAACAATTATACAATATGTTTCGTTTAAAATCATCTTCTACATTAGAAAGTGCGCACTCTTCTTTTTTTCGAGCGTATTTCCTTTTATATACACGCTTTAAATGGTTAAATAAAGACAACATCATTTTATTATAAGAAAGAGGTTTTTATGCCTGGAATCGTATTTGCCATATTAAGTGGTTTTTTTATTTCATTACAAAACGTCCTGAACGCCACAATCGGTACAGTTGTGAGCACGTGGTCAACAGCAATGATTACACAAGCGGTCGGCGCTACTGGAGCATTGCTGCTATACGTAGCGTTTCGAGAGCCGTCGTTTTCCACACTTAAACAAGTGAAGACACGTTATTTATTCGGGGGCTCGTTCGGGGCGGTCGTCGTCGCAACGAGCGTTTTTGCGGTGACGTACGTCGGGGCTGCGATGACGAACGCGACGATGCTGCTCGCTCAGCTTGCGACAGTCATTATTATTGAGATGTTCGGCTTATTCGATATGCCAAAGCAGCCAATTGCACGTCATCAACTGCTCGGTCTTACTGTTATGGTCGTCGGTGCATTGTTAATTACGTTATAGAAGGAGCGCGACATTTTGATTGTAGGAATTTTATTCGCCTTGTGCGCAGGGTTATTTGTCGGCGTGCAAGGTATTTTTAATCGCCATGTGAACATGAAGGTGAGTAGTTGGGCTGCGACCGCGTTTATTTTAGCGACCGGCAGCATTGCCTCGCTCGTCGTCGGCTTGCTGCTTGACGGCACCGCTATTTTTAACTTTAGCGATATGAAGCCGGCGTATTGGCTATTCGGGCTTGTCGGCATTGGCGTTATTTTTTGCACGATGACGGCGATGCGCAAAATCGGTCCAACGAAAACGATCGTCATCGGGGTTATCGCACAGCTTACAACGTCGATGATTTTTGATATGACTGGCTTTTTAGTGTTGCCAAAAGTGACGCTTGAGTGGACGCATATTGCTGGCTTACTGCTTATGATTGTCGGTATTTATTTATTCAATTATCAAAAAAAGGAAACGAACGCTTAATACGCGCACGTTTCCTTTTTGTTTATTTATACGTATCTAAAAACTGCTTTAATGCAATTGTAATGATGTGGCTTTTCGTATAACCTTTGTCTTCGCAAAATTCATCGAACTGCTGCATAATATGCTCGTCTACCGTAAACGTGCGGCGAACTTTCGGTGCGGCATCGTCTGCCACCGTTTGAAGCAGCTCATCTAACGTATTTTTTGTCGTGCTTGCTGCTGCATCTTTCTTTTGCTGTACGTCTGAAATGAGTTCGCGCAATAAATCGATTTCTGCATTGGAAAAGCCATCTACAAATTGCTCTGTATGTGCAGCTGTCCATTTGCCAACTTGCTGGTTAAACGAATAGCCTTGCTCCTCTAATACTTGCTGTGCCTTTTTCTTTGAGACACCAAACTTTTTCTTGATCCCTTTTAGCTCACCGTTTTGCTCTTGCATAATATAGTCAACGAGTTCCTGATAAAAAGCTAATTCTTTTGACATTCCATATTCCCCCTTTGAATAGTTTGCTCCATCGCCTCTTTTAACGATGCATCATCGGCTTGAATCCCGATATAGCGTACTGTCTTTTTCATGCCCATCATGAACTGCACAGGCTGTCGCTCATGTAACTCCACGATGAAATGCGGTGCTTCTTCGCCAAATGTTGGTGCTTCAAAATATACGATGTCCTCTTTGTCGACCGTGATCCCTTCATGAATTGCCTTCATATTATCGCGATGTATATCGATGCGCTTGAGCAAGCCGAAACTCACATACCACGTATTATTCATATACACGGTCGGATTCAAACGCATCGCCTGCATATCGGCTAGCACGAAAATAACCGAATAAATATGTAGCGCTAACAAAATATACGCAACAATTGGCATCCAATCGTGCAGCAGCCAATGGAACGCGACCGCCTCTAGCACGACGGCATGTAAAATCATGATCATCACCGGCACATACATCGACTGTTTATATAAAGTGTAACCACTTGGCGCCTTTTTTCTCCACCCAAGCAATGCATAATACATTACGAGCACTTCCTGCAGCAATGCGTGGAGTAATACATTTTCTTTCATATATGTATTCGTCGCTTCGATTAGCGCAAACGGTAACGGTACGATGCGCTCCTTTAGCTTGCGATAAATCGCCGGTGCATAATATAACGCATACGCAACAATACTTAGCTCAATTAAAATGAGCACACCTTCTGCCACTAACGCAGCGTTCGTAATACTTTTAAATGGTGTAAGTAGCTGTGCAGGAATGACGAAGCGCGCAAGCACAAGCCCTGAAATCATGAGCAGCGCAAACAACTTCCAGCTTTTCTCCTTCACATGCAGCGTGATTAGCAACGGTATAACGAGCGCTAAATCAATGAGCGAGCCGAGTACGACACCTGCTGCATCATTATGTGGAATAATAAGCTGACCGGCTGATGTATGATACAGCCACATATTACCGAGCAACACAACTAGTGCAGCGTATAACCATTTCGTTTTGATAAAGTGATGCGTCATCGCTATTCCCCCTTATTACTTCTAGTATACAAAACGTAGCAATATTTTTCAGTAATATTCGCTAAATTTTTCGACATTTCTGTAAATAAAAAGAGAACAGCGCGCTTGCACCGTTCTCCACTATGTTATTTACGACCGACAATACGCTTTGACACGTGCAAGCCGAGCTTCGGAATGCGTATGCTCGCATCGATTCCTTTTGAAGACAATTTCAACTTCGCCGCACGCGGACCGATTGACACGCTCGGCCCAGCAGTTGATACGTTCACCGTCACGCCTGGCAAAATCTTTTTACTTTTTGATAAATGAAATTTCACCTTCATCACCTCTTAGTCGTTTTTTTCCTTTAATGCGAGTGCCTCGATAATTTTACGTCGACGCTCCTCCATTACATTATGATGGACGTAGCCGTATTTATCAAAAATTTCTCTCACCTTTTGACGATCTTCTGCAAGCAGCTCTTTGTGCATCGCCGTGTAGCGTAAATTCGTGCACGTTACTTTTTTGCCGATGATGCTTGAAATTCGCAGCATTAAACGCTCAATCGTTTTCACCGTAATCGGCTGACCTGGCTTGTTATGTAAGCCGAGCCAAATGTGCTCCGCCTCGACTAGCTCAGGGAATAATGCGTGCGTCCGCTTTTCAAACAGCGCAAGCCACGATAGCATCGATTCCGATAGCTCTAAATCACGATAGCTTTTCGCACCGAATATGCGCACAATACGCGTGTCAAAATCGATATGTGACCATTTCATTTTCACAATTTCATACGGCTTTAGTGCAAGCTCTGACACGAGGCGCGTAATACAAAAGTTCCGAAGCGCCATCCAGCGATATTCATCCTCTACACTCGCACGGTAAATTTGAAGCCATACGTCGACTGCTTGCGCACGATCGGCATCATTTAGCACTGATAACGCCTTTTGCACTTTTGGAATCGGCTTAACGTATGCTTCTGGCACCGTTTGAATCCATTCGCGAAAATGCGCATAATGTAAAAATGTGCGCAGCGAGGCAAATTTTCGGTTAATGCTTTGCGTGTTGTCGTAGCGCTCTTGCACGTGCTCGCGGTAATCTTTCACAAGCTGCTTAATCGTTTCGTCGCGCAAATAATCTTCCTCTTGATCCCAGCAATATTGAATGAACTGCTTGCCGTCGATTTTGTACTGTTTAAGCGTTAACGGTGCTTTCCCCATCTTTTGTAAATGGATGATGAAAACAGCCCACGCTTCGGTTAACGTTTGCATAGCATCTCTCCTTATTACGTTTTTTCTTATAGCTCTTCACCATAACGCCGAGTCGCTTTTCCGCAGGTACTAACACGATGTTCGTCATAAAAGCGAGGACTTTTGTAGTGGCGACCATCACCTTCCTTACGATTGTCTTGAGGCTCGCGCTGCTACGGTTACTTTTCCCCGCGAAGTCCGCTTGTTGTTTCAAGCGACTTTCACTTATGGTGATGTATCTGTATTATAACAAATTTGGTCGGATAATAACTATTTTCGTGTTTTTTTATTTACTGCATGCGCATATTTCGCTATATTAATCACTTTTTTGACGCGCTTTCTTCAACTTTCGAGAAAATTCTGCCTTTTCGTGCGACCGTCATTCATTTCTGTACTATAATAAGCGTATTGATATAATTAAGGGAGATGGCTACATGCAAGTAAAAACAATGCGACTTGAAGCAGAAGAAGCAAAAATCATTTATCAAGAAACAGCAGGACTTGCGATTATTACAATTCACCGTCCACAGCTAAAAAATGCGTTAACAGCGAACATGTGGACGCAACTCGCAAACATCGCATCACAAGTGTTAGACAATCCGAAAAACAAAGTGTTGATCATTCGTGGCTCAGGCGAAAACTTCACAGCTGGCTCAGATATTAAAGAGTTCAACTCGATTTCATTAGACAAAGCCGAGGAAGCATTTTTACATATGGAGCGTACGATTTCAATTGTCGAAAACTTACCGATTCCAACGATTGGTGTCATTAACGGACCTGCGATGGGCGCTGGGTTAGAATTAGCGCTCGCTTGCGATATTCGCATCGGCTCTGAAAAGGCGCGCATGGGTATTCCAGTCGGCAAGCTAGGCATTACATTAAACAATAAATTCGCAAAACGTTTAGTCGATCTTGTCGGTCCATCTGCTACGAAAGATTTCGTATTTACAGGTCGCGTGTACAAAGCCGAGGAAGCGTTCAAAGTAGGCATGTTAAACTACTTAGTGGCGGAAAAAGATTTAACGCGTTACTCATTGCGCATGGGTAAGCTCGTTGCAGGCATGAGCCCAGCGTCTTGCTCAGCGGTAAAACGCTCTGTGCGCGAATGCATCGATTCAGCACCAGCTTTATGGGAAGGCTCAACGCCGTTTGTTGATGCTGTTGATTTCCCTGAAGGTGTACGCTCGTTCGTTGAAAAACGTCAGCCACAGTTTACACGTCAACGTTTATAGTTTATAATGATTAGCAAATGCCAGTAGGATACTTCCCCACTGGCATTTGTTTATGTTTACGAATCGACGACAACGTATTAAAAATATGCTACACTAAAATATAACATTTCATCTAAAATTTAAAAGGAGCGTTTGCAATGACAGCTACATATGCGCTACATCAATTGGCGCCATTACTTCAGATCGAAGAACAAGCCATTCTTCATTATATCGATTTAGTTCGACAGCAAGGCTATACTTTTTTTGATTCAGAGCAAAACGAGCAGTTTTCAGCTGACGATGTGAAATTTCTTCAAACCGTTTTAATGCTTGAGCGAGAGCATGGTTTCCAAACGACCGAAGCAATTCGCCTTGTATTGTCACCTACATTTGATATAACGACGCTGGAAAAGCCTGAGAAACGTCTTCAAACGTTACCGAAGTCTGACGAAAGTGTGCATCATTTATCTCAATCGATTGAGCTACTGGCAACACATATTTCAAAAGTAGAGCTTCAAAACGAGCAGCTGCTTAAAATTATTGAAGCGCAGCAAACACAGCAAGAAGCGCTATTTGAGCAAAACGAAATTTTAAAGCAACAGCTTCAGCTATTATCAACTTCGATTGGCGACCAAGGCGAGCAGCAAAAAAACACGCGTCAGCTCGACCGTTTAGAGCAACAAAACGCAGCCGTTATGAACTTATTAAACCGCGTCAATACGCAGCTGCACGACCAAGAAATCGCAAAGCATGAAGAGCAAAAGCAACAAGTAGAAGTAGGATTTTTTAAACGTCTATTTTCAAAACTATAAAAAAGGGCTGTTCAAAAGTCGAAATCGACTTTTGGACAGCCCTTTCATTTTGCAACAGTCTTTGGATAATACGCAACATATGATGTGTACAGACAAAGAAAAGCTGCCCGAAAATGGCTTATCGGACAGCTCCTTTTTTCGTTAAAGCTAACTATTCCGCAAAACGTACGTCGCGCACTACGATATGTATGTTTGCCGGTCGAAACGTAAAATGTGTAAAAAATGCATCGCTCGCTCGTCGCTGCACATCTAACAATGCGCTCGGAATATGCGTGCGCCCATCAAATTGCACCGTTACGACGACTGTAAATTTCGGCACCGACGACGTATCGCTCAATACGCGCTCTACCTTCGCAATGGCGTCACATCGCTCAAACGAATGACGAATGAGCTCCTCATACACCTTTTGCGAAATGGCGATGACCTCGTGTTGGAAATCCGGTCGTACAATCGTCGTCTCCCCGATTTTGCCGCGCTGTGAAATAATGTCCCAGCCCTTTTTCACAAGTCGCTTAAAAAAGTTTTGCTCCACTTGCGCATGCGGTACTGGCATAACGTGCTGCCCTTCCGTCAATCGTACAAAGCGCGCATAATCCATTTCGTTTGCGGAACGAAACTCGTTGACGTAATGGAAGTGCTGAATATCCCCTAGCTCCAGCCGCTTCGCAATTTTTCGCGTCATTTTATCGCTCGTCCCAATGAGCATAATGCGTTCAATCGGCGCAGCAGCAATGGCGGCTTTTACGCTTTCACAATGCGCATCGTCACTAAAAATCGCACGGTGCACTGCCGTCATCGTATTTTTTTCAAACTTCGCCGAAATGCCCGCACGCTTTTGCCCATTAATGATCAGCAACCCATCGTCAATAATGGCATCAATTTTATATGTATCTGCAAAGTAAAGCGCTACTGTACTTTTGCCTGTGCCGCTTGGTCCTGTAAATGAATAAATGTCCAAACCTCTCACCCCTTAAATATGCTACATTATACCACGAACTAACTGAAAAATAAGAGCTCCCTCTTTTTTCAGAAAATAACTAAGCATTGTGCGCCGCTTGTGCTAAAATATGTTTTACAACCAAGCATATTGATTAGCTAACAAGTTGGCGGCTCGCGTTCCTCGGGCTCGGCGGCGAACACGATATTGACCTTGACACATAAGCTGTTCTAAAAGGAGTCTCGTCGCATGCGATCTGCCACTACAGATAGTACGTTTATTTTAATTTACTTCTTGTAAACGAGCGATTTCGCTATATAAACTGGCTAATTAACACGTATGTTTTACAACTTACTTAGGAGTGTTTTCACGTGAACTTTCATATTGCAAAAAAAATGCAGCGTTTCCCAAATTCCATTTTCGGTGATTTAAAAGCCGCAACGATCGAAGCAACGCAGCAAGGTAAAACGATTATCGATTTAAGCCTCGGCTCACCTGATTTACCACCGCATGAGGCTGTGCGCCGCGTGCTAAGCGAGGAAGCCGCAAAGCCATCGTCATACGGCTACACATTAACAGGTACGATGAACTTTTACGAAGCGGTGGCACGCTACTATAAACGCCGCAGCGATGTCGAGCTAAACCCAGCAACGAACATTATTCAAACGATCGGCTCTCAAGAAGGGCTCGTGCATTTACCGGTCGCATTTTGTGACCTAGGTGACATCGTGCTAACGACGAACCCTGCGTATGTCGCGTACGATGCCGGCATTGCGCTTGCTGGTGCGACGAGCTACTACATGCCACTTACGAAAGAAAATGACTATTTGCCAGATTTATCGGCCATTCCACAAGATGTAGCAGAAAAAGCGCGCCTGCTCATTTTAAACTTACCAGGAAACCCAGTGCCTGCGATGCCGACGACGGCGTATTTTGAAGAAGTTGTCGCATTTGCGAAAAAGCACAACATTATCGTATTGCATGATGCGGCGTATTCGGAGTTTTATTTTGAGGGCGATCGTCCGCTGAGCTTTTTATCAACGCCTGGTGCAATGGAAGTCGGGCTTGAAATTAACTCGTTATCAAAAAGCTTTAGCTTAGCGGGTACACGCATTGCGTACATCGCTGGCAACGCGGACATGATTGCCGTATTAAAACAATTAAAGTCAAACTTAGATTTCGGTATTTTCGAGGCGGTGCAAACAGCTGCTGTCACAGCACTTGATTTAGCCGAGGACATTACGGCGTCACTGCGCGAAACGTTTGCGGCGCGTCATCGTACGTTAATGAACGGCTTGCAAGCAATTGGCTGGGACGTCGCTCCGTCAAACGGCGGCATGTTCGTCTGGGCGAAATATCCGCAAAGCTTCACGAGCGAGGAAATGGCGTTTCACTGCATTCGCGAAGTCGGTGTCGTAACGGTACCAGGCACAGCGTTTGGCACAGCAGGAGAAGGTTATTTACGCTTAGCGCTCGTACAAAGCGAGGAGAAGCTAAACGAAGCAGTCGCACGTCTTAAAATGATTTAGCCGTAAATAACAAAAAGCACCTAGATTCCGGTCTAGGTGCTTTTTTATTACTTTATGCGTCTTCTTTTTCAATATAAACGATACAAACTCGATTCGCAAGCAATGACACAATTTTATCCAATATGTGCCACTGCAACATTTCCAATATTGTTCCGCGCATTTCACTACTTCTTACTACACGACATATAAAAAACGTTCAAAAATTGATATTTCGCCCACTTTTTATTAATTATCCACTCTTTTTATTCGACACAAGCGTCTAAAAAAAGTATTATCGCCTTATTTTGAGCCAAAAGTATTGCTTTCTAACTGAAAACAATTATCATTGAAAATGAATCTCATTACTATTTGAAGGAGTTAGATTACTTATGATGACAGTTACAAATCGATTTAAATTAGTAAAAGGTATGGCAGCACGCATGGCACCTGCGTTCGTTCAACAAAATGGCTTAGAGCAGTTTAAAGGGTTCCGCGGCATCGAAATTAACGTGTCAACGCAGTTTGAAGAATACGATGAAATGAACGTTATGATGTACTGGGATACGCGCGAAGACTTCGACGTATGGCACAACTCAGATCACTTCAAAAACTCACATAAGCGTGAGCAACAAAAAGACGGCGAAGCGAAAAAAGCGTCACCTATTATTGACAACACTGTCATTTATGCAGACGTTGTAGCGGAATTAGTAATGAACTAAGTTCAAAAAAAGCTGTGTTCGTTGTCGATGTCGACGTTGAACACAGCTCCATTTTAGTTATTTTCCTCTGTACCGAACGGCGTCTCAATTTCATGTCGCTCGTATCGATATTGCTCTTCATCTTCAAAACGATTATATCGCTTTTTAAACATGCGGAATAAATGCGTAATGAGCACTTTAAGTAGCGCATATCCTGGAATACCTAAAATAACACCTGGTACCCCAAATAGCGAGCCCGCTGTTAACAACACGAAAATAATCGTAATTGGATGAATCGCTAACGAGCGCCCCATAATTTGTGGTGAAATGAACTTCCCTTCCACGAGCTGCACAATCGTCCACACGATCGCTAATTTAATCAGCATGAACGGTGACGAAACGATCGCGATAATAACCGCGGGCGTAATCGCAATAACCGGACCTAAATATGGTACGACAGACGTTACCATCGCAAGCGAGCCGAGTAAAAACGCATACGGCATGCCGATAATGAAAAAGCCAATCGTAATCATCACACCGATACAAATCGCTACTAAAATTTGTCCTTGGACGTATGAGCTAATTTGCTTGTCCATGTCAGACATGATCTCGCCAACTTCCTCACGCCCACGCTTTGGGAAAATGTTCAGCACGAAATTCGGCAACTTCTCGCCTTCCCATAATAAATAAAACAAAATAAACGGCACGATAACAAGCGATAAAACGAAGCCCGTTAACGCACTGACAAAGCCGGTAATACCGGACGCTAAGTTTTGTGCAAGTGACGCGAACGTATCGCGCACCGTCGTAATTAAGTCGTTTGAAATATCTTGTGCAATCGTCATATAGTCGATATTATAGCGGTCAAAATATTCATCAAAGCGCGAATTTTTTATGTAGTCGACCGTATTGTTAATGACGCTACCTAAATAGTTCGGTAACTCCTGCGTTAAGTCCGTGAACTGGTCACGTAAAAACGGGAATACGAGTAAAATGAGCAGCGTAAGCGCCCCGATTCCTCCGATGAAGATGATTAAAATACTCCAGCCTTTTGGTATGCGCCATCTCATCATTAAGCGCAAAATCGGTCGCAGTAAGTAGTACAAAATAAGACCTAGCACACCAGGTAAAATGACGACTTCTACGAGCACTTGTAGCGGATGGAAAATAAATGAAATTTTATCAAAAATAAAAATAATACAGCCGCATAATAAAATTAAAATCGCTGTAAATAATACGTTGCGCCCGCCTAAAAAGCGAATGAATTTCGTCTCTAAAAACCCTTGCCGCTTTTGCGGTTCTTGCGGATTTTCTTTCATCTTGATCAACACCTTTCAAACATTACAGTAGTGCTAGTGTATCACGAAAGAAAAGAGGAGCGCCATTATTCAGACGCTCCAATAAATTCTTTAATTTTTCGTGTATTTGTATCGACATTAACGTCAAGTACTAGGCCGTATGTTGGATCGCGGTAATCGACGTACGAGCCTTCTACTGGTACAGTCATGCCCTCCACATCAAGCGAGCCTTCTGTAATGAGCTTCACTAAGTAGCCAATTTGCTCCGACGTTTGTAAGTCTGTGCTGACGTAGCCTTGCATTGCGCCAATAAGCTTCGGTGCTTGCATTAACGTCGTCGTCGATAACAATTGCTCTTTTAACGCCGTCACGACTTGTTGCTGACGACGAACGCGACCGAAATCACCTTCTGCATCGGCACGGAATCTCGCATAGCCAAGTAGCTCCTGACCGTTTAAGTTATGTACACCTTCGTATAACTGCACATAAATTTTTTCAGACATATCTTTTTCGACATCAATTGTAATGCCGTCTGGTGCGATTATATCAATCATTTTTTCAAATGACACAAAATCAATCATCGCGTAATGGTGAATTGGTAACTCAAACATTTCCTCTAGCGTATCTGCTAATAGCTGTGCGCCCCCGTGATAATACGCAGCGTTTAACTTTTGCTGGTCGTGCCCTGGAATGTCCGCATAAATGTCGCGCATAAATGAAATGGTGCGCAGCTTATTTGCTTCCTTATCCCAACTAATGACCATAATTGAGTCTGAGCGTGATTGCTCCTCGCCTCGGCTATCGACTCCGATTAATAAAAAGTTTTCGGTTCTATTCGTCACTTTTGCGCCGGTAAATAACAGCTCTTCCTCTGTTAATTCACGCTCTTCAATCGCCATTCCTTGCCCTTCTTTGAATTGGTAATATGAATAGCCTCCTACTGTGAAAATAATGAGCAGCAGTAGCCAAAAGAGGCGACGATACACGAATGTGTTATTCTTTTTTTTCGGTGGCTGCTTTTGCGTTGGCGCCTTTTGTTTCATACGTTGTTGGCGCTCACTCTTTAAGCGCTCAGTTCGAGATAATTTGTCTGGCATAAAAAAATCCTCCTACTTGTGTTCTAGGACGCACGGCGGCAAAAAGAGTTCCTTGCTGTATTATACATGTTTATTCGTATATTTGAAAAATCATTTTACTAGTAAGCGCACATAAAGCATGCTACAATGAAAAACAATTTACATAGTAATAGAGGTGTTTTACATGGCATTCGCAACATTTGCTGGTGGCTGCTTTTGGTGTATGGTCAAGCCATTCGATCAATGGGACGGCATTGAAAAAGTTGTATCTGGCTACATGGGTGGGCATTTACAAAACCCGACGTACGAGGACGTAAAGTCTGGCACGTCTGGACATGTCGAAGTTGTGCAAATTACGTTTGATGAAACAATCTTTTCGTACGAGGAGCTGCTCAACATTTACTGGATGCAAATCGATCCAACCGATGCAGGCGGGCAATTTCACGACCGCGGCGAATCGTATCAAACGGTCATTTTCGTGCATGACGAACAGCAGCGCGAGCAAGCAGAAGCTTCAAAAGCCGCACTAGCTGCGAGCGGGCGCTTCAAAAAGCCAATCGTCACACAAATTCGTGAGGCGGACGTGTTTTATGAGGCAGAAGCGTATCATCAAGACTATTATAAGCGTGAAAAAGCACATTACGAGCAAGACCGTAAGCAATCTGGGCGCGATGAGTTTTTAGAGGCGCATTGGGAGAAGTAAACGTATGAAATCAAGCAGGTTGATACACCAGTAAATAGGCAGTGAACTTGTTGCGGCTCGCTTTCCTGGGGCTCGGCTCAAGCCTCCTCGCTACGCTGTGGGGTCTTGAGACACGAGCTTTTCCCCAAGGAGTCTCGCCGCCTGTTCACTGCCCTTACGATGCTGCATGTATTTCATGGTTGTTGCTCAAAACAATCGATTTAGCGGTATAAAAGAGCGTATCAACACATCTAATATGAAATGAAACAAATGCTATCAGGAGACTGAAAACTTCCTGATAGCATTTTCTTTTTGTAGCCTTCGATAAGCGAACGAATTTCAGACGTTATGACAACGCTCGCACGCGGGCAACGAGCTTATCGTAAATCGGCTTCATATGCTCCTCTTTCACGTGCGCATGCAGCTCGTCAATCGCTAGCCACGCGACACCGCTCGTCTCCTCCTCGTTTAACGTCACAGCCGCCGCTTCGTCCGCCTCAAACGCATACGTCACGTTCAAATGTAAATGCGACGAAATGAACTGCCCTTTTTTGACGTGTGCTGGGACGTTTAACACATCAAGCGAAATGATGTCTCGTGTAATCGGCGTTGCGTGCACGCCTGTTTCCTCTAGCACCTCGCGCGTTGCAACCGAAAGCAAGTCTGCTTCCCCGTCCGCGTGACCACCCGTCCAGCCCCACGAATCGTAAATGTTATGATAAATCATTAAAACGTGCGTGCGCGCCGCATTAAAAATCATACCTGACGACGTAAAGTGCGCAATCGTGTTGTTGCGCGTGAGCACATCGTCAAACGCCTCGATGCATGCGAGCATTTGGCGCTGATCGGCACGCTCCTGCTCGTTCGCCGGCTCATATTGTGCAATGAATTGTTCCATCATGTTTCCACTTCCTTTTCACTACTACATTAAAATAAAACGAAACAAAGTGCAATTTTCGTCGTATATATAACTAACGACAAAAATAGGAGGGCATGACATGAACAACCACGAAATCGATTATCAAATTTTAGGCGAAAGCATGCAATTTGTTGAGGTGGAGCTTGATCCGAACGAAACGGTCATTGCCGAAGCTGGCGCGCTCATGATGATGGAAGACGACATCGAAATGGAAACGATTTTTGGAGACGGCTCAAAAAACGACAGCGGTGGCATTATGAGCCGTTTAATCGGTGCGGGTAAGCGTTTAATTACAGGCGAAAGCTTATTTATGACGACGTTTACGAACAAAGGGCATCAAAAACGCCACGTCTACTTCGCCTCACCGTACCCTGGTGAAATTTTGCCGATGGATTTAAGCGAGCTCAACGGCAAAATCATTTGTCAAAAGGATGCATTTTTAGCAGCGGCCAAAGGAGTCGAGGTGGGCATTGAGTTTCAGCGCAAGCTCGGCGCAGGGTTCTTCGGCGGTGAAGGGTTCATTATGCAAAAGCTCGAAGGAGACGGCATGGCGTTCATTCACGCAGGCGGCACGATTTGTCAGCGTGAGCTCGCACCAGGTGAAAAGCTGCGCATCGACACAGGCTGCTTAGTGGCGATGACCGCAAACGTTGATTATGATATTCAAATGGTGAGCGGTGTGAAAACGGCGCTATTTGGCGGTGAAGGACTGTTTTTTGCAACGCTACAAGGTCCAGGAACCGTTTGGGTGCAATCATTGCCGTTTAGCCGCTTAGCAAGTCGCGTCTTCGCAGCAGCACCAGTATCACAAGGTGGCGGTGGCCAAAGCAGCGATGAAGGCGGTCTTGGTGGTATGTTCAACATGTTTAACCGCTAATACAATGAGGGCACGAGAAGCGATGGATGCTTCCCGTGCCCTTTTCGCGGAATGCCGACGCCTGCTTCCTCTTCGTTATGATGCACTAACGCATCGAGCGTCACATCAAAAAACTTCGCAATGTTCATACTATGTTGCAGGTCGGGTGTCGATTCGCCTTTTTCCCATTTCGCAATGACTTGGCGCGATACGTTTAACTCGTGCGCCAATTGCTCCTGCGTTAAGTTGTGTCGTTTTCGTAATGAGCATAAATTCATATTCATCATACTTTTCATCCTCTCCTTCTCTATTATAAACAAGCAGTAACGCGCAAATCTACCAACGAACGCTAACATCGATGTTACGTTTCGTGGCATGTTATGATATTACGTTGCGGTATAATAACTGAAAGGGGGAATGTTTCATGCATCGCACATTATCGATTCGCGGGCGCTACTTCATCGCCGCCATCGCGTTTACAATGATTTCTACGCTGCTCGCCTTATTCGTGCCGTTAACGTACGGTGAGACGAAATATTTCGGGCTCGACGTCGACTATTGGTTTATTCCGTTTCAAAATTATGCGCTATTTGCCGCAGCACTCGGTTGTATCGTGCTAGCGCTCATCGTACTTGGCTTCGTGCGTCACATCGCGTCGTACATCGTTGCTGCGTTGCTCGCCGTTAGTGCCATCATTCTCGGCTACTCGTCGTTTTTAGGCTTAACGACGATCGATGAGGATAAGCTGTTTATGCGCACCGCCTTTGACGAACAGACGTATTACTGGCAAAACATGACGAGTATTACGCTGTTGTATAATGAACACGACGGTAGTGAGCAATACATTTTTACACTTAGCGACGGCTTAGATGTGCAAATCGCCAACACAAATCAATTAAACGAGGCGAAAAGCTTCATTTACGCCACTGCCCGCTCGCATGACATTCCGTATACCGAGAAACGCGAGCAATAAAAAAACGCACAGCAATTGCTGCGCGTTTTTTCTATCCTTTTTGCTTCATCGATGGTACTAATGCAAATAACAATACAATTTGTAACACGATCATCCAAATAGACGTCGTGTGCGTGCCCGTTACATCGTACAGCACCCCGATGACTAGCGGAATCATCGCACTCATCATAAAGCCGCCTGACATAACCATCGAGCTCCACGTATTCGCCTCTTCGTCGTCACGTGCCTCATCAAGCGGCAATAAAATACCGATCGGGAATAAACCAGACATCGCAAGCCCAATAAGCATCGCACCAATCCAAATGAATGCCGTGCCGCCAATGAGCAGTAACACCCCACCGACAAACGCAACTGCCGTTAAGCCCACAATCCACGTCATACGATTCGGGTATTTTTCAAGCATCGCTGGAATCGTTAAGTTGCCGACAAGCTGCACAATCGTCATAACCGTTAATACCGTCCCTGCTGCTGCGATGCTAAAGCCTGCCTCCTGTGCAATCGGGGCAAGCCATGTCGTCATCGAGAAAAAGAGCGACGTTTGCACACCGAAAAAGAGCAGTAATATCCATGCGCGCTTCGTCTTCCACGGATTGCGTCCGACCGCTCCTGCTGCTTGTCGCACAACTGATAACGACGGCTCCTTTTTCACCGCCATCAACCAAATGACAATCGCAACGACTGCGAGCACACCCCAAATGCCGAGCGCAAATGCCCAGCCGTTCGACCAATCATAAAATACTGTCGTAAAGCCCGCTGAAATCGTTGCACCAAAGCCGATGCCAAACGAATGCAGCCCGATCACCGACGCCGTTTTTTGCGGGAAATGCTTTTTAATGAAACCGCTCATAATCGGTGCAATCGCCGCAATGCCGACACCTGCGAAAAAGCTCGTTACAAGCAGTGCACCGTACGTTGGCACGAAAATACGCACAATCGTTGCGACACCGATTAATGCGATCAGCAGCGCAATTGCTAGTCGGTCACCGAAACGCTTCGTCATCGGCATCGCCAGTGACGCGAATAGCCCCATACAAAAGACGGGAATGGACGTTAATAAGCTCATTTGCGTGCTCGTCACCGCTAAATCGTCCGCAATCGTATTTAGTAGCGGCCCTACTGACGTCACAGCAGGTCGCAAGTTAATCGATACGAAAAAAATCGCCACGAGCGCAAATAAACCGTATGTTGTTTTTTGTTTCATCGTTTACCTCATTTACTTATGCGATGTACAATCACCGCGCATTTTCTACTTAGTAAACCATAAAACGAGAAGTCTGACAACCAGTTCACGTATGTTTGTAGTATTTTTCTGCTATGTCGCGTTACATTAACGTGCAATTATCTTAATTCGCCAACTGCACCGCTAATGTAGCCATAACGACCGTTTACTTCTACGTTATACCACGTGCGCCCGTCCGATGTTTTTTCGTACGTGCCCATATACAATAAACTAGCTCCTTTTTTCGCTGTGTAAATGACACTACTATTTAATGACGCATTCGCGCGCACGTTACCTTCTGCATTCGTGACATAAAAAACTTCGCCACCTGATAATGCTTCTTGAACATCCGTCCATTCGCTACTATATACTTCTTCGATTACTCGATTGCTAATATAGCCATATTTCCCATTCACTTTTACCATATACCATGTACGTCCATCTGGCATATCAAACGTAGCACTTGTCGCTTCTAAACGTTCACCCTTTTTCCCTGTATAAATAACAGCACTATTCAAATACGGCTCTTCGCGAACATTGCCTTGTGCTTCCGTAATTTTCACTGCTTCTAACCCAGGTACTTGTGGTGGATCGCCAAACATCGTTAGTTCGGCAACTGCGCTACTAACATAGCCTGTACCACTGCCGTAATCGACTTTATACCACGTACGACCGTCTGATGTTTTTACTCGCTCCTTTAAGTATTCAAAATATCCTGTGCCTAAACTTGTAGAAGAAGCGACCACTTTCGCATCAATCGACGGCTCAGCACGTATATTCCCCTCATCTGCTGTAATCATTACTGAATCCATCACCGTATCATGCTTCTCCGTCACCGCTTGTTGCTTCTTTTGCACAGGCGCGGCTGGTTCTGGTGCTTGTTGCTGCACGACTGGCGCTACCGTTTGCACAGGCTCTTCGATCGCCTCCGTCACAACACCTTCTGCCACTTGCGGCTCTTCCACCACTTCAACAACTGGTGCTTGCGCATTGTCGTCATTGCTGTTTTCAATTTTCTCCGCTGCTGTGTCGATTAAGTTTGCCGTACTTTCCATCACTTGCCCACAGCCTGTCAGTAACGTCGCCGCAAGCGCAAATGGTATAATTTGACCGTATTTCATCTTCTCTCCACCCCTTCAATTTGTATGCTTCTATCGTATCAGATTATATGTAGTATTTTCCTTTTTAAAAAAGTTTTTTTCGTTACAGCTTTTCCGTCGCTCCTTCAATTATTGCGTATGCTCGTCACTGCGTACATTTAGCTTAAAAGTCGCGCCTACATGTGCTATAATATAAAGCATTGTGCATAAAAGTTTTCGCAACTCACAATCCAAACAAATTAACCTTAAAATTCAAGGAGGAATCTCTACATGATTCAAGTTTCAGGTGTAGGCCTTCGCTATGGCGATCGTAAATTATTTGAAGATGTAAACATTAAATTCACACCAGGTAACTGTTACGGGCTAATCGGAGCAAACGGTGCTGGTAAATCAACGTTCTTAAAAATTTTAGCAGGTGACATCGAGCCACAAGAAGGTCACGTATCAATGGGTAAAGATGAGCGTTTATCAGTTTTACGCCAAAACCACTTCGAATACGATGAGTACACAGTATTAGACACAGTTGTTATGGGTAACAAACGTCTTTGGGAAGTAAAAGCAGAAAAAGACGCGATTTATGCGTTACCAGAAATGTCTGACGAAGACGGTATGCGCGCGGCTGAATTAGAAGGCGAATTCGCAGAAATGAACGGTTGGGTAGCAGAATCTGACGCTGCGACGTTATTAAACGGTTTAGGTATTGGCGACGAGCTACACTATACGTTAATGGCGGACTTAGAAGGTTCTGACAAAGTCAAAGTATTACTTGCGCAAGCGTTATTCGGTGAGCCGGACGTTCTATTACTGGACGAGCCTACGAACCACTTAGACTTAAAAGCGATCAAATGGTTAGAAGACTTCTTAATGAACTTCGAAAACACAGTAATCGTTGTATCGCATGACCGTCACTTCTTAAACAAAGTATGTACGCACATTGCTGATTTAGACTTCTCAAAAATCAAATTATATGTTGGTAACTACGACTTCTGGTACGAGTCTTCTCAATTAGCACAAAAGCTAATGTCTGACCAAAACTCGAAAAAAGAAGAAAAAATTAAAGAGTTAAAAGAATTCATCGCCCGCTTCTCTGCGAACGCATCGAAATCTTCTCAAGCAACGTCTCGTAAAAAAATGTTAGACAAAATCGAGCTTGACGACATCCAACCATCAAGCCGTAAATACCCATTCATTAACTTCAACATCGACCGCGAAATCGGTAACGACGTGTTAACAGTAGACGGCTTAACAGCTTCTCACGATGGTCAAGTAATGTTTAAAGACATCCGCTTCTCAATGAACAAAGAGGACAAAATCATCCTTTTAGGTTCACCAATCGCGAAATCTTTATTAATGGACGTATTAATGGGTGCAAAAGAAGCAGACGCTGGCACATACAAATGGGGTGTCACGACTTCTCAAGGCTACTTCGAAATGGATCACGACAAATACTTCACAGGTAGCGAAAAAACATTAGTCGAATGGTTACGTCAATACTCTCCAGAAGACGAAACAGAGTCATTCCTACGCGGCTTCTTAGGTCGTATGTTATTCTCTGGTGAAGAAGTGAAAAAATCTCCTGCCGTTCTTTCAGGTGGAGAAAAAGTTCGCTGCTTACTATCTAAAATGATGTTATCAAACTCAAACGTCATCTTATTAGACGAGCCAACGAACCACTTAGACCTTGAATCAATTCAAGCACTAAATGAAGGCTTAATCCGCTTCAAAGGCGCAATGATGTTCACATCTCATGACCACCAGTTCATCCAAACAATTGCGAACCGTGTCATCGAAATCCGTGAAGACGGCTCAATTTTAGACAAATCAACGACGTATGATGAATTCTTAGAGTGGAAAGACGCTCAAGGGTTAGACTAATACAGAAAAAACCGAAGCACCGTTGCGTAAATGCAGCGGTGCTTTTTTAAGGTACTATAGTGTGTGAAATAGTTAACTGTGCTTAGTCCCTATTTAAATATATATCAGAATTCTAGGAAATAAAAAAACTCAAACAACCACTTGATGTTATTCAAGTGCATCGTTTGAATTTTTTACGTTGTATTGAATATTACTTTAGAAAACTAACTCCATACGACTCTCTGCCAGTTCGTAAAACTTCTGAATGAATGACGCATTATTATCACAATGAAACTGTTCTGCATACTTAGCAGCATCTGACATAATTCGCAAATAACGCCTTCTTTTATTGTTGCGAGTTTGCTGAATGAACGTTATTATATCCTCTTTAGACCAAATATCTTTTTTATCTATCAGAACGCTAAATAATAGAACGTCATAAGATCGAACAACGAACGCTTCATAATATGCATCGATTGATAGATTACCTAATGCACTCCTTAATCTTTCCTTCGGTGCAAATACAATGCGATCCGTAAAGACCGCCGTTTCATTTGAGATTACATCGACGTCCCAAGCCTCATTTAGAAAAATCATTGTAAAAAACAAGATAACACGCTCACCTGCATCTTCTGATATGCATGTTATAGCTGCTTCCAACTCGCCAAACGACTTCACTTCTTCCAAAGCTTTCTTAATCATTGTATTACTTGAAAACAACTCACTAGCGATAATTAGCGCCCGTCTTAACACTTCACTTTTGTTTCCTCCTGCGCTATATAACATAATGGTTTCAATATCCAAAAATGAAACTGTATATATCGGCATACGCTGTGATAATTGCGCTAATAAAGGACTATATATATCGCGAAATTTATCTATGTCCATATTCTGCCTACCATTACCTGCGCACTCACGTAAAATGATTTCAGGTAAAACTAACACTTGCTCTTCATCACTTAGACGTTCTACAATATATTGAAAAATAGCTGGATTTTTGCTTGCAGCTGCTAAATCGCTTAATGCGTTAGTATCGATCAAAGATACTTTATGACTCGGAACATTTAATGCTCCTTGTGTAACGTATATGTTAACTGTAGGCGAATAGATTTGTTCCATGCTTAAACTCAATATTTCCTCACTCCTCTTTATGTCGGAGCATTTTAAAGTTACTCATGTGCGTTGAATACAATGTATTAATGCTTTCATAATCACTGGCTCGAATATTTTTTTTAACTGTTGCATCCTCCAATAAAACCCCAACACTATCAAATTGAATACTATTGCTTGGCTGTAATATCGATTGGTCGAAATACGTTGGCAGATTTTCCTGATATTTATAATCAATAATTGCAACAGCATCATCCACTGTAATTAGCCCATCTTGTGCCAACTTAATGACAATGCATTTATACGGTAGTTTGAATACCTCAATCAATCGAATAACGTGATTTTCAAGTCGATCATATTGATAATGTTGTAATAAATCCTTATATAGAGACTTGAGCAAAATACTATTGATTAATAGTTCGGACGCGAAAAGATTTGCTAAACGCTCACTCTCATTAGGAACACGCCCATCGACAAATGTATTAATCTTAGATGATTTTATAAGTTCCGCTTCAAAATAAAAGTGATAGAACTCATGCGCCCATATAAAATTCTCATACGTCTTAGGCTGCCTTGTATTGATATGAATGTAAAAGCGTCCGTCTCGGTATGTCACCAATCCACCATATTCAAGTTCATCACTTGGGAACATAATTAAATTTGTATGTTTTGCTAAATAATTTTTGATAGCGTCAATCGGTGTATAGCGAAAAGCTACGCCTAAGTTCTGTATCTTTTCAACATAATTATGAACCTGTGGCAATAATTCCTCATTTTTGCTAATTACGTCTCTAACATTTTTACGGTTAATCATACTTGCATCACTTCCTTCTACCAATCAGAATCATATCTGATTATTGTCTCCACTCGTTCACGATACATAAACGATATTCTTTTATTACGTTGTGTAAGAATCGATTAACCTATTTCTTTTGCTGTTTTTAAAATATGAATCATATTAATGACATCTTCTAATATTTGCATACTCTCTTTAAACTCTTTGCTATCACTCCCTGCAAAGCTAGCCGCAGCATATACTTCAATTGAGTCTGATTCAATTTCGTCTAAAGTTCTAGGTAACTGAATATTTTCGTTATAGAAGTAAAATGGATCATCTATACGAAATAACTTATTCAATTTAGGTATATTTTTGTTAATATCCCCTTCTCCTTTAAGCAAATTGTAGAATGTCGCTTTAGGTATACCACTACGTTCATAAACCCATTTATGCGATTTCCCAACTGCCTCTATATAATCCCTTACATTTTTAGCAACTATCTTTTCAAAATTAAACTCATTCATTAAAACACCTCCAGTTACTATAATTATAGCGACTTCGAAACATATTACACAATATAAAGTCTAAAATTTTATACTTATAAGATGAATTATGTTTCTAAAAATCTATAAAACGCTTAAAATTTACATAAATAGTACAAAATCAAAGACTATATAATGAATAGAAAAACAATTCCCATCACTCGCCATTTTAATGTTGCCGACTGCTGTCCCAACCTCATCAATGACAAGGGTTAAGCTAATTCAAGCATCTTAATACGCTAAAAAATTGGCAGAATTGCATTTAAAAAGTAAATAACGTTCCAAATGACACTTAGGAAACATTTGAGCTAGTAACTGTTTGAAGCATCGCTACTTCCTTCTCCGCACTCGCTTATCGCTCGCCTGCTCAAACTTAATTAACTGCACATTGCGCATCATGCGACTGATGAGCTTCTTGTCGTACATCGCTTCTAGCTGGGCGCGCGTGAGATTCGTCGTAATGATCGTGCTTTTGTTTTGTCGTGCGTTTAGTACGGCGCGCAGCACACGATTGACGAAATCGCTCGCGCTTTTATCCGTTTTAATGTTACCGACTTCTGCCCCGATGTCATCAATGACGAGGAAATCGACGCGGCTCATGAGATCAATGACGTAATGCTCAGTAAACGTGCTTTCTTTATCGCTATACGAGCCGCGAACACGTCGCAGCGCCTCGTCAATGTCGATAAATACACATGAGCGGTGCTGCCCGTCCGTTTCGTTTAGCTCATGCAGCATCGCCATCGCTAAATGCGACTTGCCAACGCCGGTGTCACCTGTTAAAAATGTATTAAACACTTCGCCTTGTCGGTAATCGTCACACGCTTGCATTGCCTGTTGCTTGTTTATAAACTCCTCAGTGCCTTGGAAGACGTTTTCGGTATACGTATCAAACGTTGCGTGACGTAGCGTTTCGTCCGTGAGCACCGACTCGTGATAAAGCGTGTTGTACTGCTTTTTCGCGCGATGCTTCGTGAGCTGTTCATGCATTTGGCGTGACGTTTCCGCTGTTAGCTTGTCCGCTTCGCATAGCCAACAAACGTCGACACCGTTTACGTGCTGCAGTCGCTTATGATGCACAGAACACACCTTTGTACTAAAAGTCGAGCCCATCAGCATAGCTTTGATTTGTTGGATTTGCGCCGGCATTGACACCGTTTCGATTTGTTGCATATGCATTGCCTCCTTTTTTGTGCTGCGCTTGTAAATAAAGCGTTTGGAATTTCTCGCGTAGCTTTTTCGTACTCAAAATATGTTTATACCAAAACGGATCACTTTGACACCACGTTATACAGTTTTTAACGACGCTGTACTCAATGCCGTCCACCTCGTGCATAAGCCGAATATAATTTGCCCATTCCTGAAAGTTCGGTGCTTTTGCATAACGGTTGTTGCGCTTCATCAGCTCGTACAAATATTTCGCGAGGATTAGCGGCTCTTCATGCTCTTCATATGTGCGCTTTCTCTTTTTTGCAGGCGTTGGCGATGCGTCGGCAACGTTCTTCTCTTTTGTATTATTACTTGTATTCGTAATACTTGTATTATTAACGATGGCGTTTTCACCTATAGGGGTGTCTGTACTTTCACCTATACCGTCTAGGTGAGAACAACGAGACGGTTCGGCATTTTCGCCTATAGTGCCAAAGCGGTTTTTCACGACACGAATAATGCGTTTTTCAATCGCCTTTGTCCCCTCTTTATAAATTAATGTCACTTCGATATAGCCTTTTCGGTGCAAGCTCGTAATTAGCTTCGAAATGCGATCTTTGCTCAGCCCAAAAAACGACGCAAAATGCTCATTTCTCGCAAAGCACCCTTGTTCTTTATCGAGGCTTTCAATTTCAACGAGCAGCATTTTCTCCGTCCAGCCAAGCTCATTATTTAACCAAATATTTTTTGGAATCCATACGCCTTTAAAATCACGTTCTCCTCGATTCATCATCATTCCTCCTTCGTTTACACCTACACCCCTATATAGCGGAAAAGACAGACTTCGGGTGCTTTTTATAAAAATTTTTTTTAGTCATTTGTCCTCATTCGCTCGTCAGCTCCACGCCAAAAATTAACGCCGCTCCGACTGCTTCTGCGTTCGTCACTTGCATCCATTTCACAAAGCTTTGCACGTCCAACTGCAATCGATCATTTTCATATTTGCTAATTGACGCTTGGTTGCTATGCAAATGCCACGCCATTTCCTCCTGCGTCAGCCCCGCCTGCTTGCGAACGGCTTTTAGTATTTTGCCGTACATGCGCGTTCCCTCCTTTTCGTATGCTGAAATTGAATAAACAAAAGCGCTTCATTGACGTATACTATCGACAACTAACAATCGCATTTTTCGCAACTACAAAACAAACATTTTTGTGCATTTCCATAAAAATCAAGATGATGACTGCATTCATAGTTGCATTTTTTGCAATAAATCTAAATTGATTATATTTTGCGTTTTTTGCAAAGTCAATGTATTTATTGCATTATCCGCGAAAACAATTTGCAACATGTGCAAAAATGATAGAATGGAGGAAAGAATCATGGGGGCATTCACAATGAAAGAAAATATTTTAGGTGAACGTTTAAAGGAATTACGCGAACAGAAACGATTAAACCAAAAAGAAGTTAGTGCTGCTCTCGGATTAACGAACTATCAACTATCTCGTTATGAAAATGGCGCTAGTAAACCGACACCAGAGCAAATTAACATGTTCGCTGACTATTACCGCGTTTCAGCTGACTATCTTCTCGGACGCTCGAACAAGCCGACGATGCAAGAAGGTGTTGCGAATGAGGCACAAGCGAATTTATCCGAGCAACAACAGGAAGTGCTGAATTTCTTTTTAAAACTGGACGATGCAGCGTTCAACGACAAGCCAACTGATATGCTAGCAGCGCTCGAACAGTTTGAGTTGTATTATAAGCTGTATAAAGATCAGCAAGCGAAAAAGCAATTGTAGCTTTTTATTTTTTTCAAAGTTAGTGCAACAAATCAGGTCTGTTGATTAGCCACTTTTATACAGCTGAATTACTTGTTTTCAGTAGCAAAACTGAGATGAACGCTGCATTTTAGTGGCATGGAGCGTGCGGCGAGACTCCTTGGGGAATAGCTCGTGCCTCAAGACCCCGTAAGCCTCGACATAGGAGAGGCGCGGAGGCTTGAGGAAGGTGATGAGCGCCACGTCCATGTGGCATCGCATCACCTTCATGACCAACATCGTGTTCGCCGCCGAGCCCCAGGAGATTTATCTGCGACGAGTAACCGCAGGAGCACCGCGAGCCGCCATACGCGAAATGCCAGTTGAATGGCTAATCAACAAGCTTCGAAACAAATACAAAAGCCGAGCACCGTTGCACTTCTGCAAACGATGCTCGGCTTTTCGCATGGACTGCCCGCTTCATTCGTGCCAAAAATGATATTTTCATAGCATTTCTTCTGCTTCAACGGTATTATAGATTGTATAAATATATGTAAATTTATTGGTTTTTTAATACGTAAATATTCATTGAAGGAGCGTGCATTATGCCGATTGCTGTACTAGATTTTGAAATTGCCAACACAAACTACAACAGTGCCTGCTCAGTCGGAATTGTTGTCATTGATGGTTTAGAAGTGACGAAGGAGGACTATTCGTTAATTCGCCCACCTGGATTAGTCATTGATGAGGAGAAGACGAACATTCATGGCTTAACGAAGCGTGAGTTGTTGAGCGCACCTTGCTTTGACATCGTCTGGACGAAAATACAACATTACTTTAACGGCGACTACATTGTTGCGGCACATAACGCGTCGTTTGATGTGCACATTTTACATCATACGTTAGCGCTTGTGACCGAGCCGGTGAGCGTCGATTTCTTGTATTTCGATACGATTCAATATACAGCGCCATTTTGCCGAAAAATTGGTACGTCATTAGCGGAGCGTTTAGCGCATTTTGATATTTCAGCAAAGCAAATGCACAATGCGCGTGCGACAGCTGAGCTCATTATACAGGCGACAAAGCGCGCTAACGTTAAAAGCGTCGAGCAATATTTGTTGCAGCATGAAGTGGCGACGAAAAAGTTTAATGAACTGCTCGTAGAAGGTGCAACCGATCAGCACGCACCGCAGTTTTCAGAGGAGCAAAGCATCGCGTTAATTGCCAACATTTCGAGCGAGGCGCAGCGCATGTTACGTGACGTATTATACGAAAACATTTACCATAATCGAGAAAATTACGGCTTACTCAATAGCGAGCATTTACAAGAGCTATTTGATTTAAACATCTTTTTGCATGCGGTCGATGTCGCGGCGCAGTTTGATCCGTTCGGGCGCAATGAATTAAACGACAAAATCGTGCCGCTTAACGTCGAAAGCTTCAAAAAGAACTTCAGTAAAGAGGCACTTGTAAAATGGGCGATGGCGACAATACCGGACGAAATTCCGTCGATTACGGCGAATAGCGTCGTCGTGACGTTGCATCCGAGCTTTACGAATGCAAAGAAACAGCTGTATATGCATTTGAAGAAAAAGTGCGAGCATAGCTTTAGCTAACGCAAAAAGGAGCTGCCCGATTGTTCGGTCAGCTCCTTTACTTCGTTACACTTTGAAATGTTTAATGACGTCGCGTAAATGCTCCGACAGCTCCGCTAATGAGTTGTTCGCAAGACTTAACTCCGCGATCGATGCGTGCTGCTCCTCGCTCGCTTGACTTGATTCGATGGCGCTTGTAGCCGTCGTTTCAGCAAGGTGCGCGATCGTGTCCGCATGCGTCGAAACGAGCTGCTGATACGTGCGTAAATGAACCATTTCCATATTCGTTTCATCGATATGTGAAGCAACTTCCTCAATCATTTTCGCAATGTCGTCAAATGCGACTTGCACCGCAGTAGAGCGTGTTAGCCCTTGCTCAACGCTTGTCGTCTCCTGCTGCACCGATGTGACAACCATCGCCATTTGCTCGCGAATGTGCTGCACAAGTGCGGTAATTTGCGTTGCAGATTTGCTTGATTGCTCCGCTAAGCTACGTACTTCTTCTGCTACGACCGCAAAACCTTTACCGTGCTCTCCAGCTCGTGCCGCTTCAATCGACGCGTTTAGCGCAAGTAAGTTCGTTTGATCGGCAATTTGTGTAATGAGCCCAACGATCCCTTCAATTTCAAGCGATGTTTGCTGTAGCTCGACTGCAGCCTGCTCCGTTTGCTTCGATGTTTTCGCAATCGCATGAATTTGTTCGTTGACGCTTTGTACTGCTTCTGCCCCGACGACCGTTTTTTCTTTCGTTTGCTGAGACAACGACGCCATTTGCAAGCTGTTCGTCTGAATTTGCTCGACGTTTTGCTCTAGCTGCGTCATCGCCGTGCGAATGTTCGCCGTTTCATCTACTTGCTGCTGTGCCGTTTTATAATTTGTTTCCGCTAAGCTCGTTAAGCGAACACTCGTTGCCGCTGTACCTTGAGCCGTTGCTGATACTTCCTCCGCACTCGCTGATACTTGCTCACTTGACGATGCCGCTTCGACTACGACGATGCGCAGTGCTTGCTGCATATCATTTAAGCTAAGTGCCACTTCGCGAATTTCATCTTTTCGCGCAATGCTTAACGCTTCTCCTGTTAAATCACCTGTCGCAATTTGTTTCGCGCGAGCCGTTACGAGCTGCAGGCGCTGCACGATGCTACGTGAGAAGAAGTACGCAATCGTTAGCGCAATTGCGAATACAACCGTTGCGAGTAATACCGATGTTGTGCGCGTACTGCTTGCCATCTCTGCATTCGCATCTGCAATCAATTTCATGTCTGCTGTATGTACTTCTTTTACTTGCTGGAACGTTTGCTGTACTTTTTCGAAATGTGGGCGAATGTTTTGAATGCCACTCGTTGCATCTGCCCAACGTTTTTGTTCAACGTACGCAATATTGTTTCGTATTTGCTGCTCGAACGCTTGAAATGCCTCATTAAACTGCACTAACGCATTTTTCATATTTTCCGTTTGCGCATTTTGCTCAAGCTTCGCGATCGTCTCGTCAATCAACTCTAAGTTGCCTTTCGCACTTACTACCGCTTCACTATTTTGATATAACACAGACGATACCATATGTACACGCGTATTTTCGATGCGTGTGCCGAGCTCAATTAAATCAATCGATGGTTCTACACCAACTTCGTAAATTGCTTCACCATTAGTACGTATATTTTCCATACGAGTAAATAAAAATGTTGTTAGCCCTACGAATAATATGGAAACGATTAAAAAACATATGAATAATTTACCGAATAACTTCACGTTTACACCTCTTTCATTTCCTTTATATTATTATACTAGAAAAATCAATTCAACCTTTATGCATTCATTTTTCTAGCAAAAGGAAAAATCATTCGAAACGATCGTGCTTCGAATGATTTTCCACATTATTTTACCAGTCGTCTCCTACCTCTTCAACTGATAATACACTATCTTCTTCACGTACAGCTAAAATGTATTCACGTCCACTCGTCGTCTCAATGAATATGAGTGCATCTTCTGGCTCCGGCCCAATAACGGTTAACGCTAACGTATCGTTGCTAACGCGCTTCACAGTTACATCACCCATTACCTCAATCGATTCGATGTTCACCGAAAACGGCAACTTCACGTTTTGCGTATAAGATGTGATGAAACTATCCATAAACTCAATTGATTTCACGCCGTAATTCGTCAGCTCGTCATCAACAATTAACATAGCGTTATGTTTTTTAAAGTCAATTGATGATTTCGTGCCATTTGTACCAAATAATGCCTTTAATTGATTGATCGTCCAATCGTCGCCAAACGCTACCGCATCCCAGCCGAGTGTTTCGTTAATCGGGAAATAATAGAGCGTTTTATTTGTCGCAATTTCTCCATCCATTAAAATATCGCCCGTATCTGCCATTTCATAATGGTAATTTAATGCGACATTTTTATTTGGCGTATTGAAAATCGCTTCACCGAGACCGTTGAAATAATATTGCACCGTACGCGTCACAGCTTGCCCTTTGTACGTCCCTCGCAGCGTTAATGTGACAATGTTGTTCACGCCAATTGAATCCGATAGCACGAGCACGCCATTTGCATGAATTGCTGCTGCTTCATCTGTTGCACCGTCCGTCGTCTTATATGACAAGCTGCTAAACGTATCTAATTTGAACGCAGCGATCGGCACACGCACAGATATACCTAAATATTGCTCTAATGAAACATATCCGTTACTGTCTGCAAAAAACTCTGCCGGTGTTGAGCGCGTATGCCCAAATAATGTTTTTCCTTCCACGTCCACAATTTCAAAGAAGTCCTCTGGTGTGTTATTTGTCGCCTGTACGACTTGCAGCATGCCATTTGTCAATTTCGCCCCAATTTCACTCGTCGCATCAGCAATACGTGTAATCGACTGTAGCCCTAAATCGCTCGCTCTGTACGTGCCTGGTGGAAGCGTCGGTGTCGTCGGCGTTTCTTCTACTTCGCTTTCATCTAATAGCTCAATAATTCGATACATAAACGATGCAAAGTGCGAGCGCTTTACGTTGTTGTTCGGGTTAAACGTCGCCGCATTCGATAAGCCGAGCGCGTTAAACGCTTGAATAATGTCCTTCGTTTCCGCTTTCGCCTTCGCTAAATCGGTTACGTTCGTCGGCTTGCCTTTTGCCATCATCACAAGTACGTTTGAATCCTTTTGCACCGCATCGACTAAACGGCTTAATACGAGCACCATGTTTTGACGGTTCATGACGTCACGTGGCTTTAGCTGTCCGTTTGAGCCGTTAAAAATGCCGTAATCCTTTACGACTGCGGCTAGCTGAATAAGCTCCTTGTCGCTACCTGTCACTTTAATGTCGCTGTAGCGCTCCTTCGTTAACGCATCAGCTGGAATCGTCGCGTAGCCTTCTTTCACTAAGTAACGCCCTAAAATTTTTACAACTTGCGATCGTGTAATGTCGCGCGCCGGGCTAAATGTCGTCGCCGTCGTTCCGTTAATAATACCGAGCTCATGTAACGACGTAATTTCCTTTTGTGTCGCCTCGTCATATGACGCAATATCTGTAAATGTTGCGGCTTGTGCAATTGGTGCTGCTGCGACGATTACTGCTGTCGCAAACGTTGCCGCCCATAAATTTCGTTTCATTACGTAAAGCACTTCCTTTCATTATTCCCTCATTATATCGGACAATTTTTTAGTTTACTATAGGCGCATATTCGCACATAGACGAACGAAAATGCTGTGTACTAGCTTATGCTGAAATGACTGCTTCGTCAAATAAATGCGTTTCATTCGCTCATCTACCTGCAGATCGTATTACGGCTCGCTTTGTCTGTGCACATACATCTCTTAGGGATCCGATGTTTGGTGGAAAGCAACGCCACGCGATGACAAAGAACGCGATGTCGTTCCTCGCTATTATGTATACGGAATGGTGAAGTTTTCAGACACGTCCTAGCTTACGGTGCTGAACCGTTTTTCGCTAAAAACAGTTCAACAAACGTATTTGATCGCACAAAAAAAGCACCCTACAAAAGTAGAGTGCTTTAATTAACGAAATTAAGTTTAATTATGAAAATTAAAGTTTAGTTACGTTAGCAGCTTGTGGTCCGCGGTTGCCATCTACAACTTCGAATTCCACTTGTTGACCCTCGTCAAGAGTCTTGAAACCTTCACCTTGGATTGCTGAGAAGTGTACGAATACGTCGCTTTCGCCTTCTACTTCGATGAATCCAAAACCTTTTTCTGAGTTAAACCATTTTACTGTACCTTGTTTCATGCGAGAAAACCTCCAAAAAAAAAATAAATATAACAAATGAGTGCACATTCATTCATTTGTTACATTTATTATAACATCTACCTCAATATTGTCAATTTTATTTATGGAAATTGCAACGTTTTTTCACGTTTCACAACGAACGATAATGCCGTGATACAATTGCGCATCATCATCGCATGCGTCGCAAAAAAATTGCTCCTCTTCATCCCAAAACGCATAAAAAAATTTGTTGCGGCACTCTTCGTTTGGATATTTTTGTCGATACATAAGCAACAGCATTTGTAAATGTTCCTCTAGCTCTATTGCTGTATTAAACTGAAATTTTTCGATTACATAATCTTCCCAACCGTCAAATTGCCACCACGGTTCATAGTCAGCTTCCATTACAATTATCTCGTACATGCTACATTCCCCTTTAGTTCTTCATTCTATAATTATTGTTTACGTGTTGTAATTAATTTTCACTATTTTCCATGTTACAATACATGATACAATAAACCTAAAAATCTTATTTTCACTTATGAAGGAGTGTTTTCAAATGTTTTTTAAAAGCAAACAACAACCCGTTTTATCTAGTACACCAACATACAAAACAGATATTCATGTTGATGGACGCTTACTGCAAACGTTAGCATCTAATTCATTTCAAACGCAAGATCACGTTTACTTGAAGGAAGCTTATTCACTAGTATCAGCGCATATTCAAACAATTTGTGAAACATTCCATACAAGACTCGCACACATCCACGAATCAGGCAAAAATCCAATCGATGAACCAACGATCCGACGTTACTTAGAGCGATTTTTTACACATCCGCGCGACAACGATTACGTCGAAAAAAACTTGAGCTTCTTTTATCAATTTAGAAAAAATCATTTTGAGCCTGGAAAATTAGTATCTGTATTTAATCAATTTGGCTTTGATTTAATTAATTTACTGCATTTAGAGAAAAAAAACAAAACAATTGCTTTGATCCATTCGGTGCAGCTCGCGCTAAACATCGACCAGCAAATTTTAGTCGAATTGTTGACGGAGCGCATGATTGAAAATGTCGTCCGTGAAATTTCCGACTTAATGGATTCGAATGCACGTATTATGTCGATGAAAGACTTAGTGCAAAGTTTAGATGAGCAAAACGTTCAAATTCAACGTACTGCAACGGCAACTGAAGAGCTATCGTCTGCCATTACAGAAGTTGCTCGCACATCGACGCGCATTTCTGAAAAAACAGCGGACTCGCTTACACTTGCTGCGCGTGGTCAACAAGACATTGAGCATGCATTGAACGATATTTTCAAAACAGAGGAAACGTTCACACAAATCGTCGACACGTTTAACGACTTGCAAGATCGCGTAAATGACATCGAGTCTGTCGTAACGTTAATTAACGGCATCGCAGACCAAACAAACTTGCTTGCGCTAAATGCATCCATTGAAGCAGCACGCGCAGGAGAGCACGGCAAAGGCTTCTCGGTCGTAGCACAAGAAGTTCGCAAGCTTGCAGAAGGAACGGTGTCTGCACTCGGCAGCGTTCGCGAAAACGTACAGCACTTAAAGAAATATTCAAACGACGTATCCAACTCCATTCACTCAACGAAAATGACAATTCACGATGCGACAAATGAAGCGAAAAACTCACTCCCTATTTTATCTTCAATCGTCGATGCGGTAGAGCAAATTAGCTTAGACGTAACGACGACAGCCGCTGTATCACAAGAGCAAGCAGCCGCCGTTGATGAAATTTCAAACACGATGAACCGCATTGCGCGCCTTTCTGAAGAAGTGCGTGAATACGGTGAAGATACGTCGATCGGCATTCACCGCCTCGGCGCAGAAATTAACGACTTCCGTTTACGCGTCGTTGAGAAAAACAAAGTACAACTATCAAGCATCGCGCTATTACAGCTATCAAAAGCCGATCATATTTTATGGAAATGGCGCGTCTACAACATGTTTATGGGCTTAGAACAAATTCAAGGCTCAGACGTCGTGTCGCATAAAGATTGTCGCCTCGGCAAATGGTACTTCTCTGACCGCACAGCGAAAAAATTCAAATCGCATCCAGCGTATGAGCAAATGGATAAATACCATGCGGAAGTTCACCAAGCAGCACGTCAAGCAGTTGAAAACTTTAACGCTCGTCATTACGCAGAAGCTGAAGCGAACTTAAAGCAATTAGAAATCGCATCTGAACATGTGTTAAAATACATTAATATGCTCATTAATGAACTACAAGAAGAACGTCTCGACGGCTAATCGCTATCGCTGGACTACGAGTACTAGAGGAACTTGTAATGACCTCTAGTGCTCCTTTTATTTTATGTATGATTTTCAGCACACTACTGTCGTTCGTGCTTGTTTTTTGTACAATTTTTATAAACGTGCAAAAGAAGTAAGCATATTATTGAAACTTTTTTGTTACTTTCACGTAAAATATAGGCATAAGTATAATTTTGAAGGAGGCGCTCCCATGTTACATGCAGGTCATTTTGTCATGCGACATTTATCGAGCTTTATCGTATCGTTTGTGACGTTAACTGCGTCCACTTTGTTTTTTGAGCCACATCCGTTGTCGGTCGTTGCTGCTACAGCAATTACGTACTTTTCAACAGCAAGCATTACGAAATTTATTCAAAAAAAGAAGCTACTTCAACAGTTCCAGCTTTCGAAAACGGAATATAAACATATTCATGAGCAGCTACAACTTGCTCAAAACCGTTTAAATACATTGCAAAAACAATTTTTACGCATTCGCTCGGTCGCATCGTTTAAACATATTAATGAACTGTCGCGCACATCAAAGCGCATCATTAACATGGTAAAAAAAGACCCACGTCGCTTTTACAACGCGGAGCAATTTTTTTATGCGCATTTAGAGTCAGCTGTCACGCTCATTGAAAAATATTCGATGCTCAATACGCAGCCGTTAAAGGATCCAGAAATTAAAATGGCGCTGCAAGAAACGACGCATACACTTGATACAGTGCAACAGCTCATTGATAATGATTTAAAGCAAGTGCTTTCTTCTGACATCGAGCATTTAAAGCTTGAAATTGATTTTGCGAAGCTTTCGGCTAATGAGCAAAAAAAGACATTTGATATAGAGTAGGTGATTCGATGAACGACCGATATGACGACGTGGAAGCAATGCTGCAAATGCCTGCTCCAACGCTCGAACGCGATGCGCAGCCGATGCTCATTGAATCGTTGCCACACACGCAGCAGCAACAAGCACAGGAGCTTGCTGCGACGATTGATATTCACGATTTTGAAGCTGTTTTACAATACGGGACAGATGCACAGCTTGCTCTGTCTCGTTTCTCTACGCTTTTACTTGCTCAAGTACAGCGCAAGGAGCAAACGAACATTTCGGCCGTGCTATCACAGCTAACCGATACACTCGAAGAAATTAACCCGCAATCATTAACCGAAAAACGCGGGTTTTTAAAACGTTTTTTACCGAAAAGTGCAACGTCAACGCAGCAGCTTATGACGAAATATAAGCGTATTAGCGTGCAAGTCGATCGCCTGTCCGTTCAGCTAGAGCGCTCAAAAATTCAGCTGCTGCGCGACTTACAGCTGCTCGACCAACTATTTGAGCAAAACAAAAAATATTTCGATGCGCTCAATTTGTACATTGCCGCAGCGGAAGTAAAACGTCTTGACGTCCTATATGAGGAGCTGCCGAGCGTCCAGCAACAAGCAAACGAAAGCGACGACCCGATGGCACAGCAGCAGCTAAAAGACTTACAAAGTGCGATTGAACAGTTTGAGCAGCGCATTTACGATTTAGAAATGGCGCGCATGATGACGATTCAAAGCGCACCGCAAATTCGCCTCGTGCAGCAAACATCTCGCATGCTTGCAAATAAAATTCAAACGTCCATCCAAACCGCCATTCCTGTTTGGAAAACACAAATTAGTTTAGCGATCACGCTGAATCAGCAAAAGAAAGAAGCTGAGCGCCAACAGCAAATTGACGCACTTAGCATACAAATGGGCGAAGCGAGCGCGCAGCTGCATGCTGACACGACGACGGACGTATTTACGACGCATGCACAGCTTTTATCGACGATTCAAGAAACGATCGACATTGAGCAATCACAGCTCGAATCGAAGCAGCAAATCGAGCAAATTGCGACGCAGCAGCCGCTTTCTCGCATGGCGAAGCGTCAATTATAACACTAAGATGAATGTATATTTCTTTACAGTTGTTTAAAGAAATATACATTTTTTGTTTATTTTTATAAATTGTTCTACAATTCCCTTGACAACATTTCATATAAAATTTAGAATTATCTGTAATTAATACACATTTATTTCGTATGTTTTAGCCATTTTATGCATAAACGGGTTCATCACCACAACCTCATATTGAAAGAATTTCTACAGTGCAAGCGATGATTTTCGCAATTAATCTGAAATAATTGCTGTAGATCAGTAGCAAAACGCAAGCGGCGACACTCGTTAGTGAATCGCAAAGACATAAGCTTAACACTACAAAGGAAAAGCCTGCCTTGACGTGAAAAGCAACTGTAATTTCTAGTGAGGAGCTTATAAACGTTTGAAATTATGCAACAATGGGTAAAGTTATCAAATAAAAAATATAGATATAATAAAGGGGATGTTTCTATGAAAGCAACGATCGGCAATCACATTACATTTTCACGCTTCGGTTTTGAATTATACGGTACGGTACAAAAAATTTACGATAACTCGGTGTTAGTCGAGTTAACAGAAAACTCGTTCAAACACGTAATGCACGAAATTCCAAACGAGATGACAGTCGTGAACCATCGCAACTATTCAATCGTGACACCGATGGAGACAGCTGTATAGCATAAAAAAACGTCCCACATACAATGGGACGTTTTTTCATGCTTATACTTCCTCGAAATATTCTTTGTAGAAGCCGCCAACTTTACCTGTGTTGTCGATCACAAAGATAAATTCCTCTGTTTCGTTTTTCACTTCATACTCTTTACCAACTGTTAATACATTTGATACTAAGTACTTCGATGCATTCGTATGTACGCACTTCACTGTACGAAGCGTCGGTGCATCTTTCCATTTTAAATGTAACATATAACTAACCTCTCTTTTTCGTGCAAATTCGCACAAGCTGTAACTCCTATTTTAAACGATTTTATCACCTTTGTGGGAAAAAAATTATTTTTTTGCTAAAATGTGATGGAGGTGAGGCGCTTGGAATATTTTTACGCGATTGCGATTGGCATCATATTATGTTTCTTTATTTACGGTGAATGGAACTCACGGAAATAATACAACGGGCTGCCCGATTCATTCGGACAGCCCGTTTTATATTTGCTTATCAGGTCTGTTGATTATCCAAGGAGTCTCGCCGCTTGTTCACTGCCATTACGATGCTGCTTTTATTTCCTATTGGTCGCTTAAAACAATCGATTTAGTCGTATAAAAATGGCGTATTAACACGTCTGTTTGCTTATAGCTGCATGAGTAACAAGACCGCCATCGTCAGCCCAAGCAGCACGGAAATGTAATGCGTTACGATGTCGAAGCGGTCGCCGTTAATGAAGCGCCCCATATATAGCGCAAGCACGGCATCAATGAGTAGCAACGCGAGCAAGTAGCCTTTAAACACGACAATCTCCGTAAACATGATGGTAAACATAAATATAATGCTCACGGTCATCATTAAATAAAATATGCCTTGCCACTGCTTTGGCGCATGCTTTATACCTTTTTGCTCGCGACCGGTGCGCTTGCAATAATAAGGCAACGCACCGTTCCACACCATCGTCACGACGAAGCCTACAACGAAGTACGTCGGCAGCTCCTTAAACGGTGCGTTTAGCCATGCGTCCTCGTCCTCCGTTAGCGCATAGCTGACGTCGTTTTGTCTATCGTACAGCGCCATGTAGTCGTGCTCAAACAAATACGTCTCCCCCGCATACTCGGCGTACACGTATGACGGCGATTGCTCAAATCCTACAATATCCAAATCGTCGTCAACACGCGCAATTGGCTCACGCTTGCCACTTATAATGTCTTGAATAGCGTTTCGTACGATTCGTAACTCATACGGTGTGACGTTCGTATAATACGTCACTGGAAATGAAAAATCGTCCTTCAACTGTGTCATATGGGCAACGAATAATGGATCAGACTGTAGCGTCGTTTTTTCACCGCTTTCGACATACGTTAAAAACAACAAAATGAGTACAATGCTACACATCGCAGCGAGCGGCTTCCATTGTTTCGGTCGCTTCGGTCGTTTATTCGTCACGCGCTCATAAATGCGGCGCTGCTGGTCGTCCGTTGCCTTTAGCTGACTAAGCTCGCGCAATCGTTCATTCAACGTCATCGTACATCCCTCCTAATATGCGCTGCAACGCCTTCATCGCACTGCGCTGTGTGTTCACAACCTTTGTCGTGCGCCAGCCGAGCAGCCGCGCCGTTTCCTCGATCGAGTAGCCTTCGATTTTACGATAAATAAGCACTTCTTTATGCGACAGCTTGAGCTGCTGCATCGCCTTCATTAACTCGCGCAACTCCTCCTTTGCAATAAGCAAATCTGGTAACGCCGTCGTTTGCTGCTCGTGCTGCTTCGTAAATGGTAGCCATTGAATGAGTGCCTTTTTGCGGTAATGATCATACACTAAATGACGCGCAATCGTTCGAATGTAGGCGATTTCGGTATGAAGCTCGCCTCGGTTGTACACACGTAAAAACGTCTCCTGCGTCAAATCTTCCGCGAGCTCCTTACTGCCGGTCATGTAAAAAATATAGCGGTAAATGGCTTGAAAATGTTGCGTGTACTGCTCCTCAAATGACATGTGCTTCACCTCTTATATGTATAGACGAACGAGCGCCAAAAATTTGTATGCGCATCTAAAAAAAACTAGAAGAAATTATTCCTCTAGCTTCGGTAGCTGCATCGTGCTGTCGTTCGCACTGAGCAGTTGAATGTTGTCGTACTGCATCGGACGATCGTCGTTCACACACAATAAGCCGTACACTTTTGGCTGCGCGGTCGTTTTCATAAAATGCATGTAGCGAAGCAGCTGTGCAAGCCCCGACTGAATGTATGCTTCGTTCGTCGTATATTTTACTTCCCCGATGACAACGTGCGTCAACGTGCCGTGTTTGACGTACTCGATCGTGAAATCCGGTCGCCCGCGCCATACAAAGTCCGTTTGCTTGCGCTGAAACAACGTATGCGCTGCTTCGTTAAACTGCATTGCCGCCCGCTTCGTCGCCTGCACGAACGGATGCGCACTATCTAGCTCACGAAACGCCGTATGAAACTGCGTATGCGGTGTCGTCGCTTTATTATGATAAATGGTGACGCTTGTGTCGCCGTGCTGCCACGAAGCGAGTGGGCGCGTTTTACCGTCATTCATATGAAACGTTACATCGCGCTGCTGCTTAATAATTTGCACGATCCAATATAGCTCAAACAATACGTCCGTATGCTTCGGCACGATGAAAAATTCCGTTAATGCGCGCTGTAATAACGTCGCATCATATCGGCGCTGCTGTAAGGCATGCAGCTGTCGATATAGTTTGGCCGCATGTCGGTATAACGGCTGTTGATGCTGCTCCATGCGAGACAATATGCGCGGTGATGCCGTCATACGCTGTCGCTTCACATGTGCTGCCGCGCGCAAAAATGCAGGCATCGCTTCGATAAACGGCGCATACCAGCTGCGACTTTGAAACGTGCGTAAAAACGTATCGCGTTCATACGACGTGCGCAGCGTATAGGCGACCGCTTCCACTACTTGTCGCTCGGCGTCTTGTGCATCGGTACTTCGTGCGACAACGACGTGCTGCTTCGAATGCGTCGTTTGCTTTTCGATCGTTGGCTGCCAACAAATGGATCCGCGCACTTCCCCAATATACGTTGCAGTTGTCGTATGACGGCGACGCATCGATTGCGCATCAGCCGTAAACGCACGCATAAACTGTAACGTTGCCTGCTGCTTAAAGATTGCAAGCTTTAACAAATCGCTAAGCCGCTCAATATGCAGTGCATCGTTTACGTACGGCGCGATGTTCACGATGCCGTCTTGCACATACGTCACTAAATACGGTAATACTTCCTGCAGTAGCTCCTCTTTATTCATAGTCGCTCCAGTTAAACAAGTCTTCACACGCCTCACGCAGCCGCTGCACTTGCAAATGATCACGAAATGGCTTTAGCGCATCTAGCCATTGCTCAATGCGGTATTTCGCTACCCCTTCTAGCTGTGGCACGACGTATAAAATGAGCGCCGATGTCATATCGTCTTGCTCACTTAACATCACGTAGCGCACAACGTCTTCGATTATTGCAGGACCGACTTTGCGCACGTCTTGAATTGTTTGCCAAAGGGCGGCGAGCTGCTCCACATCGTCATACGTCATCTGCCATGCGTGCAAATAACTCGTCATCAGTGCGGGCGTAATCGTTTTTGGCAGCGGCACCGGAATGAACGCAAAACGACGCATAAGCGCATAGCTAACGTCAAATAACGTCGCCTTATCGCTCGTATTCATCGTCCCAATGATGCGCCAATCATTACGCATTACATATACGTGCTCACCATGTTGCTCCTGTCGCGTCATCACGACTGGCTGACCGTTTGACGCTTCATACGGTAATACGACGTCATCACCGGCAAGCACCGAAAAAAGCGGACCGAACGCTTCGTCCATATTCGCACGGTTCATCTCATCTAATATGAGCCATTTCGCATCGGGCTTTAGCGCCTGCAAAAACACACCTGGATGGAACTGCAGCTCGCCTGTTTTCGTTGGACGATAGCCGCCAATCGTGTCATATGCCGACCAGTTCGCACTCGCTGTGACACGCATGTACGGCTGCTCAAGCTGCTCGCAAACGATCGTCGCAAGCTTTGACTTCCCTGTGCCAGGTGCGCCTGTAAACAATATGTGCTTGCCGCTTTTTAATGCCGTTTCAATTTGCGCACGCAGCACATCACTTGCATCGCCAAATACGAGCCCGTGCAGCGATAACGTCGGCTCACTCTTTTTCGGCTGCCACATCGCATATAACGGTGATGCGTAAAAATCAACGTCCTCCATTTCATTTGATAGCTCCTGACGCAAATCGTACAGCTGGCGATCGATGTCGTCCTCGCGATGCTTCAGTATATGTTTAAACGCTTCGATAATGCGCGTTTTATGTGCGCTGCTCGCGATGCATGCGTAATACGTCGGGGCGAGCAAGTGTGCGAGTATATGCTCCATTTGCACATCTTTTTTCATCGTTTGGCGCGCGTCGACAAGCAGGCGCTTCAATCCTTCCCACGGGCTTGCAAGAAGTGCTTCACGCTGCTCTCGTGCTAACTGTTTTAACGACAGCGCAAACTGCACGATGTAGCGCACTTCATCATATTTCGCCGCATTGTAAAACGTGCCCGTCGCCGCTAAGCCTGCTTGTAACGGCTGTAACTGCTCGTCAGTCGGTCGCGCAATGCCACCTGCTTGTGCAACGTCCAACAGCTTTCGTTTTTTCGTTTCGTAACGTACGGAGCTGCTTTGTGGAAACAAATAATACATGTACAGCACTTCAACGAGGAGCGCATACATCGCGTCGTCTGCACCGCGTAGCTGCGTGCGCCAAGCGTCATCAAATGTGCGCACATCACTTCGCTCTAGCAATGTTTGTAACGTATGTAAATGCTCGTTCGTCCAAAGCACTTCGTCTGTAAATAGCGAGCGGTCGTCGATTAAACATCGTTGCTGCCATTGCTGCACTGCGTCATAAATTGCTTGTTTGTTCATGTTTTCACCTCGTTACTTGTAGTGTAGCACGAACGACACTAAAAAACAGACGGAACTTCGCCATGAAAAAAACGATCCGTAGCACGTGTACGAATCGCTTTTTTCATTATTGTGTGACAGGCGTATTGCTAATTGCTTGCACCATAAACATTTGCTGATCGATTTCTGTCAATGTGCTAAGTGCGCTGTTAATTTCGTCTAAATGTTCATACCCTTTACGTACACCAATTGCAATCGATAGCTCCTCAGGCTCCACATCAAAGCCTTGCTCAAACTCTATATATGTAAACGTATCGTATGCTGCAGTCGCTGAAATTGCTTCTGAACGTTCCGCTACGTAGCCGTCGATTGTCCCTTGCTCTACTGCTTCACGCATGACCGCAAAGCTTTCCATCGCCGCCTGCTTTTGCACATTAGCCATTTGATCAATGACGTTATAAAGCGTCGTATTTAGCTGCGCTGTAATTTTCGCACCTTGGAAATCAGCTAACGTTCTAGCCTTTGCATATGGACTATCTCCTTTTGTCACGATTACAAAATCAGATGCGTAATATGTATCACTAAAATCAATGCGCTCTTTTCGCTCCGCAGTTGGCGACATGCCCGCGATAATCGCATCAATCTTTCCTGCTTCAAGATTTGGAATTAAATCGTCCCATTCTGTTTTCACCAGCACTAATTCTTTTCCGAGTGCTTCGACTACTTCCTTTGCTACTTCTACATCGTAGCCTCCTGCATATTCAAACGAGCCGTCAAGCTTCACCGCACCATTTGCCTCTGTTGCTTGCGTCCAGTTAAACGGTGGATAGTCCGCCTCTAATCCAACTTTGAACGGCTCCTTTTGTTCCACTTTTGCTTCACTAACTACTTGCTCCTCTTCTTTGCTACATGCAACGAGTACGACCGTTACTATGAGCATAAGCATTAATACACGACTACTTTTCCACATTTTGAAATCTCCTTTATACACTGAATAGTTTGACAATTAAGCGTGTTGATTAGCCAATCAATTGGCAGAAGCGTATTGCGGCTCACTTTCCTGGGGCTCGCCGCACACTTACTGCCACTAACATGCAGCATTTATTTCTAAATTGTTGCTAAAAACAGCCGACTTCACTGTATATAAATGGATCTTCACCATAACTTGGGGTTGCTTTCCACGTCGAGGCAGGCTTTCCGCGGGCGCGGCTCAAGCCTCCTCGTCGTTCGTGCCTCACGACTGCGGGGTCTCGAGGCTCGCGCTTTTCCCGCAGGAGTCCGCCTCTCGTTTCAAGCAACCTTTATGCGTCAACCCCAGCTTACGGTGATGAACCATATAAATGGCTAATCAACAGATCTGTTTGACAATATTAACGAAAAATAAAAGTAGCGATTACAATACGCTACCTTCCCATTAACATTAAAAGAGTATAATACGCGCTGTTAATTGTCAATATTATGATAAAAATACCTATTTTTCGGTTTATTGCAGTGAGCTCATATTGACGCATAAAAATTGCTTGAAACGAACGAAAAAAAGATGCACGAACGTCACATCGGAGCGTTCGTGCATCTTTTATTGAAATTAAGAGTTTAATAATAAATCTTCTGGGTTCTCGATCATTTCTTTAACTGTTTTTAAGAAGCCTACAGAATCTTTACCATCGATAATACGGTGGTCATAAGATAATGCCACGTACATCATTGGACGGATTTCGATTTCGCCGTTAACTGCTACTGGACGGTTAACGATTGAGTGCATACCTAAAATACCAGCTTGTGTACCGTTCATGATTGGTGTTGACATTAATGAACCGAATACACCACCGTTAGTGATTGTGAATGAACCACCAGCCATGTCGTTTAAGCCTAATTTTTTGTCGCGTGCTTTAGAAGCTAAGTCCGCGATATCTTTTTCGATTTCAGCGAAGTTTTTAGCGTTTGCATCACGCACGATTGGTACTACTAAACCTTCTTCAGTTGATACGGCAATACCGATATCGTAGAAGTTGTTTAAGTGAATTTCGTCACCTTGGATTTGAGCGTTTACGTATGGATATTTTTTAAGCGCTGCAACTACTGCTTTTGTGAAGAATGACATGAAACCTAATTTGATGTCGTTTTCTTTTACGAAGCCGTCTTGCTTGCGTTTACGTAATGCCATAATGTTTGTCATGTCGATTTCGTTGAACGTAGTTAACATTGCAGTTGATTGTTTAACTTCTAATAAACGTTTTGCAATTGTTTGACGACGACGAGACATTTTTTCGATTGTTACGCGATCTGTTTCAGAAGCTGGTGCGAATACTACTGGACCACCTGTGAATGCTACTGGAGCTGCTGCTGGTGCCGCTGCTGGAGCTGTACCGTGAGCTGCAACGTCTTGTACACGTACGCGACCGTGGATGTCCACTGGGTTAATCGCTGATAAGCTAATGCCTTTTTCGCGAGCTAATTTGCGAGCTGCTGGAGAAGCGATTACGCGCTCACCTGATTCTTCTACTACAGGAGCTGGTGCCGCTGCTTTTGGAGCTTCTTGAGCTGGTGCTGCTTCTGCTTTAGGTGCTTCTTGAGCTGGTGCTGGAGCTGCGCCTTCACCTGCTTCTACGATTGCCACAACTTGACCTACGTTTACAGTGTCGCCTTCTTCAGCTAAAATTTGCGTTAATACGCCCGCTTCTTCAGAGATGATTTCAGCGTTTACTTTATCTGTTTCTAGTTCCATGATGAACTCGCCTTTTTCTACGCGGTCACCAACTTTTTTCACCCACTGGGCAATTGTACCTTCTGTAATAGATTCTGCTAATTCAGGGATTTTAATTTCTGCCACGATCATTTCCTCCTCGTTTATAAAACAAACCATTATCTGTTAAATATGTGAGAGGTTTGTTGTGCCTCTCACATTATAGTTATCTTATTACTTTGCTACAGCTTCTGCAATAAGTTTCGCTTGTGCTTCTTTATGAGCATCTGCGTCACCTTCAGAAGTAGAAGACATTGCTGGACGACCAACGTACGATAATTTCTTACCTGCTGCTACGTCTAATAATTGCTCAAGCGCGTAATTCCAAGGACCTTGGTTTTTCGGCTCTTCTTGTACCCAAGCGATTTCTTTTACGTTCGGGTAGCGTGCAATAATGTCTGAAATTTGTTGCGCTGGGAATGGATATAATTGCTCTACACGTACGATGTGTAAGTGATCGAACCCTTCTCCGTCTTTCACGCGGTCAGCTAAGTCAATTGTCACTTTACCAGTACCAAGTAATACTTTTTCTACTGCTGCTGCGTTTTGACCTAAGCCTGGTTGTTCAATTACTTCTTCAAACTTACCAGTCGTTAATTGCTCAGCTGATGCTGCTGCAAGTGGGTGACGTAATAAGTATTTTGGAGAAGCTACTACTAATGGACGAACGCCTTCTGTGCCAAGCATAGCCGCTTGACGACGTAATAAGTGGTAGTAGTTACCTGCATTTGAACAGTTTGCTACGAACCAGTTATTTTCAGCTGACATTTGTAAGAAACGCTCGATGCGGCTTGAAGAGTGCTCTGGGCCTTGACCTTCGTAACCGTGTGGTAAAAGAATGACGAAACCAGATTTTTGACCCCACTTAGAGCGAGCGCCAGAAATGAAGTTATCGAACATTACTTGTGCCATGTTCGCGAAGTCACCGAATTGTGCTTCCCAAATGTTTAACGTATCTTCTGTTTCTAAAGAGTAACCGTATTCGTAACCAACAACACCAGCCTCAGTAAGCGGTGAGTTGTGTACTGTAAATGTTGCTTTCGCGCCTTCGATGTTGTGTAATGGCGTGAATAATGCACCGTTGTTTTTGTCATGTAACACTAAGTGACGTTGTGAGAACGTACCGCGTTGTGCATCTTGACCAGTGAAGCGAATCGCTTTACCGTCTTGGATAATTGTTGCAAACGCTAATGTTTCTGCATGACCCCAGTCGATTTTCGCTGTTTCGTATGCTTCTGCACGTTTTGCTAAAATTTTACCAAGCTTGTTTTGTGGCTCGAAACCGTCAGTGAATTGCAATAATTCATCGTTAATTTTCGCTAAACGCGCTGCATCAACTGTCGTGTCGATTTCAGGGAAGTCTACTTTTAGCTCTTCAGGCATTTCAACATGTTTGTGCTCGTCTGTTTTACCAACCTCTTTTACGTGGTCGTAAGCAGCTTGAAGCTCTGCATAAATGTCTTTGTCTAATTTGTCTACTTCTTCGTTTGATACGATTCCAGCTGCTGCAAGCTCTGCACCGTATAATTTACGGATTGTTTCATGCTTCGCTACTAATTTGTACGTATCTGGGTTTGTTACTGTTGGGTCATCCGTTTCGTTATGACCGTAGCGACGGTAACCGATTAAGTCAATTACGATGTCTTTTTGGAACGTTTGACGGTATGCAACCGCAAAGCGACCAACAGCTACTACGTCTTCTGGAGAATCAGCGTTTACGTGTACAACTGGTACTTCATAGCCTTTTGCTGCGTCAGAAGAATATTTAGAAGAACGTGAATCGTAATGCTCTGTCGTGAAACCGATCATGTTGTTTGCGATAATGTGAATTGTTCCGCCGTTAGAGAAGCCTTCTGTTTTCGCAAAGTTTAATGTTTCTGTTACAATCCCTTGACCTGGGAATGCTGCGTCACCGTGTACGATAATACCTAATGCTTTTAATGCATCAAAGTCAACTGCCCCTGCTTTTGCACGGTTATCTTGTGCCGCACGTGTTTGCCCCATTACAACTGGTGCGCCCACTTCTAAGTGAGATGGGTTGTATGCAAGTGATACGTTCATACCAGATTCACGGTTGTAAGATGCACCCATGTGGTATTTCACGTCGCCTGTCCAGCCTTTTGTAATAGATAAACGACCGTCTTCTGGTAAGAAGTAATCATTCGTTACGTGTGCGAAATCTGCAAACATCATTGCATATGGTTTGTTTAATACGTGAGTTAATACGTTTAAACGACCACGGTGCGCCATACCGATGCGTACATTTTCAACTTTTGCTGTTTCAGCAGCTTTTAAAATTTCATCGAATAAAATAACTTGTGTGTCTAAACCTTCACCAGAGAAGCGCTTTTGACCTACGAATGTTTTGTGGATGAATTTTTCGAAACCTTCGATGCGTGTTAAACGCTCAAGAACCGCTTTTTTCTCATCAGCAGAAAGCTTTGTTTGTACAGCGCCGCCTTCTACTTGTGCTTTGATCCAAGCTTTTTCTTCCTTGTTCGTAACGTGACCGTATTCAAAACCAATTTTCCCTACGTAAATTGATTTTAAGTAATCGATTGCTTCTTTACCGTTTGTTACGCCAGCTGGTACTTGCTCAAAGAACATTGATGCAGGCATGCTTGCTAAATCAGCAGCAGATAAGCCGTATGCACTTTCTTCGATGCGAGAAGAATCTAATTGACGGTCTTTTAATGGGTAAAGATCCGCTGCTAAGTGACCGTGTTGACGAATCGCTTCAGCTAATTGTGCAGCACCTAAGATTTTTTTGAAATCTGCTTGTGCAACTGTTGCACCTGCGCTTGTTACTTCAGCAGCAGCTACTCCCTCAACAGTTGGTGCACCAAATTGTTCAAATAAAGCTACAAGCTCTTTGTCTGATACTTCTTCTGGTGATTGAACGTATACGTCATACTGTTCAAGCACATATCCAAGGTTTGGACCCGAGAATGCTGACCAAATTCCTGCAGGCGTTACATTGTTCGACATGAAAATAACCTCCAAATTTTGCCTATCAGTAGGCAGTCCATTAATTTTTGTATTATCAATGAATCACTTACAATATTACCACGCTTGCATTGTATTTATAAGCGTTTACCTGATAATATCTAAGAACATTTTTTCCTTTTCAATCTTACTACTCTTCACAAAAAATACAACACTTTTCATTAAAATTAGCAATTTTTTTCACGAGAGCGCATAAGTCGTTTTAATTTAATGATTTTTCGACATGAAATAAGTCAAATTCAACAATGAAAACGGTGCCAACGCCAACGACAGACTTTACAAATACATCGCCATTATAGCTTTCAACAAGCGCTTTGACAATGGCTAATCCTAAGCCCGTGCCTTCCGTCTGTCGCGTGCGTGCTGCGTCGATGCGATAAAAGCGGTCAAATATATGCGGCAAATGCTGCGCGTCAATGCCTTGTCCGTTATCTTCAATCTCGATGCGACAGCGCTCATCTAATATTGTACGCACATATACAATCGGCTTGTCGTCGCTATACTTTACAGCGTTTTCGACAATATTTTTTATAATGTGATGCAGCACGCTATCTGGCACGTTCACATGCACATCTTGCTTTACCTGATTATGAAGCGTCAACTGCGGTGCAACATATTGCATTTGTAGCGCAACAGCCTCGACGACATCATACACGTTTGCATGCCCGCCGTCTAGTCGTTCGCGTCGTGCAAGCTGCAGCAATTCCTCAATCATCCGCTTCATGCGCCGCGTTTCAATCAGTGACGTCTCAATCGACTCCTCTAAAACCGTCTCGTCATGCTTGCCCCAGCGCTGAATGAGCGACAAATGCCCCTCGAGTGCTTGAATCGGCGTGCGCAGCTCATGTGATGCATCAGACACAAAACGCTTTTGCTGCTCAAACGATTGCTCGAGCTGCTCCATCATTGCGTCATATACGTTCAGCAGCTTGCCAATTTCATCGTTCGTCGCATAGGCAACGTGCGTGCGCTCCGTAAAGCCGTGCTCCTTCACGCGCGTCATTTCCTGGCTGAGCGCCTCGATCGGACGCATGAAATAATTCGCAAGCTGATACCCAATGAGCGCCGACAATAACAGCGCCGCAAAGCCCGCAATGAGCATCGCAATCAAAATGTAGCGCATAAGCTCGGTAAACGCATTGAGTGGGTGAATAACTTGCAGCACCCCTTGAAACAGCCCAATTTGCACAGGCGTATTAAAAATGAATGCGTTGTTCCTTTCAATAAACGACACATTCATTTGCGGATATACAGGGGCCGCATTATTAATTTGTACGATTGGCTCACCATTTGTCGTTAAAATGTACGCCGTTTCATTGCGGTCGACGATGGCGTTCATTAAGCCGTTATTTTGCTGAAAGTCTTCAATCGTTAGCCGACCTTGCTGCGTTTCAAACATCGCGACTAAATCGTCCATCGTGCGCCTCGCCTCGCGTTCCTCCTCATTGCTTAGCCACGCATGAAGCGCGATGTAAACGACCGTGCACATGAGCGCGTAGCTAACGAAAATGACAAGCGACGTCACCGCAGTCCATTTTTCCTTTAACGACCGCTGCTTCATACGTCCTCCCTCATGACATAGCCGACACCACGTACCGTCTCGATGTAAGGATTGCTCACTTGTGGAAGCTTCGCACGCAAATGGCGAATGTACACGTCAACAACATTCGTTTCGACGTCCGTATCAAACCCCCATACGCGCTGTAAAATTTGGTCGCGCGTGCAGACGCGATTTTTTTCTTCTACTAAATACTTCAGTAAATCGTATTCCGTTTTCGTTAAATCGAGCTTGTCGCCTGCTGCTGTTGCGACGTACGCCTGCTCATCAATGACGACGTCGCGCACCCGTAACGTCTCGGCTGCGTCGTCACGCGTCGTGCGGCGAAGTATGCTGCGAATGCGTGCGAGCAGCTCCTCAATCGCAAACGGCTTCACTAAATAATCGTCCGCGCCCGCATCAAGCCCCGACACACGATCCATCACCGCATCACGCGCCGTCAGCAATAAAATGGGCACGTTCGACGTTGCGCGCATACGTCGACAAATTTCAATGCCGTTTAGCCCCGGCAGCATGACGTCGAGCAGTAAAATATCAAACTGCTTTGTTTGCGCCTCGTGTAAGCCGTCTCGCCCGTCATGCTTTACCGTAACGTCGAAGCCTTCATATTTTAATTCGAGTTCGACAAAGCGCGCGATGCTTTTATCATCTTCTACTACTAATACTTTTTTCATATAATGATTCCTTTCTACAAAATGGGGCTGCGCAAATAAGTGAATACTCATTGCCCAGCCTCGTTTTATATTTATACATAGTCGTTCTTAACTAAAAGATGTTCTTGATCGTTCTTTCATGACGGCGGACGCTTTTCGCGGTAGTCAACATGATGTCGATTACGAAAGCGTTGTCGCATGGACGCGACGAAATTAGTCTTTGTTCCTTGTATTTTCGGCGCGCGCTTTTCCCGCAAAAGTCGCCGCCTGCATTTGAGAACATACATTTACATGTTGCAAACACCGATTTTGAAATAGAACCTAAATAATGAATGTATATAGACGGTGAATGTATTTTCGCGTTTTGTTCGTCGGCTCTTCACATCGAATCAGGCTTTCCGAAGACGTCACACGAGCTTGTAATGTTGCGCTCACGCTTTTGCCTTTTTAGTCCGCCTTTTATTTCGAGCCGACATAGCTTGTCACTTCATGGAAATACGCCCAGCGATTTTTGCCTCGCTGTTTCGCTAACAATAGCGCATGGTCGGCCGCATCGACAAGCCGCGATAAATCCATGCTCGCCTCTGGAAAAAATGAAATGCCAATCGAAGTTGTCGGTGAGAAATGAGCGTCTTGTATGTACCATCCTTTACGTAAACGTTCATGAATCGACTTAATAACGTTTTCGACTTGTTCGCGACGAATTTCTTTATCGCGAAGCAGTCCCGGCAGCAGCACGATAAATTCATCGCCACCGACGCGCACAACGATATCATGCACGCGCACACTTTGGCGTAATGCAATACCGAACTCCCGTAAAAACTGATCGCCGACGTCATGCCCGTAGCCGTCGTTAATGCCTTTAAAGTTATCGCCATCTAAATAAAGCAGCCCGATCGACTCATTGTACTTGAGCGCATCTTTTTTCGCCACGACGAATTGCTGCTCTAAAAAGCGACGATTCGGCAAGCCTGTCAGTGCATCGTGATACGCCATATATAATAGCTCCGTCTCCTTTTGCTTACGCGCTGTAATTTCACGCGACACGAGCAAAATTTGACGTACGTTCGGTCGGAGCACGTCATTGACGACCGAAATATTGCTTTCAATGAAATACGTTTGCCCATTGCGCCCGACAAGCTCAAATTCCATGCTATATTGCCCTGCGTTTAATAGCGTTTCGTACAATTCATTTTGCCATAAGCTTTGACTTTTTTCAGCTAAAATCGAGGAATAAAACGCACCTTGTAGCTCCTGCTGTGTATATTGCAGCAAGCGCGCATACGACGGCGAAACATATTGTAATATACCATCTTCATTGACGATTGCAATAAAGTCGCTCGTGTTTTCGGTAATCATATGGAACATGCGGCTAATATGATTTAACTCGGTCATAATCGCCTTTTTTTCGGTCACGTTCAAGTTGATCGACATAAATTGCTCAACCTCACCCGCGTCATTTAGTAACGGCAGCACCGTCATATCTAACCAATACGGCTGCCCGTACTTCGTAATGTTGCACACTTCACCGCGCCACGTTTCACCTTTAATTAAATAATCGTGCCACACTTGCTCATAATATTGCATCGATTGCACGCGCGACTGTAAAATGCTCACGTTTTTACATATGAGCTCCTCTCGCGTATACCTTGCAGTGCGGCAATACGGCTCGTTTACATCTATGATCGTGCCGTATATATCGGTAATGACAATTTCTACCGTCGAATTGAGCGCTTTTTGCATTCGCTCCACATCGCGTATCGCTAGGCGGAGCTGCTCCGTTTGCTTATGATGCGCCGTAATATCTTGCAGCACGACGAACATCGCATCCATATATGAATTGTCCTGCACAATGTTTGCCGATAATAAAAAATGTTTTTGCTTTTTGTTTGGTAACGTCATTTGCACGAGCAACGACGAACGCTCCTCATTGTCACATACTTGCTGCAAATAATGTGCGATTTCGTGTCGCTGCTGTTCATCAAATAACGTCAGCTCAACAAATGACTGTCCAATTAACTCCTCGCGCTTCAGACCAGTTTCTTCTAAAACTTTGGAACTAAAGTCTTGTATAACATTATCCAACGAAAGCATTATTGTGCTGTAATAGGAGTTAAATAATAAAGAACGGGTAAAGAAGTAGTAGTCCGCTAATTCTCTTTTATAGCGGAGCGCTTTTGTAATTGCCAGCACATATTGCTCTTCATGCTGTGAAAATGGATAAAGCGTCGTCTCAAACTTCTGTGCAATTTGAAAATGCGTATAATCTTGATATGTCACCTGCTGCTGTGTTGCAACCGCATCGTCGTAGTAAGATCGCATAAAATGCACAGTTTCAGCACTTAACAAATCGGTAATGAATAAATTTGTCGCGTCTTGTTGAAAAAGTTGGCGTACGCTTTCGTTAATTGCTACGTATTGATAATTATCGCCAACCTTTTTCATTAGAAACACATAATCTAAACTGTTGCCAAACATCATATCGAAGTGCTTTGCTGTAAAAATATTTTGAGACATATGTCCACTCACCCCTGCCATTGAAAACTTATACGTTTATCGCTCAATCGATTATATCATACTCGGTATGTAGCGAACAAAATTTGCGGAAATTCGAGAACAAATCTACTCAAAACGTACGAGAGAAAATTCAAACTTTTTACCTTTTCTGTTTTTTCTGACTACGTTCACAAAAACGAGCGATTTTCGTACATTTTGTATAAATTTATTGCAAAAAAACATTATTACCGTTTATTATATTTGTACAACTAATCTATTCTGTCACTGTAGGTTCATATCAGCAACAAGGGAGATTGCTATGTAGCGATTTTGCTTATGGCTATATCTAGTTCTGTGGGTTTGAATGACGAAAACGAAATTAGAAAGATCAGTTTACATTTTCGCATCATTAGTTTTTTGGAATTTTATTCTACCCCTAGATGTAAAGGAGGCGTTTCGCATGTTAAAACATCGAGACTTGCACGAGTGTAATGAATTATTTGAGTTAATGTCGCATCCTTCTGTGTTCCCGTATGTACGTCAAAAAGCAACTTCCCCTGAGGAATTTTTGTTCATGACGAAACAGCTGATTGAAGACGAGAAAAATGGATTAGTCGTATCCCGCACAATTTTAGATGATTGGGGTCAAGCAATCGGTACTATTTCAATTTATGACGTACAAGACAATGCTGGCTTTTTAGGTACTTGGATTGGCAAACCATTTCAAGGTAAAGGCTACAATGAGCAGGCAAAGCTCGCTTTCTTGAATGAATTGTTTTTCGAGTTAAACTTCAATACGGTATTTTTACGCATTCGTGTAACAAACGGTCGCTCGATTCGCGCCGCACAAAAGTTGCCGTATGTCGTATCAGCAGAAGAGTCGCATAAAGCATTATTAGACGAAATCAATGCTGGCGAAGCACAATATCGCTTATTCAAAATTCCACGCGATTTGTTCTATCTTGTTACAGCGAACAAGCAAGGTGACGAAGAAGAGCAAGCGATGTAGTTATATAAAAAGGGGCTAGTCGATTTCATGTCGACTAGCCCCTTTCGTCGTTTATAACAAACAAAAGGCATCGAAACGTTCCGATGCCTTTTTCATATAATAACCGTTCTTTCGTTGCGGAGGGCGAACAAAGGCGTTGTCACAAGGACGCGACAAACTTAGCCTTTGTTCCTCGATGTTCGGCTCGGGTGCCTCCGCGGTTACTCATCGCAACAACATTTTCGCTGTTCCTGCTAAAGTCCGCCTTTTGTTTCGAGCCTCGTTCGCATGCCGCATTTCAATTACCGTCTACATATTACGCGCGTTTTTGATGTTGTAAAATGAGCGCGACCATATCTTCTGGCGTCTTCGGTGGTGTTGCTTGCTCCATCGCACTTAATATGTCGCTGCTACGGTCAAGCAACTCGTTAAACGTCTCCGCAAACGTATTTGGCGTTAGCTGCTCTTCCTCTAACACGACCGCAAACCCTTGCTTTTTAAATAAGCGCGCATTTAAAATTTGGTCGCCGCGTGATTTCGCTGCGGATAGCGGAATGAGCATCATCGGCTTGTACAGCGCAAGGAATTCGAAAATCGAGTTTGAGCCCGCGCGCGAAATGATGAAATCACTCGCATACAATAAATTAGCTAGCTCGTCCGTTACGTATTCAAATTGTTTATAACCTGCTTTTCCTTCTAATGACGCATCCGCATGCCCTTTTCCGCATAAATGAATGACGTCAAATTGCGGCAGCAGCGTATGTAAATTTTGACGTACCGCATCGTTAATAATCGCCGAGCCTTGTGAACCACCCATGACGAGCACGACTTGACGCGTGCCATCAAATCCACAAAGAGACAACCCTTTTTGACGCGTGCCAGTAAACAGCTCCGAGCGAATGATCGAGCCTGTACACGTCGCCTTTTGTGCTGGTAAATGTTGCAGCGTTTCGTTGAATACGGTAAAAATGTGTGACACGAACGGCAGCGCGATTTTATTCGCAAGCCCTGGCGTTACGTCTGATTCATGGTTCACGACTGGAATGCCGAGCGCCTTTGCTGCCATGACGACCGGTACTGACACGAAGCCACCTTTTGAGAATACGATGACTGGCTTCACTTTGCGCATAATGTTCATCGTTTGCGTTACACCTGCTAGCACGCGAAACGGATCGCTAAAGTTTTGCCATGAGAAGTAGCGACGCAATTTCCCGCTTGAAATTTCGTGATACGTTACGTCGTTTGGAAATGCGGTCGTAATGAGCTCTTTTTCAATACCTGCTTTTGAGCCGACGTAATGCACGTCAAACCCTTCCTTCAAAAGCGTCGGAATAATCGCCTGGTTAAGCGATACGTGCCCAGCCGTTCCCCCACCTGTTAAAATAATCGTTTTCTTTTTCACTATAATAGTCTCCTAACTGATCGTGTAAATGAATGTGGAATCGTTCGTCTATGCTGCTAACTTCAACGCATTCGTCTTGTCGTTTAGCAGTGTCAAAAATGACCTCTCCTATTGTAGCACAAGTTGTACGTACGTAAAATATGCGCATTCGTTATGACCGCTTCACTTACGAAAAAAATGGAGCTTGGCGTGGCTTTTCATCGGAATTGCTCAGACAAAATAAAGCGCTATCAGGAAAGTACTTTCCCGACAACGCTTTTCTGCTTTTCGACTACACTTCGTTACGCGGACGCTTTCCTGGGGGAACGGCGGCGAACACGATGTTGGTCATGCGGGCGGTGCCACATGGACGTGGCGCAACCGCCGCTACTTTCGCCTTGCTAAAGCAAGTCTCTCGGCACGTTCTTTTCCCCTAGGAGTCGCCGCTTCACACGCTCCGTCATTAAAATTCACTTCTGTTCTAAACTTAGTCCGCGTCTTTTATCGTCATTTTCCTTCGAGCAAACGTTTATCCTAACTTACTTCACACCGAGCACGTCAATCGCACCGATGTTTTCACCGATCAATACGAGCTTCGGTGGCATATTTAAAAATTCAGGCATCCATTGCACCATGCCATATGCGTATTGAAATAGCATCGGATTTTTGACGCCTGCAACCGGCACGTACCCTTTCATGCGGTACACCGTGTCTGGTAAAGCACGCACCCAATCTTCAAATGCTTCTTGCGTCACCGCTTCATCGAATGTGACGATGCGCGAGCTTAATTGCAGCTGCTTGCCGATGCGCGCTTCCTCGATATCCTCTTTTGCGATGCGTGCTGTCGCTTCCATATGTTGCAGCAGCTTCAGTGGCACTTTGCCGTTTGTCGTCTGCAAAATGAACGCACTGTTATTAAACCCTTGCAGCTCATACACAACTTGCGCCTGCTCGCTTTCACTGAGTAAATCCATTTTGTTTGCGAGCAATAAGTGCGCATGGCGAATTTGCTCCATAAATAAGACGCGTACTTGCGGCGTTAACGTATGGCGGTTTAACCATAAATGACTGTCCGCCACCGTCACGATTCCTTTAATGTTTAGTTGATCGGCAAAAAGCGGCGAATAAACCGCATCGAGCGCTTCGACTGGGTGAGCTGCGCCAGTCGTTTCAATTAACAGCACATCAAACTCCGACTCCATTAAAAGCGTTTGAATTTGCGCTTCCGTCTTTTCTGCGCCAGAGCAACAAATGCACCCTTCAAGCATTTCGCGCAGTGGCACGTCGCCGTCAACTGCTTGTGAATCAAACGGCAATTTGCCAAGCTCATTCATAATGACAGCGGGCTTCATGCCAAGCTCCTTAAACTGGCGAATGACGTCCGTTAATAATGACGTTTTACCGCTTCCTAAAAAGCCGCTAAATAAATATACATCTTTCATGCAGTAAACCTTCCTTCTAAACACAAATGTAGACAAAGCCTCCATTTGCGACTTTGTCTACATCGTGTTATTTGTTGTCGTATATGTCCATGCATTCCTGCTTCATTCGGCTCGCCGATGACGCAATCATACGTGACGACCTATACAGTAATTATTCGTTTTCTGTCGCTGCTTCAGCTTCTGCTTGTTCAGCTGGTGGCGCTTCGTACGTGCCATTTAAGACGTCGATTGCCGCTTTTAACTGGCGGTCGTCTTCATCTAATTGGTCACGTAACGCTGTCATTAACGCTGTCGTCGCATCGCCTGTTAATACACCAGTCGGCTCTAGCTGTGCTTGCTGCTGGAACTCCTTGACTGCCGCTTCTAACGTGTTGTCGAATGCGCCGTCTAGCTCGCCGACTTCATAGCCAAGCGCCTGTAACATTTGCTCAACTGTTTTTACTTCCTCTGAAATCATGCCTTCTTTTAGCTCGATTTCTGGGCTAATGTACGGCAATGATGCGTATTCAGGATAGTCTACTTCAACAGTTGGCGTAATGCCTGTTTCGTTCACCCAATTGCCTTTTGGTGTTAACCATTTGCCTGTTGTGAACTTCAGTGTTGAGCCGTCGTCCATTGACTCTGCTGCTTGCATCGTCCCTTTACCGAATGACGTTTTCCCAACGACTGGTGCGTTAATCGTTTCAAGTAATGCGGCTGCTAAAATTTCAGATGCCGACGCACTACCGTTATCAATTAATACTGCAACGGGTACATCATATTTTTTGCCTGACGTCGCTTTTAACGCTTCTGCAGGCTTATTTTTTTCCTCTGTTTGTAAAATGTTTTCACCCGCTGGTACGAACAAGTTCGCAATGTTTGATGCGATGTGTAAGTAGCCACCTGGGTTTTGGCGCACGTCTAGCACGATGCTCGTCATGCCTTCTTTTTCGTATTGCTCTAAATACGTTACGAGCTCATTGTACGTTTCGTCGCTAAATGATGTAATTTGTAAATGCGCGACACCGCCGTCTAACAGCTCGCCGTACACCGTTTCGACTGGAATTTCTGCGCGTTCGATCGTTACGTCAATTGGCGCGTCCACACCTTCTCGTTGTACTTTAAGCGTAACTGTCGTGCCTTTTTCACCACGAATTAACAGCACTGCCTCTGAAGCTGTATAGCCTTGTAAGCTTTGACCGTCCACCTCTAAAATTAAATCTTCCGGTAACATGCCTGCTCGCTCAGCTGGTGAGTTTTTAATTGGCGATACGACTTTAATGTAGCCGTTTGCCGCTTGAATTTCTGCACCGATTCCTTCAAAGCTTGATGATAAATCCGCATTGAACTGCTCTGATTCTGTCGCGTCCATATAATCTGAATATGGATCTTCTAGCGATGTGAATAAACCGTCAATTGCGCCTTGCACTGTTTTTTCTGGATCAAGGTCTTTGTAATATTTTTCATTTAGCTCGTCATATGCATCATATAGCTTGCTAAATTCTTCACGTTCGACCGGGACTTTGACTTCTACAATTTTCTCTTCCCCAAACGTTAAAGCAAAAAGGGTCAACCCAGCCGTTAGTAAAATCGTTAGGAACGTAAACATAATAAACGTAAACGGCTTAATGCGTATTACGCGTCCTACCTTTTGTTCTTCCGGTGGTTGTGTTGGCTGTTGATTTTGCTCGTCCATAATGTCACCACTCTCATTCTTTCCAGTTACGTTTTTTCCACACTATATCCATAATATCAGTTTATACGCCAACTGGAAAGAAAAGACGTAGAAAAATGGTTACTCTTTTGTGCGAAGACGCGTTGATAAATAAAAGCCAACCGCACCGATGATAATAAATAAAATCGCACGAACGAAAATGTTAATTGCGACTAAGTCGACGAGCAGCAACTTCACAAATGCCACCACGAGCAGCCCAATTCCGATGCGCATAAAAATTCGTTCGCTAAAGCGCTGGTAAATGCCCATAAACGCCGCCGCTACACCAAACAGCATGATCGTATGAAGCATGAGGCGCACGCTTGACGACACGACGTCCATCGCAAATAGCTGATTGACGAACGCAACGTACACGACATACATGTACGCCAGTAACGCAATGACGCGGCCGCTAAACGGAATCGTCGCAAAATGTTGGAATTTTAACACGAGTACGAGCAGCCATGCTAGTACCGCAAGCATGCTTAGTTGTGCAACGACATGTAGCGTCGCCGTCTCACTTAACCACGTGCTCGATAAAAAGCTAAATGAAAACAACACCCACATCGCAATCGTGCTATATTGCGCAAAATCGTTTAAACGTTTACGTAGTGCGAGCACGACAACGACTAAGCCGAGCGACATAAAGTACACAATGTAGGCGAACGGTCCGATTTCGAAAAATTCATCGAGTGCCGCACCGTAGCCAGCCCATAACGCGAGCACGACAAGCCATACGCAATCGCTCGCATCAATCGACACACCCGTTTGCTCATAGCGCATCGGCTTTCGTCGCAGCACACCGTAGCACGCGACCGCATATATGAGAATGAGCACATATTGCATATGATGTGCGACGTCATCAACCTCACTAAACAACGTAACATACACGAGGAAGCACTCAACTAGCGACACCGCAATGAGCACAACGCTCGACATGTTCAAACGACGCGAAATCGCATACGCTGCTGACCAAATCGCAAGCGCTGGTAAAATAAATAGCTGAATCGTATCGCTGCTTGTCGCATTCACGACGACCGCAAACATGCTCGCAACCGTCGACACGTACAAAATGTCGAGCGCCTGCTTCATGTAACGCTTCATCACGTACGCAGTCGCCGCGCCAAACAGCACAACGCTCACAACAGCTGGCAACAGTTGCTCCTCCATCATCAACATACCGCAGCTAAACAAGTAGCTATTGAGCAACCAAATGCGCACCGCACGTTTTGGCACAATGACCGTCAATAGCTGAATCGACGACGCGACCATAACAATGAGCACTATCAGCAACGCCCAGCTCACTTTCGCATCGCCTTGCCATAAGAAAAACGTCAGCGTAAAAATCGATGCGCTAAAGCCAATCATTTGTGCATACCACTGCGTATACTTCACCGTCACAATTTGCATGACGCTAAACATCACGACAATGTACATAAAAATAACAGGCTTTGATACTTCCATATAATCGAGTAAATACGGCAACAATAGCGATGTGAAAAACACAAAGCTCGTGAGCACTTCGTTGCGTCGCACGTACGACACCCCGACACCGTACACGATATAAAGCAGCGCAATAATGAGCGCCATACTTTCACTTAATACACCGTACAAAATGGCACCTGCTGCTGTCGCAAGCATTCCGACGATAAACGTACCGCCAAGCAGCGAATCAAACGCCGCTTCAGTCCACGTCTCACGCTTCCAATACGCCACCGCAAGCATCGCTAACGACAACGCATACGCACTAACAATTTTCATCGTATCGCCAAACAAGCCGTAATCGCTCATCACTTTCAAACCCCATACGACACCAAGCATTAACACGACCATAAACAGCTTCGGTAACCATGCCGCCATTAGCTCCTCGGCTGACCGCTTCGGCTTCTCGACTACTGGCTCCGAAACGATCGGTGCCGCTTGTCGCTGCTCTTTTACTTCCGGTCGCGGTTGCTCAGTACGTGCAGCAGGCGATCGATCTCGCTGCAACGCGTCCATTTGCGCACGCAGCACACGCACTTCAGCTTCTAGCTCTGTTACCCGTTTTTGTAAAGACATGCTCCTCACTCCTTCCTATATTAACTATAACGTTTTACAACGAAAAATTATTCCACTTTTCAGAAAAAATAATATATTCGGCGATTTTGTGACAATGTGCCAAAATTTTTCAAGTTAATTAAATTAACCCACTATTCGAAAAACGTAAAATACGATACACTGACGAAGGAAAGACGATTTTCATGCAAAGGGGAGAGTTAGTATGCCTTATTGGTTACATAACACATTATTTGTTTTCTTATTAATCATTACGTTTGGCTGCGTATCAAGCGGCATCAAATGGAAATCAAAACCGACAGCAGAGAATTAATCGACACATCATCGCATACAGAAAAAAGCTCAAAACAAGACAAAGCGTTGTCTGGAAAATAAATTTTTCCGACAACGCTTTTCTGTTCTTCGACTACGCTTCGTTTCGCGGACGCTTTCTTGGGGGAACGGCGGCGAACACGATGTTGGTCATGCGGGCGGTGCCACATGGACGTGGCGCAACCGCCGCACTCGAGCCTTGCTAAAGCAAGTCTCTCGGCACGTTCTTTTCCCCTAGGAGTCGCCGCTTCACGCGCTCCGTCTTCAAATTTCCACGATAAATCTCATCTGTTGCGCGATGAAAATTTATTTCTATGCCAAACGCTTTTCACGTTGAACTCCCTCCTTCATTCCAATCATCATAGTTGGTCAGAAAAATACAATCGAACCCCTCCTCCCTCTTTGTTACACTAAGATGAGAACATTCGAGGAGGAAAACAAATGCAACTTGTAGACAATAGCAACACCATTACGACGATGGCATTACAACTCGCTGGCATCATCATAGGAATCGCCATCATTGCGGCTTTATTCGGCGCATTAGTTAGAGTAACAAACGCTCCACAATGGCTCATTAAACCAGTTGTCACACTTGGCGCGTTAATCGGTATGTATTTCATTTTTTCGCTATTCTTTTAGCTTATTGACACATAGAAAAAGCACACCACGCATTTGTGATGTGCTCCTTCCTACGCCTCGCCCAGCTCACGAATTAATTGATCCATCAGCCGATCGACGCCGCTCGCACTACCTGCTGCAAGTGCATATAAATGTTTCAAATCGCCCTCGTATTGCTCGTCAATCGAATCGTATAGCAGCACCGCCGATTCTAAGTCAATGTCCTGCTCGCCATCAACTTGGTACATGCGAAGCTCGAACAATTCGCCAACACTTTCGTCGTCTTCATCGGTCACGTCCGCACATACGATAAACATAAGCAAGTCCCCGTACACCGCTTCAAATGCTGAATCAAACGCCATATACATCGTGCCCGCTTCCGTTTCATTCGTGCGGTCATAATACGCCTCGACCTCATCAAAATATCGATCCGACAAGTAACCCCACGTCAGTTTATAGCTTTTCGTCCCCGTAATGAGCGCACGCAGCGTCGCTTTGAATTTTTCTTCCATGAGAACACCTCTTTCGTTTGCTATAGTATAGCGTGGTTTGGCGTTTCGTTCAAAAATGATTTGCGCTATACTAAATATAACGATGGCTAGGCATCTATAAAGCGTGGTGCGATTACTATACTGCGTGTGCTAGACGTTGGCGAACCGCATAAAAACATAATAAAAAGAAGCTATCTGATGAATAATTCTCAAGTAGCTTCTTCTTATTTTTATTTATTCTTACACCACTTATTATAAATTTCTATAACATGTGCATTACGTTCAATTTGAGTTAAATTTAACCCGCTTTTATATTTCTGAGGTGTAAATATTTTTTGTGGCTCATTTACAAGTAATTCAGTTTGTTGCTCATTTAAAATATTTACCCCAACTAATTCGAATATAGTCATGTTACTCTCTCCATTGCTAATAAAATAGATCACCCAAGAGAAAAAAGGCAGATATTTGTAATAACTTCTTATTACTCTCCATTTATCAGTTCACTTAATACTTTATTTTGCAGCTTACACCACGTAATCGATCATATTCGTTCGCAAGTAAAGCGACGTCCATAATTAAGCGTTCTTGCTCAGCATTCAATTGTTTTATTCCCCCACGTACCATAACTGTGTAGCCAGCAAAATTATTTTCCGGTACGCCCAATAAAGTACTCACTGGAATACGCGTAATGTTTGAAAGCGATTCGATTCTTTTTACAGGAATGCGACGTTCACCACTTAACATTGCGCGTACTAATGTCTCACTTACACCCATTCTCGCTGCAAGTTCTATTGTTGTTACCCCATTCTCCATCATCCATGATTCAATTAATGTTACCATCTTACACATAACTTTCACTCCCTATATATATGTATCTTAAGTAGCGTATAAAACGCAAATCTTAATTATTTACAAGTAGAAATAAATTGTTTTAAATGTTATAATTTACCTTAACTCTAAATGGGAGGATATCGCATATGAAAAAGATAATATTTATTGCCTTAGTTACGATTGCCATCATTGTAGGTGGTACAGGATACTATTTTTGGGACAAAAAAAGGGATGAACAAGAATATCAAAAAGAAATGACAATGCTATTAAATGAAATAGAACTATCAATAGCTGAATCCGCTATTATTGGAGCTACATATCAAAAATATTGGGGAGATATTATTGATGCACCAATTTCTCTCGATACCATCACTAAAAATTTAGAAGTGACTGAATCTATCATAGAACCTTTGTTAAATTACGATAATAGTTCTAATACTTACCTCGGTCGAGTAATACAAAAAGGATCTTTTAATACCATGATTTCAATAATTCGAATTGCAAAAGCAGACGCTACTGATAACGCATTGGATCGTTCAAATCAAATATCTGAAAGACTATCTAAACTGAAAAATCCTCCTTCTAAATATGAAAATGATTACAATGCTCTACTAGAACTTTTCGAAGAATACAATACTTTTGTAAACATTTCTACTGATCCAGCAGGTTCTTATATTGAATTTTCAAGAACGCTTAATTCTACATATGAAAGTGTAGAAAGTAAACTTGAGACTACAAAAATACAAATTAATTGATTTAACTAACACTCACTTACTCGATAGTTTGATGAGTGTTTCTTTTTATTCTACCGACTTACAAGTACTTATTTAATTACTCCATTTATTAATATAATTAGGGAAAGGAAGGAGTTAAATATTATGAATGATATTATAGACGAACTACTCAAGATGACTAGTAGTGAAACAATAAGACAGTTCAGAAGTCATCCAAAAAAGGTATATAAATATTACCTGGCAGGAATTTTAAACGATATTCTTTTTAAGAAGTACATTCATGAAAGTTTCTTCTATCATCAAGCAAAATTTATGTTTCATTCAGCAAAATATCTTCCAAATAAAGATGGTGAAGGATATAGAAAAAACAAAGCATTAGCTATTGAAACGTTAAAAAATAATTATTTCATCACCCCTCATCAAGATAGCCAAATAGATATATTAATTGTCTTTTTCAGAAATTATTTAACTGATTTAAAATTTAATAAAAAAACTTTATATTTAGTTTCAGACTTAGAAAAAATTATTCGAATTAAAGACTACTTTAGAGATACAAATCAACATCCTATTAAAAATCACCATTGGATAGATATAACCTTACATGACAATCTAATTCGTACTTTCCCTGAATTTTTTAACTATCAAGATTTAATTAACCTTTGGAACGACTATATTAAAAAATATGATAAAATCTGTGAACTCCAAAAATATAATCTATCTATTCGAGATAATCCCGAATATAGACGACTTGACTATTCTTACAAAGGCAGCGAAAGAACATTGGTTATCTTAGCTACGAACTTCGTCGAATCATACCTATATTATTATTTTTATAACATCAAAGCTTCAAAACTGTACCCACAAAATAAGCTCCATAAGATGAAAGGTTATATTCAAGATACTCAAATTATCGAAGATTTACTCTTCGTAGAACACCCTAAAATTAAAGAAAATGCTTCTATATCGTTACAATATAATAAATTTAATTATTCTATTAAAATTCGAGATAGATTTGTACACACTTCAGCTTTCGTAGAGCAGACAAATAAGATAGCTCAACTTCAACCATTGTTAAGTCTAAGCACCGATGAAACTATAACGATATTGCAAAATGCAATTGATTTTGTATATTCAATTGATAACAATCTTCCTGAAAATGAAAAAATTCTATTTTGGTGGGATAGTTTTGAAACACCTGATTTCAACAAACGTCAATTTATCAATCCACTAAATATTTTTAAATCGTAATCTGTTACGAGGCTGTTCGATAAGTAATTTTCGGACAGCTTTTCTTTGTATTGAAAAATAATCTTTTATGCTTTCGTATCATATGTCTACACAAAAAGATTTTTACAAGATGAAAGGGCTGCCCCAAAGTCGATTTTGACTTTGGAACAACCCCGTTTTCAATTTCTAACTGTCATTTCGCTTTTGAATTTCACTAAACAAAGATTCCCCTAATACCAAGTAGAAAAATGCAATTTGCACCATTGATAAAATTTTCGCTGTTGAACTTATTGGTTCTATTCCACTTGCACTATACGTCAAACTTGTTGAAAAAGAGTAATATATAAAACTTATTGCTACATCAAACCAATTCAGCCCTTCAACTGTTATATCAAAACTGTCATTGTTATTCCAATATATAAAGTAATGTACAAAACTAAAGAAAAAGAAAATTATTCCTAAATCAATTAATAAAGCAATAGCCCTCTGCCTAGGTGTATTTATATCAACAACTTGGTCTACAAAGAATGCAACCATTATGATATTTACTGCAAACATAATCATAATGATTAATATAAAATATATAATAAATTTTCCAATAGGCAGTTGTCCACTTTCAAATATGTAAATTGCTAAGAAAAAGAAGCTTGCTACCCATACAAGAAAGATTACGTGTCTAGTATTAGGACTAAATGAAAATACATTATTCTTTTCTATAACAACATAGTACAATAAATACACTATCAAAGTTATTAACAATATGACGATTGACAATTACATCAAATCCTTTTCTTCTATTTCAATTTTAAATAAACCCCTTATTTCTCTCCCCCTAATTTTAATCTTAAAGTATATATTATACATATTCTAACAAAAGAAAAAGCGAAAACCCACGCAAACTTCCTGTGATCGCTCACTCGGTGTTTGCTGGTCTCTCGCTTCTTTATATGCTCTTACTTACTCCTGAATCGCCGCTTCTAACGCAATGAATGTCGTTATTTCAGCAATAACATCTTATTTTTTATATTTTATATCTGCCTGCTTACGGCAATACGAATATGTAATTAAATTTTCAATAAATACCGAAAACGTACGTCGAGTAATTTTGCCTTCTAGTGGAAACCTTGCTAGCTTAATACGGTCACCATCGAATAAAATGGGTGCGATTTCTTGAACTGTATTCAGTACGTATTCTTTTTTCATACGTGAACGAATACCACTATGCCAAATTTCGTAATAATCTCCTATTTGGTCAATGAACTTATCTAAATTCACTTGCAAATTATATGCGTTATTCGGTTGATCCAGCATGGCAATGTTTAATTGCGTTTGTCCTTTGCGCGTACCATATACCGTATCACTAACTGTTGATCCTGTGGCAAATAATGAAATGACAAATGAAGTTTCATCTCCATTCGGCAATTTAACTAAAAATTTTCTATGTAAACCTTCATAACCGCCTCCTGAAGCATTTTTAGAACTTCTATACTCTAGTTGTAAATCCTCAACGATTTCAATTGGTAACACACGATTCGTCGGCTCATACTTTTCATAAAATAACGCATTCGCAAATTCCGCAAATCGCTTTTGCCACTCTACTTTTGATTGCTCACTAATAATTCCGTAATCGATAAATTGTTCTACTACGGCTTCATCAGCCAAAAATTTTCGATGTAGTCTTGAAAATATATTCAACGCTGCCAGATCTTCTACTGGAATATTTAAAAATTCTTCTACCGAATGAACATCACTGAAATGAATATCATGACCAAAAGCGAAGTAAGATACGCGTGTTTTTTTACCATCTGTGACTGCAAAAAATGAATTTTCACACGCATTATGCGTACCCGTTATGTATTGATGGTCTACTTCGTTATAAATTTTGTCATCAAAATCAATTAACAAATACGGGAAGTCTGACTCATACACTAAAATAAAATCTTCGTATGCTTCATAATCCCAGTCATTATTATTTAAATACTCAATGATTTCTTCTTTTTTATTTGTCAAAAGCTTGTTCATTTCTACACTCCTTCAATATCAATTATTATTTTGTTAAACTCTTTATTTATCTCCTCCTAATTTTAACCTTAAAGTATATATTATACATATTTTCAACAAAAGAAAAAGCGAGAGCCCACGCAAACTTCCTGTGATCGCTCACTTGATGTTTGCTCGTCTCTCGCTTTTTAATTTCTCTAACTAGTTCTGTTAATACGCCATTTGTATACAGTGAAATTCATGATTTTTAGTTACCACGCTGAAATAAATGCTGTATATGAGTGGCAGGGAGCGTGCGGCGAGACTCCTTGGGGAAAAGCTCGTGCCTCAAGACCCCGTAAGCCGCGACGTAGGAGCGGTGCGGAGGCTTGAGCCGAGCCCCAGGAACGCGAGCCGCACTACGCGAACTGCCAATGAATAGACTACTCAACACGCTTGATACACAAAAAAAAGCGAGAAACTGAACCGAGAATTTGTGAAAAATCACATTGCTCTCGTTTCGTCTCTCGCTTCTTTATATGCTTTTACTTACTCTTGAATCGCCGCTTCTAACGCGATCACCATCATGTCGTTGAACGTTGTTTGACGTTCTTCTGCTGATGTTACTTCACCAGTAATGATATGGTCTGATACGGTTAATACTGTTAATGCTTGGCGACCGAATTTCGCTGCTAATGTGTATAGTGCTGATGTTTCCATCTCTACTGCTAACACACCGTATTTCGCTAGCTTTTCGTTTTGTGCTTCGTCCGAGTAGAACATGTCTGCTGTGAAAATGTTGCCGACACGTACAGCTAAGTTTGCTTCTTTTGCTGCGTTGTATGCTTTTAATAATAAATCGAAGTCCGCTGTTGGTGCGTAGTCGATGTTGCCGCCGAAAATAACGCGGTTTAATGAAGAATCTGTAGACGATGTTTGTGCGATGATAACGTCACGTACTTTTACGTCCTCTTGAATAGCGCCACACGTACCGACACGGATTAATTTTTTTACGCCGTACTCTTGCATAAGCTCTGTTGCGTAAATTGAAATTGATGGTACACCCATACCTGTACCTTGCACTGATACACGTACACCTTTATATGTACCTGTGTAGCCGAATGCGTTACGTACAGAATTATACTGTACAACATCTTCTAAAAATGTTTCCGCGATGTATTTTGCGCGTAATGGATCTCCTGGTAGTAATACGATTTCTGCGATGTCGCCTTGTTGTGCATTAATATGAACGCTCATTTAATGACCTCATTTCTGTAAATTATATCTTGTCCATCATAACGGAAAGACGTGTCGTTTTGCAACGAAAGTGTTGTTAGACGTCCGAAGTTGTACTTTTCTGATAACTTTTATACATATTTTGTCTCATAGCTGTTCCAAAGTACGTCAAACGCTTGTGCATTGAGTGCCTCATCAGAAAGCATTTCGATGTAGCTCGAAATTTCGTCATAGTCCGTTGCTTGCTTCGGGAATTGCGCATCTTGAAACGCCGCCTCCGCAAAATGCGTCGCCGCGTCCTCCACATCGCCGCCTCGGTACGTCATGACGTATGCGTAAAAAGTCTTTCTACTCACTATACCCAATCCTTCCACAAATTATTCTCGTCCTAGCATGGCAAATTTCCATGACGTCGGTCAAGTAAAAAAGGTGCGCGCGCGTGTCGTACGCTTGCACACCTGCCGTTTATTCAAATAATGACTTGTATTCGCCGTAGCCTTCTTCGTCTAGCGCACTTACTGGAACGAAGCGCAGTGCCGCCGAGTTAATGCAATAGCGCATGCCACCTTGATCTTGTGGGCCATCTGGGAATACGTGCCCTAAATGCGAATCGGCCGTTTTTGAGCGCACTTCCACGCGGCGCATACCGTGGCTTTCATCAAAAATTTCCGCAATTTCTGGTGCGTCGATTGGCTTTGTAAATGCTGGCCAACCGCAGCCTGCATCGTATTTATCGAGCGATGAGAAAAGCGGCTTGCCCGATACGATGTCGACGTAAATGCCTTCTTCAAAATGCTGGTCAAATTCGTTTCGGTACGGTGGCTCTGTGCCGTTTTGTTGCGTAACGTAATATTGCATTTCCGTTAGTTGTTGTAAGCGTTGTTCTTTATTCATATTTGTTCCCCCAATGTTGTTGTTTAAATGCTTCGCGCCCTGAACCGACTGCGTAGCGATTGTAATGCGCTGGATTTTTTTTATAGTAGTGCTGATGATACGCTTCTGCCTCGTAAAACGGCTTCGCATCTAAAATTTTCACCGCGATTGGACGGTTAAATTTGCCCGATTCGTCCAGACGTTTTTTCGACGCTTCCGCAATGGCGCGCTGTTGCTCGTCATGCACGAAAATGGCTGTCGTATACGATTCGCCGCGGTCGTAAAATTGCCCGCCTGCATCGGTCGGATCGATGAGCGTCCAATATAGCTCGACTAACTCCTCATACGGGTAAATGCTCGGGTCAAACGTAATTTGCACTGCCTCTAAATGCCCCGTCGTCTCGCTGCACACTTGCTCGTACGTCGGATTTGGCACGTGCCCTCCTGTATAGCCTGAAATGACTGATTCAATGCCTGGCTGCTCGTCAAACGGCTTCACCATGCACCAAAAGCAGCCGCCTGCGAATGTTGCTTTTTCCATTATTGCTCGCCTTCTTTCACTGTAGGAATAATAATTTCGAGTTGAATTTCATTTGCGGCTAAGTCAATTTTTTTCGCTCGCACACGCGTACCACTGTCGATATTTAAGCGCGATAAATCGACGTAAATCGACGCGTCCGATGATTGCACCGTAATCCAATCTGGGAATTGCACTGCCTGCCCGATCAGCTTGAGCACGTATTGCGGCGGCAGCGATAAATTGCCGATGTTCATTTCTTGTTGCTCTAAACTAATGTTGCCATCGTCATGCACGATCGGGTCAAACGTCATCGCGACCGGAATCGTGACGCCAAACAGCTGCAGCTCACTCGTTAAGTTCACCGTTTCATCGATAAAGAAATCAAATGGAATCGGTGACTTCGTAATGGCGTCTTGCATGTAATAACGCGCAATCGCTTCAAGCTCCGGTGCGGTCGTTTGTACCATGACGACGTTGCCTGCGTGGTGCTGCACTGGTGGTATGTCAACACGCTCGCCGCTAAACAGTAGCGCAACAAGCATCGCGATGACTAAAAATACGAGCGTCAGCAACGTTAAAAATGCTACTTTCCACTTATTCACTTTGCATCACCTCTTCAAAGCCAATTTGTCCATTCGACATCGCTTCAATATTGCACTGCTGTAATGATACGATAGCACGATTTGTCATATTGTCATAGCCTTGTGCATTCGGGTGAAAGTAATCGGTATGATACACTAAATCGTCGTTCGTTAAAAACAAATCATCGACTGGCACGAAGCATGCGTTCACGTCCTCAATCGCCTGCGCTTCCATGACCGCATTGAAGCGATCCATAATGCCGTTAAAGTCATTTTCCTCATCGGTAATGAGCGTGAACGGGTTGTAAAAGCCTAAAATAATGAGCGGTGCGTCTGGATTGAGTGCGCGAATGTACGCCACAATGTCACGATAGCGCTCGCGGTACTTCTCTAGCTCTTTCTCTAGCGGTGTCGTCGTGCTGAGCTGAAACAAATCTTTCTTAATGACTTTCATAACGTCGTTGCCACCGATTGAAATGGACAGTAAATCCGCTTCGACGAGCTGCTCATCATAATGCCCTTTTTTCAACAGCTTCAGCAATTGATCGCTACGTCGTCCATTTTTGCCACGGTTATCGAGTTCAACATGCGCCACGCTCGGCCACTTCTCCATTTCGTCTGCTAAGCGCCCCGTCCAACCGTAACGCTTTTCCTTATCACCAATGCCGCGTGTGAGCGAATCACCGAGCGCTACATAAAGCAGCTCCTCTCCTTCTTTCGGCTCGTCCACCATTTCGGCTTCCTGCTCCTTTTGCGCTTTTTCCCGTTCCTGTTGTTGCTGCAGCTGTTGCCATTCATTAAACGTTTCAGGGTAGTATGTTAAGTTTAAATCTTCTGCTGCTGGGTCGATCGTAACGGAGCAACCAGTAAGAACGAAACAGCTACATATAATGCTAGAAAGCCACTTCCTCATACAAATCGCCCCTTTCATTTTCATTCATCATACCATCGTTTTTAGCGCAATAACATGTAGTATGATGCGCTTTTTATTTCATGACTGTAATACTGTACTATTCCAAAAAAACGACCATTCGAAACGCGTTCGAATAGTCGTTTTCCTCTTTTATTATTCCGCAAAATACATGAAGCCCATTGCACCTGGCCCTGTATGCGTTGAAATCGTCGGACATGTAAACGCAATGTCGACGTTTTTAAAGCCTGTTTGCTCAACAAGCTCCTTTAACGGCTGCCCCATTGTGCTCATGCCGTCCGCGTGTGAAATGCCAACTGCTTTTACCGTTTTGCCCGCTGTTTCTTGCTGGAACTGCTCAAAGCAATATTTCACGACTTGCTTATGGCTGCGCACTTTCGCTAGCTGTAAAAGTGAGCCGTCATCCATCGTCGCAATTGGCTTAATGTTTAGTAGCGAGCCAATTAAGCCCATGCCACGCCCGACACGTCCGCCTTTTACTAAATTTTCAAGCGTATCGACAATGACGAATAAGCGTGTATTCGCACGTACGACGTCTAAACGTGCGACGATTTCCTCGATCGTTGCGCCTTCATCACGTAGTCGTGCCGCTTCACGTAGCTGGAACGCTAACGCCCATGCGATGAAATACGAATCGACAACCGTTACGTCCGCGTTTGCCATTTCCGCAGCTTGACGCGCCGATTGTACCGTACCACTCATACCACCTGTCATATGAATCGATAAAATTTGATCGCCTGGCTCTGTCGCAAGTGACTCGTACATTTCGACAAATTTCCCTGGCGCTGGCTGTGAGCTTTTCGGTAGCTCTTTAATTTCAGACATCTTATGTAAAAACTCTTCTGGCCCAATTTCGATGCGGTCTACATACGTATTTCCACCTAATTGAATTGTTAACGGTACGAAATGAATATTTAAACGTTGTAACTCTTCGCTTGAAAGGTCACACGTTGAATCCGTTACAATGTGAATTCGCCCCACTTGTCAGCACATCCTTCTTGTTAAGTCTCTTAATTTTACAAGTCGCCTTCCGTGCTGTAAAGATGACATTTATCATGTGTGTCAATTATACTTGCTTTTCGTAAATGCAGTAGCGGAATGTGTAGCCTTCGTTCGCTTGAAGCGGCGGCTGCTCGGCAACTAACGTAAACTGCGGATAGTGCGGGAAAAACGTATCGCCTTCAAACGTCGTATCGATATGCGTAATGTATAAGCGATCCGCTAACGGCAACGCTTCTGTAAAAATTTGCTGGCCACCGATAATCATTTGCTCGTTCGCATCTGCTGTTAACGCAAGTGCTTCCTCGAGTGAGCCAACCGTTTCAATACCGTCCGCCGCATAGTCACAGTTGCGCGTAATAATAATGTTGCGTCGCCCTGGCAGCGGTCGTCCAATCGATTCAAACGTTTTGCGCCCCATAATGACCGGCTTGCCGATCGTTTGCTCCTTAAAATATTGTAAATCCCCTGGCAAATGCCACGGCATCGCGTTATCTTTTCCAATGACGTATTGCTCGTCATGTGCCACAATTAATGAAATCATCTATTTCGCTCCCTTTAATAAAATGTAAACAGCTGCAAATCGTCTACAAACAGCGTCACGAGCGTTGCCATACAAAGCGCTGGGGCAAACGGAATGATGCGTTCGCGCCGCACGACAAATAAACAAAAGCCAAACATGCACGCAATGCTCAGCATGAAAAATAGCTGCTCGATTTGCACGAACGCCCCTAAAATCGCCACAAGCTTCACATCTCCTGCACCGATGCCATCTGTTAACAAATGAATCGTATACAGTAGCCCGAACGCAACGACTGCTCCCGCTATCATACTATAAATCGATTGCTGCAAGCTATATAGCAACAGAAGCGGCACGCCTATATAAAGCAATACCCGATTTGGTACGATCATATACGTCATATCTGCTACGCTCACAATGAAGCAAAACAGCATAATAAATAGTGCAAGTCCCCATTGAAGCGACAAGCCATATAGCGCATAAAACGCATAGCTCATTACTCCACCAGCTAGCTCAAATAACACGTATCGCCACGCAATGCGCGACCGGCAATGCCGACAGCGCCCCATTTGCCAAACGAAGCTGATAATTGGTAACAGCTCATACCACATTAAATTCGCGCAGCAGCACGGACATTGCGAGCGTGCCGACCACCAGTTTTCGTGCTGCGGTAAACGCACACCGACTACATAGCTAAATGAAGCGACAATAGCGCCAATGATGAAGCTCATTCATGTCACGTCCTTTTTGGCTATTAGTATAAAATGTGTCCATATGCACGCCAACAACAAGTGCGAAAACTATATTTTCGTATGCAATGACAAGCTAATTGGCAAAAGCGTATGGCGGCTCGCTTTTCCTATGCGGTTACTCGAGGCAGATCAATTCCTCAAGCTCGGTGGCGAACACGATGTTGCTCATGAGTCACGAGCTTTTCCTTAAGGTGTCTCGCCGTACGCGCTCTGCCATGATGTAGAAAAACATAAAGATGGCGTATTAACAAACGCTATTTTCGCATGAGCACTGTAGAAAATAGGTTCTTTCACCAGCACAAAAAATGGCTGGACACGTTGCAACGCGCATCCAGCCATTTTTTGATTTATTGACTTTTCGCAAACTCCACTAAATCTTGAGACATCATATGAATTTCGTCCGCAGAAGCGTTCATTTGCTGCGTTAATGCTGCCTGCGTTTGAGCTAAATCATTAATTTGCAACATGTGACGTAAAATCATATCGATCGACGCCTTCATTTGCGTTAAGCTTTCTTCAATATTGTTCGTCGCGTCAGATGAATGGACAGCTAGCTTTCGCACCTCATCTGCTACAACGCCGAACCCTTTCCCTTCAGCTCCTGCACGCGCCGCTTCAATTGCCGCATTCAACCCGAGCAAATTCGTTTGATCGGCAAGACCTCGAATGAAATTAGAAATGAGCTGCGTTTCATCGGCAAGCGTCTTTGCATCGTTTGCCGCAAGCGTCGTCTTTTCTTGCGTATAGGCGAGCTCCTGCGCTTGCACTGTAATCGAATTAATGCCGCTCACAAGCTCGGTAATCGACGCCGATAAATTTTCCATGCGCGTCGTCGTTTCGGTCACCATCGCATATTTCGTGCGCTCCATCGAAATGTCTCGGAACACGCCTGCTAATCGTTGTGGCTGACCGTTCGGATAACGAATCGTCTTGCCATTTGCGCGCACCCAAATGTATTCATTCGCCTTCGTTAAAATACGATAATCGACGTCAAACGGTGTGCGACCTGTCCAATCTTCTAAATGCGCCATTAACTCCGTCGCTACACGATCCGCATCGTCTGGATGAAGGCGGTCTTTCCACGCGTGGTACGTATTCGGAAAATCATGCTCATCGTTAAAGCCGAGCGCTCGTCTAAATTGGTCGCTCCACCAATAGCGATTTTCCGGATGAAACGGATCGGGATCAACGAACGTAATATCCCACGGTGACTCCACAAGTGACTCGTTAATTAAATCGTAACGTTCCACGACATTGTTCAACTGCTCTTCATTCGTTTTTTGCTCATGAATGTTTATCACTGTCGCAATTAAACGAACAGGCTTGCCTTCTTCATTGCGAATCGCAGCTCCAAATGTATGTACCCAGCGATACATACCATCACGAAAACGCATATAATGCTGCACGTCAAATGGTGTTCTACCGGTAGGATCTTGAAAATGCTCCTCAATCGCTTGTAACAACATTGGGTCTTGTTCATCGGGCACAAGTTTTTGCAAATCCACGATGCTATTTGTTAGCTCATGCTCTGCATACCCAAGCATTTCCTTTAACGACGGCTCCAAAATAAATTCATTGTTCGCATCGAGAAATTGATGGTTTGCCAAACGAACTTCCCAAAAGCCAAAATGCTGCACACCCATTAAAATATTTAGCTTATGCTGCAACGTTTCTTCATGCTCCTCATACGTCGCTAATGCATCGTTCATATTGGCTACGACATTGCTCAGCTGCTCATCTTGTTGCTTCACTTCGTAACGAAACGAAAACTGCTGTTTCATCGCCGCTATTTTATGCGCCTCGCTCTGTGCCTGTAATACCGAATCTGCAATCGCCATTTTGTCTCGTTTAAAGAACATATTCCTTTCGCCTCCATTATGTTTCAATCATTTAGTCATTCGGTAAAATATACCCTAAGAAACACATTCAAAACTATCCTTTTCACATATTTTAATAACAAAATATAACATATATCATTTTGAATATAAAAAAAATAGAACTGCTCGTGTGGCAATATATGATGAAGTGTACATTTTTATCACCATGACGTGAATCGCACTCGTCGCGGGCATCACTTGCTCAATCGCGTCAATTTGCGTTTTTTGCAGGAAAATGGCATAAAGCGCAATGACGATGATGACCGACAACATCGAGAAAAAAACGAGCATGCGGTTGCGCAAAAACACTTTGTTATGACGCACCACTAAACTAATTAACGCATTCATGAGCGTTCACCTGCTTCCTCGACAATTTGTACGAATACGTCGTCAAGCGAGCCTTTTATTACTTCAAATGATGTAATGTGCGGCGCCACCGTATGTAAAATATCAATCGCTTCAAGCGTAGACGACAGCTTCATCGCATACACGTCGCCTTGTTGCTGAAGCGGATAACCGAGCGCGTCCGGCGTAAACCCATCTTGAAAGCTGATCCGACGCATACCGCTCCTTCAGCTCATTCGGCGAGCCTTGTGCAACAATTTTGCCGCGCTTTAACACGATAATATTGTCCGCAAATGCCGCTTCCTCCATATAATGCGTCGTCAAAAAGACGGTCATGTTCATCTCAGCACGTAGCCGCCCATACAAGCTGACGCGATTGCGGATCAAGTCCAGTCGTCGGCTCATCTAAAAACAAAATGTGCGGTCGATGAATGAGTGCCCGTGCAATGCCCGCTCGTCGCTTTTGCCCGCCCGACAGCTGCCCGTACTTTTTATGCGCAATGTCCTCTAGCTCCAAATAATCGCTCACAAACGCATAATTTTCCGCGAGCTGCTGTTTCGTCAGCTCATAAAAGCGCCCGCGATGCATGATGTTTTCGTTCACCGTTAACTGCGCATCAAGCAAGCTTTGCTGAAAGACGATGCCAATCGACTTGCGAATCGCCGTATTTTCCTTCAACGTACCGAGCGTATGTCCATTTACGCACACGTCACCACCCGTCTTCTCTAGCAGCGTGCATAAAATTTCAATCGTCGTCGATTTCCCCGCGCCGTTCGTACCTAAAAACGCAAACAACGCCCCTTGCTCGACCGAAAACGAAATATCATCGACTGCCCTCACATCACCGTAATGCTTTTGTAAATGCTGTACATCGATTGCTAACAAATTCCGCATCTCCTTTCGTTATGGACGATGCTTTTCTAAAATGAACGTGATGTGGTGAACGACGAAGTATTGTTTTAGAAATATCGTACCGTTACGTGTTCATACGGCAGGCTTCGCTTTGTTACGCGGACGCTTTCCTCGGAGTCGTCGCTTCACACGCTACGCCAATGCTACATCAACACATCTATCCTATTTACTATACCATGTCGGGCAACGAAAAAAGAGCAACCAGTACATACTGGTTACTCTTCGTATTCAACCGCAATCGGTGCGGATCGTAACTTCTTCTATAACAAAACATTATTGACGAACACAGCTTAAAACATCATCTTCAAACTTCTTTGCTTGTGAACATTTATCTTTCACTAACTGCCAATTTTCGACTAACATCGGTGCTACAACACGCATATAATGAATGCGCGATTTTTTCAATTTATACGGCTTGCGCGCCAATAGTTTGTCTGGCTTTTGGATCTTTTCAATTTCCTGCTCATCTGTATTCAAATATGCTAACATCCACGCTTCCAAATTATCAGCTGGTATTGTCAAAATAACCGGACATTTCATCTCTTCTTCATCAATTTGTAACCACGAACAGATTTGTTGTTGAAGGCGTGTAACATTTTGTGTAATGCTTTCTTCAATATCATAGCAGTTGACTTCTTTTTCACGCGCTACATCGAGATCGATTTGAAAAATAAGTAAGTCGTAAGCGTTCGAACCGGTTAAAAAATTTTGAAAACCCGTTTTAACTGCTATTTCCTCACACCATCGCTGAACACCTTTCCACCCACCGCCGTTTGCACCATAGCCAACATCTGCTGAACCAATTGGCTGCAATACACTTGTCACAAATGGTTGCTTCAAAATGTGCTTAAGCAATGCTTCTAGCAGCACCACATCTGTAGGTCCTTCCGTTACAAATCCAATATTCAACGTCATAAATTCGGCACACCGCCTAACCTACCCATCACCCAAAGTTGAGAAAGTGGTAAGTCTTCATTTATTAATTCATCATTCAACTCAATTCGACGCAAAATAGATACGCCCTCTGAATCACGATCAATCGCAAACAATCGAATACGGTCATCTTTTAAATTTAATCCATCTAATACTAACGGATTGTGTGTCGTTAAAAAACATGTTTTATTTTGCTCCAATATGATTTTCGAAAATAGCGCTGTAAGCTTTCTCGCTAATCGTGGATGCAATGCTTGGTCAAAGTTATCAATTGAAAAAATATGCGGGGCGTCTGGATGCAACGCTAACGTCAAAATAAATAAAATGTAAAGCGACCCTTCGCTTGCATCATAAGCTGTTAACTCCGCTCGATTTTCTCTCATATGGATATCTGTAAAACGAATTGTTTTTTGCGGTGACGGAACAGAGCTAGATAAAATACTTTTATTTGGTGGTGCTACTTTAATATCAATCGCCCAGTCAATTAAATCAAACAGTTCATCTAAATCTAATGTCCCAAAGCTGTCTTCCGTTAATAAATCTGCTACTGCTTCTGCTAACCTTCCACCATTCAAACCGATTGGATCCGCCTGTGTTGGATCCGCTGCAAGCCCTCTTAAAAACGTTGTATATGGTGTATAAATTTTATACTCTGTTAAAAAATCATAAAATGCATTCGCCTTTTGAAAAGTCGTTTCTTGTTGGTTTACACCTTGTAAAAATGACAATAAGCCTCGCTCTGCATCTACAGAAAAACTCGGTAGTAACGGGATTTCGTATTTTGTTGCATTCGAACGACCAAAAACTTTTTCACCATCCGCTTCTAGCTTTTCAGAAAAATATGTCCATTTTGGCTTCGGCTTTTCTAAAGGGTTAGCTAAATGTACTTGATAACGAATGTGCTCATCATTTTCTATTTGAAATTTAATTGTTTTCGCTATTTTTTGATTTCTAAACGACGATTTATATAAAGCCGGTGTACCTACTCGAACACCTCTACTCATTAATGTTGCATCACTTACCTCTCCTGATACAGCTGCACTTAGCACACCTATCGCCTCTAATAAAGCGGATTTCCCACTACCATTCGAACCAACGATCACATTAAACTGCCCCGCATCCATCGAGATTTGCTTCAATGATTTAAAGTCCTCAATTTCCATTCGCATAAAAAATCTGCCTCCCTCATGATTATTTTCATTATAGCATTCGTTATTCTCAATAAAAAAGAGCAACCAGCACATACTGGTCACTCTCCATACTTAAACCGCAATCGGCGCTTTAATCGCTGGGTGCGGATCGTATCCTTCAATTGTTAAATCCTCTAGCTCGATATCGAAAATCGATGTCTTCGCTGGATTAATGTGCAATGTCGGCAAGTCGCGTGGTTCGCGTGATAGCTGCTCTTTCACTTGCTCTAAATGGTTTAAATAAATGTGCGCGTCGCCTACTGAATGGACGAACTCGCCTACTTGCAGCCCGCATTCATGCGCGATTAAATGCGTCAGTAATGCGTATGATGCCACGTTAAACGGACAGCCAAGCAGCGTGTCGACCGAGCGTTGTGTCAGCATACAACTTAGCTTGCCTTCTGTTACGTAAAATTGGAACATGACGTGACATGGTGGCAATGCCGATTTACTGCCCTTTGCCCCTGCGTTTACAACGTCCTCTGGGTTCCATGCGTTGACGATTAAGCGGCGCGAATCTGGATTGCTTTTAATTTGTGCGATGACGTCTGCTAATTGGTCGATGTCGTTTCCTTCTGAGTCCGTCCAACGACGCCACTGCTTGCCGTATACGTTACCTAAGTCGCCGTATGCTTGCGCAAAATCATCGTCCGTTAACACGCGGTCGCAAAAATGTTTTAGCTCTTTTTGATACAATTCGTTAAACGCCTCGTCCACTAAGCAGCGTCGCCCGAAATCTGTCATGTCAGGTCCGCTGTATTCGTCCGACTCGACCCACTTTTTAAACGCCCACTCGTCCCATATATGATTTCCATTTTGTAGCAAATAACGAATGTTCGTGTCGCCTTTAATGAACCAAAGCAGTTCGCTTGCGACTAGCTTAAACGGCACACGCTTCGTCGTAAATAACGGAAAGCCTTTCGTTAAGTCGTAGCGCATTTGATAGCCGAATACGCTAATTGTCCCCGTGCCTGTACGATCCTCTTTTTTTACACCGTTGTCTAAAATGTGCTGCATGAAATTTAAATACACTTGCTCTAACTCGTTTGCCATCGTAAACCACCTTCAACATAAATTCAGCTCTTTCACAAGTTGCGTCGTGAGCTTTCCATCTTTGTTCATTATAGTGCATGTGCAAACAGGTTGCTATTTAATCCCGCTTCTCTACGCTCAATCCGTCAACATTCAGCATAATTTGCTCATAATGTGCCGAGCGTATGCTAAACATCGCAAACTTCTCATGCGTGCAGCACGTAAACCAGTGGAAGTCGTTTTTCGTAAACGTCAAGTCTTCTGGTAGCTTCGGCGCGACCCAGTCGTATAAGCTGCTTGCGTAGTGCTGTAGCAAGGCGCATGTGTCGTCGTTTGCCTCGATGATGTAGGCAGTTGCGGCTTTTCCTGTAATCGTCGTCGTTTCCCATTTTTGTGTTTTATATGTATGCAGGACGTGCGGGGCAAATTGTGCAAGCACCGCTTCGTCGTATTGGAACTCCGCGCGCGTAATGAAGTAAAAGCTGTCGGAATGATCGCACAGCGCTTGTATTAATTCGTTATATGTAGTGCCTGTTGGATTTTCGGTAACGTCGTAGTAATTCACTTTGTATGTCCTCACTTTCATTTACTAAGTGCAGTATTTGAATAGAGCTTTTGTTGAAGTGGCTATGAGTGTAGCGGCGAGACTCCTTGGGGAAAAGCTCGTGCCTCAAGACCCCGTAAGCCGCGACGTAGGAGCGGTGCGGAGGCTTGAGCCGAGCCCCAGGAACGCGAGCCGCTATAAGCAAATAGCCTACATCCATACAACACTTGTTCAACATACGTTGTCACATATGCTCAAAAAGAGTCGCATAAACGATTAAAGACGTTACTCGGTATTCCTTCGCTTGAGTAACGTCTTTAGTCAAATGTGTCTAGGTCATCGTATAATTCAATTTGTTGTTCCAACGATTAAGTTGCCTCCTTAAGTATGTGCTTGTTATTTTCAAGAACAGAAAGCATCTGAAGTAATACTTTTTCTTCCACCTTCCCTGGCATATCTACTTCACGTGCAATGATCTTGTTTAATTCTAAAATTGTGCTTACGTCGAGTCTATGTTTCTGTGCTAAATGAAACGCTCGCTCTAAGTTACCGGTCAACATCGGCATTCCTCCAATATGATTTGTTATTTTTTGTACACTGTACATCTTCATTTTACACATATTTTCGAAAAATTTCACTTGATTTTTGCTAAGTTTACGAAAAAATAACAACTTTTTTTGTAGACGTTAGACGAATGACGTATTTCGCGCTATAATTACACATATTGCACGACGAAATGGAGGATTTTATACATGGCTTTTCCACAAGATGAAGATGGTTTAGTGTTACAAGAATTACAAGATGAAGGCATTGACTTTACGGTGCTGCACGATGTCGACTTTTTTGTCGGTGCGCCGTCTGAGCAAGCCGCTAACAGCATTAAAACGGCAATCGAGGAGGCAGACTTCTCAGCAGAGGTTGCGTTTGATGAAGAAGTCGATACGTGGACAGTGTTCGTATACGTATCAACGTACTTAGATTACGACGTGTTAAAGGAAATTCAAGAAACGCTTGATGCGCTCGCAAAACCATTTGATGGCTTTTACGACGGCTGGGCTGTTTTATTGCCTGAATAATATTCTTGTTACATTTTTGATATTTACAGGTTTACAAGTTACAGTATTAGGAAATAGTATAGTACATTTCGTCATTGGGCGTCGTAGCAATTGCTGCGGCGTTCTTTTTTGTTGACCAATCAGCAATACATGTTGATAGTCGCGCTATTGGCTCGCGTTCCTGGGCTCGGCATGCGCATCCATCAGCCGCACCATTCTACAAATAAAAAAGGTTCCGTAGTATGCCTCTGTCGTTATGAGCAACAAAAAAAGTCCACTCGACCGTAACATCGAATGGACTTTTCCTTATTTTAAGTTTTTACGTAAAAAATCTTGCGTACGTCGGTGCTGTGGGTTTTCGAAAAATGACTGTGGCTCGCCGACTTCGACTACTTCTCCGTCTGCCATAAACATCACTTTGTTCGCAACTTCCTTCGCAAAGCCCATTTCATGCGTTACGACGATCATCGTCATATGCTCTTCCGCTAAATCTTTCATAACGTTTAACACTTCGCCTGTTAGCTCTGGGTCGAGCGCTGACGTCGGCTCGTCAAACAGTAAAATTTGTGGGTTGAGCATTAAGGCACGTGCAATCGCCACACGTTGCTTTTGCCCACCTGATAAATTTGCAGGGTAAACGTCCGCTTTATCCGCAAGCCCGACTTTTTGTAGCAGGTCGTTTGCACGGGCGCGAATTGCTTTTGCGTCCTCTTGCTTGAGCAATTTCGGCGCTACTTCTAAATTGTCGCGCACCGTTAAATGTGGGAATAAGTTAAAGTGCTGAAATACCATGCCCATTTTGCCGGTAATCGCTTTAATTTGTGCAGGCTTCGGGTACACGCCGTCACGAATGAGGTCTGCCCCGTCAATTTGCACTGTACCGCCGTCAATCGTTTCTAAATGTACAAGGCTACGAAGCATCGTACTTTTCCCTGAACCTGATGGACCGATCACTGCGATAACATCATTTTTTTCGACGGTGAATGAAATATTTTTTAACACTTCAAGCGCGCCGAATGATTTTTTTAAGTTTTGTACGTTGATTAATGACATGTCGACACCTCTATTCAAACTTGAAGCGGCGTTCGAGCCACTTGAAGAACATTGTTAATACGAGTGTAATAATTAAATACATAACCGCTGCAACGAGGAACGGCACGATTGTAAAGTCGCGGTTCACGACAGTTTGTGCATAGTGCAGCAACTCTGGTACAGCAACCGCATATAGCAGCGCCGTATCTTTTACGAGCGTAATCGATTCGTTTGCGAGCGACGGCAGCGCAATGCGGAACATTTGCGGTAAAATGATGCGCGTCGTCGTTTGGAACTTGTTTAAGCCGAGCACTTGTGCCGCTTCGTATTGCCCTTTATCAATCGCCAGTAAACCGCCGCGGAAAATTTCTGCAAAGTACGCCGCGTAGTTTAACGTGAAGCCTAAGCAAGCTGCTACGAAACGATCGAGCACTAAATATTCCCCTACGACTGGTAACATCGGTAAACCGAAGCAAATAATTAATAATTGTAATAAGAGCGGTGTGCCACGCATAACGTAAATGTACGTGTGCGCAAACCAGCTAAGCGGCTTAAACGTGCTTTGTACAGCGAGCGTTAATAAAAAGCCGAGTGGAATCGATAGTGCAATCGCGATTAAAAATAATAGAATGGTCGTTTGTGCCCCTTCAAGCATCGGCATGACCATCGATAAAAAGTCTTCCATAATGTTGCTCCTTTCAATAGTACGTTGATTAGCGAAAGCGACGCCGCAAATCAACCGTAACGCTTCACATGAAAAAGAGCTGTCCGTGTTTGCTGGACAACTCCTTCACATAACGCATGTTCTTTATATTAATCTAATACTTTGTTTTCGCCAAACCATTTAACCGAAATTTCTTCCGCTTTACCGTTTGCGTTTAACTCGTCAAGTGCTGCTTGTAAATCGGCAAGTAGCTTCTCGTCTTCTTTACGCACACCAACACCGTATAATTCTGGTGCTAACGCTTCGTCTAAAATTTTGAACGTGCCATTTTCTTGCGTGTTGTAGTAGTTCGCTACAACGTCATCGATGACAACCGCGTCAATGCGCTTCGTTTTTAAGTCTGTTAACGCCATGACATTATCGCCAAACTCCGCTACGCTTTTCACTTGTTTTGAAATATCGTTTGCGTTGAACGCATCAAGTGCTGAAGATAACGCTTGAATGCCGATATTTTTGTCCGTTAAGTCAACAATTGAACTAATTTCTGAATCCGCAAGCGTCATAACTACTTGTGCGTTTTCTAAATACGGCTCTGTGAACGCTACTTTTTCTTTACGCTCGTCTGTAATTGTGTAACCGTTCCAAATTAAATCGATGCGACCTGACATTAATTCAGATTCCTTCGTTTTCCAATCGATCGGCTGGAATGTGATTTCAACGCCCATTTGCTCTGCTGCTGCGCGCGCATAATCAATGTCGAAGCCTACGATTTCATTGTTTTCATCGCGGAAGCCCATTGGCGCAAATTTATCATCAATCCCGATTACTAATGATTCTTTTTCCTCTGTTGCTCCGTTGTCGTTCGTTGTGCTTTCTTCTTCACCACAAGCGGCTAAAACAGCTGTTAACGCTAACGGTAACGCTAGCATTGATAATTTTCGTTTTGACATAATTAGTTCCCTCACATTCACTTTCATATGCTAAATCATTGATGTGCTACTAGACTATCACGCATTGCATTTTACCGTCAAGCAATTGTCAGAAATTTTCTTTCCATCTTATTCATATGCTCGTTTTAACGGTCAAAACATATCCGTTTGCACGGGCAAAAAGTGGCGAGCAGACGGGCTGAATATCTTTAATTCAAAATTCATGATAACAATTGTATGCAAACAAGGTATAATAATAAACGTATATATTTTTTTCAGTAAAAAAGGGAGGCAATTTTTATGAAGAAAAAATGGCTATTGCCCACGATTATACTGTTTATAATTGTTGGTAGTTTTTTCGGATATCGTACATATAGTGAAAATGTGAAACAGCAAGCTTATGACGATTTACGTAAAGATTGGGTTGAGGCGCTGACAAAGGCACAGTTCGATCAATTACCTACGCTCGTTTCAGAGGATTCACTAAAAGAAGCAAAGTATACAGAGGAAGATTTAATCGCAAAATATACAAATATTTTCGAAGGAATTGAGCTAACGAATTTACAAATTGATTTAAAAGAAACAGAAGAAGCCGTTTTACACTATACCGCTTCATTTGATACAGCAGTTGGCAAAATTGAAAACCTTTCCTATGAAGCACCAATCGTTGAAGAAGGCGATGCGTACAAAATTGATTGGAACGCAACGCTCATTTTCCCAAACATGCACGCATCGGATAAAATTCGCTACACCGTTGCACGACCAGCGCGTGGCGAAATTATTGACCGTAACGGTGTCGCACTTGCGGAAAATGGCACGCGCCCACAAGCAGGTGTCATTCCGAACACGTTAGGTACTGGCGCTTTACGCACGACGAAAATCGCATTAATCGCAAACGCGCTTGGCATTACAAAAAGTTTCGTTGAGTCACAGCTCGCACAAAGCTGGGTAACAGATGAAAGCTTCGTCCCATTAAAAACGATGCCTACACTCGACAAGCCTGTCATTGACGGTGTCGTATACCAAGACGTGGCAAGCCGCGTTTATCCGTACGCAGACATTGCAGCACATTTAATCGGCTACGTCGGGAAAGTAACAGCTGAAGACATCGAGAAAAACAGCGCCCTTTCATCAAACGACATTATCGGTCGCACAGGGCTTGAACGTACATTTGATGACCGATTACGCGGCAAAAAAGGCGGCGAAATTTACATCGAAACAGCAAAAGGCAAAAAGCGTGAAACGATCGCGACAGTCGAAGCAGTTGACGGTGAAACGATTCAATTAACAATCGATACATTTTTACAGCGCAGTGCGTATGAATCACTTGGCACAGGCGTTGGTTCGACTGTCGTAACAGAGCCGACAACTGGCGATATTTTGGCAGCTGTAAGCAAACCATCATTCAATCCGAACTTATTCGTAACCGGCATTTCTCAATCACAATATGCGATTTATAACGACGATGTGCGTAAGCCGTTCATTTCTCGCTTCACCGCTCGCTACGCACCTGGTTCAACATTTAAGCCAATTACTGCAGCGATTGCGATTGAAGCAGGTACGTTAAATCCAACCGAGGCGTTATCGATTCCAGCAATGCGCTGGCAGCCAGATACGTCATGGGGTAGCTACTTCATTTCGCGCTTAAACTTCGCAGCGTCTGTTGATTTAACGACGTCTCTTGTGAAGTCAGATAATATTTACTATGCGATTCAAGCGTTACGTCTTGGCGAGGAGAAATTCCGCGAAGGCTTAAACAAACTCATTTTCGGTGAAGAATTAGATTTACCGGTTGCGATGACACCGGCGCAAATTTCAAATGACGATAAATTTGCAACATCGGCCCTACTAGCTGATACATCTTACGGGCAAGGGCAAATGCTGTTGTCTCCGCTTCAAATGGCGGCAACGTATAGCGTATTACCGAATGACGGTACAGTTGTGTATCCGAAGCTATTAAAAGCGACAGAGCAAAAAACGAAGCCAGCATTCCAGCCAGCAACGATCGCGACAATTGAAAGCGCCTTAACGAAAGTTGTAACATCAGCAGACGGCACAGGACACGTATTAAACGCTGTACCGAACGTTGCAGCGAAAACAGGTACAGCTGAGCTAAAAGCAACGCAGCAAGGTCGCGGTGTGGAAAACAGCTTAATCGTTGCGTACGACACGTCTGCTTCACGCTACTTAGTCGTATCGATCGTTGAAAACTACACAGGCACACCGAGCGCCGCAGAACGCATCGTGCCTTTATTAAAAAGTATGCAATAAAAAATCTCCTTGTTGAAATAAGCACTTGTATGTAAATGTATGTTCTGAAATGCAGGCGGCGACGAGTAATCGCAGGAGCAAAATCTTTTCTGCCTCGAGCACCCGAGCCGACAATCGAAGGAACAAAGGCGTTGTCGCATGGATGCGACAACGCCTTTGCAATCATCATGTTGACTACGGTGGAAAGCAACCCGATATGATGACAAAGAACGCTATTTCGTTCCTCGCTATTATGTATACGGAATTCTAAAGTTTTCAGACACGTCCTAGTCAAAAAAGAGAAAAAAGCATTCGCCCCTCCACGATAGTAGTGAGGTCGAATGCTTTTTATTTATGCTTCCTTCATCAATTCGCTATGCTTCACATCATCAATCGTATCTAACGTATGCGATAAATTTTGGAACGATTGCTCTAACATTTCGATAAACTCATTACCGTAAATGTTGCGTACAATTGCCGTCACCTCTAAAAACTCTGGGAAACGACCGTACAGCTCCTTAATTTTTAGCGAGCCTTCTAAAATTGCGTGCGGTGTATCAAAATAATGACGATTCGCCTCATCAATTAGCGCCTTCCCAGCTGGCGTAATTTCGATGTACGTGTTGCGCTTATCATCATCACGCTTAGAAAATGTTAAGTACCCGCGTTCCTCTAACTTCTTTGAAAAGTTAAATGCCGTCGAAACATGCATCGATCCATATTTGGCAACATCTGAGACAGAAGCGCCTTTCATATAATATGTAATCGTTAAAATGTGATGCTCATTAATGTTAAGATCATACGGCTTAATCCAACATTGCCAATCCTTTTCAATTACACGCCACAATGCCTTCGATAACTGGGCAACTCGTTGACTATACAGCAATTCCTCTTTATTACGATAAACGAATTCTGACACACAACCACCCTTTTCTATTTTAGTTTTCACTCGCTTCGCTATTAACTTGATATGCGAGCATTGTACTTTTAAATATTATATCAGAAAAATCCGATTTCGTAATCATTACAATGAAATATTTTTCCATATTTTTTTAAAAAGAAAATTTACGGTTAAAAAAGAGAATCCATCTTTTTTATTGGCACATGACAAAGCATATCGTAAGGAAACGGTTTCAGCAACATCACTATACTTATAGCAATATAACGAATCCTCGCTCGTATCGTATCGATTTCTTCGTGTACATGCATTTTCGTATTTTGTTAGTCGGCTCGTCACATCGGGGGAAACTTATTGACGGGCGCATGGAAGATGATCGCTCATGTCGCAGCGTTTACTACCTTCCTTACGATTCACGCGGATATCGATTACTCGTCGCAAAGTTTTTCCTGCTGCACACCTTTCGTTTCGAGCGTAGTTATCAATTTCAATCTATATAGACGGTGAATGTATTTTAGCATTTTGTTCGTCGGCTCTCCACACCGAGGCAGGCTTTCCGCGGGCGTGGCTCGAGCCTTTAGTCTCTCGCTCACGCTTTTCCCGCAGGAGTCCGCCTCTTGTTTCGAGCCTCGTTCACATTCTAAATTTCAATCACCTTGTATATATAGAGAGCGATTGAACTTTTTGTATGTAACATGAGGAAAGCATCGTTCTGACGTTCCATTTCTATACACAAAAAAAGCTGCGCTAAAAGTCGACATCGACCGTTAGCACAGCTTCTTTTATTTACCTTCTGCTTCAATGCGTGCAACATCTTCTGGAGAGACGTTGACGCGCTTTAAAAATAGCGATAACACAAGTGCAACGAGCGTTACGACAAGCGCTACGACAAATGATACTTGAATACCGTGCAGTAAGCTTTGTTGCTGCAACAAGCTTTGTGCCGCTGGATCTGCAAGCTGCGCTGGGTCCATACCCGCTACAAGCTTGGCCCCCTCTTTAGTCGCTTCGCTGTTCATAATTGTTACAAACAGTGCTGTACCAATTGCGCCTACAACTTGCTGAGCTGTATTGTTTACCGCTGTACCGTGCGGGTTTAATCGCGTCGGTAACTGGTTTAAACCGTTCGTCATAATCGGCATCATCACCATTGACATCCCGAACATACGAAGCGTATAAATGACAATAATGTACATATACGTTGATTGTAAATCTAAATTTGATAATAAATACGTTGAATACGCTGTAATTGCTAAGCCGGTAAACGCAAGCACGCGCGGACCGAACTTATCAAATAACTTCCCGGTAATTGGTGACATTAAGCCCATAACAATCGCCCCTGGAAGCATCATTAAGCCTGAATCAAGCGGCGAAATATGACGCACTGATTGCACGTACGCTGGTGTTAAAATCATGCCTGAGAACATCGCAGCGGCATTCACCATTGAAATGATTGAGCCGAGCGCGAACATCGGATATTTGTATACACGTAAATCAAGTAGCGGCTCCTCTAAACGGAACTGGCGCACGATGAACCATACTAAGCCGATTGCACCGACAATAATTGGTGCGAGCACATGTGCTACATCGTCCCAACCTTCTGAGCTTGCCATTGAAAAACCGTACAGTAAGCCACCAAAACCTGCAATCGATAAAATAACCGATAATACGTCAAGTGATGGATTGCGCGTTTCCATAAGGTTTTCTAATTTAAATACCGCAAGCACGACCGATGCGATCGCAAACGGTAAAATCATTTCAAACAATACGCGCCAATCCCAATATTCGACGATGTAGCCTGAAAGCGTTGGACCAATCGCTGGCGCTGTAATCATTACAAGTCCGAAAATCCCCATCGCCGCCCCGCGTTTTTCACGTGGGAAGCTTACTAACATGACGTTCATTAACAGCGGACCCATTACTGCTGATCCGGCCGCTTGAATCATGCGTCCGATTAATAAAAATGTAAAGCTCGGTGCGAACGCGGCAAGCGCTGTACCAAGTGTAAAGATGACCATACTCGCAATAAATAACGTACGGTTTTTAAATTTTGTAATTAAAAAAGCGGATACAGGAATTAATACACCACTTACAAGCATATACCCTGTAGCCAGCCATTGCACCGCTGAATATTCGATATCGAAATCAATCATGATGGTCGGTAACGCAACGTTTAATAATGAGTTATTTAAAAACGATACGAACGCACCAAAAAATAAAATCGCAATGACTAAATATGGCGGTTTCTTTAATGTTTCTGTTTGCATTTGCATTTTTGCTCCTTGCTGCTAAACTATTTTCATCACTCAAGCATTTTATACTACTAGTACAAAATTGTCTATTAAAAAGGACTGCTAGTTCAAATTTATTTCGGAAACTAAAAAATTATGTTACCTAACTTTTAAATAGCTCTTTCACTCTTTTAACATCTCCTAAAATATACTATAGTAAATAAACAGATTGTTTACAGAGGAGGATTTTCATGCCAGTTGTCAAAAGTATTTTTTCATTAAACGAAGAGCAGCTATCCGTTGTTGAGCGCGCCCTTTCTTTAAAAAATATAACGGCGATGATGCGTCCTAGCTTTGCACATGTGCCGCAATATATCGGTGGCTTACAAGATTTTTTCATTTATTTTTATTACGAGGAGCCACCTCTCTTTAATTCAGAAATGACGTTAATTTATATGACGCGCTATGAAATTATTCAAGCGTTTATCAAATCTCCTACTGTGAAGTCGATGAAAACGTTGACGGCGACACATTTGGAGCGCTCATTGCTCGCCGCCTTGTTATGCACAAACATTTACACGGACATTTTCCAAAACGTGACGCGACCGCAGCTAAGCAAGGAGCATCTTTCCTTCCACGAAACGTTCGCACTTGCCGATTCGCAGCACTTTTTTAATAAGCAATTTCAAACAATCGAGAGCTATCCATCACTGTTCGTTAACGTCCAAAGTAACATCATTAAATGTTTTTGGGCATACATTCGCAACGAGCCGCAACTATTCGAGCGTGATTTAGTAAAAGCGAAGCAATTTTTACAGTCGTTTACGCTAACAGAAATGCGCGTATTTACGTCTACTTCACACTAGGGGAGTGTATTCATCATGCAAACACATTATTCTAAGCTGATTGATAGTTTACATTATTTAATTGATGAGCAACGATATGACGAATTATATATACAGCTACAGTTTTCGATACCGCTACTTGTTGAGCAAGGGGAAATCAATGCGTTAAAGCGAATATTTGAACGTGCCATTCCGCTATTGTTAGAGCAACACCAGCTAATGTATACGCGCGCGCTACTACAGCTCGTTATACCACACGTGCCGAAACAAGACGCCGATCTATACAGTTTGCTTCAGCTAGCGCTCGGACATGTATATTTTTTATTGTCTGAAAAAGAGTTAGCGATTACGCATTACCGTGAATCGCTCAGCTATTTAATGTGCTGTGAGCCAGTGCATGTTGCGCGCGTCGGCATCGTACAGTCGAATTTAGCATTTTTAACAGCGAGCGACGATTCCATTGAATCACAGCTTTCTTATGGACGCATGATCACCGTGCTCAAGCATATGGATCCAAAACCGTTAGCGCATGACGACCAAATTGCTGCGTTTTCGTTTTATTTTGAAACGTGCTTGCGGGCTAAACGATTTGATGAAGCACAACGCATTTTAAACAAATGGGAGCAGCTCGATTTCAGCACGTCTACGAGACAGCAGCTGCAACTAATGACATATAAAATGATGTTTCATCACGCCAAAGCGCAATACGACGAAGCGCTTGCAGTTGGTAGCTCAGTTTTACAAACATTCGATCAAACGAAAAATATTTCAATCTTCCTGTCCATTTATACGATACTCATGGAGTGTTACACGATGCGTGGCGATGATGACAACGCCGCAGCGCTTCAGCAACGACGTAATGAGCTTGAGCTTGAGCTTCTTTTAGAGCGGCAAGCGATTACGCAGCGCTTTCCGATCAACTTCCATTCGCCGCTTCCACAAACGTCATCTCTTTCTGACATTATGAAGGAAATGGAAACATACGAGGAGCCGTACGTTGTCGTTGTGTTTGACTTATCGACAAACGAGCAGGCGGTGCAAGCCGATTATTTACAGCAGCTTCATGCGCATATAACGGAAGACGACCATTTACTGTATAGCGCCGCACTAAAAAATGATCAGTCGCTATACGTATTCCGCGGCGATGAGCACACCGTTCATCCAAAGCTACAGCTCGTTGAAAGCGCCATGCCGTTTCCGATGACGTTCGGCTACTGCTCGAGCACGTATGACGACAGCTTTACGTTCGATCAATGTATGCAAATGTGCTATGCGTATATTTATTACGCCTATTCGCAAAAAAACTCACAAGTATAACAAGGTGTGCTACGCTGAACATGTAGCACACCTTGTTCCTCTTAAAAATGCTCGGCAAAAAACGATTCAATCCATTGCTCGATGCCGTAAAGCGGGTGCGTCGAATCAACGTGACGCATAATGAAATACATGTTGCGGGTATATTTATCTGGCAGCTCCTCGTGCGGCAGCGTACCAATCGCAAGCTTCGGCATAATCGTTCGTCCGACACCGCGCATAAGCAGCTGACGCATCATTTCTGAATTGTTCACATACATAAACTGCGGCTGCAAATTATTTTCGGCGATATATAGCTCATTGAAATAACGAATGCCCGAATGCTTCTCGCGCATAAGCCATTGCGGTGATTGCTTCTGCCCAACGAGTACGAGCTCATCTTGAAATAGTACTTTTTTATACAAGCCCGTCGTATCAATCGGCTTCTCAACGAACGCGATGTCCGCCTCGTGCTGCTGCAATTGCTGCACCGCTTCTTCTGAATTCATAATCGTGAGCGTAAACTCAACGTTCGGAAAGCGCTCAATAAACTGCGGCATCATCTCCGGCAAGTAGTACATACCAAACGTGTTCGAGCACGCAATCGTACACGACATCACTTCCAAGCTTTCGTGCTCGATCGAATAAACCGTTTGCTTCCATAAATCGAGCATCGTCATCGCCTGCTCATACAAAAAGTCCGCCTGTGCTGTCGGCTGAATGCTTTTTGCACCTTTTCGAATGAATAGCGTGACGTTTAACTGCTCCTCTAATTGCTTCATTTTGAGTGAAATCGTCGGCTGTGAAATGAATAGCAGCTCGGACGCTTTCGTGAAATTGCGACATTCGTACACTTTCACAAATACTTGTAATACTTGTAGCACCGCACTCATCCTTTATTAAGTTTCTTAATAATAATTATAACAAATATATATTTATCAAATAATAGTTTTCGCGCTATGATAGTACTATAGAAATGTTAGAGGGTGAAAGCATATGCGCACATTTTTACAAAAGGTGCCGATTCCGACGAGTGGTTTAATGCTCGGCTTATTTTCACTCGCGAAATTGTATGCATCTTTACAATGGCACGTCGTAAGCAGCATCTTTTTCCTTTGTGGCTTTTTGCTGTTTAGCTTGCTCGTTTGTAAAATTACCTTCGCATTTTCATCGGTGCTGCACGATTTAAAAAATCCAATCGTCGCATCAGTTGCCCCAACGTTTACGATGGGTGTTATGGTGATGGCAAGCATATTGCTCCCACATACACCAGTTGCAATCGGGGTTTGGCTCATCGCCATTGCATTACAAGCCGTGTTAATTGGCTGTTTCATTTACCGCTTCATTATAAAACAAATCGTCGCGCTACAAGACGTATACCCGAGCTGGTTCATTTTATTCGTCGGGCTTGGCATCGTACCGGTTACAGCAGCCGATGTATTCCCGCAGCTCGCAAACGTCCTGTTTTCATTCGCGCTCGTTCACTACGTCGTGCTGCTCCCAATCGTTTGTGTACGCATTGTAAAGCACGATCTCGCTGAAGCAACGAAGCCTTTATTAACGATTTTAGCGGCGCCTGGTTCACTGTGCTTAACTGGTTATGTACAACTGTTCGAACAGCCAAATGCGTTTTTATTGTACGCATTGCTCATCGCATCACAGCTTCTATACGTCTTTGTATGCTTCCGTTTACCGAAGCTGCTCACATTGCCGTTTTATCCGAGCTATGCAGCGTTTACGTTCCCACTTGTCATTTCAGCTACTGCACTATTTACAACCGCTTCTATTTTAACTAGCTCGTTCTTACACGGACTTGCGATGATGGAACTGTCGATCGCAACGGCCATCGTTGTGTACGTCCTCATTCGCTACATCCGTTATTTCGTGACGATGCGACAAACGCAAGTACGAAAATATGATGTAAGAGCGGTATAATACGAGAAACGTAAGTACTGTCCCAACACAATGACGAGATCCATATGATGTGACAACACAAGTATGGTGAAACGCTGCATGATGCGACAACGCAAGTGTAGCGTTCGCTTTTTACAACTGTATGATGCGAAAAACGCAAGTATCTTTGAAAATAGCGAAGAACGAGGAAGCTGTCCGATGAATGTCGGGCAGCTTTTTTGTTAGTCGGCTTTTCACATCGAGGCAGGCTTTCCGCGGGCGTGGCTCGAGCCTGTAGTCTTTCGCTCACGCTTTTCCCGCAGGAGTCCGCCTCTTGTTTCGAGCCTCGTTCGCAATCTAAATTTCGATCACCCTATATATACAAATAAAAAGGTTGTGTTCACGTCCATTTGACATGTAACACAACCTCATCTTTTACATATTCACATCGTAATCCATACCGAAATATTTCGGCACCATCGTTTCATACACTTGCCCATCAATTTCATGGCGCAGTCGCTTCACTTCGATGTGGAAGTAATCTAAAATATTTTGCTCGGTCATTATGTCTGACACTTGCCCGGTAATGACCGGCTGATCTTTTGCGACCATGAGCACTTTGTCGCCGAAGTAAAACGCATGATTCGCATAGTGCGTATTAATGATGCACGCTAAGCCGCGTTCCTTCACGAGCTTTTTAATCGTTTGTAAAATAATTTTTTGCTTATGAATGTCTAAATGCGACTCCGGTTCATCAAGCACTAAAATTTCTGGCTCCGCAACGAGTGTGCGCGCGATTAACGCAAGCTGCAGCTCCCCGCCACTTACCGCTGTACACGGCTGCTCTGCTAAATGCGCAATGCCAACAAGATCCAGACATTCAAGCGCTAGCTCACGGTCACGCTTCGTCGGCTGAGCGAACGCACCGATATACACCGCACGCCCCATCGTCACTAAATCTAAAATCGAGTAGCTAAACGTCATGCGCGATGCTTGCGGCACGTAGCCAATTTTACGCCACACTTCCTTTTGCGACATCGCAGTTAACGGCTTGCCATCTAATAACGTTGCGCCCTTTTGCCACTCAAGTAAACCCATCATACATTTAAGCATCGTCGTCTTCCCTGCACCGTTTGGACCGAGAATTGATAAAATTTCACCTGGATGCAGCTCGAAGTTAATGTCGTTATTGTATAAAAACGACACGTCCTTTTTCGCGCGCCCTTTTTTCGGATAAAAATAGTTGCCATCTTTGACCGTTAAAATCATCCCCAGCCACCTCCTGTTTTACGCAGTAAGTATGCAAAAAATGGTGCGCCGATAATTGCCGTTAAAATCGATAACGGAATTTCCGCCGCCGTTAAGCTGCGCGCTAAATTATCGATAATGAGCAAGTAACACGCACCGATTGAAATCGACGCAGGCAGCACGTACTGGTTGTTACTGCCAACAATCATGCGCGCAATATGCGGAATAATTAAACCGACCCAGCCGATAATGCCGGCAATCGATACGGCCGCTGCTGTAATCAATGTCGCCCCCGCAATCACGAGCCATTTGAGCTTCGTCACCGAAATGCCAAGCGAGCGCGCCTCCTCTTCTGATAGCGATAAAATGTTTAAGCGCCAGCGCAGTAAATAGAGCACGATCATACCGATTAAAATGAGCGGTCCGCCGACGAATAAATCTTGATACGTCGCCGTTCCTAAGCTACCCATTAACCAATACGTAATCGACGGCAGCTTTTCCTCAGGGTCCGCCAAAAACTTCACGAGCGAAATGAACGCTTGGAACAATGCACTCGTTACCGTCCCTGCTAAAACGAGCATAAAAATTGGCATGTCGCGTCGTACACCACCAATTAAAAATGTAAATCCGATTGCGCACATCCCCATGACAAGCGCAAACATTTGCATCGTAAAGCCTGTGCCAAATAATAAAATACCGATCGATGCACCGAAGCCTGCACCTGCTGAAACGCCTAAAATGTCCGGGCTTACAAGCGGGTTTGCAAACATCCCTTGGAACGCCGCACCGGCAATCGCTAAACCACCACCGATGAGCATTGCGAGTAAAATACGCGGCAGACGCACGTTCATCACAACCGTTTCTTCCACTTGTGACCACGTTTGTTCAATCGGGAAAACTTGTGATAATAAAATTTTCATTTGCACGATAAAGTCGACTTCATAGCGACCGACTCCGATCGATGCGAGCGCTAACACTACTGGTAACAGAAGCAGCAGCGCTTTCAGTAATTTTGACTTCATTCGTGTAATAGCCACCTTTGTTCATCTTTGTTTCATAACAAGAAATGTGCGTGAAGCGATATCACTTCCGCACAATTTCTGTTGTATATGTTCGTTATTTAACAATTGCTCTTCATGTCGAGGCACGCTTTTCCCGCTGGAGTCCTCTCATTCCGAGCAATGTTTCTATGTCCGCTATCATATAGTAACTGACATAGAATTGAATTTGCTTTTTAGTATTTCGCCGCTTCTGAAGATGGATTTAAAATGCTGTGCACTTCCTCATCTGTTAGCTCGTAGTCGTAGTAGCGGCTGTAATAATCTTTAATTTCCGCTTCGATTTCATACGTAAACAGCTCTGGGTGCAGCTTTTGCGCCATCCATTTTAACATGAGTGGTGCATCTCCACTTGGCGGATACCAGCGATAAATTCCTAAAGGCATTTTGTACACCTTTTTGTCTTGTACTGCCTTTACTTCGCTCCAGTCTTGCCCTTCAAATGCGTTGTTATATAAGTCTTCTGGCTGCGTTTCCGTGAAGTTCGTAATGAAGATGATGTCTGGATTCATCTCATACACTTGCTCCATGTTGATCGCTTTAATGCCATCAATGCCTGCTTCTGCTGCAACGTCAATACCACCTGTTGCGTTTAACCAGCGATTGCCGTGCATGTTCGTGCCAGCTGTCGAAATTTCGCCGTCGTTATGATATTGCAGGAAAAATACACGCGGTTTGTCCGCATCGGTTACGCCTGCTTCAGCGAGCGTATCGTTAATCATTTGCTGGTTCGCCTCTGCCTCTGCTAAAATTTCGTCTGGGCGCTCTGTCGTACCAGTAATGTCACCTGTGATCGCTAACCAACGTTTAAACGTATCAAGCGGGTCAAGCGTTGTCGTGTTCGTATCAAGTGCGACCGTTGTAATACCGGTTTCAGCTAGCTTGTTCACCGTTTTTTCTTGTGCTGCCGCTTCAAAAAACACATCTGGCTCAAGCGTCATTAATTGCTCAACATTCACTTCACCATTTTCAATGAAATTCGTTTTCGCATCCGTAATGCTCGGTGAAATTTCCTTTAAAATCGAGTGCGCTGCGGCGTTATATGAGTTCGGATGAATGCCGACAATTTCGTCCGTTGAGTTTGTTGCGACAAACCACGTTGAGAAGTACGGTAAAACACTGCCCATTACGACACGCTCAGTGCTGTTAATTTCCACTTCACGATTTAATTCATCCACAATGATGCGGCTTTCTGCTGTTAATTCTAGTTCATCGCTTACATTTTCTTCGACGGTTTCGTTATTGCACGCTGCTAACAATAATGTCGTAAGCGCTGCTGTTGCTAAAAATCTGTATTTTCGTTTCATGCTGTCTATTGCCTCACTTTTTACGTTTTGCCTAAATTTATTATCCCGCCATCAATTGAGAATGACTTTCAACATCAACGATTCTATAGTATTCTCAACGCTTCGTCAATGTTTTTCCCTTCAATTTTCAAATTATATTTCATGTCAAATTATGTTTTTTTGCCAAATTCATCGTACTTTTTTGCGCTACTTCTTTTGACGACAGAGCCATTCGTGCTATGATGACATCAACATAAGGAGGATTTATGATGAAAGACCTTTTATTTATTGATCCAGGGCATGCGTTTGGTGTCGACAATTGGCACGACCCATTTATGCAACAACATTTTCACTTCATCGATATGTACGAGCTTGAGCATACCGATCTAACGCCATTTAAAGCGATCATCGTGCACGATTTCGTCGACCAAATTCATTTAAAAGCGCATCAACATATTATCGAAAATTATTTAAACGCCGGCAACATTATCGTTTGGAGCGGGCATTTAACGGAAAGCTGGCTACCAGGCTGTGCACCGTTTACCCCAAAGACGATTGTGCAGTTTTCAGATTACAACATATCGTTCGTGCAGCCGCACCCTGTATTTGACGGCGTAACGACCGACGATATGACGCTGAATAAAGGTGTCGCAGGCTTTTTTGCACGCGGGGCGCATTTGCCGATCCCACCACATGCAGAAAGTTTACTAACGCTGCCAGACGGTTTTGTAACGACGTATATCGACCGCCATTCAACGCGCGGTACAATTTTTGTCCATGCAGGGCGCGATTTGTTCGCACAGCGCAACCAAAACAAAACGACAGACCGCATTCATACGCAGCTGCTGCAATGGATTTACGATGAGCATGCGGCGATTGGAGGGCGACACGATGCGTAAAATTGCAGTCATTTTTAGCGGCAATGCCCCACATAGCGTGACGTTTAACGAACCAAAATATAAGCAGTATATCAACGAGCTCATTTATTTACCGAAGCTTGCCGAAACGGATTTGAGCGACTTTGACGTGCTATACATTCCGTCGCAGCTCAACAAGCGCATGCTGCTAGCGAACAAAGACAAAATTATCGCGTTTGCCGAAGCTGGCGGCATCGTCTGTGCATTCGGTCCACAGCCGTGGGAATGGCTCCCGAATCAAAAGTGGGAAGACCGCGAAACGAACTTTTGGTGGTGGCTAGAAAAAGGCGCGGACTCAGGCTTACGCTTAACAAATCCACAGCACGATTTATTTTCGAACTATTTAACGCTAGCGGACGCGACGTGGCATCAACACGGCGTTTTTTGGCCAGTGGACGGTGCGGACGTGCTCGTATCAACAGTTGATGGTGGTGCAGTACTTTACGTCGACAAAGTGAGCACGAACGGCACGTGGATCATCACAACGCTTGACCCCGATTATCATTTCGGCTCATATTTCATGCCCGCGACGGAGCGCTTTTTAGATGGCTTCTTCCCGTGGCTTGCGAACGGACAGCTGTAAACGAAACGAGCCGAGTGCAGTTTACTACTACACTCGGCTCTTTCTTTATGCTAAATACATTTCACAGCGCGCTGTCACTTCATCAATCGCAGCTTGTAGCGTTTCTTGCAGCGATGAAAACGTAGCAGAAATGTGCGGCAAACTCGCATCGGCACTTGCGACAACTTGTTGAATCGGTGGTACACGCCCGTCTGTAAAACGAATTTCAAAGCGATATGCACCGTTTAATAAATCGTGTACAAAAATGTTTGCGACATCTTCCCCTCGAAATTGAAAACTATATTGCTTCACTTCATATAACGCGTCATGTTCATGTGTATGATTAAAATACATCGCCATCACCTTTCTTATTCCATACGTTTTGCAATGAAAATTATGCATTGTTGTATGTACTATACCCATTGCAACGTATTTTATTACTGCTCATGAAAAAAGCGCCACGACAATTGTCGCAGCGCTCTATTCATTAGCTCATCCATTTTGGCGGTGTATCTTTCGCCCAAAAAATGTCCGCTAACGTGTAATGTGTCATGAAATCGTCTTCCACTGTATGGTAATGGAAGTTGTAGTAATAGCCGTCTAATGCGCGCTTGTCTGTACGCACATGGAAGCGAATGACGTCTTCACCTGTTTGTTCGTTGTAAATGTGAAAAATCTTTTCTGCATACGCTCCAGATGGCGTTTCTGTAATGGCAAGCTGTGATAAATCGGTATCGCTCATACGCTCAACGGTTGCGCTAATCGCTTCCTCTATTTTCGGGAAGACGACTTGTTCAAATTCGCGTTCAATTTTTGGTGCAATGCGCGTTCCGAATTTTACATACGCTTGCTCACGCGCCGCTTCGACTAATTGCTGTTTCAGTTGCTCTTTCGAAATGAGGACGGGCTCGATCGGTCGATGTTCATAATGCTCTGTTTGTTCTGTATATGTAGGTGCAGCAGCTGCAACCGTTTTCGTTTTATGATCAAATGCGTCCCAAATTTCGTGCGTCGGCGTAATTGAGCCAAGAGTAATCATTGCGACCGTAATCATAAGCCCTTTTTGTAACCACTTTTTCACAAAATCACCTGCTTATTTAGTATCGTCTTACTACAAGCGTGTTGATTAGCCAATCAATTGGCAGCAGCGTATTGCCATTAATATGCAGCATTTATTTCCAGATGGTTGCTAAAAACAACCGATTTCACTGTATATAAATGGCTAATCAACAGACCTGGTCTTACTACTTATTAATACGTCAATATAGAAAAAAGGTTTCAATTGTTTTCAAGCAGTTGTATAATATTACTAAGCAATACGTTATTGTAGCACGTCTTTCGTTAGCTCTTCATTACTTTGTAAAGGGGTTTTGCACATGACAACGTGGATTACAATCGGTTTACTCGCAATGCTTGGCTATTTCATGTCACTATCATTTACAAATTAAATTGGACAAGGGGTGCTCGCGATTAGCGAACACCCCTTTAGTATTTAATAGATAACCAATTCGATTCATGTTTCAACCCACTCATCTGGGGAAGTCTGTCGTTTGGATTGTTCGAGACATGCTCGGTTTTAGCAAACGATCAGTTGAAAATATAATAATAAGTTGCCTTATGTTAACTGTATAGCCGCAGTATCATTCCACTGTTTATGTTCTAACTTAAGCAACGCAATCCCTACCTACTTTTGCGTCCTTGCAGCCCCGAAGCATGCGCCAGTGTGAATAAGTATCAAAGAAAATATTCAGCGAAATGCCGAATCGAATGTTGCTACCTAAAATAGCACATCTCTTATTATAGCACATTACGTATTTTTGTCAAATTATGACTCGTAGCGCACCGTCGTATCCCCCCTTTGTGCTGTATACGTTACAGTCATTGTACCGCGAGCGCCATAAAAAAGAAGTGCCAAAGCGTGTTGTCACGTTTGGCACTTCTGTAAAACGGCTCATCCTGTTGTCTTTTCCCATACACCGTAATGAAACTTTGCGCTATCGCGTCGCTGCTGCTCAAAGTCATATTGCGTAAAGAGCGCTGACGTATAATGCGCCTTTAATACGACGCGGCATTTCGCAACACGCTTCGCCTCGTTTACCCATTCGGTCGTGAGCGCAAAATGCTCGCCCGCTTCACGCAATGCCGTAAAGTTCGTCGATTCCTCGATCACTTGCTCAAACATCGGATCGATATATACGACGTCAAAGCTGTTATCGGCACACGTACGTAAATACGCAACCGCTTCAGACGACACGACTTCAATGATGCGCATGCAGCTCGTCAGCGGTAGCTCGGTCGTGTCGTACGTCTTCATTCCTTCACGAACGATGAAGGCGACGTTGTCATTTGCTTCAACGCCGACAACGCGACCAGAAGTACCGACGACAAACGCTGCCACTAAGCTGTCCGAGCCAATGCCGAGCGTACAATCTAAAAAGCTCATGCCCGCTTCAAGCTTTGTCGCCTCAAGCAGTGGCTCATGCTCGCCACGTGCGATGCGCTTTAGGCGAAATGCGGCAGAGTTCGGATGAAAGAAAAACGGCTCCGCAGCATCTTTTGCAAAGTATTCATAACGCGTTTTCCCTGCAACGAGCACGTGCGCATCATACTCGCGGCTCAATTTTTGCACCGAGCGCTTGTTACGTGGTACAACGCGACATTGCAAGCAGTCCGCTGCATAACGAGCGAGCGCCTCTGATTGTGCATCAGGGCGCCCGGCTGTTGTAACGATTGTTATTCCGCGCATACTTGCTTTAATACGTCTGTTAAATGCGCTTTAATTTGTTCCATCGGGTAACCTTCGATGTTTTCGCGTGGAATGAAGTACGCTAATTGCCCGTCCTTTAAAATGGCCATTGATGGTGAGCTCGGTGGCACTTCGTCAAAGTAGCCGCGCATTGCAGCTGTTGCTTCTGGATCTTGACCTGCAAATACTGTTACTAAATTATCGACTGACACTTCTTGAGCTGCTTCACGCGCTGCTGGACGTGCTAAACCTGCTGCACAGCCACATACTGAGTTAATGACTACTAAAGTCGTACCTTTCGTTTCTGCCATAAATTCGTGTACGGCATCAGCTGTCGTTAATTCTGTAAAGCCTGCTTCTGCTAATTCTGCACGCATTGGGCGCACTACTTGTTTCATATATTCATCGTAAGCGTTCATGTCATTACCTTCTTTCGTTTTGTTTCACAATGCCCATTATAGCAAGGTTTTTCGCTGTTGTACAAACATTGCGATTCGTTTTCCTACCCATCTATTACCCATGAAACGTAAAAACATGTATAATAAAAGTAAGAACTTTCAGATTTTTGTAGTTAGGAGGATTACATATGCTCATTCGAAAATTAACAACAGACGATATTGATCAATATTACGAGCTACGTTTACAAGCACTGCAGCACAATCCAGAGGTGTTTGGCTCCACGTACGAGCGCGAAATTAATTACTCCTCTGAGCGCATTTTAGCCCATTTAGAGCCGATTGATAACGAGCAATTTATTATCGGTGCCTTCGATGCAGAAAAAAAATTAATCGGCATCGTGTCGTTTCGTCGTGAACGCAGCCCAAAAATGCGTCATAAAGGCGTCGTGTACGGCATGTATGTATTACCTGAAATTCGCAATCAATCAGTCGGCTTGCAGCTGCTTATGCATTTCGTGCGCGAATGTGAAATGATCGAAGGGCTCGAGCGTCTGAACTTAAGCGTCGTGTCGACAAATGAGAGCGCCATCGCCTTATATGAGAAAGTCGGCTTCGAGCATTACGGACATGAAAAGCGTGCACTGAAATATTTAAACAATTATTACGATGAAAACTTAATGGTCATTGATGTCGATAAAGTGCATATTTTTTAGCACAAAAAAAGGGGTGTACGAGCAAATTTGCTCATACACCCCTTTTGTCATTCCTTCACACCAATTACCGTTGCATAATGAATAATACCTTGCTGCAGCGCGCGTCTTGCTGCCTCCTCTGCCGCTTCCTTCGTCGCATATTTCCCCGACTGCACGCGGTATGCATTCGCATCACTACATACGTCGTAACCCATTTTATGCTGAAACGAATACGCTGCAAGTGCTTGCTCAATGCGCTGTAAAAATGATGCCCATCGCCCTTCTGCTCGAATGCGGTGCGGGCAGTTTTTTTGCGACCAGTCGTAATGCTGCTTCACGCGGTCAATGCCCCAGCCGTACGTATTGAGCAGCTGCGCGATGTAATGTACCGCATTTTGCTCGGCTTGCTCATACCGTTTACCGCCCGACTTCGAGTAACAAATTTCAATCGCAATCGACGTGCGGTTTCCTTTGCCATCCTTGCCGTCACCTGCATGAAACGCATTGCGCGTATACGGAATCGCTTGAATGATTTCGATGTCATCAATCGCCGTATGAAACGACACGTAATGGGCATTTGTTGCCATGTACTGAATTTCGTTTGCTGCGGAAGCGTCGTTTGCGGTGTTATGCACAGTGATTGACGTCGGTGTCATCGCATACGGACATTTTTTCGCATATTGACTGCTTGCGACTAAGCGCTGTAAAAATACGACCATTGTTCTCCCCCCTTTTTCCGCTTGTATATAGAGTGCTTTCGTTCGAAAAAGGACGCATTTTTACATTTTGTTCATTTCGATACTTTTTGCCCTGTTATTACTTTATACTATCCTTATCATAAAATTATTAACAAGAGGAAGTTCACCTGTGAAAAAAAAATCTTCAAAACGCCCTATTTTTTTAATGATTGCAACTGTGATTTTGTGCATGCCACTTATTTGGCTTGCGAACAACTATTTCGTGCTAGAGCGCGCCTTTGACAACATGATCGATGGCGACGAGACGAACATTGCACTCGCCGCTTCAAAGCAAGAGGGCTTTTCTTCTGACAAGCGTCAAACGATTCGCCCATTTTCTGTGCTGCTGCTCGGTGTCGATGAACGTGAACACGACGTCGGACGCAGCGACACGATGATCGTGCTAACAGTAAACCCGGCACTCGGCACGATGAAAATGCTGAGCATACCGCGCGATACACGAGCAGAAATTGTTGGACTCGGCACAGTCGAAAAAATAAATCACGCCTATGCGCACGGCGGTGTCGACATGGCGCGCGCAACGGTCGAAAACTTCCTGCAAATGCCGATTGATTTTTACGTTAAAGTAAATATGGAAGGCTTTTTACACGTCATTGACACATTTGACGGCGTAACGATTCATAACGATTTGGCACTGACGTATAAAGAGTACGACTTTGCAGAAGGTGCCATTGCGTTAACTGGCGAGGAGGCGCTCATTTATTCGCGCATTCGCTACGAGGACCCACGCGGCGATTTCGGACGCCAAACGAGACAACGATTGCTGCTGCAAGCAATTTTAGCAGAGGCACAGCAGCCAGCAAACGTGCTGCTAAAGCTTGATGATTTAATCGGCACGCTTGGCGAGAGCATTCGCATGAACTTTACGAAGGAGCAGCTCATGACGCTACTCATGCATTATCCTTCGTTTGAAAAAGACATTGAGCAGCTCCAGCTACAAAAAGGTACGGGGCAAACGATTGATGGGCTTTGGTATTACATTGTCGATGAAAACGAGCTGTATGACGTGCAGCAAACGCTACAGCAGCACCTCGACGCAACATGAAGAAATGCCGGTGGATCAAAACGTTCCACAGGCATTTTTCACGTTTGTGCGACGTCAATTTTTTACTACGATAAATTGTAACGAGCCGCAATGTCATTTAACGTTTGAATGAGTTCTTGATTGCCGTAATTGCGCGCGATGAAAATTTCAATTAATAGCGCGCGTACTTCCGCTTCAGGCAATTCGTTTAATAATGCCGTAATTTGCTGTGGGGATACGATAAAAATCCACTCCTTCTGTAATGTTTTCATCGTTTCGTCACCGCAATATCGTTCTTTTTACAGCGATTGTTCGCAATGACGTTCATAATATCTTTATGCTACACGATGAAGGATTTATTTTCTAGAAGAATACTATACTTTACATGTATTTTTGTCTATATTTAAAGATGAGTATTTACAAAGGGGTTGACGATTTTGCGTTTTTTACAAATAATGAGTCTTTGTTTCCTTCTCTTTGTAACAATGAGTGTACCAGCGCACGCAACGTTTACAGATGTGCCAACGAGCAACCCGTACCATACGATGCTCGAGCAACTTGAAAAGGAACAAATTATCCAAGGATATAGTGACGGCTCATTTAGACCGAATGCGATTGTAACACGCGCTCACGTGGCGGTTATGATCAACCGAGCAGTGGATTTGCCTGTCATTCGTGAGGCGGCTACATTTGAGGATGTACCGACAACGTACCCATATTACGACGACATTCAAGCATTGTACCGAGCTGGTATTGTTGACGGTGCGAACGGAAAATTCAACCCGCGTTCCCAGTTAACACGTGGACAATTAGCAAAAATTTTAACGAATGTATTTCAATTACCTGAGCAAGAAACGACCGCCTTTCACGATGTACCACTTCATCACCAATTTAATTCAGCGGTTGGCGCACTCGTTGCCGCAAAAGCGACGACCGGCTACGCAAATGGTACATTCCGCCCGTCTGCTAAAGTAACACGTGAGCACTTCGCTGTTTTTTTCTATCGCCTACAGTTTGACGATACGTTGCCACTGTCAGACGTGGACATACCAAAACTCGAAAGCTATTTAAACAAGCTAACGAAAATCCAGACAAACTACGGCATGTTTTATGCTTCTCCGTCCGTGCCATATGACTACGTAAAACGATACGCAAACGCTTTTGCGCAGGAGGAGGCACATCAGCTGACGAAGTATATTGACGCACCACTCACATCGAAGCCTCGCTTTTTAGTGCTTGATTATGCGCAAGATTTGCCCGACTACGGTGGTGAAGTGTTACATGATGCGAACGTTTTAGGCTGGATTCACTCGTTAGAAAATGTCGTTGTGCTCACGACAAACTTGCAGCCGACACCGCTGAAAGTACCGGATTTAGCGCTGCTGAACCACGAATATTTCCATTGGCTTTTATTAAACGAGCTCGATATTCGCATTACAACACTTTGGGTAGAGGAAGCACTTGCAGATAATTTCGGCGCGCTATTTGAAGAAAATGAGGCGCGCTTTATTGACACGACGCTATTTGCAAAAGCGATTGCGAACATTCAAGAAGAAGGCTTCGTCAATCCGTACGACCCGTATAGCGCCGAATCAATCGCTGCGATCGCCCTGCTTGAGCAACAATTTGGCGCTGAGGCAATTAAACGCTACTTGCACCTTTGCCAGCAGATGGACGATGAAAAAGCATTTGCGCACGTGTTTAATATGTCATACAACAGCATGTTTGATTTAGTGAAAGATTATTTAAATGCATCGTAAAAAAGGTAGCTATCGCAATTGCGACGGCTACCTTTTTTGTTATAAATATTCTGTATCGCGCAGCTCAATTAATGTGCCTTCTGGTGCATACACTTTCGCAAGTTTACCACCTTCGACTTCATATACTGCGCCACCGTGCTTTTCACGAAACGCATAACCTGCTTGCTGCAAGTCGCGCACCGCTTCGTCTAACGCATCTACCCAAAGGCAAAAATGCGCTAAGCCGAGCTGATTCGTATTGCTCGCCGGTAATACTTCGCCCGCTTTTGGCGTTTGCAGCTCAATGTAAAATGTACCGAGTGCAAGCCAGCTATTGTAGTCGCGCGTATGGAAGTTTTCGCTTTGTTCTTCTAGCGTAAAGCCTAGACGCTTATAAAACGCTAAGCTCGCCGCGTAATCGTTCGTTTGAATACAGACGTGATGGGCGCGTCGCTTCATGCCATTTCCCTCCATTAAAACGGATTTGTGTTCACGAAGCTTGCCATTTTCACGTACATGCGCTGTGGTAATTGCAGCTGTGCTACGATGTACTGCGCTAAATCAGCAGGGTGCATCATTTGCTCTTTTTTGTCGTCGTTTACTAAGTTTGCGTACGTCGCAAGCTCTGTTACGATCGTGCTCGGTGCAAGTGCTGAAACGCGAATGTTGTTGCGGCGAACTTCTTGTGCTAACGACTCAGAGAAGCCGATGACCGCGAATTTTGATGCGCTGTACGCACTTGACGTACCTGCACCTGATAAGCCGCTCGTTGACGAAATGTTAATGATGTCGCCTGCATTTTTTTCGATTAATTGTGGTAATACGGCGCGCGTAATGTTGTACGTACCGAATAAGTTCACGTCGATAATTTCTTTCCAGCGCTGTGGATCCATATCAAGCACTGTACCGAATTCGCAAATGCCGGCGTTGTTAATTAAAATGTCCGCATCACCTAGCTGCTCTTTTAACGTCGCGATTGCTTCGTTTGCTGCATCGATGTTTGATACGTCTGCTGCTACGTACGCAACGTTCACGTTATATGCTTTTAACGCTTCTGCTGCTTGTTGTAAATGCGATTCTGTACGCGCGATTAACCCAACGTGTACACCTTCTTTTGCTAACGCTTCTGCAACGGCGCGACCGATACCACGTGCTGCCCCTGTAATAATCGCTGTTTTTCCTGCTAATGTTTGTGTCATCATAACCGCTCCTTTATGTAAAATACCTACCCCTATATTGTAACAAACTCCTCGTTCACTGTCGTCTAAATAACACTTTCTTTCGTTACAAGCGATTTCCTACAAAAAGCGCGCTACATATAGTAAACTGAATAGTTGACTAACACGAAATGAGGTGTACGATTGGTGGACAATTTTTTACATGCGGTGCAGCAATGTACGCTAAACATAACGACAAAAGCAAAAGACGCATTGGAAGCACTCTTTCCATCTGCGCACTTTTTATTTGATACACAAAAAGAACTGTTGACGTACGTCGAAAAACGCACATCGACAAAGCCTGGCGAAACGCATGTAACGCTTTATATCGACGCGCGCGAAAACCCGTTCATCGCCGCGCAGTTAAACGGGCGCATCGCCGTCTTAAACGCGGTGCTGCGTAATAGCGGCTTTTTAGCGACGAACTTTTACATTGCAGACAACCGCTTCCCGTTAAAAACGACGCGACGACTACACGCACGTATATCGCTGAACACGCACACGACGAACGCCGAAATGCCGATTCCATTTTACAAGGCGATGCGCCAGCTACCGGACGTCGAACTGCAGCAGCAAGTTATTAAAAAGCGCATTGCGAGCTGGGAAGGCTACTTGCACATTCAGGAGCAAAACGCGACGATTGACGACTTCTCAACAAAGTATGACGACTTCTCATGCAACGACGATTTCACGCGCATGACGCTATTTGTAACACAGCTTTCTCGTAAGGAGTGGCAGCAGCTAAAAAGCTTAAGCGCATCGATTCAGCAGTTTGGCGATGCAATCGGTGACGTCATCAATGTAAACGAGCGCCGCGGTACGATCGAGCTTGAGCTGCAGCAAAAAGCGACCGCCCTGTTACGTAAGCGCGTATTCCCGAAGCAAAAAGGCACAGTGACGTTTAGCAATTTTGCGAGCTTAAGCCAAATTCGCCGCTTGCGCCGAGGCTTTGACGACTTAGCAAAAGGCTACGCTGCAAACTCGAATTTAGAAGATTTATTGTTTGACGAAACGCCGCAAATCGAGCCGCCAAAAGAGCTCGTCAAACTTGACTTTAACAACGCATTGAATGAATTTCAGCAAGCGGCGGTCATCGGTGCGATGAGCGCAAACGACTTGTACTGTATTCAAGGGCCACCTGGTACAGGGAAAACGACCGTTATTGCTGAAATTTGCTATCAAAATGCAAAAGCTGGCTTAACGACACTCGTTGCGTCACAGTCCAATTTAGCAGTCGACAACGCGTTAAGTCGCCTGCTGAAGCATAAAGACATTCGCATATTGCGCTACGGTCGCACCGAAAGCATTGAAGAGGAAGGCAAAAAGTTTATCGAGGAAAATATCGGGCATTACTGGCTCGATACGACGAAAGCGGAAATGGCACGTCACCAATTTCAAGAGGGTGCGGAAAAAGAGGCGCTGCTTGTACAAAAAGAAACCGCTCAGCAAACGTTAGTCGCACTCGATTTGCGCATCCAAGTGTTGCACGACGCCATCTCTCAAAAAGCGACTGCCAAAATTGAGCTGCGCCGCTTAAATCAGCAGCTCTCTCCACTTCACGCTTCCGTCGATGAGCTTGCTACTGCCCGTAAACGATTAAAACAAGACGTGACGAAGCGCTCAAACGAATACAATAAAGTGTACCATCAACGCATTGAGCTTGAGCGCTACATCGACAATTCACTCGATGGCAAAACGCTGCTTCAAAAAATCGAGACGTTAAAGCACGCCATTCAGCAAACGCAAGCAAAGCGTACGTATTTATTAGAACGCGATAAGCTCGACGCACTCACGACACAGCTTCAGCAATTGCACGAAAGCGCCGCCGCTGCAGAGCGCAACTTGCACGCCGTTACCGAAACGTTACATGCGGTGCAGCATTGCGAAAATGCCGCCTCACTACAAGCGTTACTAACAGCGCATGCGATAACGTTATCCGCATTTTCGATGAACCGTTTGCACGTAGCGTATGAGGCAGAGCATCATGCACAACAGTTTATGCACCTAAAAAAAGTAAACACTCGCCTAATGAGCGCCATTACGTTTTTACAGCAACAGCTCGGAGATGTAGCACATACGATTTTGCCCGCATGGATTGGCAACGTGAGCATAGAGGATATTGACGAGCTACTAGACGATGTGAAGCAAACACTCGTTGCACAGCAGCGCGTCACATATGAGCAGCTTGCCGCCCATTTAGCGAAGCTGCTCGGTGCAAAGGAATCACTTAACACGCAAGGACGCGCCCTTAAAAGCGATGCAGACCGCTACGATCAGCTATGGAAAAGCGCCTATGCAACCGTCGCAAACGAGCTGCGAAATGAACGTGACGCATTACAGCGAAACGCAGCCCCACTGCAACAAGCGCTCGACACGTTAACAGCGCAGCACGACGATCAGCAGCAGCTACTTAGCACGTTCGCGGAAAAAATCGAACTGCCAATCGCCGAAACGCCACAAATGCTTGCTCTCCTTGCCAATGAATACGTAAACGACTACTCGACGCTACAAACGAGCTACGATACCGTAAAACAAAAGCAAGCGGAAGTCGAGCAGCTGCTACTAGTTGAACAGCCGTTAAAAGAAGCACACGACAAAGAGCGCGCATTACTCGACGACAATTTAGCGCAAGAAACTGCATTGCTTGAGCAAATCGACGCATTGGAGCAACAGCGCAATGACTATAAAGCAATGATCGCTGAAAACGTCGAAGAGCAGCTAGAGGAAGCCGAGCAACAAAAAATACAGGCGACCGAGCAGCTCCACATGATCGAGCAACAGCTAGCGGAATTGCCGAAAAAGCATGCCCTCCAACAAAAATGGCGTGACATGTTAAACGAAGCGACCGATTACGACTTAGACGAAATTAAAAAGCTATACATTAAACACGCAAACGTCATCGGCACGACATGTGTACAGTCAGCGCGCAAAGACTTTATCGACACGTACCCGCAGTTTGATGTTGTCATTATCGACGAAGTATCAAAGGCGACACCACCAGAGCTACTGCTACCGATGCTAAAAGGGAAAAAAATTATTCTCGTCGGCGACCACCATCAGCTCCCACCGCTTCTTGGCGACGACACGCTTGAAGAAACGCTCGAAGCAGTCATCGCCGAATCGAGCACGTTCGCACAAAAAGATGAGCTCGAGCAGCTGCTGCGCGAATCGTTATTTGAGCGCTTATTTAAAGCATTGCCGGCAACGAATAAGCAAATGCTTGCGATCCAGTATCGCATGCACGAGCACATTATGGCAGGGATTACACCGTTTTATGCGCACGAGCAAGGTGGCTTGCGCTGCGGTGTACCAGCTAATGCACGCGACCATTTATTAGAAGGACGCTTTATGACGCGCGACGATCATCTGCTTTGGCTTGACTTGCCGAGTGCCCCGCCATACTTTGAGCAGCGCGTAAAAGGTGGCAGCAGCTTGTTTAACGAAGGCGAGCTCGAAATCATTCGCGACGTATTACTCGATTTAAACGACGCGACAAAACGCGCGAAAGAAGCTGGACTCATGCCAGACGACGCACAAAAATCAGTCGGTGTCATTAGCTTTTACGGCGAACAGGTGAAAAAAATTACGCGCCTCATCCAGCAGGAGCTTCAATTGCCGCATTTACAGCTCCGCACTGGCACAGTCGATAAGTTCCAAGGTATGGAGATGGACGTTATACTTGTGAGCATGGTGCGTAACATACCAGAAGCACAAGGTCATATCGGCTTTGCACGCGATTACCGACGATTAAATGTTGCCGTATCTCGTGCGCGCGAGCTATGCATGATGATCGGTAGCGTTGATATGTTCACAAAAAAAGAGCGCCAGCCAAAAGCGCGCGCAATGTACGACACATTATATAAAACAGTTGCGCAGCAGCAAGGTGTGCGCAGCGTAATGGAGGTCATATAGTTGGATCAGCTAATAAAGCGACTGAAAAACGAAGTAATACGCACGAAAGACGCAAAGCTCGTTTCGACAACGACATTTACGATTCCGATGCAGCACATCTCACTCACGTATGCGCCTGTACAACGCCTGTCGATGGATATTTTAATGAAAATGCTGCTCATGGCATTTCATGAGCTGCACGTCACAGCACTCGAGCAAATAAGTGAGCTACTCGCTGTTGAGCATTTATTCGTCGCCGATTTAACTAACACGCTGCTTCGTAACGGGCTCGTAACACGTGAGGAAAACGATGTCTACACGTTAACAGCGCGCGGACAGCGGCAGCTCGCAGACGGTGTACTAGACGATGCGCTTGATGAGCAATCGCAGTTTCTTTTGTACAGCGCTCTTCACGATGCTTACTTTACAGAAAATGCCGATGCACTGCTTGATTTAGAGCTACCTGAGCCATATGAATACGTCGACGAGCCGAGCACGACCGAGCCGACTGTGCAGCACGACGTATTACTTGCGATATTACAGCAGCACCACGATACGAATAGCGACATGAAAACGTATGTCACATCAATTAAAGAAGCACGCGTTGCTGAAATTATTGAAGTGCCGTGCATCGCATTTGTGCTCTATAATGAACACGACGATGCGTTTTCTGCCCGTGTATGGAATACGTTGCTCAACCGCTACGATGATGTGCTAGAAACACATTACCGCGAGCATGCGATTGCCATTTGGCGTGAAACGTTACTGACATAACAAAAAGGGGGTGTGTTAAAGTTCATTCGACTTTTAACACACCCCCTTTATTTGTAGTAATATGAGACGGTTGATGGACGCGCATGGCGAGACTGCTCGGGGAATAGCAACTGTTTTTTTGCGACGAGTAATCGCAGAAGCAACTTTTTTTTTGCGACGAGTAATCGCAGGAGCAACTGTTTTTTTGCGACGAGTAATCGCAGAGACAAAGTGAGCCAACAGCGCGATCATCGCTTATTGAACAGCTACTTTGTTTTGCTCTTTAATCACGCTGCATCGTCCACTAAATCGATCCAGTAACGCTTAATGACACGTCCATCTTCCGTAATATAATCGTCTATCGGTATGCCACCGTTTGCCTCGATCGTTTTACGCGAGCCAATATTACTTGCATCACACGTCAGTAATACGCGCATCATCCCCATCGCGAGTGCTTCACGCAATGCAAGGCGCAGTATTTCTGTCGCATAGCCTTGTTGGCGCTTTGATGGGCGAATGCCATATACAATATGTCCACCATCGTTATATAAATCATCATTTAGCTCATGTCGAATCGTTACGACACCGATAAACTCGTCCTCATCTAACAGCCAATACGTTGAGCTTTTCATCCAACTTGGCTTCACACCGACCCCGTGCTCATAATTGTGTAAAATCGACAGCATCGTTTGGAATGGCTCTGGGCGATTTCCAATAATGTACGGCACGAATGGTTCGCCCGATTGCCGCCATTCGTCATAAAATCCGCGATAATTATGCTCATATTGCTCTGTTGGCTTTACTAATCGCATCGTACCACATCCTTTCACTGTGCTAGTTTGTACCCATGTTTTCGCCGATGTAAAACGTATTTACGTCGTGCGATAAAAGCCGAAGTTCATCGTAAACTGCTTTGGCGACTGCAAGCTTTCAATTTCGACTCCGATCGGACCTGGACTGCATTCCTCTCGCTCTTTAAACTCAATCGCCACACCGTTTAAATGAAGTGCCGTATCGCGTACGGTGCCCCCGAGTATTTGCTGCCACGTAATCGCTGTTTCATACGCATGCTCTACCGCATAAAATACTTTCGTCAGCTCACCGTTATCATTTGAAAAGCCACCTGTATCTTTCAACGTTTTTAAACGCACATCGTCTGGCTCGTTCCACTGAATAAAAAATGGAAAGCGCACTTTATCATCAGGCTTTCCTGCATATAACAACTTCCATTTTAATACGCTGCCGTCTGGACGATGACGCGTATATTCATTCGGTCCGTACGTCTCAAAGCCGTTATTTTCTAAATGTGTTTTCACATCATCAATTTGTGTCGTGCGCAGCGCCATCGTAATGTGCCCCTCCGCATAGCGATTGTTTGCAAAATGAGCAATTAAGCTATACGGTACATTCGCGGCCTGTGCTGCAATCTCTTTGTCATATACACCGATAAACTCTAAATACGTTAAACCGAAATAGCAAAGTGTGTTATACGTTCCCCACTGCTTATGATGCCCACCTTCAACGACATGGAAGTTTTGGTGCTCCATAAACTGCTTTGCTTCCTTTGGGTTTTTGACATAATGAACAATATGGTCAACAAAGAAGTTATACATACTTTCACCCCACTATAAATAGTTGCTATCTTTATTATGACATGATTCTGAATATTATGACACAGAAAAAGGCTGCGCAAACGTCGAATTCGACATTTGCACAGCCTGCATTTTTCTTATAGAGGAATGTTGCCGTGTTTTTTGTACGGACGGTCTTCGTGTTTTGTAGAAAGCATATCTAATGCTTGGATTAATTTAATACGCGTTTCACGTGGGTCGATTACGTCATCTACCATACCGCGAGATGCTGCTACGTAAGGGTTAGCGAACTTCTCTTTGTATTCTTCGATTTTCGCTGCACGTGTAGCTTCTGGATCAGCTGATTTTGCGATTTCGCCAGCGTGGATAATGTTTGCTGCACCAGCTGCACCCATTACTGCGATTTCTGCGTTTGGCCAAGCGAATACTAAGTCAGCGCCGATTGATTTAGAGTTAAGTGCTACGTACGCGCCGCCGTAAGCTTTACGTGTAATGACTGTAATTTTTGGTACAGTTGCTTCTGAGTAAGCGTAAAGGATTTTCGCGCCGTGACGGATGATACCACCGTGCTCTTGTTTTACACCTGGGAAGAATCCAGATACGTCTTCGAATGTGATTACTGGCACGTTGAATGCGTCACAAGTACGTACGAAACGAGCTAATTTGTCTGAAGAATCGATGTCTAAACCACCAGCTAATACTTTTGGTTGGTTACATACTAAACCTACTGACTCACCAGCGATGCGGCCGAAACCTACAACGATGTTACGAGCGAATTCAGCTTGTACTTCCATCCAAGAATCAGCGTCCACTACTTGCTCAACTACTTTACGCACGTCGTATGGACGAGATGCATCGATCGGTACAACATCAACAAGCTCTGAACGGTAGTCATCGCCTTCTGGACGTGGTTGCTTCGGTGCTTTCTCTTTGTTGTTTTGTGGTAAGTAAGAAAGTAATTGCTGAATTTGTTTAATTGCTTCTTCTTCGTTTGCTGCGCGGAAGTGAGCGTTACCAGAAATTGTGTTGTGTACTTTCGATCCACCTAAACCTTCAGCTGAAATTTTCTCACTTGTTACAGTTTCGATTACTTTTGGTCCAGTAATGAACATTTGAGACGTTTTATCAACCATTAAGATGAAGTCTGTAATTGCTGGAGAGTAAACCGCACCACCAGCACATGGTCCCATAATTACTGAAATTTGTGGAATAACACCAGAGTAAATTGAGTTACGGTAGAAGATGTGACCGTATCCGTCAAGTGATAGTACACCTTCTTGAATACGCGCGCCGCCTGAATCGTTAATGCCGATAAATGGCGTGCCGTTTTTCGCTGCTAAATCCATTACTGCTGCGATTTTTTTCGCGTGCATTTCACCAAGTGCGCCGCCAAATACTGTGAAGTCTTGTGCGAATAAGTATACGTTACGACCGTTAATTTTACCGAAACCAGTAACAACACCATCGCCAGGTCCTTCTAATTTTTCCATACCGAAGTCAACTGTACGGTGTGTGATAAATGGATTGATTTCAACGAACGTGCCATCGTCTAATAACATATCGATACGCTCACGTGCTGTCATTTTTCCTTTTTCGTGTTGTTTTTCAATACGTCCTTGACCACCGCCAAGCTCGATTACTTGCTTACGGTCATAAAGTTCGTTGATTTTATCAAACATATCTAAAGTTGTTGTCATGATTAATGATCTCCTTTTTTGCTTTTATCACATAATTCATAAAGTACACCGAAAGAATCTTTCGGATGTAAAAAGGCTACTTCAGCGCCGCCTGCACCAGGTCCTGGCTCATCAGATAAAAGGCGTACACCTTTTTCTTTTAACTCTGCCATACGCTCGCGAATACCTGTTACACCAAACGCTACGTGTTGAATCCCTTCGCCGCGTTTTTCGATGTGCTTATGGATCGCACTTGCTTCGCTCATTGGCTCTAATAGCTCAAGTTTTACGTTACCTGCATCTAAGAAAGCTACGCGTACTTGTTGTGAAGGTACTTCTTCTACTTTTAAAAGCTTTAAGCCTAAAATTTCAGTGTAATATTTAATTTGCTCGTCTAAGTTTTTGACTGCAATCCCAATGTGGTCTACTCGTTCCACGTTGCACAACTCCCTTACGTTTTGCGTTTTTAATTGTTGAGAATTTCACAAAATTTGATACACTATTGATAACGTATATGAAGGAGCGATATAAATGAGCAATAAGAAATTCCAAAAAGTAGTCATTTACGCAATGGTCATCATTATGTTAGTGTCCACTGTTGCAATGGGTGCAATGGCCGTTATGGGTGGCTAATGAAAGTAGTCGTTGATTCATTCAACGGCTATTTTTTTATGTCCAATCCTTTAAAGCTTTGCTTGATCGCTAAATATTCATCCATTTCTTCAATAAATGCATATAAGCCTGCCATCGCCTGAAACGTTTCATGATCCTTCGGTAGCGGCATGCTCGCAAATTCCGCTCGCACGACGTCTAACTTGTCGCGGTACGTGCTCGCCGTATTGCCTGAATGCACGTGCTCACCTAAGTCTTGTATAAAATCGGCGACTAGCTCGCTTTGTTCTACAATGACTGGTAGCGTCGTCACTTTCGGTAATACGCGCTCAATAATTTCTAATTGTCTTTCTCGCATATCAAAGTACGTATAATATAAGTTTTCTTTTCGTGTTAAGTGGTTCTCAACTTCCAAATAAGCAAGTGCTTTTGCTTTGTTTAACGTCTCTGCTGCATGAATGAGCTCGCGACCGTCCCACAAAGCGTCACCATTGCGTAAATATTTGACAATTTCTGAAAATATGACACGGTAATCGTTCTCAATTTGCTGTCGATATTGCTCCATTTTGCGCGTATTGTCTGGCATGTTCATGTTGACGGCTAATGCAACGCCGTATCCGATCGCCATAATCGCAAGCTCATTTAACAATAAATCGAACGTAAAATGCTGAACGGTGTAAATGTGCATTAAAATAACGGCACTCGATACAAAGCCTGCTGCTACTTTTAGCATTACTAAAATCGGTACTAATAATAAAATGAGTACACCTAGCATCAATGCGTTGTAACTAATCCATTCAAACAATATGTAAGCAAGCAGCAACACAATAAGTGATGCTACAACACGTGTATAAACGGCATGCAATGATTTCTTTTTCGTCGTTTGAATACAAAGAATCGTTAAAATCGCTGCAGAGCCATAAAAATCAAGTTGAAAGTAATATCCAATTGCAACTGCTAATGCAACACCGACCGCCGTCTTTAACGTGCGGTATCCAATGGAAAAGCGCTTCATAGGAAACTCCTTTATATGTATAGTGTGAGAGGACGACGCCTCCCACGCCATTACATATTACATTTCTTCACAATGCTCATCAAAGTGACCTTGTAAATTCGCTACAACTGATGATGGGTCATGCCCTTCAATTTCGTAACGACCAACTTCTGCAACGACTTGACCATCTTTTAATAATACAAATGATGGTGATGAAGGAATGTGATCTTCACCGAATAAGTAACGCGCTTCTGCTGTTGCCTCTTTGTCTTGCCCTGCAAACACCGTCACTAAATGGTCTGGACGTTTGTCGTAATGGACAGAATATGCCGCTGCTGGACGAGCGATACCGCCTGCGCAACCACATACTGAATTTACCATTACAAGTGTCGTTCCTGGACGTTGGAAAGCTTCTACAACCGCTTCTGGTGTTTGTAATTGCTCATAGCCTGCTGCTTCCATTTCATTGCGAGCTGTCGTCGTAATTTCACGCATAAATAAATCGTAATCCATGTTCATATAATCGAACTCCTTTATATATCACACAATTGTGCGTAGATTCTTTCCTATCATAACAAGGAATTGCTCGGTTGCAAAGAAGTTGATTTGAAAACTTTATCGTTACACCTTATCGTGAAATAATGATTCAACACCTTGTGAAACAGTTAGCTCACCATTTAATATTTTCGCTTCTAAGTTGCTTACTTGTTGTTTGTTTTGCGGATCGCCATAAAATGTATCAATTAAATGATCCGTAATCATCGTGCGGAACCAATCGCGTGTTTGCTCGTTCCGACGTTGATCGAATACATTGTTATCTTTTCCTGTTTGCACGAACTCATTAATCGTATCCCAAACATTGTCTAACCCTTTTTTCTCCAATGAAGAAACGGTTAAAGCACGCGTGATCCAACCTGGCGTCGCTGGCTGAAGGAAGTGGAGAATTTGCTTATACTCCTGCATCGTACGCTTCGCAAAACGCGCGTTATCGCCGTCTGCTTTATGCACGATAATCGTATCGGCAAGCTCCATAATGCCTTTTTTCATCCCTTGTAGCTCATCTCCTGCACCTGTTAATACGAGTAACAAGAAGAAGTCTACCATGCCACGCACGTACGTTTCACTTTGCCCAACACCGACCGTCTCAATTAAAATGACATCATAGCCCGCTGCCTCACAAAGAAGCATCGTTTCACGCGTTTTTTTATGCACCCCACCGAGTGTTCCAGCTGTAGGAGATGGACGAACGAACGCATTTGGCTGCTTTACAAGCTCTTCCATACGCGTTTTATCGCCTAAAATACTACCGCCAGAAAGCGATGAGCTCGGGTCGATCGCCAGTACTGCAACCTTTTTCCCCATTTTTGCAAGCATCGTACCGAACGCCTCGATAAACGAGCTTTTGCCGGCACCTGGTACACCGGTAATGCCGATGCGAATCGACTTCCCCGTGTCAGGTAATAGCTCTTGCAATAATTGCTGTGCTTGTGCGCGGTGCTCTAAGTTTGAGCTTTCTACGAGCGTAATGCCGCGAGAAAGCTCTAAACGTGAGCCTGCACGAATTTGCGTTGCTAAGTGCTCTAAATCGAGCGGTGTTTGTTTCTTCTTTTTGAAGGTGCGACGAGGTGTTTCGCTTAAGCCATCATGGTTTCGGCCAACACCTTTCATCACGTGAAGTGCAGTGTCTTTTTGCTGCATTACTTCGTTTCTTCCTCGTAACCTAGGCGCTCATAAATAATCTCGATTAATTTTTGAGACGCTACTGGTAATACAGTACCTGGACCGAAGATCGCAGAAGCACCGTTTTTGTATAGGAAGTCGTAATCTTGCGCTGGGATAACGCCGCCGCAAACGATAATAATATCTTCGCGACCTAATTTTTTCAGTTCGTCACGTAATTCAGGTACTAACGTTTTGTGACCTGCTGCAAGTGAAGATACACCGACAACGTGCACGTCGTTTTCAACAGCCATTTGCGCTGTTTCAGCCGGCGTCATGAATAATGGAGAAATATCTACGTCAAAGCCCATATCCGCATACGCAGTTGCAACAACTTTCGCACCGCGGTCATGACCGTCTTGACCCATTTTCGCCACTAAAATACGTGGACGACGACCTTCGTTTTCTAAAAACTCGTTTGTCATTTGTTGTACTTCTGCAATTTGCTCGTTTTCTGCGTAGTTTGAAGAGTATACGCCAGAAATTGAACGAATTACTGCTTTATGGCGACCAGATACCGCTTCGATTGCGTCTGAAATTTCACCAAGTGATGCACGAGCACGAGCTGCGTCAACCGCAACTGCAAGTAAGTTTTCTGAGCCATCTGCTGCTGCTTTTGTTAAGCGAGCTAAATGCTTTTGAACTTCCTCTTCATTACGCTCTGCTTTCATCTTCTCAAGGCGTTGAATTTGCTGCTCACGAACTAATGCGTTGTCGATATCTAAAATATCGATTGGATCTTCTTCTGCTAGACGGTATTTGTTTACACCAACAATTACTTCTGCTTTAGAGTCGATTTTCGCTTGACGTTTTGCCGCTGCTTCTTCAACTTTCATTTTCGGTAAGCCTGTTTCGATCGCTTTCGCCATACCACCAAGCTCTTCGATTTCTTGAATTAATGCCCATGCTTTTTCCGTTAACTCATCCGTTAATTTCTCAACGTAGTAAGAACCGCCCCACGGATCGATTACTTTCGTCATACCCGTTTCTTCTTGTAAGAATAATTGCGTATTACGCGCAATACGAGCTGAGAAGTCTGTCGGTAACGCGATCGCTTCGTCTAATGCGTTCGTGTGAAGTGATTGCGTATGACCCATTGCTGCAGCGTTTGCTTCTACTAAAGTACGCGTTACGTTGTTGAATGGATCTTGCTCTGTTAACGACCAACCAGACGTTTGTGAGTGTGTACGTAATGCTAACGTTTTGTCGTTTTTCGGGTTGAACGTTGACATCATTTGAGCCCAAATACGGCGAGCTGCGCGCATTTTTGCTACTTCCATGTAGTAGTTCATACCGATTGCCCAGAAGAACGATAAACGTGGTGCGAATGCATCGATATCGATACCAGCCGCTAAACCAGTACGTACGTATTCAAGACCGTCAGCTAATGTATAAGCAAGCTCGATGTCGTTTGTTGCACCCGCTTCTTGAATATGGTAACCAGAAATTGAAATCGAGTTGAATTTCGGCATGAATTTCGCTGTATATTCGAAAATGTCCGCGATAATTTTCATCGACATTGCTGGTGGATAAATGTAAGTGTTACGTACCATGTACTCTTTTAAAATGTCGTTTTGGATCGTACCAGCTAATTGCTCTGGCGTTACCCCTTGCTCTTCCGCTGCAACGATGTAGAATGCTAAGATTGGTAATACCGCACCGTTCATCGTCATCGATACAGACATTTGGTCAAGTGGAATTGAGTCAAATAAAATTTTCATATCTTCTACTGAGTCAATAGCAACCCCAGCTTTACCTACGTCACCTTTTACGCGCTCGTGATCTGAGTCATAGCCGCGGTGTGTCGCTAAGTCAAACGCTACTGATAAACCTTTTTGACCCATCGCTAAGTTACGTTTGTAGAAAGCATTTGATTCTTCTGCTGTCGAGAAACCAGCGTATTGACGTACTGTCCAAGGACGCGCTACGTACATTGTTGGGTATGGGCCACGCGTATTCGGTGCGATACCTGCTACGTCGTTTAAGTGCTTAAGCCCTTCTGTATCTTGTGCATTGTAAACGTTTTTCACTTCAATGCCTTCATTCGTTAAAAATGTGCTTGAAGCTTCTGCGTTTTGTTGTGCTAATACATCTTCAATTGCGACTGCGTTAAAATTTGGCTTGCTCATCGCTGACCCTCCTTCGTTGTTGCTAACACGCCTTGTAGTTTTTCAATAATGTTTTGACCAGCGAATACGTAACCGTCAACACCTGCTTGTGCAAATGCTTCCTCGTCGTCTTTGAAGCGACCAGCTACGTCTACTACTTGCCCTTCTTTTTTCGCCTCTAAAATCGCTGCGATGTTTGCTTTTACGTCGTCATCTGCTCCTGCTACAACGATGTAAGAAGCATCTGTTTGTGCTAAGAATGCTTTTGCTTCTTCCACTGTTGCAAGTGGTGCTGGCTGCTCTGCAACGATGCCAACTGTATTTAATACGCCTGCTACGAAATCAGCGCGTGGTTTTACTTTCTTTAATTCACCAAATGGTAAAATGGCCGCTTTTGCGTTCGCTTTCGTTGCTTCTGCACGTAACGATTCAAACGGTGCTGCAATACGTTTAACATGTGCAAATTGAACGTTTTCTTCTGTAGCGACAACGTCTTCTGGGTTTGCGTAAATGTTCGTACCGATTAATGATTGCTTACGTGTTTGCGTTGCTTTTACGCGCGCGTTGTAAGCTTCTTCTACGTCCGCTTCAAATTGAGCTGCGAATGCGTCGATGCCACCAGCTTCTTCAATTTGTAAGAAGTATGCCCATGCATCTTTTACAAGTGCGTTCGTTAAGCTCTCGATGAAGTATGAGCCACCAGCTGGATCTTGTACTTTTAATACGTGTGCTTCTTCTGTAATAACTAATTGAACGTTACGTGCAATACGAATTGATTGCTCAGTTGGCTTGCTTAATACGTCGTGTGGGTGAACTGTGAATACGTCTACGCCACCGATTGCTGCTGATAACGTTTCGTTGCCAGCACGTAATAAGTTTACGTACACATCGTATTTAGAGAAGCTACGGATTGATGTTTCTGCAACAACAGGAACCGCTACTTCTTTGCCATATGCAGCAGTGAATGCTTGCCATAACACTTTAAATGCGCGTAATTTCGCAACTTCCATGAAGAATTGCGTATCAACCGCAAAGTTTACGAAAAACTTCGCTGCGAATGCGTCAAATGATTCTTCCTCGTTTGCAAATTTAGCTGCCGATGCTAAAGCAAACGCTAATTCTTGAACAGCTGTTGCACCGTTGTTATGTACGGCTGCAGCGTCTGCACAATATGTTCGAACTTTTCCGAACTTTGAAAGCGTTACCGTTTTTGGAGAAATAATAAAGCCTTCTACTTGAGAAGCCTTGTCCTCTGCGATGTAGTCAAACGCTTTTAATAATGCGTCATCTTGACCTTGAACAATCAGTTTAAATGAATATTCAGTTAAATAAGATGCTACTTTCGTTAACGCAGCTTCGTCCCATGTGAAGTTTACACGGCTATCGATTGTTACCGCTTCGTTTCCACGCTGTAATGATTCCTCTACATTTGCGAAGAACTGCTCTGCTGTGTCTCCGTAAGCTTGTTGTGCAACAGTGAACTGTTGAGAGTATTCATTGCTACGAATTGTAGCGACTTGCTTTTGTAATTGATCTCCTAATTGATCAACTAACATTTGCTGTGTATACAGCGGCTCAAGAGTGATACCTTCTGCTGTTTTTGTGAAAAGTGATTCAAATGGTTTCCCCTTTAAAGCTTTCACAGCTGCATCTTGCCATTGTGAGTAAGAAGCAGGATTGAATTCAATGTTTTTCATCGTATTTGCCATAGTGGACGCTATACAAGCTTTCCCCCCTTAGATGTTTCTGTTTCCTATTCTATAACATAAATGCGAGAGTTCAAAGAAAAAAATTAGCGAAACCCTATATTTCATAAGGTTTCGCCGTATTTCAGTCGACTGACATCTGCCTTTTTTCGAAATTTTCGAGTAAAAACTTTACATGCTGTAGGAATTTACCGCAAATTAAACCATCTAAAATTCTGTGATCAATTGAAATGCATAAATTTGCAATATGACGCCCCGCTAATACATTTTCTTCTATGAATACCGGTTTTTGAACGATTGATTCCACCTGTATTATAGCAGCTTGCGGATGATTAATAATGCCCTTCGATAAAATCGAGCCGAACGCGCCGGTGTTATTAATCGTAAACGTACCGCCTTGCATTTGCTCCATCGTCATCGTGCCTTCACGTACCGACGTTGCAAGACGATTAATTTGCTTCGCTAAGCCGCGCACGGAATAATCGTCCGCATGTCGAATGACCGGTACGTACAACGCATCCTCTACCGCTACCGCAATCGAAATGTGCACATCTTTATGCTGACGAATATAATCGCCTTCCCACGTGCTGTTTAACAGCGGGAATTTCTTCAACGCCTTCGCAATCGCTTCAATAAAGAATGGGAAGTACGTTAGCTTAAAGCCTTCCTTGTCATAAAACGCATCTTTCACGCTGTTGCGGTATTTCACCATATCGGTCACATCTACTTCAATCGACATCCACGCATGCGGAATTTCATGCAAGCTGCGCGTCATTTTCTCGGCGATAACGCGGCGCACACTGCTTACTGGAATGAGCGTATCACCGTTTTCTTGGCGCGGCTTCGTCACAGGTTTTTTGCGCTCTTCTTGCGGCGACTCGTTGACGTTTCGCTTCGGTGCTTCTACTACCGCTTCATGCTGCACACGTTGCTGTCCTCCCGCTGCAATAAGTGCCTCTATATCCTTTCGCGTAATGCGTCCACCTGCTCCACTTCCTTCAATGCGCTGTAAATCGATGTTATGCTCGCTCGCAAGGCGCATGACGACCGGTGAGTAACGTGCTTTTTGCGTCGTGCTTGCTTCAATTCGTGCAGTTTCTTCTATTACAGTTTGTTGTGCAACCGGTGCATCATTTACGTCCTCTGTATCCACTATACAAATGACGTCACCAACTGGAATCGTATCGCCTACTTGTGCGAGTTGCTCGCCCATAATGCCGCTATAGGAGCTCGGTACTTCCGCGAGCACTTTATCGGTTTGTACTTCCGCAATCGGATCGTATTTTTCCACACGCTCACCCGGTGCAACAATCCAACGTTCAATCGTTCCTTCTGTAACACTTTCGCCAAGCTGTGGCATCGTAATTTCCTTCATCCTCCAACACCTCGCTTAAAATGCGGCAAGCTCTCGCATCGCACGCTCAATTTTTTGTGGATTCATCATAAAGTATTTTTCCATCGTCGGCGCATATGGCATCGCCGGCACGTCGGGTCCTGCTAAGCGCATAACCGGTGCATCTAAATCAAACAAGCAATGCTCGGCAATGATGGCCGCAACTTCACTGAGTATGCTGCCTTCTTTATTGTCCTCTGTCACGAGTAATACTTTGCCCGTTTTGCGCGCCGCTTCGATAATCGCTTCCTTGTCAAGCGGATACACCGTGCGCAAGTCGACAATGTGCACATCAATGCCGTCACTTTTTAGTCGGTCTGCCGCCTGGAGCGCAAAATGGACACAAAGCCCGTACGTAATAACGGTAATGTCGCTTCCTTCACGCTTTACGTCCGCTTTGCCAATTGGAATGGTATAGTCGTCGTCTGGCACGTCCCCTTTTAATAGACGGTACGCGCGCTTATGCTCGAAAAACAGCACCGGATCGTCATCGCGAATGGCCGCCTTTAACAGCCCTTTTGCGTCATACGGTGTCGACGGAATGACAATTTTTAAGCCGGGCGTGTTCGCAAATAGCGCCTCAACCGATTGTGAATGATATAGCGCACCGTGAACGCCACCGCCAAACGGAGCGCGCACGACGAGTGGACAATACCAATCGTTATTTGAGCGGTAACGAATTTTCGCCGCCTCCGACACAATTTGGTTCACTGCTGGCATAATGAAGTCCGCAAACTGCATTTCCGCAATCGGTCGCTTACCGTACATTGCCGCGCCAATTGCGACACCGGCAATGGCACTTTCTGCAAGCGGTGTATCGAGCACGCGCGCTTCACCGAACTGCTCATACAAGCCAGCTGTTGCTTTAAACACGCCGCCCTTTTTACCAACGTCCTCCCCGAGCACAAAGACGTTGTCATCGCGCTCCATTTCTTCACGCATCGCTGCTGTAATTGCTTCAATATAGCTCATCATCGCCATGCTTACTCACTCCTCTTTGTAAACGTATTGTAATGCGCTCTCTGGCTCGGCGTACGGTGCTGCCTCCGCTTTATCTGTCGCCTCATTTACTGTGCGCTTAATGTCCACCTCTAGCTGTGCAGCAAGCTCGTCCGTTAATACGTCATGCTCACGTAAGTATGCTTCAAAGCGCGGCAACGGGTCGTGCTCTTTTTCGCTTGCAAGCTCCTCTCTGTCACGGTATTGACGGTGATCATCATCTGATGAGTGCGCCGTCAACCGATACGTCATCGCCTCGACAATCGTGCCACCTTCCCCGTTTTTTGCCCGCGTTACTGCTTGCTGCATTACCTCGTATACAGCGAGTGGGTCTGTGCCATCGACGCGCACACCGACCATACCGTAGCTCGTCGCACGTTCGGCTACTGTTTTTGACGCAACTTGTCGCTCAAACGGCACTGAAATGGCATAATTATTATTTTCAACGAACGTAATGACCGGCAACTTATGCACTCCCGCAAAGTTCAGCGCCTCATGAAAATCGCCTTGATTTGTTGAGCCTTCACCGAGCGACACGAACGTCACAAAATTTTTGCCGTCCATTTTTCCTGCAAGCGCCATGCCGACCGCGTGTGGAATTTGTGTCGCAACCGGTGAAGAACCTGTTAAAATGCGGTATTTTTTGCCGCCGAAATGTCCTGGCATTTGGCGTCCACCAGAGTTCGGGTCCGCCGCCTTCGCAAATGCAGACATCATCAGGTCCTCTGCTGTCATACCAAAATGTAATACGACGCCCATATCGCGGTAATACGGTGCGATGTAGTCTTCTTTCGGATTGAGTGCAAACGCCGCGCCGACTTGTGCCGCTTCTTGTCCTTGCCCCGAAATAACAAATGGCACTTTCCCTGAACGATTCAGTAGCCACATACGTTCGTCCAACCGTCTTGCAAGCAGCATCGTTTTATACATTGCGAGTACGTCTTCGTTCGTTAAATTAAGTTCAATATGTTTCATACTGTCATCCCCTCCCCATTAAAAATGAATTGCACGCTGGCGTAGTCGTAGTGCAGCTTCCCCTAGTCCTTCTGAAATGGTCGGATGCGCCATAACTGCTAAGCTAAGCTCATCGACACTTGCATCCATGACCATCGCTAAGCTGCCGTGTGCAATGAGCTCTGTTGCATGCGCCCCGACGATATGAATACCGAGCACATTAGACGTCGACGGTTGCTCAATGATTTTCATAAAGCCGGTCGTTTCGCCGTGAATGTGCGCTTTGCCAACTGCGCTAAGCGGTATTTTCGCAACAGCTACGTCGTCCGCATATTTCGCACGCGCTTGTTGCTCGGTCATGCCGATATATGCCACTTCCGGGTAGCTATAAATGCAAGACGGAATATGCGCTGCTTCAAGTGCGTACGTTTTCTCTCCTGCAATATGCTCCGCTGCAAGCATCCCTTCACGAATCGCAACATGGGCAAGCTGTGGCGTTGCAATGCAGTCACCGATCGCATACATATGTGACTCATTCGTTTTATAATGCGCATCCACCGCGATAAAGCCTGCATCGTCGCGCTCGATTTCCGTGTTTTGTAGTCCGATATCGTCCGTATTCGGCGAGCGCCCAATTGCGACGACGAGCTTTTGTGCGGTCAACGTAAGTCGGTCATCGTTTAGTTGAATGGTCGCCGTTACACGATCGTCCACTTGCGCCTCTGTTAATGCCGCATTTGTATAAATCATCACACCGCGCCTCGTTAGCTGCTCCATAACGGCTTTTGCGACGTCGCGGTCAGCTTGTGGCAATAGTTGCGGTGCATGTTCAACAATCGTGACGTCCACGCCGAGGTCAACAAAAATCGATGCCCACTCAACGCCGATTACTCCACCGCCGACGATGATAATTGACTGTGGCAGCTCAGCCATCGTCACTAAATGATCCGACGATAAAATATGTTCGCCGTCAAATGGTAACGCTTTCATTTCTTTCGGCTTACTACCCGTTGCAACAATAATATGCTGTGGGATGATCATATCGTTTTCGGAGCCGTCTGATCGCTCGACTGAAATGGTCCCAGACATCGGTGAGAAAATCGACGGTCCTAAAATACGTCCGTACCCTTCGAAATGCTGTACTTTGCCTTTTTTCAGCAACTGCTCGATGCCATTTTGAAGCTGTTTGACGATTGCATCTTTACGTGCAACAACTTGTTCAAAGCGCACTGTTGCTTTGCTTGTTTCGATCCCGAACTGCTCATTGTCATTTGCTATGCGTAGGCGCGTCGCTGTTTCTAAATAACTTTTCGTCGGAATGCAGCCACGATGTAAGCACGTACCTCCAATGTGCTGTGCTTCTACAAGCGCTACCGATAATCCGAGTTGCGCGGCACGAATGGCTGCACTATAGCCACCTGGACCGCCACCTAATACGACAACATCTACATGCTGTGCCATGCGCCTCACCCCTTTTTCATATTTAAAATGTGCTTGCTGTTTTGTAAAAATTGGCTGCGCGATTTTGCGACTGAGGCGATGCGTTGCTCTGCTAAACGATTCGCCGCTAAATACGTTGGCAACTGCTCATCACGTGAAATTGTATAAATTTTTTGTAAGCTGTCGTAAATTTTTTCAACACGTGCTTTTGCTCGCTCGTAGTTATAGCCATACAGCTCGTCTGCAACGTTAATAACACCGCCTGCATTAATAACATAATCTGGCGCGTACACGATGCCTCGCTCGTATAATAGTTGTCCGTGGCGCGACTCCTGTAGCTGATTGTTCGCCGATCCTGCAATGACGCGGAACTTCATTTGCGGAAGCGTCGTATCATTCACGATTGCCCCGAGCGCACACGGAGCGAAAATATCCGCATCTTGTGTGTAAATATCCGCTGGGTCGACCGCTGTTGCACCGAATGCCTCAACCGCACGTGCGACCGCTTCTTTATTAATGTCTGTCACGATGAGCTTTGCACCCTCCTCATATAAATGCTTGCATAATGAAAACGCGACGTTGCCGAGCCCTTGCACTGCAACTGTTTTACCTTCAAGCATATCGCTACCGAACGCTTCCTTCGCCGATGCTTTCATGCCTAAGTACACGCCATATGCGGTCATCGGAGACGGGTTACCGGATGAACCGAATGCCTCAGATACGCCGGTTACGTAATCTGTCTCCTCGTGTATAATGTCCATATCCGCCACCGTTGTACCGACATCCTCCGCTGTAATGTATCGTCCGTTTAACCCTTGTACGAAGCGACCGAGCGCACGAAACATTTCTTCATTTTTTTGCTTAAACGGGTCTCCGATAATGACCGTTTTACCGCCGCCTAAATTCAAGCCCGCTGCCGCATTTTTATACGTCATCCCTCTTGCTAATCGCAGCGCATCCTCAATTGCTTGTGCTTCTGTTTCATACGTCCACATGCGCGTACCGCCAAGCGCAGGGCCGAGCGTCGTATTATGAATTGCAATAATTGCCTTTAGCCCTGACTGCTTATCTTGACAAAAAACAAGCTGCTCGTAATCGTATTTTTCCATGTATGTGAAAATCTCCATTTGTACCAACCCTCTCGAAAAAACGTTTATTTTCTCTAACATAACGCTTTATTGTTAAACAATCAATTAAAAACATTCCATTCAAATATATTCATAATTTTCAATTTTTTCTAGATGGAAATACGTCATTTTCGTACGCCATATGTGCTATGATGAAGGAAATAACGGCAAAGGAGCGATTCAATGGGACGTTTTCTAGCATTTTTAGTATTATGTATTCCGACAATTGCTGCGGCGGCTGGCATTAAACTAATGCGCGACACATTATTTAGCCACCTCATCGCACCGATTCCGTGGCTTTGGCTCCAGTTCATCGTCGGACTTGTGCTATTTGCGCTCGGCTTTAGCTTTTTCGCTGGCTTCTTATTGCACCGCGACCGCAAAAGCGGCAAAGTGGCACCACGCTTCCAAAAAAATATACAGCAAAAAGAAATGCAAGACGAAACGTAAGCTCGTCTTGCATTTCTTTTATTGTGCACGCTTTACTGCCGTTACATCATCGGCAATCCAACCGATAACCGCCTCGTGTGGCTCTTTTAAAAAAGCTTCTGTCCCGTCGATACCATAAAAACGACACGTACGATTTGCAGCTAAACATGCTTGTAAATTTGCTTTTTTATATAGACGTTTATGTGCGTGAATAACGTCGACAAACGGATAATACATCATATGTGACCAGTCAAACTTTTTTGTCACAATATACGCCGTCTGCAAATCCGGTCTCACATGCTTCACGTACGCTAATACATCTACATGAAACGACGATACGTGGCTTCCTGCTGGTAACGTCACATGTTGCAGCAACTTCGCAATCGCAACAGGCTGTCCGCTAAACGTTTCCTTTAGCTCCACATTTAACGGCATGTCGTGTGCGTTTGCCCAGCGTACAACTTCATCAAACATTAAAATGCGATGCCCACACCATTTTCGGAAGCGCTTTCCTACTTTCAACTGCCGAAGAGCCGCATACGTTACATCTGTAATGCGTCCTTTTTTACCGGTAAGGCGCAATAAGTCGACATCATGAAAAATGACCGCAACGCCATCTTTCGTTAACTGCACATCGAGCTCAATGCCGCCAGCTTGTGCTTCGTACGCTGCGTAAAATGCTTTTTCAGTATTTTCAAATGTTTGTAGCGATGCGCCGCGATGAGCAAAAATAGGTAATGTCATTATACGTTTAAGTCACCAAACTCAATTTTAAATCGCCCGTTCGTTGGCTGTGTAAGCGCCTTTGATTTCGAGCCGATTTTAATAATTGTACCTGGGAATGCCTCACGCGCAATATGGATTTCCTCATTCCCTGCATGGCGAAGCTCACTCATCGCAATTTTTACTTCCCGATCTAAATGCATTGCACGCTCCATTTGCGAACGTAACGCCGCCTTTAACTCCTCGTACGCAGCAACTTGCTTTTGGTTTAACGTATTTAACAGCGGCGCTAAACGTTTCACTTGCACTTCAATTTGCTCAATCTGTACTTGTAATTCCTTTAGCTCGCCCGCTTTTTCTTGAATCGTATGCATAAGCTCTTCCTTGTTCACAGCTTCAATCGACACCTCGGTACGACGCTCATGTGTGTTGCCGACAAAGCCTGCTTCAATCGAGCTTTTTGCGTTCGCCTTACCACCGATAATTTTGCCCTTCGTTGGGTTAACAAAAATCGCATGTGCATTTAAATCTGATCCCATCGAATAAAAGCCGATATGAATTTCATTTTCTGCATGAATACGCGCATCGTTTACGTGCTTGACGAACACGTTGTTGCCCGCTTCCACTTCAGTTCGACCGAGCCCAAAAATCCCGCCACGAATGTAAATATCGCCTTCACGTGAAGCGATTTTAATAGCACCGCTCACACCGTCTAACGATTCAATCGCAATATCGCCTGTCGCAATGACAGAAAATCCTGGTGATACCGTGCCCGTAATCGTTACTGAGCCATCAAAGTCAATATTGCCCGTATTAAAGCCGATGTCACCGTTAATCGTTAAATGAGAGCTAACGCCTACAATGCCTTGTGTATGCTCTACTGCTCCGTCCAAGCGTGAGCGAAGAACGATTTTGCCATCTTCTTCTACCTCATATGCTGATTTTGCATCGTATAGTAGTGGTGCGTCCAAGCCGTGTAATGCAGGTAGTTTATTGCCATGTACGTCTGTGCCATCCTCACCTTCTGTCGGTGGAATTTTTTCACCAAGCCATGCACCTTGCTTAATTTCATAAATAAAGTTCATCTCAAAATAATCTGCACGACCATCTTCACGAATAACAGGCTTACGTTCAGGAATTTCTAAATACGTAACGACTGCATCGTCCCCTCTAACAGGATGCTTCCCAACTGCGATTAACTGCGCTTTGCCAATCGGTAGCTGCGTATAATCTACATCTAATAATCCGAATACGATGCGCTCTTTTTTGAGTGCCGTTTCGATCACCGGAATGATGTCGTCACTAATTAGCTCGTATAACGTAATCATCGCACTCATTTTGTCGCGTGACACCTCAAGTAAGAACGGTGGCAGCCATGTTCCGACTTCAACGGGGGTTTCTGTTGGATTCGCGAGGGCATTTTTTAATGCGGAGAAGTTTGTTAATTTAATGCGAGGGTACAGTCGTGTAATGCTGTCAAATGACTTTAATTCAAAGCCTTCTTTAAATGTTTTAATATACACATGATCGTTTTTGTTTATTAATTCTAGGTAATCATTACGATAAATTGTCATAAAGTTCCCTCCTTTTTACATTCACTACTTTTATTATAGCGTACTACTTTCATAAAGATTGAGGGTTAATAGTCCCTTTATTTGAAAGCAACTAAAAAATTTACTGCATATGTATTTATATCCTCACGTCTTTAGACACATTATGTAACAGATTTTCACTATCTATACAAATTGAACTTAAGAAGGTAGTTGTTCTTTCCTCATGTTAAATACAAAAGTTCCATCTCTATAACGTTACAAGTACAAAATATGTCCTTTTTTTTCATCGGTTAATGTATTGGAATTTTTAGAAAAAACACAAAACAAGGCTGCTCGATTACGTATTTTCGAACAGCCTTTTACATATCATATTATAATTTTATCGTCTCTTCGGATTGCTCTGCTAACTGCTGCTTAATGCTCGTCACAGCGAATGCAATAAACTCGGAATTTTTAGGCTTCAGTTCAAGTAATGTATTCGTCTGAAGCAGCGCCTGCATATTATGTTGGTCGCGTGTCCAAGCGGTACTGATCGCATTACGAATCGCACGCTCCACACTCGCATCACTTACACCGAACATGCTCGCAATCCTTGGATAAATCGCGGTTGTCACAGCACCGTTTAACAAGCTCGGATTTTCATACACGAGGCCAATTGCTTTTTGTAAATATTTATAGCCGCGCATATGTACAGGAATACCCGCCTCCGTTAATAAATTCGATATATGTAAGTCAACAGGTGACATCTCTTCTGACACTATATCAACAGTTGGTGAATCATCGCCATTTTTTCGCGCCCATCGCACGATTTTCGTTTCAAGCTGCTTGAAGTCAAAAGGCTTTAATATTAAATACGTCGCACCTAAGTCGACAATATTTTTCATCACTTCCTCTTGTCCAAATGCTGTCAACATAACAATCGACAAGTCGGCATATTGTTCATCTGCTCGAATATGCTCAAGCACGGCAAGCCCGTCCATATACGGCATAATTAAATCCAGCATTAATACATCAATGTCATGCTCCTTTAGCATTGTTAAGCATAATTCACCATTAGAGGCCGTCGCGACAATTTCAATTTGTGCATGATTTTGAAAGTACATTTCAATCTGTTGAACGAGCTCTCGATTGTCGTCTGCAATCGCAACTTTTATCGTCGTCATATTAGCTCTCTCCCTCTAACGTCATCATCCTTCTATTATGTCATACTTCATATAAATCGCCTATGCGTTTCTAAAAAAACAAGCAAAAAGACACGCAACTGCTCAAGCTTTCAGCAGTTGCGTGTGCGCTTAACGCATTTTTTGCTTACGCTCGTCAGCTAGCTTCAATAACTCATTAGCGTGCTGTAACGTAAGCTCCGTAATTTCAATCCCTGAAAGCATGCGCGACAGCTCTTCTGTGCGCTCTTGCTCGACAATTTCCGTTAACGTCGTAAATGTGCGGTTTTGCTCGACTTCTTTTTTTATGAAGTAATGATGATCCGCCATTGCTGCAACTTGTGGTAAATGCGAAATGCATAGCACTTGTGAGCCGATTGAAATAGCTGCAATTTTCTCTGCAATCGCCTGAGCGACGCGTCCGCTTACACCTGTGTCAACTTCATCAAAAATAATAGACGTAATACCTGCTGTCGATGAAAAAATCGTTTTTAATGCAAGCATCATGCGCGATAGCTCACCGCCTGATGCAACTTTTGGAAGCGATTTCGGCGGCTCGCCAACATTCGTTGCGATGTAAAATGCAACATGATCTTGCCCGTTTACATCGAGTGAATCTTGTTCTAAAAACTTCACAACAAACTGCGCCTTTTCCATATGAAGTGCACGTAGCTGCTCCATAATCGCCTCTGCTAAACGCTCGCCTTGCTCTTTGCGAATCGCTGTTAGCTCGTCCGCAAGCTCACGTAACGCCGCTTCCATTTTCGCAAGCTGAGCATCGTGCTGTCGAATCGTTTCGTCACGATTGACAAGTTGCTGTAGCTCCGCATCAATTTTACCGTAATACGTTAAAATATCATCAATCGTTGCACCGTATTTACGTTTTAATGATTGAATCAATGCTAAACGTTGCTCCACCTCATTTAAGCGCTCTGGGTCGAACTCTAGCATATCAAGTACTGCTTTCACCTCATACGCCGCGTCCTGCAATGCATAAAACGCAGACGATACCGCTTCAGATGATTCGCTAAACTGATCATCTAGCTGTGCGACGTCCTCTAGTGCGCTCATCGCATCGCCAATCCAATCCAATCCTTTTTGCTCACCTAAAATCGCATCATATGCTACGCTCGTACGCTCGTAAATTTTATGGAAGTTATTTAAGCGCTTTCGCTCATCTAACAGCTCATCGTCCTCACCGAGCTGTAAATTCGCATCTTCAAGCTCTTTTATTTGAAATTGGTATAGATCGATGCGCTGGGCTATACGTTGCTCATCCATCGCTAGCGCAGATGCCTCTTGCTTTAGTTTACGGTATGCTGCAAACTGCTGTACATACTGCTGCTTTTTGTCTGCAATGTGTGCGCCGGCATACTGATCTAGTAACTGAATATGAAAACGCTCATCCATTAGCTCCTGATTTTCATGCTGTCCATGAATATCAATTAAGCGACCACCAATATCACGCAGTACTGAAAGTGGCACAAGCTTACCATTAATGCGGCATACACTTTTACCCGTGCTATTTAAATCACGGCGCAAAATAATTGTACCTTCTTCCACTTCAATGCCAAGATCATCAAGCTTTTCGTGAATGTAATGACCACTTGATTGAATTTGAAATAGCCCTTCTAGCTCTGCCTTTTTCTCACCGTGGCGAATAAATTCCGCAGAACCACGCCCGCCAGCAATTAAATGTACAGCATCGATAATAATCGACTTCCCGGCACCTGTTTCTCCTGTTAATACTGTCAGTCCTTCAGCGAAGCTAACCGTTAACTCATCAATAATGGCAAAATTGCGTATACTTAGCTCTCTCAGCACATCCATCCATCCTTTATAGCATTTCTAATAATCGATTTTTAATCGCCTCTCGCTTGTCCTCTGAGCGGCACATAATTAAAATCGTGTCATCGCCTGAAATTGTCCCTAAAATTTCATCCCAATCTAGTTGGTCAATAAGTGCTGCAATTGCATTTGCATTCCCCGGAATCGCCTTCATCACTAAAAAATGCGATGCGCCGTCAATCGAAATGAATGCGTCCGCTAATGCGCGGTGCAGCTTTTGGATCGGGTTAAAGCGTTGATCCGCGGGTAAGCTATATTTATAGCGACCGTCCGCAAGAGGCACCTTTACTAAATGCAGCTCTTTAATGTCGCGTGATACAGTTGCCTGCGTTACGTTATACCCTGCTGCTTTTAATTGATAAACTAAATCGTCCTGTGTTTCAATGTCATTTTTAGCGATAATATCGCGAATACGAATATGGCGTTGACCTTTATTCATACAGTTCACCTCTTATAAATAATTAAAGTATTGTATATTTACACTACCATTATTACTTATTACGAGCAAGTGTTGGACGACTAATTTTAAAAATTATCTTTCCGTTCGACATAGGAATGTTCTAGGAATGCATTTATTTTATTGCTTAATTTCGCTAACTGACGACTACGTAATTTCATCGATTATGCAAATATTTGAATGAATAAAATTTGTTTGAACAGCTGTATTAATTCATCACCTTATACATAAACTGCTCCATTTCATCTGTTAACTTCGCCAGCTCTTCAATCGTTTCGCTAAATCCTTGTACAATCGTCGCTTGCTCATGAGAGGCCGTATTAATTTTCTCCATATGTGCTTTTAAATTTGATAAATTCGTATTAATATTTTTTAACGCCTTTTCAATATCATCCGTCGCATTATCTGTTTCTGAAGATAGCTTGCGTACTTCCTGTGCGACGATATTAAAACCTGCACCGTATTGTCCTGCACGCGCCGCTTCAATCGACGCATTCAACCCTAATAAATTTGTTTGGCGCGAAATATTTTTAATAAAATTCGTAATCGTATTTGTTTGTAACGCATCGTCTAACGCGCCTTGTGTTTGGTTATCAATTTCAATACTCGTTGCAGCGAGCTGCTCTGATTGAGAAGCCATCGTATGTACATTGCTTTGGAAATGATGAATAATACCTTTCATGTTTTCCATATAGCGCTTTAATTCCATTTCATTGTCAATCGGTAAACCGATCGCGAGCGCCCCAACTACTTTGCTTCCTTCATAAATCGGAAACGAAAATGCTTTAATTTCAACGCCATACACTGTTTTTGGAATAACGACATCAGCATTTTGACCGCGAAAAGCGATGTACACGTTATCATCATTTGGATTTACACGTTGTCCATCGACGTACCCAGAATCAACGCGTTTTCCAGCTAAATATTTCACAATCGTTTCTGTTTCTTTATCCGCTACAGCGACGATTGCTTCCCCTTTTAACACTTTATGAATGTACGGTAATGCTTCACTTAATGCATGTAAAATCGACATATCCAAAACCCCTTTTCATGCCATTATTTTGTCATATATTAACGCTTAACATATATTATTCTCTACTAACATTATATTGTAAAGTTTTTTATTCAAGCGTGTTGATTAGCCATTCAACTGGCAGTTCGCGTATTGCGGCTCGCTTTCCTCGGGCTCGGCTCAAGCCTCCGCACCGCTCCTACGTCGCGGCTTACGGGGTCTTGAGGCACGAGCTTTTCCCAA
>NZ_MATO01000035.1 GCF_001700325.1 Caryophanon latum
GCTAGCTCTTTTTCAAAATGTCCTTTACAAAGGGTACACTTTACTTGCAGCGTTTTTTATCGACGCTCGTTTATGAAGGATTTTTATATCGAGATGAGCAAACGAAGCAATACGAGCTTGGCTTATCAATGCTTTTTTTAGGGCGTCTTGTTGATAAGCAGTCAAGTTTTTTACAAATTGTGAAGCCGATTTTAAAGGAGCTGAATCAATTTTCAGGGGAAAGTGTAAGCTACAACATACTTGATGGTTATGAGCGTCGCTGCGTGCTCAATTTTGAGAGCGTGTACTTAAATAGTCATAAAAGCTCAGTTGGCGATACAGCACCGCTTTATATCGGAGCAACGTCAAAAAGCATTTTAGCGTTTTTACCAGAGGAGGAGCGCGAAGTGTATTTAGCGCAAGTAGTCATTGAGCCGCGCACGAAGCAAACAGTGAAATCGGTGGACGAACTGCGCACACAGCTAGAGGAAGTGCGTGAAAATGGCTATGCGGTAAGCTACGGTGAGCGCGTAGCACATACATGTTCAATTAGTGCGCCAATTCGACTTGTCGACCGCCCAATTGGTTCCGTCACACTCGCTGTGCCGACCGATCGTTTCCATCAATACGACGAACAAAAGCTTGCGAAGCATTTAATGATTGCTGCACAAAAAATTGAGCAAAAGATTCATTCTTAAAACGTTCTATTGGAATGAAAGAATGGTGTAAGAACATATTTTAGTCAATAGCCTTTTAAAAAAGAGGAAAACTTCCACCGAGTATGGTATGGTTAGCTGAATGCAAAAAAATTGCATGTTAGGCTATCAGTGATATCCTGCAAATATACGTGATAGGTGGAAAACGAACGATGGAATACCAAGTATTATTATATTATCATTACACACATATTGAAGACCCAGTTGCATTTGCACAAAAGCATTTAGCCGACTGTAAAGAAATTGGCTTACTTGGGCGCATTTTAGTCGCACAAGAAGGCATTAACGGTACAGTATCGGGCACGATCGAGCAAACGGAGGCGTATGCAGAAATGATGCAAAACGACCCTGTATTTGAAGGCATCGTCTTTAAAATCGATTCAGCAGAGCACCACGCGTTCAAAAAAATGCACGTGCGCCCGCGTCCGGAGCTTGTCAACTTAAGCTTAGAAAACGATATTAATCCACATGAAATTACAGGCGATTATTTATCACCTGCTGAGTTTATGGAAGAAATGAAGCGCGAAGATACGATTATTTTAGACGTGCGCAACAACTATGAATACGAAGTAGGACATTTCCGCGGTGCGATTATGCCTGAAGTCGATACGTTCCGCGACACGCCGGAATGGGTGCTAGAAAACAAGCATTTATTCGAAGGAAAACGCGTCTTAACATATTGCACAGGCGGTATTCGTTGTGAGAAATTTTCAGGCTGGTTAAAGCGTGAGGGTATTGGCGAGTCAGTAGGGCAATTACACGGTGGTGTGGCGACATACGCAAAAGACGAGGAGACGAAAGGGCAGCTGTGGGACGGTCAAATGTACGTGTTTGACGAGCGTTTAACGGTGCCAATTAACCAAGTCGAGCATGTCGTTGTCGGCAAAGATCACTTTGATGGTGAGCCGTGTGAGCGCTGCATTAACTGCGCAAACCCAGAGTGTAACAAAAAAATTATCGCGTCTGAAGAAAACGAGCAAAAGCATTTAGGAGGCTGCACGATCGAATGTACGAAGCACCCACGCAATCGCTTCATCGCGCGCTATGAGTTATCAAAAGAATACGTAGATGCACGCATCGCAGCGCTTGAAAAAGAGCTAGCACAGCACGCATAAACGACAAAAGCGTTAGAGGAAACGATGTAGTTTCTTCTAACGCTTTATTTACGTATATTATCAATTTTGTTTATATCAATGAGCAAAAGGAGTTTCGGACAGAAGTGAATTTTCATTATGCAACTGATAATATTCATCGTGAAAATTTGCTGACGGAGCTCGTGAAGCGGCGACTCCTAGGGGAAAAGAACGTGCCGAGAGACTTGCGATAGCAAGGCTCGAGTGCGGCGGTTGCGCCACGTCCATGTGGCACCGCCCGCATGACCAACATCGTGTTCGCCGCCGTTCCCCCAGGAAAGCGTCCGCGTAACGTAGCGTCGTCAAAAAGTAGACAAGTGCCATTAAGAAATTCTACATTTCCTGATGGCACTTGTTTTGTTTAATTAGAATTGTAAATGAGACTCGATATACGCTTTCACGTCTGCGATTGGCATGCGTACTTGCTCCATCGAATCGCGGTGACGCACTGTTACTTGACCGTCTTCTTTTGAATCGAAGTCGTACGTAATACAGAACGGCGTACCGATTTCGTCTTGGCGACGGTAACGTTTACCGATTGATTGTGATTCGTCAAAGTCTACTGGGAATGATTTGCGTAAGTCCGCCCATACGTCGCCAGCTTCTTCTGATAATTTTTTAGACAGTGGTAATACTGCCGCTTTAAATGGTGCAAGTGCTGGGTGGAAGCGTAATACTGTACGTACGTCGCCGCCTTCTAATTCTTCTTCATCGAATGCATCGCAAAGGAATGCAAGTGTTACGCGGTCTGCACCTAAAGATGGCTCGATGCAGTATGGTACGTAGCGCTCGTTCGTCGTTTGATCGATGTACGTGAAGTCTTCACCAGAGTGCTCCATATGTTGCTTTAAGTCGAAGTCTGTACGGTCTGCGATACCCCATAGCTCGCCCCAACCGAATGGGAAGCGGAACTCGATGTCTGTTGTCGCGTTTGAGTAGTGTGATAACTCGTCGTCTTCGTGGTCACGTAGGCGCATTGATTCTTCTTTCATGCCTAAGTTTAATAACCAGTTTTTGCAGAACTCTTTCCAATATGCGTGCCACTCAAGGTCTTCACCTGGCTTACAGAAAAATTCAAGCTCCATTTGCTCGAACTCGCGCGTACGGAACGTGAAGTTACCAGGTGTAATTTCGTTACGGAATGATTTACCGATTTGTGCGATACCAAACGGCGTCTTTTTACGCATTGAGCGTTGAACGTTTTTAAAGTTCACGAAAATACCTTGTGCTGTTTCAGGGCGTAAGTAAATTTCGTTTGAAGAAGATTCCGTTACACCTTGGTGCGTTTTGAACATTAAGTTAAATTGACGAATGTCTGTGAAATCGATTTTACCGCAATCTGGGCAAACGACTTCTAGCTCGTCCATTTTTGCTTTCATTTGGTCAAATGACATACCATCAACGATAATTTCTTCACCTGTTTTTGCAAGGTTAGCGTCTTCGATTAATTTGTCTGCACGGTGACGCGCTTTACATGCTTTACAGTCGATCATCGGGTCGTTGAAGTTACCTACGTGACCTGATGCTACCCAAGCTTTCGGGTTCATAAGAATTGCGGCGTCAAGACCTACGTTATGCTCAGATTCTTGAACGAATTTTTGCCACCAAGCTTTTTTTACGTTGTTTTTAAGTTCCACACCTAGTGGACCGTAATCCCACGTGTTTGCTAAGCCGCCGTAGATTTCAGAACCTGGGAAGACGAAGCCGCGTTGTTTTGCGATTGATACGATTGTTTCCATTGTTTTAGCCATGAAAATGACCTCCTTTGAATTGGTTGTGTCGATTCGCTTATCGCTGTCTATGCGTGGCGGCTCGCGTTCCTGGGGCGTGGCGTGAGCCTGTAGTCTCACGCTCACGCTGTTCCCTAAGGAGTCTCACCGCCGCACAGTCAGCGAACAAGTCTTTCAACATACATGATGATAGCACGTTACATAGATAGTGACAGATGGCTCGAAACAAGAGGCGGACTCCAGCGGGAAAAGCTCGTGCCTCAAGACCCCACAGACGCGAAGTATGAGCGGCGAGGAGGCTTGAGCCGAGCCCGCGGAAAGCCTGCCTCGATGTGAAGAGCCAGCTTATGCCACCATTTCTATACAATTGTGTAAATCAACAGAAAATGAAAAGCACCCGTCGCTGGGCACTAGTCATGCCCAGGGACGAGTGCTATTACCCGCGGTTCCACCCTGATTGATTTACATGGAAAGTATGCAATGAATTGTTTGAATATTCATCCTTTTATGTAAATCCACTTTATAAAAAAATAGCTCGGGGCTGCCGTTTCGCTTATGTTACAGGCTTTCACCATCCCTGCTCGCTTCGTGTATAAGCTACTTATTAAAATCCCGTCATCGCCTAGTTATGCAATTTGTATACAAAAAACTTTGTAACATGGTATCATTGTAGCACGAGAAACTTTTCTTCGCAATACAAGAAGAATTAGTATATACTAAATAAGAAAAGTATAACACATTATTATAGATTGAGGCGGTGAGTCCAATAGAACTCAATAAACGTCAGGAAGAAATTTTACAAATTGTGAAAGAGAACGGTCCGATCACAGGTGAGCAAATAGCGGAGCGTCTTGGGTTAACGCGTGCAACATTGCGCCCAGATTTAGCGATTTTAACGATGGCTGGTTTTTTAGATGCGCGCCCACGAGTGGGTTATTTTTATGCGGGGAAAAAAAATACCGGAGCGTTAACGGAAAATATGCTCAGCTTGAAGGTAAAAGACTTTATGTCGATGCCGATTGTCGTATCGGAAAATATGACGGTGTATGATGCGATTTGCCACATGTTTTTAGAGGACGTCGGCACGTTATTTGTGATTGATAAAAACATGCGCTTAGCGGGTGTTTTATCGCGCAAAGACTTACTGCGTACGAGTATTGGATCACAAGATTTAAATACAATTCCTGTCCACATTATTATGACGCGTATGCCGAATATTGCGTATTGTGAAAAAGGAGACCCGTTAATTGCGACGGCTAAAAAATTAATTGAACGCGAAGTTGATTCATTACCGGTTATTATTGAGCAGGACAATGGCTTGGAAATTATCGGTCGCTTAACGAAGACGAGCATTACGCGTGCGTTTATTTCTCTTGCAGAAACACATGAACTGTAAGGAGGTATGAAAGTGGAGCAACCATTAAAAGTATTTATCATTTCTGATTCTGTCGGTGAAACGGGCGAGCATGTTGCGAAGGCGGCGATTAGCCAATTTCGCCCGATGCTGCAGCAAGTTGATTTACGCAAGTTTGCTCATATAGATACGGTCGAGCACGTGAAAAATATCGTTAAAATTGCAAAGCAGCAGCAGGCGCTTATTATTTATACGCTTGTGCGACAAGAGATGCGCGCGTATATGGAGCAAGTAGCAGCAGAGGAGCAGTTAGCAGCAATTGATGTGCTTGGCCCAATTATGCATGCGGTGCAGCGAGTTACAAGTGAATCACCTAAGGAAGAGCCGGGACTTGTATATCAGCTAGATGATGGATATTTTAAAAAAATTGAAGCGATTGAGTTTGCGGTGAAATATGATGATGGCAAAGACCCTCGTGGCATTTTAAAGGCAGACATTGTGCTGATCGGTGTGTCACGTACGTCGAAAACACCATTGTCACAATATTTAGCGCATAAAAAGCTCAAGGTTGCGAACATTCCACTCGTGCCCGAAGTTGAGCCGCCAGAGGAATTGTATATGATGGACCCACACAAATGCTTCGGACTTGTCATTTCAAAGGAGAAGCTGCATTCCATTCGTAGAGAGCGACTGCTTGCACTCGGCTTGCGAGATGATGCGTCGTATGCAACTGATGCGCGCATTGAGGCGGAAATTGCACATTTTCAAAAAGTTGTCGAGCAAATCGGCTGTGACGTTATTGATGTAACGAACAAAGCGGTAGAAGAAACTGCGAATGATATTTTACAGCGACGTCGCATGCGTTAAGTAGAGGCTGTCTGAGCCAATCAGATAGCTTCTTTTTATTCGCTTATAACGCAGCATTTGTTTATGTAAACAAATAGCTAGCGCGTCTATGTAGATTGTTTTATAATAAGAGAATTGTGGTAAAAAATATTAACGAATGTTTCAATGTTTTTTTAAAATATTGAAGGAAAATGTGAAGTTGTCACGAATATGTATGTAAGATGAAACGAAAAATAGACGGTGATAAAATGACTCAAAAAATAGATGAGCATAAAATTGAGGAAATTCGTTCAAATTCGGATATCGTCAATGTCATTAGCGATTATATGCATTTGACAAAGCGAGGTCGAAACTGGTTTGGTCTTTGCCCGTTCCACCAGGAGCAAAGTCCCTCTTTTTCTGTTTCAGAAGATAAACAAATTTTTCATTGCTTCGGCTGTGGTGCAGGTGGTAATGTCATTACGTTCGTGATGGATATTGAGCAAGTTCCATTTCCAGAAGCAGTATCAAAACTTGGCGAGCGTGTAGGCATTACGGTTGATGTTGCCCCTCGTGAGCAGCAAGTGAGCACGCCAGAAGCACAACTGCAGCGACGCATGAAAGAGGCACACCAAATCGCTGCTGATTATTATCATCATATGCTCATGCATACGGAAGATGGCGAAGTCGCGCTTCAATATTTAGAAAGTCGTGGCTTTACCGAGGCATTAATTGAAGAGTACCAAATTGGCTATGCGTTGCCAGCGTGGGATGGCTTGACGAACTTGTTAACAGCGCGTGGGCTTGATTTACAAGAGGCAGCGCAAAGTGGCTTAATTGTACAGCGCGAGCAAGATGGCAGCTGCTTTGATCGCTTTCGTGGACGCGTCATGTTCCCGATTCGCGATGAGCAAGGCAAAACGATTGCTTTTTCGGGGCGTATTTTAAATAAGGACGCGAATGAAGCGAAGTATATGAACAGTCCAGAGTCGCCAATTTTCCATAAAAGCGATGTGTTTTTTAACTTAGATAAGGCACGCGCAACGATTCGTAAACATCACCATATTATCATTATGGAAGGGTTTATGGACGTTTTAGCAGCGGTACGTGCGGGTATTTCTAATGCAGTTGCGACAATGGGTACGTCGCTCACACCTCAGCATGTCACAAAGCTCAAACGCTTAGTGCAGCAAGTTACGATTTGCTATGATGGTGACGGAGCTGGGTGGGATGCGGCGAAACGTGCTGGAGAGCAGCTGCATGATGCGAAATTAAAAGTGAATGTTGCTGTGCTACCAGACAAAATGGACCCGGATGATTACGTACAGCAGCACGGAGGATCAGCGTTTAAAGAACACGTAATGGACAAGACGCATCCGTACATCGCCTTCGTTAAAATGCATGCACGACGAGGGAAAAATTTTCAGTTTGATAACGATAAAATGCAATATGTACAAGAGGTGCTAGAGCTACTTGTACATAACACGTCACCGCTAGAGCGTGATTTGTACATTCGTCAGCTAGCAGAGGAAACGACTTTATCAGAAGATGCGATTGCGGCGACGCTTCGGCAAAAAGAAGCGGACGAGGCGAGGCGTACGAAGCGTCAATATAGCGAGGAGCGGTACAGTCCGGTCGTCGTGACGATGCAAACGAAGCTAAACGCTACAGACCGAGCAGAACGGCGCTTGCTTAGTCATATGCTTCACAATGTTGACGTAGTAGAGCGTGTGCAGCGAAGCGATATGCCAAGTCCGTTTATACATGACGTATTTACGGCTGTATATATACGGCTCATCGGCTTTTACGAGCAGCACGACAAGCCTGATTTTCAGCGTTTCCTAGAGCAGCTAGAGGACGTGGAGCTACGCAAAATCGCACTGGAGTCCGCCATTATTGAGCGCGACCCAGATCACGGCGATCAGGAAGTAACCGATTGCTTACAGTATTTAAATAAGCAACGTTTACTGCGAAAAATGGAGCAAAAGCAGCAGCTTGCTATTGAAGCGGAAAAAATGAATGATATTATGAAAGCTGTTACGTTAGCAGAAGAAGTACGGAAGCTGCGAATTGCGTATGCTTCGATGTAGAAGTGTTAGAAGGAGGAGAGTTTATGGCGGATAAGTCTGAACGTTCAAAAGAATTAGAGAATGAGTTAACGTTAGAAGAAGCAAAGAAAATATTAACGGCAAAAGCAAAAAAAGAGCATGAAATGTCAATGAAAGAAATTGAAGAGGTATTAAACGGTTTTGACATTGAAAACGAAGAAATTTTCCATTTCGCTGAAGACTTAGAGAAGTCGTTAAATATTTCAATCGAAGGTAAGGAAGAATTTGAGGAGCAAAGTTTATTAAAAACAGAAGCGACTGAAGAAACGTTCGACTTAAACGATTTAAGCGTTCCACCTGGTGTGAAAATTAACGACCCTGTACGCATGTATTTAAAGGAAATTGGGCGCGTTGATTTATTATCAGCAGCTGAGGAAGTGCGATTAGCTGAGCGAATTGAGCTAGGTGATGATGAAGCACGTAAACGTTTAGCAGAAGCGAACTTACGTCTTGTCGTGTCGATTGCAAAACGCTACGTCGGTCGTGGTATGTTATTCCTTGATTTAATTCAAGAGGGAAATATGGGCTTAATTAAGGCGGTTGAAAAGTTCGACCACCGCAAAGGGTTCAAGTTCTCAACTTATGCAACGTGGTGGATTCGTCAAGCAATCACACGTGCAATTGCAGACCAAGCGCGTACAATTCGTATTCCTGTACACATGGTTGAAACGATTAACAAATTAATTCGCGTACAGCGTCAGCTATTACAAGATTTAGGTCGCGAGCCGTCACCAGAAGAAATTGGTGAAGAAATGGACTTAACACCTGAAAAAGTACGTGAAATTTTAAAAATTGCACAAGAACCGGTATCACTTGAAACACCGATTGGGGAAGAGGACGATTCGCATTTAGGAGACTTTATTGAAGACTCAGAGGCACAATCGCCATCAGACCACGCTGCATATGAGCTATTAAAAGAGCAGCTTGAAGACGTGCTAGATACGTTAACAGACCGCGAAGAAAACGTACTGCGCCTACGCTTTGGCTTAGATGACGGTCGTACACGTACGCTAGAGGAAGTTGGGAAAGTGTTCGGTGTTACTCGCGAGCGTATTCGTCAAATCGAAGCAAAAGCGCTACGCAAGCTACGTCACCCATCTCGTTCAAAACGCTTAAAAGATTTCTTAGAATAGCAATGACGAGGCATAAAGTTCAAATGTAGAACTTTATGCCTTTTTGTATGCAACAAATGTAAGTCGTGTCGATATAATACATAAGTTTTTGTTTAATATTGTCTTTTTATTCAAAAGACATGCATAGTGGGGTTACGTTATGGGAGATCAACGGAAGAAAATCATTTTAAATGAAATTACATTTTGGAAGCAAAATAAGCTGTTGCCAGGGCATTATTGCGACTTTTTAATGACGCTATATACAGAGGGCAATTATGAAGAAGATGCGGAACGAAAACAAGCAAAAGCATCTGTATTAAAAAAGAAGCAAACTAAATCGATTGCGCTCATTGCGTTGCTTGCAGTAGTCATTGGTGCGCTTATTTACGGTTTATTTACGTTCACATCGGTGTCATGGTTGATGCCAGCAGTTGTAGCAATCGTTGCGCTCGCGTTAATGATCGGGACGTTGAAGTTATTGAAGGATAACAATGTGTTTGCGCCACTACTACAAGTATTTGCGGCGCTGCTCATTTTTATGTTGTCGATTCATGTGAGCCAAACGTTTTATCCAACGAGTAATGCGGTGCTATATGTGCTATTAATTGCGAACTGTAGTTTATGGCTCGGTAGCGGTATTTTTTTAAAGGTGCTGTACTTTACGATACCAGGAGCGATTGGGCTGTTGTTAGTCATCGGAAATTTTTTAATGACGATGTAAATAAATGGAGTTGTCTCGTTCAGAAATGTCGGGCAACTCTTTTTGTTGTTTTTCGTCAAGCATGTTTATTCTATCAAGCGTGTTGATTAGCCATTCAACTGGCAGTTCGCGTATGGCGGCTCGCTTTGCCTCTGCGATTACTCGAGGCAGATAAATTCCTGGGGCTCGGCGGCGAACACGATGTTGGTCATGAAGGCGATGCCACATGGACGTGGCGCTAATCGCCTTCCTCAAGCCTCCGCACCGCTCCTACGTCGCGGCTTACGGGGTCTTGAGGCACGAGCTTTTCCCCAAGGAGTCTCGCCCCCACGCCCGCGAAAAAGCCTGCCTCGATGTGGAGGGCCGACGAACAAAACGCTAAAATACGTTCACCGTCTATATAGATACAAAAGTTCAATCTTTATATATTGAGTGTTTTTTGACAGAAATGGCGTTTTAAAGAGAGAAATTTCGTATAAAGCTTTTCGTTTTTGCGTGAATCAAGTACAATTAAATTGTTCAATGTCGTACACAAAAAGAGTAGGAGGGGAACGTGTGAAAAACAATCCAATCATTCCGTACATTTTAATTATGGCACTTGGTATTGGGGTAATTTTTTTCTTATCTTTAGAAGGTATTGGCAATCAAGAGGAAATCGCACAATCGGAGGAAGAAGTGGAAGTGGAAGCAGCTGACGGAGAAGCAGTTGCAAAAGCAAACTGTATCGGCTGTCATGGCGGGGATTTAACAGGTGGCAGTGGGCCGAGCTTAATCGGCGTAGAGGAGTCGCATATCCGTGAAGTCATTGCGAACGGGCAAGGAATGATGCCAGGTGGTTTAGTGACAGACCCCGCGCAAGTGGATGCACTTGTTGAATACATCGTATCGTTAAAATAACAAACATAGGATTGTGCCGTAAATTGCCGCACAATCCTTTTCGTCATGCCGTTCTTGCGGTATACTGAAGCTAATTTGATTGAAGAGAGTAGGGATTTTGTGAACGCACAAAAATTATCACAGCGTTTAGAAACAGTCGCATCATTCGTGCCATCAGGAGCCGTTGTTGCAGATATCGGAAGCGACCATGCATACTTGCCGTGCTATTTAGTGCATCAAGGCGTTGCATCGCGTGCTATCGCAGGAGAAGTTGTGAAAGGTCCATTTGAATCAGCAGAGCGTCAAGTGCGCACAGAAGGATTAGCTAATAAAATTACAGTGCGCCTAGCAGACGGTTTAGCTGCAGTTCAGCCGAGCGATTACGTCGATACAGTAACGATTGCAGGTATGGGTGGACCGTTGATCGTATCGATTTTAGAGAAGCATCCGGAAAGCTTACAAACGGTGACGCGCTTAATTTTACAGCCAAACATTCACGCAAAAGTCATTCGTGAATGGGCGATGCGCAATAGTTGGGCGTTAACGGATGAGGTTATTTTAGAAGAGGATGGCAAAATTTACGAAGTGCTCGTATTGCAGCGTGGACCGATGACGTTAACGGAGCAGGAAATGTTATTTGGCAAGTTTTTACCGATGCGTAAATCAGACGTCTTCATAAAAAAATGGCAGCGTGAGTATGATAACTGGCAGCGCGTCTATGCAGCAATTGAAAACGCGGAGCCGACAGAGGAAAACGTACAGAAAAAACAAGAGCTAACGACATATATGACATGGGCAGAGGAGCTGTTGCGTTAATGGCAGTGAATGGACAAGAAATTATTCGTTTATTTGAAACGTGGTCACCGAAAAAGCTAGCGTGCATGGAAAATGACCCGATTGGCTTAGCGATTGGTACGCTCAACAAGCCGGTATCAAACGTGCTTGTGACGCTTGATGTGAACGATGCGGTTGTGAACGAAGCAATCGACAAAGGGTGCGAGCTCATTATTGCGCATCACCCACCGATTTTTAGAAAGCTAGCAAACATTCGAACAGATAACCCAGCAGGAGCGCTGTACGAAAAGCTCATTAAAAACGACATCGCGGTGTACGCGGCGCATACGAATTTAGACGTTGCAGCAGGTGGTGTCAACGATTTATTAGCAGACGCACTGCAGCTACAAAACTGCACGATTTTAGAGCAAACGTATAGTGAAAAGTTAACGAAGCTCGTCGTGTTTGAGCAGCAGGACAATGCCGAGGCACTGCGCATTGCATTAATGAACGCAGGGGCAGGGACAATTGGGAACTACAAAGGCTGTAGCTTTACATCGTACGGTGAAGGACGCTTCCAAGCAGAAGACGGCGCAAACCCGACGAAAGGACAAGTCGGCACGCTACACGTCGAGCAAGAAGCACGCATTGAAGTCGTATTCCCGCAATCGATGAAAAATCGCGTATTGAAGGCGATGTTAAACGCGCATTCATACGAGGAGCCAGCGTATGACGTGTATACGATGGACATTGACGTCAACGAAATGGGCTTAGGACGCGTCGGACGATTAGCACAGCCGATGACGCTGCGCCAATTTGCCGAGCACGTGAAAACACAGCTAGACGTGCCGTTTGTGCGCATCGTCGGTGATGGTGAATCGATCGTATCAAAGGTCGCAGTCGTCGGCGGTGACGGTAATAAATACATTTACGCAGCAAAGCGAGCAGGTGCAGATGTGTTCGTAACGGGCGATATGTATTTCCATACTGCACAAGACGCTGAGGCGATTGGCTTAAACATCGTAGACCCAGGGCACCACGTCGAAAAGGTCATGATTCCAGGTGTCGCCAACAAAATGCGCTCGCTATGCGACAAGCTAGACGTGCAGTTTATTGAATCAAACGTGCATACCGAGCCGTTTACATGTGTATAACGAAAAAGGGCATTCGCAATTTCGCGAATGCCCTTTTGTTATGCTGTTATAGCGTCGCTTGAATTTGGTTACGCCCATTTTCCTTCGCATGATAAAGTGAGTCATCCGCGGCTTTAATAAGCTGCTCTAACGAATGTTGGTCGTGAATGTCACCGATTGTATAGCCTAAGCTAACGGACAATTCGTTATGGTACGGCGACGCTTCGTGTGGAATGTGTAGCTGTTCAATCGCTTTAAAAATGTTTTCAGCAATAATCGCAGCTTCTGTCTCCGTTGCATGAAACGCCACGACGACGAATTCCTCTCCGCCAAAGCGAGCAGCAAACTGGTGTGGAGCAGATGTAATGCGATGAATCGCTTGTGCGACGCTTTTTAACGCTTGGTCGCCTGCTAAATGGCCGTAAAAATCGTTATAGCGTTTAAACGCATCGAGATCAAGCACGTACACAGCGGCCGTCTTTGCTTGCTCCGCGGTAAATTGCGTTACGAAATTGTATAGTCCGCGACGATTCGGAATGCGTGTCAATTCGTCATGATGTACGAGTGATGCTAAATGTTTGTTTAACGTTTCCATCTCTTGGTTTGTTTCTTTTAATAATAATTCCTGTGCTAAGTTTTTCATTTGAGCACCGTATAAAAAGCGTGCTCCGAGTGTTGCAAAAATAAAGAAAATCGTCACGTTAATACAATGACCTGTCATAATGGCGTAATCTTTTTGATAAATAAGCAGCCCGACTACAAGAAGTGTTGTCGGTAATATGTGTAACAATATGTATGTACGTTTGGGCACGATAAACAGCACGGTCGTTACTAAAAAGTTAGTTAAATACGCTGTGACGTGACCGTATGAAGAGGCTTGGTCAGCGAGTGTTACGAAAGCGCCCCACGTCAGCATAAATATGTAATAAAACATTAAGTAACGGTGTTGAATGGCGGTGCGTGTCGGGTGATTATATATTTTTTTCGTTAGCGCAAAGACGATGAGCGACACGACAGCGAGTGCGAGCAAGCTGATGTAAAGCATTATGTATAAATTAAATGACAAGCCGTAATTTAGAAAACTATGAATAAGCATAAATGATTCTAATACGATAACGAAATACGCATCGATTTTCGCGCGCTCTATGTTGTCTGCTGTTAAGCGCCGATGCAGTATATGTAACTGCAAATCATTTAGTTTATATTGCTGGAGCATGAGCATCATCACCTACATTCGTAATAGATTGTTTTTTGGCTCTTCACCGTCATAACTCGGGGTTGCTTTTCACGTTGAGGCACGCTTTCCGCGGGCGCGAACACGATGTTTGTCATGAACGTAAAACTCGTGTAGTGGCGTTGATCACCTTCTTCAAGCGTCCTCGTCGATTGCGGAGTTTTGAGGCTCGTGCTCCTGCGGTTACTCGTCGTAAAAGAAACTTTCGCTTTTCCTGTTGGAGTCCGCCTCTCGTCTCAAGCAATCTTTATGCGTCAACCTTAGCTTACGGTGATGAATCTGTTTTTTTACTATGAGAGGAAAGTATTGGAATTATATAATTACAATCATACAAATAAATAGGAGAAAATACAATGTTTCAGTCGATTAGCGAACGTATTATGTATGTAATGTTGTCAAAGTTGTTAAAAAAATATCATTCGAAACATGACGTTTCGAATGATATTTTTTGTAGTGCTGCCAAAATGCCTATTAATACGGCATAATTTTGTCAACCGGCTTTGGCGTTTTAATTTTCGGTAAAATTTTATCGAGCGTTACAGTACGTTTAATTTCATGTGTCGATGGGTCGTTTTTGTCAAATTGCTCTAAAAATACCATCACTTCTTTGACGATTGGTGTCGGTGTTGATGCACCAGCTGTAACTGCTACTGTTTCGATATCCATGAGCCATTCGATTTTCAGCTCAGAAATGTCTGATACGCGGTAAGACGGTGTACCCGCAATTTCAACCGACACTTGCGTTAAGCGGTTTGAGTTATTTGATTTTGGATCGCCAACAACAATTAATAAGTCTGCTACACCTGCTTGCTCGGCAACAGCTTCTTGACGCACTTGTGTCGCTAAACAAATTTCTTTATGCACTTCAACATGTGGGAACTTTTCTTGGATGCTTTCCATTAAAAAGGCGACATCCCATTGTGACATCGTCGTTTGGTTCGTCACTAAAATTTTCTGCTCTGGTGCGAAGTTTAATGCTTCAATGTCATGCATCGACTGCACTAAATGCACTTTATCCGGTGCCACCCCAATTGCGCCTTCTGGTTCGGGGTGCCCTTTTTTGCCGATGTAAATAATTTCGTAATCTTCCTTCGTTTTTTCAGCAATGAGCGTATGTGTCACCGTTACGTCTGGACATGTTGCATCGATTGAAACGAGCCCTTTGCGACGCGCGATTTCACGAATTTCAGGTGAAACGCCGTGCGCTGTGTAAATGACCGTACCTGTTTCTACCTGCTCGATAATGTCTTTGCGGTTTTCACCGTCTAACGTAATGATGCCGTCTTGCTCAAATGCATCGGTAACGTGCTTATTGTGGACAATCATGCCTAAAATGTAAATAGGACGTGGTAATGTTTTATCTAATGCGGCATTTCGTGCGATAACCATTGCATCGACAACGCCGTAGCAGTAGCCTCGTGGATTAATTTTAATGACTTTCATATGTAAGCCCCTTTCAACTTGCAGTATATCTATTATAACGGACGCCGCAAATGAATACAAAGTTTCTCGCGCGTTTTGTTGAGAAAAGCAGTTTGCGGTGTCACGTCAAAAAATTTGTCGATTGTACGGCAAAGGAAGCGGTGCTAGTAGAAAAATGAAAACAACGGTGACATGTTCGTTGACTTATGAGCCCTTTCCGCGATAAGATTGTGTGATGTTCATCTTATTGCTCAACGTAGCGCAATAAGAATTATCAGGAGGTACGGAAAATTACATGAGTAAATATACAGATTATCAATTAAAGCCGTTTTTACAAGAAGCCATTGCGAAATTAGGTTTTGTTGAACCAACACCAATTCAAAGAGAGATCATTCCACTTGTGCTCAAAGGCAAAAGTGCAATCGGTCAAGCGCATACAGGTACAGGAAAAACGCACAGCTTCTTATTACCAATCGTGCAACGTCTACAAGAGGACAAGCAGGAAGTACAAGCTGTTATTACATCACCGACACGCGAGCTAGCACAGCAAATTTTTGATGCGTTAAATCAATTAATTGAAGGTACGGACATTCGCACGAAATTATTTATCGGTGGTACGGATAAGCAACGTTCAATTGAAAAATTAAAAGTACAGCCACATATCGTTGTCGGTACACCAGGTCGTATTAAAGACTTAGTAAAAGAAGGCGCGTTACTTGTACATACAGCGCCAATTTTAGTAGTCGACGAAGCGGACTTAGCGTTTGACATGGGCTTCATTGAAGACATCGACGGATTCGCAAGCCACATGCCAGAGAAGTTAGAAATGTTCGTATTCTCTGCAACGATTCCAGAAAAATTACAGCCATTCTTAAAAAAATATATGGACGCACCAGTGCATGTCCACATGAACGATAAGCGTCCAGTAGCAGAAAACATTGAGTTTTATTTACTGCCAGTGCGTTCAAAATCAAAAAACAAGCGCTTAATGGAAGTCATTGAATCGATCAACCCGTACTTAGCGGTCATTTTCTGTAACACGCGTAAAAATGCAGAAGCGGTTGCGCATTATTTAGGTGAGCAAGGGTTACGCGTTGGGCAAATTCACGGCGACTTAGCACCACGTGAACGCGCGCGTATGATGAAGCAAGTGCGCGACTTAGAATACCAATACATCGTAGCGACAGACTTAGCTGCTCGCGGTATTGATATTCAAGGTATTTCACACGTGATTAACTACGAAATTCCATCTGATTTAGAGTTTTTCATTCACCGCGTTGGTCGTACAGCACGTGCCGGTAATAAAGGGACAGCGATTACGTTATTTGAGCCATCTGATGAAGATGCATTAAACCGCGTAGAAAAAATGGGTATTCCGTTCCAGCATAAAGATTTAAAGAACGGCGAATGGATCGACTTAAAAGAGCGTCATGCCCGCGAAAACCGTAAAGGCGACCGTCAAGAAAACGAAATTGACGCAAAAGCAAAATCGATGGTACGTAAGCCGAAGAAAGTGAAACCAGGCTACAAACGTAACATGCGCTGGGAAATGGATAAAATTAAAAAGCGCGAGCGCCGCATTAAAAACCGCAGCACAGCGAAGACGAACAAGAAGAAATAGAAGCAGGTCTGCTGATACGCCACTTTTAGACAGTGGAATTGATTGTTTTCAGTAGCAAGACTGAAATGAAAGCTGCATTTTAGTGGCATGGAGCGTGTGCGAGGTCTAGGAACGCGAGCCGCACTACGCGAAATGCTAGTTGAATGGCTAATCAATACGCTTGGAATAGAAGTCTTTTAAGTGGCTGGACGCATTTTGCTTCCAGCCACAATCACTGTGTAGAAATTTATTTAGCTCTAGAAAAGCAGCTATATACAAGGTGATTGAAATTTAGAATGTAAACGAGGCTCGAAACAAGAGGCGGACTCCTGCGGGAAAAGCGTGAGCAGAGCCGACGAACAAAACGCTAAAATACATTCACCGTCTATATAATTCAAAGAAATACCTCAATCCAGTTAGATGGAACTTTAGAACGTAAAATGGAGGAATCACAATGTTACTTGGTTCACACGTTTCGATGAGCGGCAAAGGGATGCTGCTGTCATCTAGCCAAGAAGCGGCTTCATACGGTGCAAACACGTTTATGATCTACACAGGTGCACCGCAAAACACGCGCCGCAAGCCAATTAGCGAGCTCAACATTCCAGCAGGGCTTGTGCATATGCAGGAGCATGGAATGTCAAACGTCGTTGTGCATGCACCTTATATCATTAACTTAGCAAACACGACAAAGCCAGAAGTGTTCGAGCTAGGCGTTAGCTTCCTACAGCAAGAAATTGAGCGTACAGCGGCACTAGACGTATCACAAATTGTGCTGCATCCTGGTGCTCATGTCGGCGCTGGTGTAGACGTCGGCATCGCGCGCATTATCGAAGGCTTAAACGAAGTATTAACGCAAGATTATCCAGTGCAAATCGCCCTTGAGACGATGGCAGGAAAAGGCTCAGAAATCGGACGCAACTTTGAGGAGCTTGCCCGCATTTTTGATGGCGTAAAAAACAATGACCGTTTATCGGTTTGCTTTGACACATGTCACGTACATGATGCCGGCTACGATATCGTGAACGATTTTGACGGCGTATTAGACGAGTTCGACCGATTAATCGGTATCGACCGCCTAAAAGTGCTACACATTAACGACTCTAAAAACGTGCGCGGTGCTGCGAAAGACCGTCATGAAAACATCGGCTTTGGTGAAATTGGCTTTGATGCACTTTGTCACATCGTGCATCACGACAAGCTCATGCACGTGCCGAAAATTTTAGAAACGCCGTTCGTTGGCACGGATGCAAAAAACAAGCAAGCACCGTACGCAGTGGAAATCGATATGCTGCGTACGAAAACATTTACGCCAGAGCGTATCGACGCACTGCGCGGAGAATAACGAAAAGCGGTAGGGGAGCGAATCCTCTGCCGTTTTTGTTTTATGTATGTTTTGAATCAAGTATGTTGATACGCCTCTTGAATAGGCATTTCGCGTATTGCGGCTTGCGATGCTCCTGCGATTACTCGTCGCAGATAAATCTCATGGTGCTCGGCGGCGAACACGATGTTGGTCATGAAGGCGGTGCTACATGGACGTAGCGCCCACCGCCTTCCTCAAGCCTCCTCGTCCCACGCACGTGGAAAGCCTGCCTCGAAAGCGTAGCGCAACAAGTAGTGATATGCGCGCAAATTCTGACTATTTCTCATGCAAGCATTTGTACTTTACAAAGCACTGCATGTACAGTATATTATAGTGATGTTAAATCGTAATGATTTTGAATTAGAAGGAAGAGATGTAAACGTGCAAAACGTACAAATTGATATTCGAAATGTGTCGTTTCAATATGAATATACGAACGTATTAAATGATATTTCACTACAAGTACAGCAAGGAGATTTTTTAGCGCTGCTTGGACCAAACGGCTCTGGAAAATCGACGCTATTAAAATTAATTTTAGGGCTACTAAAGCCGATGAGCGGAGAGGTCAATTTGTTTGGCGAAAGCTGCGACAAGTTTAAAAAACGCGAATGGATCGGCTACGTGTCACAAAAATCCAATGCGTTTAACTCGGGATTTCCGGCGACGGTGCGTGAAGTGGTACGAAGCGGCTTAACGAAAAAGGTTGGGCTGTTTAAGCGATTGCCAAAGGATGCGAACGCGCGTGCAGAAGCGGCGTTAAAGCTTGTCGGTATGGAGCAGTTTATCGACCGCAATATCGGAGCGCTTTCCGGTGGGCAGCAGCAGCGCGTATTTATCGCACGAGCGCTTATTAGCGAGCCGAAGCTACTCATTTTAGATGAGCCGACTGTCGGCATTGACCATGAAAATGTGCAAGCATTTTACGATTTACTCGTGAAGCTAAATGAGGAGCAAGGCATTACGATGGTGCTCGTGACGCATGACGTGAATACAGTGTCTAACCGCATTTCACATGTCGCGTGCTTAAATCAAAAAATTCATTTCCACGGATTCCGCCGCGAGTTCGATACGTTACCGGAAGAAAAATTAAACGCATGGTACGGGCATGCAGTACGTAAAGTACATTAGGAGGACGCAATGATCGAAGCAATTTTTAATTATGAATTTTTACAAAATGCGTTTTTCTCTGGGCTCATTATCGGTGTTATTGCGCCGCTGCTCGGTGTGTTTATCGTCGTGCGTCGCCTGTCGCTTATTGCGGATGCATTGTCGCACGTCACGCTTGCGGGCATTGCGGGCAGTTTGTATTTAAGCCAAAGTGTGCCAGCTCTTGCGCTATTAAATCCGATTTATTTAGGTATCGTTGCGTCGGTGTCAGGCTCGATTTTAATTGAGCGTCTGCGCAGTTTATATAAGCATTACGAGGAGCTTGCCATTCCGATCATTATGTCGGGTGGGATCGGCTTAAGTGCGATTTTTATTTCGATGGCACAAGGGTTTAACCAAGATTTAATGAGCTATTTATTCGGCTCAGTGTCGGCTGTATCGCGCCAAGATTTATATGTCGTCATCGGTATTGCCGTAGTTGTCATTTTATTTTTATTTTTCATGTTTAAAGAATTATTTTTATTATCGTTTGATGATGAGTTCGCAAAAGCAAGTGGCATTCCGGCAAAATGGGTGCACTTAGCATTTATGATTGTGACGGCGCTCGTCATTGCGGCATCAATGCGCATCGTCGGCATTTTACTCGTGTCGTCGCTCATGACGTTACCGGTTGCGGCTGCTATGCGCGTTGCAAAAGGGTTCAAGCAGGCAATCATTTATGCGATCGTGTTCGGGGAGCTATCAGTCATTATCGGCTTAGTGTCGGCGTTTTATTTAAACTTAGCACCAGGTGGAACGATTGTTGTCACATCAATCGTCATTTTATTAGTTGTGATTTTTGGCAAAAAGATGTCGCTGCTTATGGCGTCGAAAGGGGTCAATTAACATGAATGTAGAACGTGCGTGGGAAATTTTAAAGGAAAACGGCTATAAGAAAACGGACAAGCGTGAAATTTTACTCAACATGTTTGCGGAGACGGAAAAGTATTTAACGGCGCGTGATTTACTGACGGTGCTAAAGCCGCAGTTTCCGGGCATGAGCTTCGATACGATTTATCGCAACTTAGCGACGTTCGTGGAGCTTGGCATTTTAGAGGAGACGGAATTATCAGGTGAGCGCAATTTCCGCATGCAATGTGAATCGGATCATCACCATCACCATTTCATTTGTATGGATTGTGGGCACATTAAAGAAGTGCACTTATGCCCGATGGATTTACTCGGCGAAAAGCTGCCAGGTTATGCGGTTGACAATCATAAGTTTGAAATTTACGGCAAATGTCCAAGCTGTATGGCATAATGGAAAGCGGTATGCAAATGCATGCCGCTTTTTCGCTTTTTCGTATATTGACATTGCCGACATTGCTCGCTATCATAAACAAAGGATTAATTGATATTGATTCTCATTGGATGTTTGGAAGTATATTTACATTACTTTATATAAGATGACACAACTGTCAAAAAGGTAATGACATGTATAGAGCAAAAGCTACTATACGATTGGAGGGAACGAAACATGAAAAAATGGTTACGAGCAGCAGCTGTTGGGGTCACAGTATTTTTAGCCGCTTGTTCGAGTGAAGTTGGTGTTGAAGAAGCACCACAAACACCGGCAGCATCAGGTGGAGAAGAGCGTGTTATCGCGGCGACGTCCGTTGTAGCACATATTGCGGACATGCTTGAAATGGATAACGTCATTGCGGTGCCAGAAACGTCGGTACCATTACCTGCGCGTTATGAGCAGCTACCGAAAATCGGCAATGCGATGAATCCAGATATGGAAATTATCGCGTCGATGCAGCCGACTGATGTCATTTCAGTAACGACGCTTGAAAACGATTTAAAGCCAATTTTTAAGGCGGCGAACGTTTCGGGTACGTTTATGAATTTACAAAATGTCGAAACGATGAAGGACGATATTTTAAAGCTTGGGAAAAAATACGACCGTCTTACGCAGGCGAAAAAAGTGACAGACGATTTGCAAGCACAAATTGACGAGGCAGCAAAAAATGTGCCAGTGAACGCGCCGAAGCCGAGAGTATTAATTTTACTCGGTGTACCAGGGTCGTATTTAGTCGCAACGAATAATTCGTACATCGGCAACATTGTGGAGCTTGCAGGCGGCGAAAATGTGATGGGGCAATTTGAGCAAGAATATTTAGCGTCGAACACGGAATATTTACATGAATCAAACCCAGATATTATTTTACGTTTAGCACACGGCATGCCAGAGGACGTTGTTGAAATGTTTGATGAAGAGTTTAAAACGAACGACATTTGGAAGCATTTCAATGCGGTGAAAAATGAGCGTGTGTATGACTTAGAGGAGCCGCTCTTTGCGACGACAGCCAACTTAGACGTAGCAGAAGCGGTCAATTACTTAATCGAATTATTTTATGAGGACTAGCCAATGAGAAAAATAGCGAGCTTTGTGATCGTCATTGTGGCGCTTTTTGCCGTAACGGTATACGCCGCAATGACAGGCAGTGTAAAGATGAATACGATTGATTTTATAACAGCATTTTTTAATTTTGAGGACGAAACGATGGCGGTGATTCGTGACTTGCGCTTCCCACGTATTATTGTCGCGATGTTTGCAGGGGCAGCGCTATCGGTGGCGGGGGTGCTGCTGCAATCGATTATGCGCAATCCGTTAGCAGACGCGGGGGTAATCGGAATTTCAGCCGGCTCTGCGTTTGTGACGACGTTCGTATTAACGATGATGCCAGCGCTGTTTATGTATGCGCCGCTTCTTGCGTTTTTAGGTGGCGCTGTCGCATGCTTCCTCGTCTTTTCGTTATCGTTTAAATCAGGGTTAAACCCGCTCAAAATTATTTTAGTCGGCATTGCGATTTCGGCGATGTTTACCGGGCTGCGCGAAGCATTTGTGACGCTTTGTGGCTACATGGGTGTCATGGTTGACGGTACAGTGTCGTCGAATTTATCGATGCGCACGTGGAGCGATGTGCAAATTATTACGCTTTACGGTATGATTGGGCTAATACTCGCCGTTACTTTAAGCAAATGGTGTAACTTGCTCGTACTACAAGATAAAACAGCAAAAAGCTTAGGGTTCAACGTTACGCGCGCTCGTGTCATCGTTGCGGCAGTTGCTGTATTATTAGCGGGCATTGCGACGGCAACAGCAGGCGTCATTTCATTCGTCGGGCTGCTCATTCCGCACATTGCACGCCGCTTAGTCGGGCATAACCATAAAGTGTTAATCCCATTTTCAGCGCTTGCAGGGGCATTGTTAATTTTAACTGCGGACACGCTCGGGCGTACGCTTCTTGCCCCGCAGGAAATTCCAGCTTCGACGATCATGGCGATTATCGGCGGACCATTTTTAATTTTCTTACTCAGAAGGGAGAAAAACTAATATGCAAATCGAACAAGTGGTGTTTTCGCATGATGGCAAAAACAATCAATTGTCCGGTGTTAGCGCCTCGATTCCTAAGGGGAAAATTACGACGATTATCGGTCCAAACGGCTGTGGCAAATCGACGCTCCTTAGTTTAATTTCGCGCAACAACAAGCCGATTACAGGCAGCGTACAGCTAGAGCAAAAGGACGTTCTCGATTATAAGCCGAAGCAATTTGCGAAAAAGCTCGCTATTGTGTATCAGCAAAACGACATTCCACCACAAATTACAGTCGAGCAGCTTGTCGGCTACGGTCGCCTGCCGCATCAAAGCTTTTTAAAGCGCGATGAGGAGGCCGATCGTGAGGCAGTTGAATGGGCGTTAACGTGCACGAACTTACTTGCAAAGCGAAATAGCGACGTATCGGCATTATCGGGTGGTGAGCGTCAGCGCGTATGGATTGCGATGGCACTGGCACAACGCTCAGAAATTTTATGCTTAGACGAGCCAACGACGTATTTAGATATTTATTATCAAATTGAGCTGCTTGAGCTAGTGAAGCAATTAAATGAAACGTACGGCTTAACGATTGTTATGGTGTTGCATGACATTAACCAAGCGCTTCAATATAGCGATGAAATTATTTTAATGAAGGCGACGAAGGTTGTCGCACAAGGCGCACCAGATGATGTCATTACAGAGCAAATGATGAAGGACGTTTACGATGTGCGCGTTCTATTTACAGAGCAGCCGTCGATCGGACGATATATGGTGCCGCTAAGCATTTAACAAAACGAGAGCAATGGACATGTTTCCAGCTCTCGTTTTTTGCATTTGAGAATAGTTTTGTATAACGTGTTAGACGGGAACGTATACAGCATAGAGAGGATGATGAGTATGTTGGAGTTTGTTCAAACGATGGATTTACCAGCGTTGTTATTATTTTTAGGCAATATTATATGCATTGTCGTCGTCGTGTTCATTGAGCGAAAGCATCCGAGCTCGGCGTGGGCGTGGATGTTCGTCTTAATTTTTTTGCCGGTCATTGGCTTTTTAACGTATGCATTGCTCGGACGACGACTGCGCAAAAAGCATTTGTATCGCTTTAGCGGCGGGCAGCATACAGGGCTGCTTCAGTTAATTGAGGAGCAAAAGGACGCATTGCAGCACGATGCGTTTACGTTTAAAGACGACGCGGCTGCGCAGCACAATAAATTGCTGTACATGCAGCTTGCGTATAACGGCGCGGTCATTACACAAAATAACGACGTGACGATTTTTACAGACGGGCGACAAAAATTTGAGCAGCTGCTGCGCGACTTGAAAAACGCGAAGCACCACATTCATATGCAATATTACATTTTTCGTCACGACGAGTTAGGGCAGCGCATTTTACAAGTGCTAGAGGAGAAGGCGAAAGAAGGAGTCGAAGTGCGTTTTTTATATGATGCGATTGGCTCAAACCGCTTATTTAAAAAGCATATGCATCCGTTAGCAGAAGCGGGCGGCTTATCTGAAGTGTTTTTCCCGTCTATTTTTCCGCTCATTAATCCGCGTTTAAACTTCCGCAATCACCGTAAAATTGTCGTTATCGATGGGGGCATTGGTTACGTCGGCGGCTTTAACGTCGGCAATGAATATTTAGGTGTTGAGGAAAAGTACGGCTACTGGCGCGATACGCATACACGCATTGAAGGAAGTGCAGTGCATGCGCTACAGACGCGATTTTTAGTCGATTGGAATATGGCATCAAAGGAGCATCGCGTAACGTATGATGATTGCTATTACCCGACGATTGAACGTGAAGGATCAACTGCAGTGCAAATTGTGTCGAGCGGCCCAGATGATGAGCATGATGCGCTCAAATATAGCTACGTGAAAATGATTGTTTCAGCAAAGCGTTACGTTTACATTCAGTCGCCGTATTTCGTGCCAGATGAAACGGTGTTTGAGGCCGTTCGTATGGCGAGCTTATGCGGTGTAGAAGTGCGCTTAATGATTCCTGCTGTGCCGGATCATAAAATTGTGTACGCCGCGACGATGAGCTATATGGAAGATTTATTAAAAGCGGGAGTGCATATCGACTTATATGATGGCGGCTTTATGCATGCGAAAACGATCGTTATTGATGATGAAGTGGCAACGTGTGGCACGACGAATTTTGACGTGCGCAGCTTTAAGCTTAACTTTGAAGTGAATGCTTTTTTATTTGATACTGAAAAAGCGATCGACATGCGCCGTATTTATGAGCGTGATTTACAAGTGAGCAAGCCGTTGACGATGGAAGCGTACAAAAAACGCTCATTCCGCAAGCGTACGCAAGAGTCACTCGCGCGGTTAATTTCGCCGATTTTATAAAAAGAGCTGCTTGCCTTTTGTCAATGCTTGCAATGAATCGTTTTGACAATTCACGATGAAAAATGACTGTTTTGTCACCGTTCATCGCGCCCTCTATATGACAGTTTGTCGAAAAGGCATACACATTCCGCAAAAGTCATGTTACAATAATAAAAAGTTTTTGTTGATTTTACTAAGGGGGCGAACTTTATGATGACCGCGGATAAATTACGATACTCTGTAGAAGAGCTTGCGGCGTGTTATGGAAAATGTTTAGCGCAGCTTAGTGCCACAGCATGTATAGAAGACATTGATGCGATATGCACGTGTATCGAGTGGCCACAAGATGAATTTGACTTTTCTTACCCGAAGTTAGAAACAGGTTTCGATGCATTTGACATCGATTTTAATTTAACATTTTATCAACAACTTTAATTTGTAAAAGGTGGATGAAGTATGAATCAAGTAGAGCAATATTTTTTTAATGGACAATTCCGCGCATGTTATAATGCGATCACAGATGAAATGACACATGCAGCGCAATATAAAAAATTACTTGAGGATTATGATATTCATCTTTTGCCTACATATGCAGATGGACATCATACAGTCGAACGCCCCGACGAAACGTATCCGCAAATGGATGCGTACGCAGCACTGAAAAAAATTGACGATGAGGAAGCATTCCAGCAAGCAATTGCCAAGCTAGAGAAAGCATCAAAGGAAGGTACAGACGAACAAAAGGCACAGTCGTTTTTCACACAAGGTATGCTCTTTTTAAATGCGCATCATTATAACGAAAGTGCACATTGCTTCATGCAGGCAGTGAAGCACAATCCAAATGATGCGGTTTATTGGGGCATTGCTGGACAAACGATGAGTCGCTTCGGCTGGACACCGTTTGAATCGCTTAGCTACATTGAAGGGGCTCTTGATTTAGACCCACACAATCCGCGTTGGCTATGGAATAAATCACTCGTGCTCACACAGCTGTATAAAGATTTACAGCAGCAAGCGTTTTTAGAAAATGCGCTCGTAGCACTTGATGACGCACAGCAATATTGCCGCGAAGAGCAAACGTCGCTACGTGCAGCACTTGTCAATACAGTTGAAAATATGCGTGAGTATGTATTTCAATAAAAAGATAGACGTGTAAAAGGTGTACAAATGTCAAATTTGACATTTGTACACCTTTTTTTATGAGGAACGATCGCGTGCATGATATGATAAATAAGATTGCATATAAACAACGCATCATGAACAAAACTATTAAAGGAAGTGCACATCGTTATGACGAACCAACAAGTCGTGAACAAAATGATCGAAGCGACATTATTTCAACTGACATCAAACGTCAACGTCGCCCAATTTGAGGACGTGATTCAAAAAAACTTGCACGATAAACAAGCACAAACGACATCGACGACACAGTTTTTCGATGCGCTTATGTTAAACATCGTTTACTTTTTAGAAAATAAGCAGCTATGGGAACAGCAAATGGAGGCGATGCTAACGGGTAAACAAACGCTAGCAGTAGACGTGTTTGAGCAGGAAGTGTTAAGTGCACAAATGCATATTCGCGAAAAAATACACGCTCAGCAAGCTGCTTACGTCGAGCAGTTCCATCCGCAATACGACAACCCAGAATTTACCGAGGAGTCGGTGCGCTACGAATATGCGTTTGAATCATTAGCGCATTCACTGCGAGCGGATTTTACGAGCGTTTTCGTGCGCAAATTTGCGAATTCACCAGCGCTCCTTCACATCGATGTAGCCGAAACGATTCGCATTATGAATGGCACGATCGAATACTATGTAAGCAATATCGTGAACGGCATGAGCTTCCGTTAACGTATCGTCACACACGAACAAATATGCTAAAATAGCAGTAATCTGTGAAGTAGAAGGGAAGAACAACATGCAATCACCATACGATTTTAAACATATCGCACCAACATATGCGAATGAAAAGCAGCCAGCCATCTTTTTATTACACGGCATGGGCAGCAACGAGGACGACTTATTTCAGCTAACGACAGCTGTAGACGGCGCATGCCACATTTTTAGCTTGCGTGGACCAATTAGCGCAACACCAGGCTATGCGTTTTATTTAGAGCAAGAGGGCGAGCCGGTACGTCAAGTGTTTGACCAAGTGTTAATGCATACGCAAAAATTTATTTTTGAAGCGATTCAAGAATACGATTTAGATTTAGAGAGCATTTATGTAATGGGCTTCAATCAAGGAGCAGTGCTTGCACAAAGCTTAGCGTTAACGATGGGCAATACGCTAGCAGGCATCGTCGCATTAAGCGGCTTTTTACCGAAGTTCGTTGAGGAGGAATACGCAAAGCGCGATGTGGATCGCATGAACGTATTCATGTCACACGGTACGTACGATTACGTCGTGCCATTTGAATGGGCAGAGCATGCGAAAGAAGTATTTGAAGAGCGCGGCGCAAACGTATCGTTCTTCTCATACGAAGATGGACACGGTGTTACACCGCAAAACCTTGAAGACTTATCGGCATTTTTAAAAGCGCAATTATTACATTAATAAAGGGGCGAATACGGTGAAGAAATGGTTTATAGGGGTTGCTGCGGCTGCGGTCGTGTTAAGCAGCTGTGGTACGGCAGAAGAAAGCATTTCGTATACGAACGGTGACGAATTTACACACGAGATGGAAGGTGTAAACGTGCTGCTTAGCCGTTACAGCGTTGAATCGTTAACGGACGTAACGGAGGAGTACGAGCAACTTGGTTTTGCAGTAGGTGATATTATGATGAGTGCAGTGCTTACTGTACAAAATAATACAGCAGCACCGATTTACTATTCACCAAGCTTCCCTTTATTAATAGGCAATGAGCAGCTAATGAGCGCGAACTTATCGGTCGATAGCGTCATGATTGAGCCGGGAGAAGCGGCGGCATTTAATGAAATGTATCGCATTCCAGACGCATTGTATGAGGCAGAGCAAACGGCAACGATGCAAGTGCCAGCAGCATTTAAACTACCAAACTCGACATCTTCAGGCGATGCGCTCGGCGATTTTGGCGAATGGACGCTGCCAATCAAGTAAACGATGTGTGACAAATGTGCAAATTTGCCACTGCGATAATACGTTTTAGCAAAACTTGCTGAAACATAAAATATGTTACACAAAAATTCGGTGAATATGCTAAAATAAACATGCATACATACAAGGAGGGTTATTTCATGGCTAAGAAAATTAACATGGGTAAAATTACTGAGTCACGTCTGGAAGAAGGCTTAACAGTTCGTAACAACTTAGTAATCGAAACGTTAGTACAAGTATTAGACGAGCAACTAGTAGTTGAGCGCCACATTTTACAAGAGCGTTTAAGCAACTTAGTAGACTTATCGAAGTACGATGAAGAGTTAAAAGATACAGTTCGTGCTTTAATCATGAAAATGTAGTCGCAATAAAGTGAGCTCCTAAGCAATTTTGCTTAGGAGCTCGTTTTATTTAAGCAGCATATAAAGAATTAAAAACGCTGCGCTATATAGTAGCAAAAATAGCACATGCCATTTGCGGTACATATGTAGCAAGCCAATATACTCGCGAGCGAATGCGTTTGGCACGTAATAAAATGCAGTCGTTGCCGCAACGCCTTTTGCATGTAGCCCAACTTGCTTCGCATAAATACTTGCGCGCAGCACATGAAAGTCATTCGTAACAACTGCCCCTTTACCGAGTGTATTACCGAGCAGCTCGTGCAAAATGCGCTTTGAAAACGTTAAATTTTCATACGTTGTCGTCGATTTGTCCTCGGTCACAATTTGGTCGTCACGTAGCCCGTGTTTATCCATTACATATTTTTTCATTGCAAACGCTTCAGATACGAGCTCGTCGCTTCCTTGTCCACCAGATGTAATGAATATTGGTCGTTCGTCGTAGCGTTTAAATAGCTTTACAGCGCGGTCTAAGCGGCTTGCAAGAAGCGGTGGTACGCGGTCACCGATTAAGCCGGAGCCGAGCACGATAATGTATTGTGGTCGTCCAACGAGGGGCGTCATATTGTACAGCACCGCATACATCGCAAGCACGATAAAGAAAAATAAAAAATAGCCTAAAATCGTGACGATGTATATGTACAAAATAGAATTTGCGACCGTTAACGATTGTTGGAACGTCATCCATAAAAAGTAGACGGAATAGCCGATGACAAATAGTAGCGTACATGCCAGTGCCGCTAAAAATAAATTACGAACGCGCTTTCCTTCTCGCTGCATTAAATCTTTACTGTTGAGTAGCATGAGCATCGCAAGCGCAAATAACGACAACGGAATAGCTGCGACGATGAAGTAAATATAAAACTCACTAACGACGTAATAATCGTCTACTTGATATGTGAAAAAGTCGAGCTGGTACGCAAAAAAGACGAGCAATGTCTCGACGATGAGCAAGCCGAATAAAAACACCGTAATCATGCGGCGCGGCTCACGAATGTAAAAGAGCAAAAATAAAATAAATAAAAATAATGAAAGTCCCATACAAGCCTCCTTTTTCTTTAGTGTATAGGCAAATGAAAAAGCACGCCACAAAAAAGATATGGCGTGCGGTTATGTCGTATGTAGTGATCAAATATACGTGTCGTGAGTATTCGTTACAATTTTGAAATGGATACCGTTAATTTCACTGCTAATTTCGTGGCGAATATCATCTAAATTAATAATATCTTCCCCATTTGATGCAGCTTTTAATAGACGGCTCAATAACGCTGTGAAAGCAACGCGGAATAACTCGCGCATTTGATCGAAATCTAAGCTACGGAAGCTGCTGTCGATATCGAATGCTTCAAGAGAATTTAATTTTTTTGATGCGCCTGCAAAACGATCGTCATACACGGTATACGTTTCGTCTGTAATTGCAATAATATGCAATACTTCATTTGTTGCTGTTGTTAGTTCGATGCTTGAACGGACCTTTTTGACATCTTTAATAATGTGAATGCCGTCTTTATGACAAATTTTAAACAAATACATAAGCCACCCATCCTTTAGTATATAGAGTGAAGGCAATTGCCGACAGTATTATATCGGAATAAAGTGGCTCACAATTTACAGTATTGCGTAAAAAATTATTGTTTATTGCTCATATATTCTGCCATCGCTTTTTGGATGAATTCAGCAACCGTTGCAAATGACGAGTTTTCATTGACGAATTGGTCTGCTTCTTCTGTACGAATGCCTTGTACGAAGCCTAAAATGTCTTGTACAGAGAAGCCGCTTTTAGCGATAAATTCTTCAACCGATTGGAAGTCTGTGAACTTTTGGAAAAATTCATTGCTTAAAATGTCTTGGATCGGGAAGTTTTTCAGCGCCTCGCTATTGAATAAGTCCGCAACATTTTGAATGTCGCCTAAGTTTTTTAATAAATCATTGAACATGTGTAACATCCTTTCGTCTATAACGTTACGTGTATCATACCGAACAACGCGCTTCACTGACAAGTAATTCGGCTATTTCTTTTTGCGGGTAATTTGAAAAAAATAGGTTACGTTTAAACGAACGTGGGTAGTAAATAATTACGACACTTGCTTTGTCAGCAAAAACATTCGAGAGGGGTTTTGCGTATGCGTACATTGCGTGTATTAACAGACGAAACACTTGATCAGCTTGGTAATTATTTTACTCATTATCACATTTACGAAAAGTATGGCTTAACATTTGAAATTTTTTTAGATCGTTGGGCAAGAGGTATTTTGAATATTTAAATGTGTGACGATAAACAGCTGACAAAGCATGCACTACATAAGTAGCATGTGCGAAATTCTCGAACATTATTCAATGATAAACGGCTATCCGATATTTCGGGTAGTTTTTTTGATGAAATAAATGTTTTTAGTAGAAAAAAGTTGTTTTAATGCGTTGTTTTTTGAAAATATAGTACAATGAATATACGCAACAAACAGCAAATAAAGGGGTTTGATACTAATGAAGGCAAACAAATTGGTGTTTGAGCATGTTGTTGATGTAAGTCCTCGTAGTGGTGTCATTAAATTAAATAATAAACGGATGGTGCTTACTGCGACCGAGTCATTCGGTTTTTTACGTAAAGATTTAGTCCAAACGTTAGGAATGGAGCGAGCGAAAACGATTTTTATTCGCTATGGTATTTCGAGTGGCTACAATGCTGCAAAAGCGGTGATGAATGAATTTCCATGGCGCACGAAAGAACAATTAATTTTAGCTGGTCCAGCATTACATACGTTAGCAGGAACGGTCATGGTTGAAGCAGAACAAATGGATTTACAAGAAAATTCTTTATATATGCGCGGCAGTTGGCATTACTCATATGAATATGAGGAGCATGTAAAGCATATCGGGTTTAATGAGGAGCCTGTTTGTTGGGAGCTACTTGGATATGTAAAAGGCTATTTACGAGCAGTATATGGTAAAGATATCGTTGTATACGAGGAATGTTGTCGAGGAAAAAAGGATGCACATTGTATATTTGTAGCTTGTTCTCCACATTTAGCACCGCGTGAGCATTTAAATGAGCTGTCGTATTTTGACACAGATTGTTTAGTATCACGCTTTGATGATATGTATCAACAAATGGAGGAGCAGCATACAATTGTTGAGCGAGCGGATGAGCTACAAGAAAAGCTCATGCAAGTATTATTGAAGGAGCAAGGGTTAGAGGCGATGCTCCAATTAATTTGTGACGAGCTTGAAGTTAGTGCCATCGCGGAGCGCAGCATGATTCGGCGTCCGTTTGAGCAAGTATTTTATGAAGCATCGCATAAAGCGTTATATGAGCAATATGCGCGCGGGGAAGCGGTTGATGCTCATATGGAAACATTACATATAAAGAGCAATCAATTGGCGTATGCGAAGCTCGTTTTATTAAGTGATGCGCCCATTGTACCGTACAAAAAGAAAATTGTGCAACGTAGTTTAACGACGTTTATATGGTATTTTAATATGACATTACGCAATTTAAAGCATCATTGGCAGCAGCAAGCGGAGGCATTTGAATTGCTTCTTCAACAGCAAAAGATCGAGCAGTTTGATAATTCGTTATTTACGGTCAACTTTCATGAACCTTTTCGCGTTGTCGTATTAAAAAGTAATGCAACCGATTTATATGAGCAATATTTATGTTTAGAAAAGCATGTCAATGATGTGTTTATGTTAAACGGCGATATCGTTTTACTTGTGCAAGAGCCTACGCATCAAAAAGGAAAACTTGCGCAAGCATGCGTAAAAGATTTTATGAAAGCGTTCCCAAAAAGTAAAGGCTATTTTGGTGTTGGACGTGTCGTCACGAACATAGAAAACATTCAAACGAGCTATGAAGAGGCGATGAAGTTAAGCAATTTTTTAGTGCACTGTTCAAATAAGCGCGTACAAGTTGTGACATATGAAAAGTTGCAACATGTGCTATTGTTTTTAAAAACGACAGACCCTTCACAGCTCGTTTCGTATTATGAAGAAATAATTGGCGCATTGATTGCGTATGATGTAAAGCAAGATACGCAACTGTTGCAAACGTTACAAGCGTATTTTGAGAACAATGGCAATTTAAACAAAACAGCACACCAGCTAAATTTATCATTACCAGGTCTGCGCTATCGTATGGATAAAATCGAATCGCTCATTCATGTCGATGTAAAAAGTGGAGACGGTCGTTTTCAATGTCAGCTCGCTTTACAGTTTTATTATGCGGTGCAAGCAATTAGCGAATAAAATAGTAGAGACAATAGGAAATAGAAAAGCGTTATTAGGGAAATGTATTTTTCTAATAACGCTTTTTTAGTTTGGGATCTATTTAAGATTGATTATTTCTCTTTTGTGTAGTTTATTTCTACCTTACGTTATATATAGTATTTTCGAGAAAGACTATACGAAATATAAATTAACAGAAAATTCTGCAATGTATATAGTGAGAATAACCAAACAATAGCACGTTGCTTTTTGTATGGGAACGATTGTAAAGGGGGAGGCTTATTCAATGGTAATGCAAAAAGAGCAGCAAGCACCAACAACGAAACCATTAACAGGTCAAGAGTATTTAGATAGTTTAAAAGATGATCGTGAAATTTGGCTCGACGGTGAAAAAGTAAAAGATGTTGCCAATCATCCTGCATTTCGAAATTCAGCACGATCGATTGCGCGTTTATACGATGCATTGCACGACCCGAAATACAAAGATGTATTAACAACGGAAACAGATACAGGAAGCGGAGGCTATACGTTTAAATATTTTAAGGCGTCAAAGTCTGCGCAAGATTTAATTGAATCACGAGATGCGATTGCAGAGTGGACGAAATTAACATACGGACAAATGGGACGAACGCCAGATTATAAAGCGTCGTTTTTAGCGACACTCGGTGGGAATCCAGAGTATTATGCACCATTTTCTGACAATGCAAAGTTTTGGTATAAAGAAGCGCAGGAGAAAAACTGGTTTTTCAATCATGCGATCGTAAATCCACCAGTAGATCGCAATAAAGAGGTGCATGAAGTAGGCGATGTGTTTATTCGTGTAGAAAAAGAAACGGATCAAGGCTTAATTGTGAGCGGTTCGAAAATGGTCGCAACAGGGTCAGCGCTAACAAATTATAACTTTGTTGGTACATATGGATTGCCGATTAAACAAAAAGAATTTGCGGTCGTTTTCATCGCACCGATGGATACACCCGGTGTTAAATTAATTAGTCGCGCATCGTTTGAACTTAAATCAGCTGTTATGGGAACACCGTTTGATTACCCGTTAAGCAGTCGCTTCGACGAAAATGACGCGGTGCTCGTATTTGATAAAGCACTCATTCCTTGGGAAAACATTCTCATTTATGAGGACATGAAAAAAACGACGTCATTCTTTGTGGAAAGTGGCTTTATTAACCGTTTCACCTTCCAAGGGGTTACGCGCTTAGCGGTAAAGCTCGACTTTATTATTGGCGTATTAATGAAAGCGCTTAAAACAGCGGGGACGGATGAGTTTCGCGGCGTGCAAGCACAACTTGGGGAAATTATTGCATGGCGTCACATGTTTTGGTCATTGAGCGATTCGATGGCACTCAATCCGACGAAGCTCGAAAATGGTACGGTCATTCCAAATATTAACGGTGGCTTAGCATATCGTATTTTTTTACAAGAAGGTTGGCCAAAAATTAAAGGAATCATTCAGCAAATCGTTGCAGGAAACTTAATTGTGCAGCCGTCTAGTGCGCGCGACTTTTTAAATCCTGAATTCCGTCCGACGCTCGATCAGCTGTATCGCGGCTCAAATGGCATTGATGCCGAAAGTAAAATTAAAGTGATTAAATTGTTATGGGATGCGATCGGTACGGACTTCGGTGGGCGCAGCGAACTATATGAGCGCAACTATGCAGGAAACCAAGATGACATTCGTTTACAAACATTGTATAACGCGCAAGGCACAGGAAAAGCAGATGAGTTTATGGCATTCGCCGAGCAATGTATGGACGATTACGATTTACATGGCTGGAAAGGCGATACGTGGATTAATCCAACTGATATTAACTTTTACGAAAATCGATAAATAGGGGGACTTTTTTATGACAAATGAAGTAAACATTGCACATGAAGTCGCGCAGTTAGCACACGTAGAGTTATACACACCGAAATTACAAGAATCTGTCGCATTTTTTACCGATTTATTAGGAATGCAAGTTTCTGCTACAATGGGTGATTCGGTTTATTTACGTGCATATGAAGATTTTTATCACCATACGTTAAAGTTAACGGCAGGTCCAGAAGCAGGGTTAGGACATGTCGCGTGGCGTGCAAGCTCTCCTGAAGCGTTAGAGCGTCGAGCAATTGAGCTAGAAGCAAGCGGTCGCGGTATCGGGTGGATTGATGGCGATTTAGGGCATGGTCGCGCATATCAATTTACGACGCCAGACGGTCATTTAAATGAAATTTTATGGGATGTGGATTATTATGAAGCATCTGAAAAAGATCGCACGTTATTAAAGAGCCGTCCACAAAAGCGTCCAACACAAGGTGTACCAGTACGTCGCTTAGACCACGTTAACTTAATGTGCCAAGACGTAACACCGAATAAACAATTTATGGCTGATACGCTAGGCTTTAAATTACGTGAGCACGTTGTTGTAGGGCCGAATGAAGAAATTGAAATCGGTGCATGGATGAGCGTAAGTCCACTTGTGCATGAAGTGGCATTTATGCGTGACAACACAGGCAATGAAGGGCGATTCCACCACATTGCGTTTTGGTACGGTTATCCGCAACATTTAATGGATATTGCAGATTTATTTGTTGAAAATAACATTACGATTGAAGCGGGTCCAGGGAAGCATGGCGTATCACAGGCGTACTTTATGTATGTGTTAGAACCAGGCGGTAACCGAGTAGAGCTATTTGGCGATTCAGGTTACTTAATTTTTGATCCAGAATGGAAGCCGATTAAATGGACGGAGCCAGAATTAAAAGAAGCGATTATTTGGTATGGCTCACCGTTACCAGATACGTACTTCATTTACGGTACGCCAGAGCGCGAGCCGGTGTTAGCAGAACAATCGCAAACTACAAAAGAGCCAGTGAAATAATAGTTTAGTAAAAGAGGTGCTGCATAACGTAACGCCTCTTTTACGCTCTGTATAAGAAAGGATGATTTAGATGGAAGATCGTTTATTTCGTGATGCGATGGGGAAATTTGCGACAGGTGTTACAGTGATTACAACTAAGCTGCATGACGAAACGCATGGCATGACAGCGAATGCGTTTATGTCGGTCTCGTTGAATCCAAAGCTCATTGTCATATCGATTGATGAGCGCGCATCTATGCTAGCGAAAATTCAACAAAGCGGTACGTTCGCTGTTAATATTTTAGCGGAGGATCAACAATATTTATCACAGCACTTTGCAGGAAAACGTGAAGAAGGAATAGATGTACCATTTACAACATTGGAAGGATATCCAGTGTTAAAAGATGTCGTTGCTCAAATTGTATGTGATGTGAAGGCGTCGTACGTTGAAGGGGATCATACGTTATTTATCGGACATGTACAAGCGATTCATGTAGAAGGGCGTCCACCTTTATTATTTTATAGTGGGAAATACGAATCGTTGCAGCCATCGCAAACGAGCGTTTAGGAGGATGAACAGATGACGGTAACAACATTTGCACAAGCGTTACAGCAGGCGTATGAGACGAAGCGAGCGATTGCCCCATTAACCGCAACGAACCCAAATTTGAGCGTGGACGAGGCGTATGCGATTCAGCTAGAGCAAATTCATGCTCGCGTCGCACAAGGTGACAAAATTGTTGGGAAAAAAATTGGGTTGACGAGCAAGGTAATGCAAAACATGTTTAACGTTACAGAACCTGATTATGGACATATTTTACAATCGATGGTGAAGGCGGACGGTGAAGAGCTATCGTTAAAGCCGCTGCTTCAGCCGAAAATTGAATTTGAAATTGCGTTCGTGTTAAAAGAGGACGTGCAAGGACCTGGCGTTACAGCAGAGCAAATTATACGTGCAACGAAGTATGTCGTGCCAGCATTTGAAGTTATTGATAGCCGCATTGAAAATTGGCAAATTCGATTTGAAGATACAGTAGCAGATAATGGATCATCTTCTTATGCGATTATTGGTGGTATGCCAACGAAACTTCAAGATGTCGATTTATCAACAGTCGGTATGAATATTAGTCGCAATGGGCAATACATTGATCATGCGACAGGTGCAGCAGTAATGGGAAATCCAATTGCGGCAGTTGTTTGGCTAGCGAATGCACTCGGTCAATATAACATTGCGCTAAAAGCAGGAGAATTTATATTATCAGGCGCATTAACAGCAGCACTTCCGATTCAAGCGGGTGAAACGTATCGCGCAGATTTTGCTCATTTAGGTTCTATTCAAGTGACATTTAAGGAGGAGTAGCGTACATGAAAAAGCTAAAGGCAGCGATTTTAGGGTCCGGCAACATTGGGACGGATTTAATGTATAAGCTAGAGCGTAGTAGCTATGTAGAAATGTCCGTTATGGTTGGCATTGATCCACAATCAGAAGGTCTTCTTCGAGCAAAGGAGCGTGGCTATCAGGCGCTTCATACAGGAATTGACGGTCTTGTTGCAGTGCCGGAAGCGTTTGATATCGTATTTGATGCGACGACAGCCTATGCACATATTGAACATGCGCGTAAAATCGAGGCGCTAAACAAACGAATGATTGATTTAACGCCAGCAGCAATTGGTCCGTTCGTTGTGCCAGCAGCGAATTTGACGCAACATTTACAACAGACGAATGTCAACATGGTGACGTGCGGTGGACAAGCGACGATTCCAATTGTATATGCAATTAATGAAGTAGTGCCGCTCGATTATGCGGAAATTGTTGCAACGGTATCGAGTGCTTCGGCAGGACCAGGCACACGCGCAAACATCGACGAATTTACACGTACAACCGCGCTTGCGATTGAGCAAGTCGGCGGGGCGAAAAAAGGAAAAGCGATTATTATTTTAAATCCAGCAGAACCGCCGATTATGATGCGTGACACGATTCATGTACTGACAAGTGAGGAAGGGCACGATGTGGAAATTGTTGAAGCTATACATAACATCGTAAAAGTAGTACAGCAATACGTACCAGGTTATCGTTTAAAAGGAATGCCGATTGTGGAAGGGAAAAAAGTGACGATTACATTAGAAGTCGAAGGAGCAGGTGACTTCTTTCCATCATACTCAGGCAATTTAGATATTATGACTGCGGCGGCAGCAAAAGTGGCGGATGAACTTGCGAAAATGGCTGTCACAGCACAATAAGGAGGCAAAGGAATGACAAGATCAATTCAATTGCTAGATGTAACATTACGCGATGGCAGTCATACGATGCGTCATGCATATACAGAACAGCAAGTACGAGACGTTGCGCGCGGTCTTGGGCAGGCAAATGTACCGTACTTTGAAGTATCACATGGAGACGGATTAGGCGGCTCGTCATTACAATATGGATTTTCCGCTACAGACGAATTACAGCTAATTGCCGCAGCGAAAGAGGAAGCGCCAAACAGCAAAATTGCAGCGCTCATTTTGCCAGGCATTGGAACGAAGGATGATTTGAAGGCGGCTGTTGATGCAGGCATCCAAATGGCGCGTGTTGCAACGCATATAACTGAAGCGGACGTATCAAAGCAACATATTCAGCTTAGTCGAGAACTAGGGTTAGAGACGGTCGGCTTTTTAATGATGGCGCATATGGCTCCAACGACGAAGCTCATTGAAGAAGCAAAAAAAATGGAAAGCTACGGTGCTGAAATTATTTATGTGACGGACTCTGCTGGTGCGTTGTTGCCGCATGAAGTGAGTGAAAAAGTACGTGCATTACGTGACCATGTTGGGACGAAAATTGGTTTTCATGCGCACAACAATTTAGCGTTATCGATGGCCAACACGTTAGCAGCAGTAGAAGCAGGTGCGACGTTCGTCGATGGAAGCTTACGTAGTTTAGGTGCGGGAAGTGGCAACACACAAACGGAAGTGATGGCGGCAGTATTCGAGCGCATGCAGATCGAAACAGGCATTCATTTAGATCCATTAATAGATGTTGCAAATGATGTGGTGGCGAAGTTTATGCCACGCTCGCAAGAAATTGATGGTGCTAGTTTAATTCTTGGATATGCAGGTGTCTATTCAAGTTTCCTACTATTTGCGCAAGAAGCAGCGAAGCAATACGGAGTAAATGAACGTGAAATTTTAATGGAAATAGGCAACATGCAAGCGGTTGGTGGGCAGGAAGATTTAATTTTTGAAGTGGCGCAACGTCTTGCACAAGGCGTCGCACGATAAGGAGGAGTTATACATGGTACTAGCAACGAATGTAAAAGAAGAAATTACGAATATTTTATTTGAAGCGGAAAAGGAACGTCGTGAAATTAAAAAGTTCGTCGACGATTATCCAGAGCTGACAATCGATGTGGCATATGACATTCAAGAAGCGTTAATTGCAAAAAAGATGGCAGCAGAGCAAACGCGTATTTCAGGTTGGAAACTTGGGCTAACGAGCAAGGCGAAGCAGCAAATGATGGGTGTGCATGAGCCATCATACGGCGTATTGCTTGAAAATATGGCGTTAACACCGAGCGAGCCGATTTCAATGAAGCCGTTTATTCATGCGAAAATCGAGCCAGAAATTGCGTTTGTGTTAAAGGAAGATTTAACAGGGCCAGTTGTGACTGTAGCGGATGTGATTGCGGCGACAGATTACGTGACAGCAGCGATGGAAATTATCGATAGCCGTTATTTGAATTTTAATTTCACATTGCCTGATGTCATTGCGGACAATTCATCATCGTCACGTTACGTATTAAGCACAGAGCGTCATGTAATAGAAGAAATTGATTTAGAGCTAATGGGCTGTGTATTCAAAAAAGATGATGACGTGCTTGCGACGACAACTGCAGCTTCTGTCATGGGCAATCCAGCGCGTGCAGTAGCGTGGATGGCTAATAAATTGCTCGCTCGCGGTCAAAAAGTACAAGCAGGTGACGTCGTATTAAGCGGTGCGCTAACAGGTGCAGAAACAATTGTAGCAGGCAGTACGTATAGTGTATCTTTTGATGGGTTAACAGGCTTTACCGTATCGTTTATAGAGGAAAAGGAGTGAACAAAGAATGCCATTTATTCACGTAACATTAATTGAAGGGCGAACGCCAGAGAAAAAAGAACAGCTCATTGCTGCATTAACACAAACGGTACACGAAGTCATTGATGCGCCGATCGAGAGCGTGCGTGTTTGTTTGCAAGAAGTACCAGCCGCTCATTGGGGAATTGCAGGACAATCTGTTAAAAAGCGAAAAGCGAATCAAAAATAAAAGGGGGAACTACATATGCCGACTGCAACATCTGTAAAAGAAGTTAAATTATTCATTAATGGAGAGTACGTTGAATCGTCACGCAATGAAACGTTTGAAGTGAAAAATCCGGCGACACAAGAAACGATTGCGCGTGTACATGAGGCGACGTTTGAAGATGTAGATCGTGCAGCACGAGCAGCACGTGAAGCATTTGAGCATGGTCCATGGCGCACGATGCCGTTATCTGAGCGCTGCAATAAAATCCGTCGCATGGCAGACATTATTTTAGAACGTAAAGAAGAGCTTGCCCGTTTAGAGGCGTTAGATGTTGGAAAACCGTATACAGCTGCATTACATCATGAAATTCCACGAGCTGCACATAACTTAAAGTTTTTCGCAGATTTCATGGAAAAGCAAGGTGGCGAAACGTATCCGATGGACGACAATTACATCAATTATACGCGCTATGAGCCAGTTGGTGTCGCTTCACTCATTACACCATGGAACTTGCCGTTTATGTTAACGACATGGAAGCTCGGTCCATGCTTAGCAACAGGGAATACGGCGATCATTAAACCTGCTGAGACAACACCATTGACGGTTTCTTTACTTGGAGAAATTGCGAAAGAAGCTGGCATTCCAGACGGTGTGGTAAATGTCATTCATGGCTTCGGCGGTGGTTCAGCAGGAGAGTATATGACGACGCACCCAGAAGTGGATTTAATTTCATTTACAGGAGAAACGTCAACGGGCAAAGCGATTTTAAAAAATGGAGCGGACACATTAAAAAAAGTGTCGTTTGAGCTCGGTGGTAAGGCAGCGAATATTATTTTTGATGATGCCGATTTAGACAAGGCGGTGCCAGAATCGATTAGGGCTGCATTTATGAACTCAGGGCAAGTATGTTTAGCAGGCTCACGTATTTTAGTACAGCGTGGTATTTTTGATGAGTTTTTAACTCGCTTTAAAGAAGCAGCGGCACAATTGGTCGTAGGCGATCCACAACAGGAAGAAACGAATATGGGTCCGCTCGTATCGCAGGAGCATTATGAAAAAGTAGCAAGTTACTTTGAAATTGCTACAATTGAAAACTCACAGCTCGTTCATGGTGGCAAACGTCCAGAGCTGCCAGCACATTTACGTACAGGCTATTATTTAGAACCGACGATTTATGTACAGGAAAATCCGTTAGCGCGCATTGCACAAGAGGAAATTTTCGGTCCGGTTGTTACGATTATTCCGTTTGATACAGATGAAGAAGCATTGCAAATTGCTAATAGTACAGACTATGGCTTAAATAGCATTATTTGGACTGAAAGTTTAAAACGAGCGCACAACATTGCACATAATGTACGAGCAGGCACAGTATGGGTGAATTGTTGGTTCGTGCGTGATTTACGCGCTCCGTTTGGCGGCTTTAAAAAATCGGGTGTCGGTCGTGAAGGCGGTCATCATAGTTTAGAGTTCTTTACCGAAGCGAAAAATATTTGTATCGCACTGAAATAATGACAGGGTATTCTGAACTAAATATTTGATCGTTTCGACGCATGGCGACGTCGGTCACATATGGGCGACGATAAAAAGCAAAAAACCGTTAGCGGAAAAGTGAATCTTTCCGCTAACGGTTTATTTTGTTTCAGAGCCGTTATTATTTAACGTAACTGAAAATGTGCATTGACCCAGCGCTGTGCTTCTTGCCAGTCTGCCACGCGAATGACGTTGCTTGGTACGTGCAGTCGATTGTATGGTGTATCAAACAAAATGACCGGAATATCGAGCTCCTCGGCAAGCATAACGGCATTGTCGTGCTTATCCTCAAAAAAAGCTTCGACTTGACGCTCTTTTGCGACAGCGAGCTTATCGTGCTTGCCGATGCAAATGATTTCGTGAAATGGCACGCCATGCTGCTTGAACCATTCGAATGTAAGCTCAGCGACGTTTTCACCACGAGCAGAAATGTAATGCAATGCTGCTTGTGGTGCCCATGATGTTAAAACGTCCTTTGCGCCAGCTGCAAGCTCCGACGCGCGGTACATGTCCGGCTCGTACTGCTTAAACCACGCATTGAACGCTTCTTTATCGACGTCAAACGCGCACGTAAAGTCGTATTCCGTAATATCGTCGAGCGTTAAGTTGACGTTGTATTGTTTATTAATGTGCGGAATTAATGTTGATGGGCATGTTACAGTGCCGTCAATATCAATGCCAAAGCGCGTTTTATGCATTCGCTTCAGCTGCGCGTTTTTCAGCCATTTCAGCTGCTAGTTTATCGATTTCTTTTTTCAGCTCTTCTACCATTGTTTCTTCAGGCACTTTGCGAACTGTTTTACCTTTCATAAATAACAGCCCTTCACCGCGAGCGCCCGCAATACCGATGTCTGCCTCACGCGCTTCTCCAGGACCGTTTACTGCACAGCCAAGTACCGCAACTTTAAGTGGAACGCTTAATTTTGAAATGTATTCTTCTACTTCGTTTGCGATTGAAATTAAGTCAATCTCGATACGACCGCACGTTGGACAAGAAATAAGCGTTGCCATGTTTGATGCTAAGCCGAATGATTTTAGTAGCTCACGTGCAACTTTAATTTCTTCAACAGGGTCCGCTGATAACGAAATGCGCAGCGTATTACCGATGCCTTTTGAAAGAATCGCCCCAAGACCTGCTGCTGATTTTACCGTACCAGCAAACAGCGTACCTGATTCTGTAATGCCTAAATGAAGCGGATAGTCAAATGCTTTTGATGCTTTTTCGTACGCTTCAATTGCTAAGTTAACGTCAGATGCTTTCATTGACACGATAATGTCGTGGAAGTCTAAGTCCTCTAAAATTTTAATGTGGTGCAGTGCTGATTCGACCATACCGTCAGCTGTCGGGTAGCCGTATTTTTCTAAAATGTGGCGCTCTAATGATCCAGCGTTAACGCCGATACGAATTGGAATGCCTTTTGCTTTTGCGGCGTTTACAACCGCTTCTACTTTTTCACGACGCCCGATGTTACCTGGGTTAATGCGCACTTTGTCGATGCCGTTTTCAATCGCCTTTAACGCTAATTTATAGTCGAAGTGAATATCCGCAACAAGAGGGATATTAATTTGCTTTTTAATGTCTGCAATCGCATTTGCAGCACGCTCATCTGGTACAGCAACACGTACGACTTGGCAGCCAGCTTCCTCTAAACGTTTAATTTCTGCTACTGTTGCTTCCACATCATGTGTTTTTGTTGTACACATACTTTGGATAATAACCTCATTATTGCCGCCAATTGTTAAGTTCCCAACACGAACAGGGCGTGTTTTTGTACGGTGAACGATTTCACTCATTATAAAATTCTCTCCTTTTCAGGCTTGCATGTTTTGTATGTAGCCCATCACTAAAATTATTTTAGCAGTGTGTGCAAATGTGAGCAAGGAACTTTCATTCAATTGCTCGGTTAAATGATATGCCATTGCCTATTTTCTCATGTTTAGACGTTGAAAGCGAAGAAAAAGATTCCTTATTTTGCAGTATTACGACGCGCAGGTGGGAAATGCATTGCCGCTCGCAAGCTATAACCGAGCGTGATGATAAAGGCGCCGATGTAAACGATGCTGCTGGCGTCTTGTATAAACGGTGCGATCGAATAGGCTATGTAATGAATCGTCATTGCCAAAGCAGTCGTGCGCCAAATTTGGCGATATTGAATGCGAAATGGGAACGGACGCATGATGAACATCGTCACGGCAGATAATAGCGAAATGTGACTCATAATGAGCAGCGTGTTTGAAACGAATAAAAATAAAGCGGCAAACGGATATACAATCCACTGCATGCCCGAAGCAGTCATCATATCTTTAATTGACTGTAACGCATTATTTTCAGTAAATCCGAATGCGAAATGGGCAAATGATGCAGCGGTAATGATGGCAATCCAACTAAAAATGTAGCGCATAACAACGCCGATTGATAATAGGCGATGACGCGCTAATGTTTTTGGTGATATTAAACTTTCTTGTAATAATCGCATGAGAAAATCTCCTTTAAACGTCATTTATGTTCATCATACCATATGCGTATAAAACGCTGGCACTGTAGATGTCACGCGGGCTTTGTAAAGATTTTATGACATTGGTAAGGAATAACTTTACAATTACTTTCACTTCGGCTATGTTCGAAAAAGAACAAAAGTGAACTGGAGATGGGGTAAATGGAGATCGATTGGCAACAGTTACTGTTCCAGTTTCTCGGTGGGCTAGGACTTTTTTTATTTTCCATTCAATATATGGGCGAAGGTTTTCAAAAAATGGCGGGGACGCGGCTGCGTGATTGGCTCGATCGCTATACATCGACACCAATTCGAGGCGTACTTGTCGGCATGCTCATTACGATGCTCATACAGTCAAGCTCAGGAACGACCGTTTTAACAGTAGGACTTGTCAGTGCAAGACTCATGACACTGCGTCAAGCAATTCCGGTCATTATGGGGGCAAATATCGGTACGACGATTACCGCATTTATTATAGGCTTTCAGTTTGAGGAATATAGCTATCCATTTTTAGCGCTCGGTGCGTTTTTATTATTTTTCTTTAAAAAGCGAAAGTTCGACAATATCGGGCGTATTTTATTTGGCTTCGGTGGTTTATTTGCAGGCTTGCAGCTCATGAGCAGTAGCTTAATGCCGCTGCGCAATGCAGAGGCGTTTAACGACATTATGCTATCGATGGCACAACAGCCGCTACTTGGTGTCATTGCAGGTATGGCGTTAACGCTCATTATGCAAAGCTCGTCGGCAACGATTGCTATTTTGCAGAGCATGTACGCGAGCGGGCTTGTCGAGTTGTATGCGGCAGTGCCGATTGTGTTCGGTGACAATATCGGCACGACGATTACAGCTATTTTAGCATCGCTTGGAGCAACGGTGTACGCAAAACGAGCGGCACTTGTTCATTTGTTATTTAACGTATTTGGTACGGTAATGTTTTTGCTTATTTTACCGTTATTTTTACAGTATATAACGTCAATTAGTGCGCTATTGTCGCTCGGGCCGGAAATGCAAATTGCGGTTGCGCACGGCACATTTAACATCGTTAACACAATCATTCAGTTGCCATTTATCGGCGTACTTCTCTGGACTGTAAAGAAACTCTTGCCTGCGAGTAAAGATGCCATTCCTGAGGAGTCATTAGAGCTAGATGATACATTCATTACACAAGCACCATCGATTGCAATCGGTCAAGCGAAGGAGGAAGTGTTGCGCATGGGAAGTTACACGCAGCGAGGCTTAGAGGAAACGCGCGCCTTCTTCTTTACGAACGATGAGCGACATGAAATTGCAGTGCGTCAATATGAGGAGGCAATTAATCGCGTTGACGAGCAGACGACCGCGTACTTAATGCGCATTTCAAAGCATACGTTAACGGATGTCGATATTCGTCGCTACCACGTCGTACTCGATCAAATGAAAGATTTTGAGCGCATTGCTGGTCATTTTAAAAGCTTGCTGGAACTCATTCATTATAAGGAGCAGGTGAACATCGTGCTGCCGGAAGAGGCGATGAATGATATTAAGACGATGTTTACGTTAACGATTGAAAACATTCAAATGGCAATTGAAATCGTCAATACGAACGACCGTCAACTAGCGGAAAAATTATTTAAGCAAGAACGTAAAATTGACGAATGGGAAAACCGCATTCGTCATCGCTATATTGGCGGACAAAATCATGATGCGATTACGCGTACAGGCAGTGTGCTTTTAACGGATATCGCGAGCCACTTAGAGCGCATTAGTGACCGTACTGCGAGCATTGCAAACGCGATGCTTGATTTATGAAACCTTTTTTGTACTGTATACGTAAAGTAAGGAACGATCTGTATGGACGGACAAACGCATATTGTGTAAGCAGTTCGTCAACACAGTGAATAAATTATTACAGGTGAAAGAAGGAATCGTTATGGCATCATCAGTTGTCGTTTGGTCGATTATTATCGCGCTATTTGTCATCGCGTTTATCGGGCTCATTTATCCGATTATTCCATCCGTGCTGTTTATTGTCGCAGGCTTCATCGTTTACGGCTTTGCGTATTCGTTTAGCGACTTGCCGTGGTGGTTTTGGGTCGGGCAGGCGCTGTTCGTCATTTTATTGTTTAGTGCCGATGCGCTCTCAAACTATGTCGGTGTGAAAAAATTTGGTGGAAGCAAGGCGGCGATTTGGGGAAGTACGATCGGCTTATTAATTGGTCCGTTCGTCATTCCAGTTGCCGGCATTTTAATCGGACCGTTCGTCGGAGCGGTTGCAGCAGAGCTTATCGTTAATCGCACCGATGTTGAACAATCAATCAAAGTCGGTGTCGGCTCACTCGTCGGCTTTTTAACGTCCGTTGTCACAAAAGGCGTTATTCAAGCTGTGATGATTGTTGCGTTTATCCTCGTCATTTAACGGCGAGGATTTTTTTTGGAAACATGTTTTAAGTTGCAATATATCGGGAAGTAATAAAAGTGCAGTCATATCAGGCATTCGGGCAAAAGACTGAAATGAAAAAAAGTAAGGTTTTTTCGTTGAATGGTGTGACTATTTTTGTTAATCTAGTTATGCAAACACATCTAATCCACTAGGAGGAATATTATTATGGCATTTGAAGTAAAACCATTATCATACGCTTATGACGCGTTAGAGCCACATATCGACGCATTAACTATGGAGATTCACCACTCTAAACACCACGCTACATACGTAACAAACTTAAACGCAGCAGTAGAAGGCACTGAATTCGCTGACAAAGATATTAACGAATTAATCGCTAACTTAGACGCGTTACCAGCTGACAAGCAAACTGCAGTACGTAACAACGGTGGCGGTCATGCTAACCACACATTATTCTGGGAAGTAATCGCTCCAGGCGGTTCTAACACACCAGTAGGTAACGTAGCAGCAGCAATCGATGCAAAATTCGGTTCATTCGATGCATTCAAAGAAGAGTTCGCTAAAGCAGCGACAACTCGTTTCGGTTCTGGTTGGGCTTGGTTAATCGTTGATGGTGACGGCGTTGCTGTAACATCTACACCAAACCAAGACTCTCCAGTAATGGAAGGCAAAACACCAGTATTAGGTTTAGACGTTTGGGAGCACGCTTACTACTTAAAATGTCAAAACCGTCGCCCAGAGTACATCGGTAACTTCTGGAACGTAGTAAACTGGGATGTTGTTGAAGAAAAATTCAACGCAGCTAAATAATTACGTAATTGAAAAGGGATGGGCTTCAAGTCATAATGACTTGAAGCCCATCCCTTTTTCGTTTAGCGTTTCGTATGGAAGCCGCCCTTTTGTTGTGATGCTGCTTCTACATTTGCAGCAACCTCGTCTTCGCTCGTTGCGTGCGTCTGTAACATTTGTTGAACGTCGTTGCGTTTTTCCTCACATGCGATACAAAGCGCGCCTGTTGAGATCGTCGTGCCACATTCTTTACATGGGTAGTTGCTTTGTGTAGAATTGCTTAAAATGATGCGACCTTCCTGTAAAAATTGATAAATGACATCTAAGTCAACGCCTGTTTCTTTACTTACTGTAATGAGCTCAATCGTTTTGTTGCGCTTTAAAAACAGACGGATTTTTTGAAAATCTTCCTCTTCCTTTTGCACACATGCTGGGCAAATGTCTTTTACCTTTTTATGAAATAAGGCACGACATCGTTCGCAGTTTTGAATCGTCATTTTATATGCCTCCATTAAACTTAATATGTAGTGCACGACTATATATACATGCTAAGTCGTCCGTTGCATGTATTTGTACGTGAAATGTCCTTTTAGTGTACACCATTTTTATGCGTTATGTCCTCGTTTTCCTGTAATTTCGACACACTTTTTAACACGACGGAACTCGCAGTCGAAAAATACGTTCATAATACGTGACAAGCATTTTTTTCTGTGGCATACAGTGTTATACTAGCATGTAGATTGTTTTTTGGAGGTGGGGGGTTTGCGCAAGCAGCAACCGACAAAACGAACCGGCAGTGGGAAACCGAAGTCGGCTCGTTCGAATTTAACATTTCGCATGAATGTATTATTTTTCTCCATCTTTATTTTATTTTCAGCACTCATATTCCGTTTAGGGTATTTGCAAATTGTAAAAGGGGAAGACTACGTACGTGCGTTAGAGCAAACAGAGGAAATTTCAGTGAATACAAGCGTGGCACGTGGGCGTATTTACGATAGTATGGGGCGCATTTTAGTTGATAATCAGCCAGAAAATGCGATTACGTATACGAAAATGCCGTCGACGAAGCGTGACGAAATGCTTGAAATTGCATCAAAGCTAGCGGTGCTAATCGATATGCCAACCGATAAAGTAACGTTGCGCGACAAGCAAGATTTCTGGATTGCTCAAAACAGAGAAGAAGCGTATGGACGCGTATCAAAGAAAGAGCAAGATGCGATTCGTAAGGACAATCCAAAAATGGAAGAGTCCGAATTTAACGCAGCGGTTGATCAACTCGTACGCGATCGCATTACCGATGCCGATTTATTAACACTTGAAGGAGATCAGCTTGAAATATTAGCGATTTTCCGTGAAATGTTAACAGGCTATGCGTTATCGCCACAAATTGTAAAAGGCGAAAATGTATCCGATGAAGAGTTTGCCCGCGTATCTGAGCGCTTAACGGAGCTGCCAGGTGTTAATACGACGACTGACTGGCGACGTGTCAAGCTATCATCACTAGCGATTTTAGGGCGCACAACAGTACCGAGCAAAGGAATTCCAAAATCAAAGCTGTACTATTACTTAGCGCGTGATTATTCACGTAATGACCGCGTCGGTGAGTCGTACGTAGAAGCGCAGTATGAGGATTTATTGCAAGGACAAAAGGCAGTTGTGAAAAACGTCACGAATAAAGCGGGGCAAGTAGTCGACATGGTGACGACGTTTGAAGGCGAGCCAGGAAAAGAGCTTGTGTTAACGATTGACTCAGAGCTAAATGCAGCAGCTGATGAAATTTTAGAAAAGCACTTATTACGCTTAAAGTCATACAGTTATTCACATTTATTAGATCGTGCCTTTTTAGTGATGATGAATCCAAATACTGGTGAAGTGCTATCGATGGTCGGTAAAAAAATCGAGCGCGATGAAGAGACAGGGCGCAACTACATTGTAGACTATTCATACGGGGCGTTTACGACAGCGTATGAAGTTGGTTCGACGATGAAAGGTGCGACGATTTTATCTGGTTATACAGACGGCGTTATTTCACCGAACAAAGTGCTTGTCGATGAGCCGATTTATTTAGCCGGCACGAAAGTAAAACGTTCACTATTCAACCAAAGTGGACGTTATGCAATTAATGACATTACGGCGTTAGAGCGTTCATCTAACGTATACATGTTTAAAATTGCGATGCTCATGGCAGGCCGCAGCTATTACCGCGGAATGGGCTTCGCAGTTGATCCAGCTGTATTCCAAAAAATGCGTAATTATTATGCGCAATTTGGTTTAGGTGTACCGACAGGCATCGACTTACCGAACGAGACGTCAGGTGTACAAGGACCGACGCATCAAAGTGGTAAAGTGCTCGACTTAGCGATTGGACAGTTCGATACGTATACGCCGATGCAAATGGTGCAATACATTTCAACGATTGCCAATGGTGGTAAGCGTGTACAGCCACATGTTGTAAAGGAAATTCGTGAGCCATCGCCAGACGGAGAAACGTTAGGACCGCTCGTAAGTGAAGTCGAAACGAAAGTGTTAAACTACATCGACAACACGCCCGCGGAAATTGCACAAGTAAAAGAAGGAATGCGTCGTGTATATCGAGGTACAAACGGTTCAGCACGTAAAATTTTCGCTGATGCACCGTATGAGGCAGCTGGGAAAACAGGAACAGCTGAAGTTGTATATTACGATTCGAAGCGTGAATATTGGGGAAGCGGCGCGATCTCAATTGCGCACGTTGGATTCTCACCGATTGATAACCCAGAGGTCGCATTTGCGGTTATGATTCCTTGGGTAACGACGGTGTACAATCCAGCGATGACGAATGCGAGTGAAATCGGTCGTGAAGTGCTCGATAAATATTACGAAATTAAAGCGCGTAACGTAGCGACAGATATGGCGAATGAAAAAGGCCAGCCGAAAATTTTGCCAGCATACTCAGATGATCTTATTCAAGAAACAGAAGAAGAGCAAACGGTACGCTAATGCGATGACGAAGCTGTGTTAATTGTCGATTTCGACTTTTAACACAGCTTTTTTGTTTTTCATGTATGACGTCGAGTAGACAATGCAATAAAACGAAGTTGCTCACGGTTCATTAGTGCGACAGTCGCAGCTGTTTCTTATAGGACAATTGTATTGGATATGTATAGTTTGTAAACGTATCTTTACAATTCGGAATCGTGTAAATAGACAGAAAAGTAGGAATTATATACATTTGGAGCGCTTTTAACAGAGGTGCTTCTTTTTTTGCGTGTTTTTTTCTTTATGCAGTCTTAACATTTTGTTCATGTACGCTCAATATCGTCTGTTTATAGTGAATATAACAACAGCAACACAACTTATACGGAGAATGTGGAGGAAAGACAAATGAAACAAGTAAAGTATGGAACATTAGCAGCAACATTAACAGCAGCATTATTTTTAGCAGCATGTGGAGATGATACAGAAAACACCGATGCAAACGCAACAAATGATGCAGGTGAAGAAACTGCTGAAACAGAAGCAACATTAGCTGGAGAAGTGTTAGGGGACGGTTCTTCAACAGTTGCACCAATTACAGAAGGTTTAGTAGAAGAATATAGCGCAGCACAACCAGACGTGCGTGTATCAGTTGGTATTTCTGGTACAGGTGGCGGCTTTGAAAAATTCATTAACGGAGAAACAGATTTCTCAAACGCATCTCGTGAAATTAAAGACGAGGAAGTTCAAAAGTTAAACGAAGCGGGCATCGCATACACGGAGCTTGAGCTTGCATATGACGGTCTATCAATCGTTGTAAACCCAGAAAACACATGGGCACAAAACTTAACGCTTGATCAATTAAAGAAAATTTGGATTGAAGACGGCACAGTGAAAAAATGGTCAGATATCGATCCATCTTGGCCGGCTGAAGAAATCGTCTTTTATTCACCAGGCTCAGATTCAGGTACATATGATTACTTCGATGAGGTTGTGTTAGAAGGTGCAGACCTTGTGAAAGCAGCAACACTTTCAGAAGATGATAACGTTCTTGTACAAGGCGTACGCGGCGATAAAAATGCAATCGGCTTCTTTGGCTACGCATACTACTTAGCGAACAAAGAAACGTTAAAAGCAGTATCAATTGACGGCGTGTTACCGAGCGGCGAAACGATTGCATCAGGCGAGTACACACCACTTTCTCGTTCGCTATACGTTTACGTGAATAACGAATCAGTGAAATCAGAAGAAGCAGTATACGATTTCATGAAATATACGCTTGAAAACGCTGGTGAAATGTCAGAGCTTGTTGGCTACGTTCCTTTAAATGATGATGAATACGAAGCGGGCTTACAATTACTAGAAGGCTTACGTTAATGAACAGCTGGTGTGTCGTCAACGGCGGCGCACCAGCTTTCACTTTGACTGAATCAACATTTGATAATTTGAGAGGAGTAGCATTATGCGCACGAATGAACAATCTCCATCGGTACAAGCGATGATCGCCGCATCCCGCAACAAAAAAGGGAAGCGCTTATTAGAAAAAACGATGCCAAAGCTTTTATTGCTCACTGCACTTATTTCCGTATTAACGACGTTTGGGATCGTCTTTACATTAATTTTTGAAACAGTTGAATTTTTTAATCGCATTCCGTTACTTGATTTCATTACCGGAGTGGAGTGGCTACCGTTCGCAGGTGAAGCGCAGTACGGTATTTTACCACTCATCGCCGGTACGATGAAAGTAACAGTCATTGCGGTGCTTGTCGCGGTACCATTAGGGCTTGCTGCTGCGATTTATTTAAGTGAATATGCATCAGATAGCGCTCGCCGCATTATTAAGCCTGTATTAGAAGTATTAGCAGGTATTCCGACAATCGTTTACGGTTTCTTCGCGTTAACGTTCGTCACACCAGTACTTCAAATGATTTCACCAGATATTAAAATTTTCAACGCACTCAGCCCAGGAATTGTAGTCGGCATTATGATTTTACCGATGATTACGTCTTTATCAGAGGATGCGATGTCTTCTGTACCGAAGTCAATTCGCGAAGGTGCACTTGGCTTAGGCTCAACGAAATTTGAAGTGGCGATTAAAGTTGTATTACCAGCCGCACTATCAGGTATCGTTGCATCGATCGTACTTGCGGTATCACGCGCAATCGGAGAGACGATGATCGTTTCACTTGCAGGTGGTTCAACGCCGACGCTTGATGCGAACGTCACAGGCTCGATTCAAACGATGACCGCTTACATCGTACAAGTATCAACAGGGGACGCTGGGTACGGGACGACAATTTATTACTCAATTTACGCGGTCGGATTTACGTTATTTATTTTCACACTTCTAATGAATTTACTAGCGCAATACATTTCGAAGCGCTACCGAGAGGAGTATTAATATGCGCTACATCGAAGAAACAAGCGTCATGCAAAATATGAATAAGCGATTGTTCCGCAATAAATTGTGGAAGGCGCTATTTTTAGGTGCTGTTACGATTGCACTTGCATCACTTGTCATTTTACTATATCGCATCGTTACGCAAGGTGCAGATTACTTAACGTGGGATTTCATGACGAACTTTGCGTCGCGTTTCCCGGAGCAAGCAGGTATTAAAGCAGCACTTGTCGGCTCACTTTGGTTAATGCTTGTCGTAGCACCGGTTTCGATGACACTCGGTATTGGAACGGCGATTTATTTAGAGGAATATGCAAAGAAAAACAAATTAAATGATTTCATTCGCATGAACATTTCAAACTTAGCAGGTGTACCGTCGATCGTCTTCGGTTTACTCGGTTTAACGATTTTCGTTCGTATGCTTGATTTAGGGAAGTCAGTACTTGCAGCAGGTTTAACGATGAGTTTACTCATTTTACCGGTCATCATCGTCGCGTCACAAGAAGCGATTCGTGCCGTACCGAAAGAACAGCGTGAAGCGAGCTTTGGCATGGGCGCAACGAAATGGCAAACGATCGTACGTGTCGTATTACCAGCGGCGATTCCAGGTATTTTAACAGGTAGTATTTTAGCGTTATCTCGTGCGATTGGTGAAACAGCACCGCTTGTTGTTATCGGTATCCCAGTAATCTTGCAGTTTTTACCGGACGGACTTCTTAGCTCATTCACTGTATTACCGATGCAAATTTTTGACTGGGCGAAGCGACCACAAGAAGAGTTTTTATTCGTCGCATCTGCCGGCATTATCGTCTTAATGGTTTTACTCATTATTATGAACTCAATTGCGATTTTCATTCGAAATAAATTCCAACAACGATATTAAAGGAGCGTGACTTTTATGGTACAGTTAGCGGTACAAGAAGTGAAAAAAGGTAAAATTTTAGAGGTTAATGGCACGCCTGCAGCAGCACCGAAAAAAACGGTGTATGATACAATCGGGTTAGACTTATGGTACGGTGAGCACCACGCGTTAAAAAACATTGACTTAGCGATTGCAGAAAATGAAGTAACGGCGATCATCGGTCCATCAGGATGCGGGAAATCAACCTATTTAAAAACGTTAAATCGCATGGTTGAGCTTGTGCCAGTTGTGCGCACATCAGGTGTTATTAACTACCGTGGTCGTAACATTTTAGACCGCAACTATACGGTAGAGGAACTGCGTACGAAAGTGGGGATGGTATTCCAAAAGCCAAACCCATTCCCAAAATCGATTTATGACAACATCGCATACGGCCCGCGCATTCACGGCATTAAAAACAAAAAGATTTTAGATGAAATTGTCGAAAAATCACTTCGCGGTGCAGCAATTTGGGACGAAGTAAAAGATCGTTTACACGAAAATGCATACGGCTTATCAGGTGGTCAGCAGCAACGTATTTGTATTGCACGTTGCTTAGCGATCGAGCCAGACGTCATTTTAATGGACGAGCCGACGTCGGCACTTGACCCAATTTCAACATTAAAAGTGGAGGAGCTTGTGCAAGAGTTAAAAGATAACTACTCAATCGTTATCGTGACGCATAACATGCAACAAGCGGCGCGTATTTCGGATAAAACAGCGTTCTTCTTAAACGGAGAAGTTATTGAGTTTGATAATACGGACCACATTTTCTCAACGCCAAGCGATAAGCGTACAGAAGATTACATTTCAGGACGATTCGGATAAGGAGCATAACTATGAACGTAAGAGAACGATTTGAATTAGCATTAATGGGCATTCAGCACCAATTAACAGAGCTGAGCGATTTAAGTATTGAGGCGTTAGAGCAAGCTTTCACAGCGCTGGAAAACCGCGATTTAGAATTAGCATTAAACGTCATCGAGGACGATATGCACATTAACCGCTTAGAGGAAATGATTAACGACCAAGCGATTTTACTTATTACACGCCAGCAGCCAGTCGCAAAAGATTTACGTCAGCTCATGGTCATCGTAAAAGCAGCATCGGATATGGAGCGCGTCGCTGATTACGCGGTAGATATCGCAAAGGAAACAATTCGCATCGGTGAAAACGCACCGACTGTTGATTTAACGCATTTACGTGACATGCATCAAAAGACGGTAACGATGCTGCGCTCATCTGTTGAAGCGTTTGTAGAGCGCGATATGATCAAAGCAAAAGACGTTGCACAACTAGACGATGAAGTCGATGAATTATACGGCGTAACAGTACGCGAGTTGTTAGAGCTAAGTGTAGCCGACTCATCTTGCATTAAAGTCGTATCACATTTATCGTTTGTGAGCCGCTTCCTAGAGCGCTGCGCCGACCACTCAACGAACATTTGTGAGCATTTGTTCTACTTAGTAAAAGGCGAGCATTACGAGTTAAACAACTAAAAAAAGGTGTGCGAAACTTTCGCACACCTTTTTTGCGTTACATCGCGATTGCTGGGCCGAAAAACTCGACGTGAATGCGTGATGCATCGACATGTAGTTGTGTTAACGCATTGTGTACCGCTTCCATAAACGGTGTCGGACCGCATACGTATACGTGCGTGTCAGCCGTTAGTAGCGCTTCAATCTGCTCCTTTGTAATATAGCCTTCTGTATCGGAGTAAATCGTTTTGTACATGCCGCCGAGCGCTTCTACTTTTGCGGCAATTTGTTCGCTAAATGCTGCGACTTGTGCATTGCGCGCGCATTGAATGAACGCTACGTCTCCTGTCGTTACTTGCTGCAGCATGGCGTGAAGCGGTGTCACTCCGATGCCGCCACTAATAAATAGTGTAGACGGTGCTGCTTCATAAACGAAATCACCTGCTGGTACGCTAATGTCTACGGTTGTTCCAATAGGTGCATCGTGTAAATAATTCGATACGACGCCGTCACCTTCTTCACGCTTAACTGTAATTTCATAAGCGTTTGCTGTCGCGTGCGTGATCGTATATTGGCGATTGCATAAAAATGGTTCACCTGGAATTGCTGTGCGCAGTGACACGTATTGCCCTGCACGGACAGCAGGAAGCGTTTGACCGTCTACTGGTGTTAACGTAAACGTCGTGGCTACATCGCTTTGTGCCACTTTCGCAGCGATTTCAAATGGCTTAAAGAAGCGCCAGCCGTTGTTTGCCTCTGCTTGTTGATATAAATCTTCCTCGACCGAAATGAAAATGTCGGCAATGACGCCGTATGCTTGTGCCCAGGCGTTTAAAATATCGTCTGTTGCGGCTTCATGAAGCACTTCTTTAATGGCGCCGAGTAAAAATTCACCAACGATTGGGTAATGTTCCGGCAGTACACCTAAGCTGCGGTGCTTATGTGCAATTTTTAAAACAGCTGGTAGTAGCGCTTCTAAGTTTTCGATATGCACTGCTGCCGCGTACACCGTGTTTGCGAGCGCGGTTTGCTGGCGTCCTTTTTGCTGATTTGTACGGTTGAAAATATGAAATAACGCAGGGTGCGCGTTAAATAAATTGCTGTAAAATGTTTTCGTAATCGTAACGCCGTGCTGCTCGAGTACCGGAATCGTTGCTTTGATCGTATCAATTGTTTGTTGTTGTAACATGTTTGAACACGTCCTTTCGACATGACTATACGCCGCTAACACATTAAAAACAATATATTAAATACATCTTTAACAAAGCTGTCACAAAACATATATAAAATATGAATGTTTTAATGCACCTCTTGACACAGAAATGAACGATTCATTCATTGCGCAGTGCAACACCGTTTGTTACTCTTGTATATAGAAAGAAGAATGGAGAGAAAGTAGATGAAAATACTTATACAGACGATTCTGGTCACCTTATTGTTAATTACAATGACTCCAAACGTAAATGCGGCGGAATTTCGTGATGTGTTACGAGACCGCTCACTTTATGAAGAAATTCATTTTTTAGTTGATGAAGGGGTTATTAAAGGCTATGAGGATGGCACGTTTCGACCAAGCCAGCTCGTGAGCAAAAAGCATATTGCGTCAATGCTCGTGAAGGCATTAAACTTACCGATGACAAATTTGCAAAATCCAGGCTACAAAGATGTACCTGTGACACATGCTTATTATAAAGAAATCGCAGCAGGTTATACAGCAGGCATTTTTTCGAAGGCACAATATTTTAATCCAGACTCGAACATTTCGCGCGCTTTTATGGCAAAAATTTTAGCGCACGCCTATCAATTAGAAGTTATTATGGGCTCAGAAGATACGGGGTTCTCAGATGTATCGACGGAGAGTCCATTTTTTACGCCCATTTCTAAAGTTGCCTCAAATCAAATTGCAGGTGGCTATAGCGACGGTACATTTTTACCGAATGCGCTCATTTCACGCGCTCACTTTGCTGCGTTTTTAGCTCGGGCGATGTCGCGTACGAATGCACCGATGACGAAAAACAAGCTGTACACGTATTATTATGAGCAAGATAATGAAGTAAGACGCTTTGAATTTGTGAAAACGTACGACGGGGCTGATTATTGGGACGTGTACGACGATGCGACAGGCAACTATTTACATACTGACATTTATCGTCAAAATGGCACGTTTTACGGAGAAACGATGGCTGGCTATGGCGGTTACTTTTTAGCAATTCCAACGCCGTTTCGTATCGGGGATGTGCAGGCAAAGTACCCAGCAGATGCGGACGTAACGATTTTAAATACGCGTGGCTTTTTAACGGTGCGAGGAACGAGCTACACGAACGTACTCGTGTTAAAGGAAGTACGCGCATCGAAGCAGACGATCATTTCGTATTATGCAACGGACGTCGGCTTGCTATTATCGACGACAGAAGACGGTCGCGAGCTTATCGTTTTGGCAAAAAGGCAAAAGAAATAATGAGGAATAGAAGCTATGTTAACAGCAGTTAGCATAGCTTTTTTGTGACCATTAGTAGCGGAAACATGTCGATTAACCGTCATAGATGAAGCGAGTGCATCATGATTTTCGCTACATCTATTCAATTTGACGAACGTGTCGAAAAAAAGGCTTTTCTCTATGTTCATTTTAGAAACGGTTTGATACGATGTAATTGAGAATAATTATCGATGAAGGAGAGAAAAGCGATGTCAAAGATGAAGGTATTTATCATGAGCTTAGCAGTTGCAGCACTTGCCGCATGTGGCGCAGAGGAAGAAGCAAAAACAGAGACAGTAAACGCGACGACGGAGGAAGCATCGGCGTATACGATTGTTGACGCACTTGGCGAGTCGCATACGTTTGCCGAGCCACCAGAAACGGTTGCGACATTAAACCCAGGGGAGCTTGACGTATTAGTGAAGCTGGAGGCAAATGTCGTGGGACGCCCTGAAACGTCAACGGAGCCACCAGCGGAAGTAAAAGGTGTGCAAACGATCGGTAACCCGCATAACCCGAGTTTTGAGCAAATTGCAGCAATCGGAGCAGACGTATTGATCGCACCACCGTCGTTTATGAAGTTTGAGGAAACAGTCGAAGCACAAGGTACAACGGTTGTGTATTCAAATCCAGAAACGTTAGAGGACATCGTTGGATCGATTGATATGATCGGCACGATGCTACATAAAGAAGAGCAAGCGACAACTTTAGCGGAGCAAATTGAAGCGGACATTGCGGCGTTAAATGGAGATTCACAAGTACGTGCGTTAATGGTATACGGGGCAGGAAATACGTTTTTAGCGGCACTTCCGCAGTCGTTACCGGGAGCGATTTTACATGCAGCAGGTGGTGTGAATATCGCAGCGGAATTTGAGGCAACAGAAAACTATCCGTCGTATGCATCACTTAGTCCAGAGCTGATTGTTGCGCAAAACCCACAGGCGATTTTCCTATTGACGCACTCGGAGCCAAAAGCAGTGCAAGCCGCATTCGAACAGCAAATGAATACGAATGCGACGTGGAAAAATTTAGACGCAGTAAAAAATGGGCAGTTTTACGTATTACCAGCGGACTTATTCGGCAACAACCCAGGTACGCGCATCGTTGAATCGGTGGAGTATATGATTAACGCGTTAAATGAAGTGAAATAATGAAGCAGGTCTGTTGATTAGCCACTTTTATACAGCTGAATTGGTTGTTTTCAATAGTAAAACTGAAATGAATGCAGCGTGATAGTGGCAGAGAGCGTGCGGCGAGACTCCTTGGGGAACAGCTCGTGACTCAAGACCCCGTAAAGCGCGACGCAGGAGCGGTGCGGAGGCTTGAGCGGTGCGGAGGCTTGAGCCGAGCCCCAGGAAAGCGAGCCGCAATACGCGCACTGCCAATTTTAAGGCTAATCAACACGCTTGATAATGAAAGAAACGTGTGGCACTTGACGTGTTGCGCGTTTTTTTATTATAGTTGAGCAAATTTATATGTCTCTTTGATACTTTGTAGTAATATAAATGTAACAATTGTCATTTTTCGAAATGGAAAGAGGATGGAATTATGCTACAAACGATTTTACAGCAGCTACAACAGCCGCACAGTGCGCTTCGTTGTCCGCCAGAAAGCTTAGCGCGTTTTGCTGAAGCAGTGGAGCTATCAACGAAGGCGCAGCGCTTCATTTATACACATCGCCATGAGGAAGGTTTTTTATTTTTGTTTCGAGACATTTTTATTGCGCTATATGATGACACGAGCTATTACGTGCATGACGTACAAACGCCGTATCACCGCTTATTGGCCAAGCTGCTAGAGACGAATACGTACATGATGTTTCGACGCATGACCGTGCAGCAATCGCTATCGTCGCTCGTCGGTGCGTATCATATAACGGAATATTGCTATCATATGATGTATGACGAGTTTATCGATATGCCGACGCTAGAGCGCGCAGCAGAGGAGGCGTACGATGAAATGCGCCGTATTACGCTATATGTCGAGCAAATTTTAGTGAAGGCGCTCCATCATTATACGTTTCACGAGCAAATTGTCATCGCAGAAATGATTGCTGATACAGCTGAAGTAAAGGAAATTGCTGAGTATAGCCGCATTTTTAAGCAAATTGTTGATGAGGTCGATTTGCTTGCAAACGATACGTATGGCGCGGAGCTAGAGCTAATGCAGCACCAATTTTTCGTCGAAGGTTCACCGGAGACGGTCACGGAATATTTAAAAAAAAAGCGCGCAGCAGAGGCGTTGCTACATTCAAATTATCACGAGCATAACAACGTGCTGTACGTGCCATTTCACGAGCTATATGAAATGGAAGGACCGTACATTATTTGTGTTGAACAAACGAGTGCGACGAAGCAGTTTAACATTCAAACGAAAGCACTCGTGTTGCTGATTGCCAAACTTGCCGAGCAGCACGGGCGCGATTTATGCATCATTCCTTTTGCGGACGATGTGACGGGGCATTATTATTTTGAGCGCGGTGACGTATCGGTTGAGCAGCTTATTCATTTCATGCATCACTTCGAGGACGGACAAGCGCAGCTACTGCCAGCATTAAGTTTTGCATTAACAATTATTCGTCAAAATGACAAACGAAAATCAGGGAACATTATTTTTATTACAGAGGGCAAGCCGTTAGATGAGCATAGACTGCTAGAGCCGACGTATCAGCAAGCAGTAACGTCTTTTTTGCGGGAGCATAAAGTAGATGTGACAGCACTCATTTTAAATGAGCAGCTATTTAATGCGTCGGACTATTGGTTTTTACATCATGTTTATTTTGCGGAAGAGCTGCTTCGGTAACGTAAAAAAGGTGTAGTTCAAGTCGTGAAAACTTGGGCTACACCTTTTCGTTATTTACGGCTGTGTTAACGATGTTTCGTCTAGAAGTTCGTCTTCTGCTTCGACCTCATTCGTTTCATTTTCCTCATCAGTCGGCAGCTCTTCATCAAGATTCGTTTCTGACTCTGACTCAGATTCTGTCTCTTCGTCGTTTTGTGGAAGCGGTGTAGGAGTTGTTAATGCTTCTGCAAGTTCTTCCTCGGTCATATCGCTTGAAACGGTAAACTCACCAATTTGAATGCGTCGGCTATATTCACCGTTTGCTAAAAACAGCTCAAATTGTAGCGCGTTGTCGATAATCCCTTCATCTTGAAGCTTGCGGCTAATGTCGTATGCCGTGTTGCCGCGGAAAACAGAAATTGTCGTTTCAATGACTTCTTCGCCTTTTTCTTCTTCATCGCTAGCTTCTTTTTTTGCTGACTTCGCTTCTTCAAGTTGCTGCTGTGTTGTAGTAAGCTGCTGTTGTAATTCTTCAATCTCTTTCTTTGCCGCTGCGTCTGCGTCAACACCAGGCAGTGGAATGTTCAAGCTATTCATACTATAAATGAGCGCGCCGACAAGAAAAATTGCAATGCCGAAGCCACGAACGCTTTGCTTACTCATGATGAAAGCCCTCCATTTTGTGCAATGACTGAAATGACTTCAGCTTCTGATAAATTGGAACGCGCGCTAATGTCTGCGACTGACATGCCTTGCTTTTGTAATGCGAGCACTTGGTTAACGATAATCGGGTTGACCGATTTGTTAGCAGCTTGTTGTTGAATTTGCTGTGCGGCCGCTAATGTCGCTTGTGTTAATGGATCCTTTTTTTTCGTTTTCGGCATCGGTGCACCGATCATAATTTCTTCTTCTAATGCTTTTACTCGCTTCGCTAAGCGGTTTGATTCATCATAAAGATTCATTGATAATTCTTCAACGTCTTGTGCAAGCTGTTTGGATGCGTCCTTAAAGAAGAAAGAGACGATTATCACAACGAGCCCGACAATCATTAATAGAAGTCCAAAATCCATCGTATCACCTCATATGTATGTCCAGCGCCATATACGCTTCATTCTTTCATCATTGTATCATACGAAAAGTTAAAAGTTTATACGAAATGGGTATAGATTTTTTTTTTTAGTTGTATTATAATGGGTAAGTCGTATAAATCATGCTCAAAAAAATTTATAAAACGATTCTTGATTTAGAGTGGGAGGGTTAATGATGCGCGTAAACATTACTTTAGCTTGCACAGAATGCGGCGAACGTAACTACATTTCTAAAAAGAACAAGCGTAACAATCCAGAGCGTCTTGAACTTAAAAAATATTGCTCTCGCGATAAGAAGAGCACTCTTCACCGCGAAACGAAGTAATTGCACATTAGCCAAAGCCACTTGTGGTTTTGGCTTTTTTCAATTAGAGGGGGATTTTACATGAAGCAGCAGCTACGTCAGCAAACACTCGATCAGCTAAAAATGATGAGCGAGGAACAATACGCAGCACGTTCAGCCACACTCGTCCAGCAGCTACTTGCACACGACTGCATGAAGCAAGCGAATGTCATTGCGGTCACGATGTCGGCATTTCCAGAGGTCGATACGAAGCCGCTCATTGAAGCGCTTTGGCAGCAAGGAAAGCGTGTCGCCATTCCGAAATGCACGCCAAAAACGCGCGACATGCATTTTTATGAAATCGAATCGTTTGATGGACTTGCGCAAACGTACGGGCATTTATATGAACCGAATGAACAACTACATACATATGTAACACCGGAGGCAATCGACGTGATTGTTGTGCCTGGTGTCGTTTATAATAAAGAAGGATATCGCATCGGCTTCGGTGGCGGCTATTACGATCGCTACTTACCGAAGACGAGTGCATATAAAATTGCGATGGCTTTTCGTGAGCAGCTTCAGCCGAGCATTCCGCTAGAGCCACATGATTGTGCTGTCGATACGCTACTTGTAGAACAATAAAGGAGATTGGCATGCAAAATTTACATGATATTATGCAATTGTTAAAGCAGTACGGTACGTTCATTTACACGACGGACTTTTTAGGCGATTTGCATTTAATGGAAGACGAAGTGAAAGAGCTATATAAAATGGGAGCGATCGAGCTGCAACATTTCCAAATGGCGATGCTTATTTTACGTCAAGAAGCAACGAAGTATGAGCAGAAGCAGCATAGGTCTGTTGATTAGCCACTTTTATACAGCTGAATCGGTTATTTTTAATAGCAAAGCTGAGATAAAAGCTACATTTTAGTGGCATGGAGCGTGCGGCGAGACTTCTAAGGGAACAGCTCGTGCCTCAAGACCCCGTAAAGCGCGACGTAGGAGCGCTGCGGAGGCTTGAGCCGAGCCCCAGAAAAGCGAAGCCGCAATTACGCGCCTGCCAATTGACTGGCTAATCAACACGCTTGGAAGCAGCAATAAGTAAATTGTATACATGAAAAAAGTATTAGCGGAAACGATTTTCCTTCTAATACTTTTTTATATTGTCATAGCGCTTCATAAAATAAACGCATATGTTTACTTTTTTACACGATTTATGAAACTTTTGTAGCAATTTTACGTCTATATAATAACGACATAAATGGATCTATCGTTTAATTTTTCGTAATAGGGTATACATAAAGTAAACATTTTTATTATTTTCGCATATCGTTCTTTACAATACATCGATTTGTGATGATATAATGACGTTAGTTAACAAAATTAGGTAAACAATATGACGTGTACACTGATGAAATATTGACAGCAAGTTGGATATGACAAAGGGGCACACATAACAAACTAGAAGAAGCAGCGAGGGGATGTTCGAGCGATGGAGCAAAAAAAATGGCCGCTACATTCTATATTGGCGATTGCAATAATCGCAACGTGGTTAAAAACGGCAATTACGTATGAAGTTAGCTTTGATTTAAATATTGAAAACATTATGCAACAGCTTATTTTATGGATTAATCCGTTAAGCTTTTTACTTATTATTTATGGCGTATCGTTATTTTTAAAAACGACAAAAGCGCGTAACCGTTATATTGTGACGACGAGTATTATATTAAGTGTCGTGCTGTACGGAAATGTCGCCTTTTATCGCTTTTACAATGATTTCGTGACGTTGCCAGTGCTATTTCAAACGAGCAACTTCGGTGATTTAGGTACGTCCGCAGCAGAAATTGTAACGATTTGGGATTTACTATATTTCGTAGACGTTGTGATAATCGTATGTGCAGTGAAATGGCTACGTGTAGAGCAGCAAGATGGCATCGTGCTACCACAAGTACGCCGTCTATATTTCACGTTTGCGACGGCAATGCTCGTGCTGAATTTAGGGCTAGCTGAAACGGAGCGACCACAGCTATTGACGCGCAGTTTTGATCGTGAGCTGCTCGTGAAAAATATCGGCACGTACAACTACCATTTATACGATCTTTATATCCAGTCAAAATCATCAGCACAGCGAGCATTAGCAGATGGTAGTGAGCTTGTAGAAGTAAGCAATTACGTCAATGCGAGTAAAATTGAGCGCAGTGAGTTGTTTGGGGAATTTGAAGGGCGCAATGTCATTTTCATTTCACTTGAGTCGCTGCAAAGCTTCGTCATTGATGAGCAAATGGATGGACATGAAATTACGCCGTTTTTAAATTCGTTAGTAGGTCGTGATGATACGTTTTATTTCAATAACTTTTACCATCAAACAGGCTTAGGGAAAACATCGGATTCAGAATTTATTACCGAAAACTCGCTATTTGGTTTAGGACGCGGTGCTGTATTCTTTACGCACGGTGGCAATACGTACAATTCAATGAGTGAGAAACTGCGTAATAATGGCTATTTCACGAGCGTCATGCATGCAAATAGCAAGTCATTTTGGAACCGCGATATGATTTATCAATCGTTCAATATTGAGAAGTTTTACGATGTGGAGTCGTATAACGTAACCGACGACAATGCGGTTAATTGGGGCTTAAAGGATAAACCGTTCTTTGAGCAGTCCGTGGAGCTTATGAAGCAAATGCCTCAGCCGTTTGCGACGCGCATGATTACGCTGACGAATCATTTCCCGTTTACGTTAGATGTGACGGATCAGTCGATTCCAGAATATACGTCGAACTCGGCAACGCTTAACCGTTATTTTCAGACGGTGCGTTATATGGATGAATCACTTGAGCTATTTTTTGAACAGCTAAAGGAAACGGACATTTATGACAATTCGATTATCGTAATGTATGGTGACCATTATGGCATTTCAGAAAATCACAATAAGGCGATGGCACAATTTTTAAATAAAGAAGAAATTACAGCATATGATAGCGCATTGCTACAATCAGTACCGCTATTTATTCACATTCCAGGCTATACAGAAGGCGGCGTCATGGAGCAAGTAGCAGGGCAAGTCGATACGCGTCCAACTGTATTGCATTTACTCGGTATTGATACAGAGTACGATATGCAAATGGGATCGGATTTACTCTCAGCAGAGCATGAGGATTTCGTCATTTTCCGTGACGGTCGCTTTATTACAGACGAGCTTGTGTATGCAGGCGAAGTTTGTTATGACCGAAGCAGCGGAGAGCAGACCGATAGCGCGCTATGTGAGCCATATATTGAGCGTGCGAACATGGAGCTGGAGTATTCAGATAAGCTCATTAACGGCGATTTATTGCGCTTTTACGATGATCAAACGGGTCAGTTAATTATTGACCATGAAGCAGCCCAATAAATAAACGAGTGCCATCAGGACATGTCCTGATGGCACTTTTTTACTTTTTGACGACGCTTCATACAAACCGTTGTTGCTTTGAAACGCTTTTTTGTTAATGCAGTGTCGGTGGGAAGCCTTGATGCCATATTGTCATGACGACGAACCAGCCGAAAATGGCAGCAGCGCCAGCATTAAAAACGAGTGCTAATACATTTTTTTCACGAATTGATTGTACGATTCCAAGCAAGCCGCAAATCGCAATCAAGCCAAAAATAATCATTAATAAATTCATTTGACGAAACACTCCTTTCACATCAGGTAGTTGCTTTCTATTATTGTATAAGGTTGCGTTCGTTTTGTCGATGTTTTGTATGTAATTATCTTGAATAATCGTTTATTTTCTGTTTTGTGTTGTTTTATCACTTTCGTTTAGAGCAATTCGTAGCAGCGGGCATTAACGTGTACGGTTGCTTATGATATGATGAAAGCGAGGTGAACATATGTTAAATATTCGAGGGTATAGCTTAGGCCCAGTACAAACAAATTGCTACATCGTTTCTAACAAAGATAAGGAATGCTTAATTTTTGATCCAGGTGAGGAAGCGGCTTTTTTAATGAAGGAGCTGCGCAAGCAAAACGTTAAGCCGCTTGCAATTTTACTGACGCACGCGCACTTTGATCATATCGGTGCAGTCGATGCGCTACGTGAGGAATACGACGTGCCGTTATACATTCATAAAGAGGAAAAAAGCTGGCTAGTCGATCCGCTAAAAAACGGCTCAGGCAAATATGCGGAGCTGCCGAATTATTCGATGCAGCCGGCAAAGGACGAGCATCTCATTACAAAAGAGGGCGACATGACGATTGGCTCGTTTACGTTTAACGTTGCGCATACGCCGGGACATTCACCAGGCAGCGTGTCATACATTTTTAAAGAGGACGGCTTTGCGATTGTCGGGGATACGTTATTCCGTGGCAGCGTCGGACGTACCGATTTAATTGGCGGCTCGATGAAAGTGTTAACGCAATCGATTCAAGAGAAGCTGTTAACGTTACCTGAGGAGACGATTCTTTACCCAGGGCATGGCGAATATACGACGCCGGAGCAAGAAATGAATAGCAACCCGTTTTTAAACGGCTTTTAACAAAAAAGCACCATCCGACATATGTCGAATGGCGCTTTTTTAATGCATGCCTGGCGTGTGCATAAATGTCGTGTAGTACGTAAAGCCAGCGAAAAATACCGTTAAGTACGCAGCGAACACATACATATACATACGCTCAGATAAATTCATAAAGCCTAGTAAAACAAACAGTCCGGTATTCGTTAAAAAGATCAAGGCAACGGTGTGCATGTCACCAATATAAAATAAAACAGTAAAAATAGCAGTCCAGAAACCCATCATTTTGAACATGTTATCCATTATTTTTACCTCCTTTTTACTCGAAATCACCTATATTTTCTATTGTAGGTGATTTTAGTGAAGGTGTAAACTGTTTATGTTAATCGCGAATATTAATTTCGTATAAGCAATTTTCGCAATTGTGATGCATGCTGCTCACTTGCGTAAATTCATCAACGTCAAACAATGCTTCAAGTTGCCCTTGTAAGTACGCCTCATGAAGCGGACAAATGAGCGCGCCTTCCTCCGATAACAGCGAGCGGAACGGACAGTTGTAGTAAGAGAAAAATAATTTGCGTCCTGTCTCTGTTTCCTCCACGTTAACTGCATAGCCGATCAATGAGGCGCTATCACTTAACGTTTCGACGCGCTGTTCAAATGTCATCGAGCGCGTTGGTATAGCCATCATTTTTTCCATGCTCTCCTTGCCGTTTTCATAAGCGATTTCTTTACAAGCTTCGACCGCATCAGGTCCGAGCTTTTTCAGTAAGGCGAATAGCCACGTTACGAGATGTTGGAAATCTTGGCGCGGAAAGTTAAGCGATACACCTGTTTCGAGCGCGGAATAAATGCGCCCCGGTCGACCGCCTTTACCCGTCTTCTCAAATTCAGCTTTAATGACCGCAATTTCCGTTAGCTTCGTTAAATGTAGGCGCGCTACATTCGGATGAATATGAAATGTTTCGGCAATATGCTGCACCGTTACGGGTTTTTTGACTTTTAATATATATTCATAAATCGAGTAACGTGTTTCATCAGCTAATGTGCTTGTAATTTTTAATGGATGAATATTCATAAATTGCTCCTTTACATTCAAGCGATGTGCAAAATAAATGCCTTTAACTTGTTCAATTATAGACTATTTTGTGATAACGTTCACGTGATTTTATTATTTTTGCATAGAAACACTGGATAATACATAGTGTGAAAATTTAAATTTCGGCACAAACGGTTACGAATTGCGCATCGTTTCTTATACTAAATGTAAAAAGGGGGAGGCGCTATGCATTTAACACAATCGAGCATTCAACAAATATTTGATGAGTTGCTGCAACAAGCGTGTGTAAGACTTATTGATAGGCTACACGATTTAGATGAAAATTATTTAGAAAAATATTTAAATGTTTATAAGAACTTATAGAAATACGACAGAAATCAAAATGGAAAGGGGCTGTCCCATAGCCATCAAGTTAAGAAAATATGTTTGA
>NZ_MATO01000036.1 GCF_001700325.1 Caryophanon latum
AGATTCCGCGTCACCACGGACACCCTTGCTCTTGGCTAACCTCTACTTCAGCCTTCGGGGCTCGGGACTAACACCCTAAAGATTATGCGCATGCTGGGCGCACAATAAAAAACGCGCAGAGATAGCTCTGCACGTTACATAAAAGTTACTAATGATTTGTTAAAATTGCACTGGTCTAAAACCAGAAGAAATCGCGGCGCACAACCAAGAGCGTTTTACTACTCTCTAAAATTACACTGGTCTAAAACTCGTCATCCGATTGCCCGTAAGACGTCAGCGTTTTACTACTCTCTAAAATTACACTGGTCTAAAACCGCTTGCTTCATTGCTGCGCTGATGTATTGGTTTTACTACTCTCTAAAATTACACTGGTCTAAAACTGCCGCCTGTTGTTTTCTTCTTTGGTGCTTGTTTTACTACTCTCTAAAATTACACTGGTCTAAAACAGCCATGTGTGTAGCGGCACGGCGCGGATGGTTTTACTACTCTCTAAAATTACACTGGTCTAAAACTCACTCGTTGCACTAGCTACTGTTTTACTTGTTTTACTACTCTCTAAAATTACACTGGTCTAAAACACAAGCGTTAAGTAGTCCTCTGTGTTGATGGTTTTACTACTCTCTAAAATTACACTGGTCTAAAACCCGATTAATGCTTCAGCCGGGTATTCCCCCGTTTTACTACTCTCTAAAATTACACTGGTCTAAAACATTCAAAGTACCGCGCAAAATCTTCTGCGCGTTTTACTACTCTCTAAAATTACACTGGTCTAAAACGTTTGTTGATAACGGTCATAGCCGTCGATTAGTTTTACTACTCTCTAAAATTACACTGGTCTAAAACCAATTTTCACTGCAGCATGTCCATCAACGGGTTTTACTACTCTCTAAAATTACACTGGTCTAAAACTGCGCAACGTCAATCTGGATTGCACGGATAAGTTTTACTACTCTCTAAAATTACACTGGTCTAAAACTTACAGATTCTCTGCGATACCGCCCATCCGTTTTACTACTCTCTAAAATTACACTGGTCTAAAACTCATTCGGCTTTGCGCGCACGGCAGACGAGGTTTTACTACTCTCTAAAATTACACTGGTCTAAAACTCAATCGCGCTCTTCGCCTCTTGTTGCGTTTTACTACTCTCTAAAATTACACTGGTCTAAAACTTGTGTCCAAGCACTCGTCGGCATCTTCATGTTTTACTACTCTCTAAAATTACACTGGTCTAAAACGGAGCGCCGGAAGCTGAGAAGTTTAGAGCGTTTTACTACTCTCTAAAATTACACTGGTCTAAAACTGCTCATTCCCTCCGCTTCTCATTTTTCCGGTTTTACTACTCTCTAAAATTACACTGGTCTAAAACTCGATTGTACGATTGCCTGGCACGTACTTAGTTTTACTACTCTCTAAAATTACACTGGTCTAAAACTTGGCGGTTGCGTCATGTGTTATATGTTAGTTTTACTACTCTCTAAAATTACACTGGTCTAAAACCTCAAATTTTAGAGAGCCTTCATTACAAAATACTTTTATATCTTTTCACTGGTACATTCATTATACATGAAAGTCCACTTCTGTCACATGCTCTTTTAATGTATTTTATCTCGCCTCACTGCCGCCGCCCCAAATGAAGCGTCCGCCTGTATGTGCTGTGTCGTTATGTGTTTGTGCATCAACTAGCTGTAAATGCCCTGGCTGCTCGTGATGATGCCATGTGTAGCCTGCTGGTGTTTCGTTATGAAGCAATGCGCTCACTTCGTCGTCCGATAAGCCGAGTGATAGTTGGAGCGCTGCGTCGTGCTGAATCGCATCGTACAGCTGAGCGTTCGCCATTTTTTCATGCGCACTGTCCGATAACTCATAATCGCTCGGTGCTAGCTGTGCGCTAAAGTCGCTTTCAAATACAGGGTACACACCTGAAATCGTTTCGCCCGCATATTGAATTTCGGTACGTTCAAACGGCACGCTCGTCTCTGGGTGCACGTCGCCTTCGTAATGATCGTTCAATGACTCTGCGTATACGACGTCGCCACCGTCAATGAAATCTACAACACCGACTGCTGCTACGGCAACGATCGCAATTTGTGAGCCTTTCCATAAGCCAGCGCGCATGCGGTCGTAATCTTGCGTAGCGATGCCAGCTGTCGTTTCGTAGGCGCTCGTCGTAACACCTTGAACGAGTGATACGATTGATTTGCCGACCGTTCTCGCGCTATCTTTTACGTCGTCTAACCCATCATCGCGCATACATTCGTCCTTTTCGATGCTGCCGCGCGTCGTTTTATACGCCCCTTCTGCTAATGTCGAAAGCAACTCCACACTTTTGCCCGATGCTTGTCCGACGCCTTTCGTTGCTTCGCGCACCCATTGCCCTGTTTTTTCGTTGCCACGCATTTCTAGCTGATCACCGATAAAGTCCCCGGCACCGCTTGATGCTTTCGCAATTGCTTCGCTTGCCACTTGCCCTAACATTTTCAACATTCATATTCCTCCTTTACATTTATTGTATATAATAAACATCGTATTGCCTATCCTTTTATTTTTCCGAATATATAAAATGTTTTGTGCTATACTAAATACATTGATTTTTTTCGAGGGGAGAATTTTGTATGCGCATACAAATTTTAGATGCACTACTTGATACAGTCATGGAGAAGGCGAAAGTCGCACCGCATGTCGTTGGGCCGTTCATTGGCGAATATTTAAAAATTTTAATGACGGAGCGTTTTTCAGACGAGGAAATTACGTATTTTAAACAAAAGGCAGCGGTTATTTTACATACGTATACTACGCCGCAACTACTACATTAAATGAGGTGTCACATTTGAAATTACATATGTACGCGCTCGGTGGGGCATTGCTGCTTGCAGGCTGTGCCGACAAACCGGCGCCTGCTCAACCGATCGCAGTTGAAACGATCGAACCGCTCACGCTGACGCCGATTCACGTTGCGCCAGAACAAAAAGCGACGTATTACGCACAATATGAAGAAATTATCGAACGCATTAACGGCATCGGCTATGATGTCGAGCTACAGCTACAGCCGCTTGCAAAATTTACCGACAACGATTGGCTCAGCGTCGAACAATTTGAGCAGATTGCGTCAGCCCGTGCGAAAGCGAAAATGGTCGTGCAAACAAATGACGAACCGGTAAGCCCTGCACTTGTACCAAAATTTGTGACGCTGCAATCCAACACGTTCTCAGCCGACATTCGCTTTGAAGGTGCATTCAACACACAACTAAGCGAGAACACCGAAGCAGGTCGTCAGCTATTTGACGCATTTTATTCGATTACATCAGCGGCAGTAAACGAGCATGCGACGTGGACACAGCTCGGCTTTGATGCGACATTAAGCGCTGACAAAACGACGTACACCGTTTCTGTCGGCGGCACGTATAGCGAATATGGCATTTCGTCCTCACACATTATCGAAATTCCGTTCGTATGCGATGAAGTTGGCGGCATTTCCTAAAAGCATGATTGTGGAATTTGAAAGCTACGTACAAGACGTTCAATGTTTTGGGAAAGCGCATTCCGTATTACAACTGCGCCAAATGTATAAGCAAGCAAAGCGATACGCAAGCGATGAACCGATACCGATTGTTTTTTGTCGGCTATATTCATTCGAGTTACTGCCATACGACGCCGAGCTGCACGTCGATGTCATCATTGACTGCGATACAGATTACATATATGTACCGAAACGATAAAGCAGCCCCCACTTCATTGCAATGTGGAGGCTATTTTTTATGTCATAATCGACTGCGCTTCATCGTACGTTGCGCGAATCGTCGCAGTTGACGTGTGCTGCGTCGCAATCATTTGCTCAAGCGTGGCAGACATCGTCGTTAAAATCGCACTGCTGTTTTCAAACAACGTCGAGAAAGCTTCGGAGCGTGCATAAATATCCGCCGCATTCGTTTCAATTTGCGTCGTATCTGCAGCGAATGCTTGTAGCTCGCGCGTAAAGCGTTCCATCATGACAAACAGCGTCTCAAACGTCTCCGCTGTTTTGTCGGTCGTCTCCACTTGTGTATGCACCGTATCGACCCCGCCGTGAAGCTTCGTACGTGCCGTTTCGTTATACACATTGACCTCGTCTAAATTCGTATTAATTTTAAGCAACGTCTCGTCTGTCATATGCGCCAGCTTTCGAATTTCCTCTGCCACGACCGAAAAGCCTTTTCCTGCATCGCCTGCACGAGCCGCTTCGATCGACGCATTAAGTGCAAGCAAATTCGTTTGATCGGTAATTTCTTTAATCGAGTTTGCGAGCGTATTCGTCTCCGTAATTTTCGTCGACAAATTATCAAACGTGCGTCGTAAATCATCAAAAAACTCACGGAAATGGTCAATTTGCGCTTTCATTTGCTGCATGACGTCCTTGCCATCTGCCGCCGTTTTCCCCGCATCATTCGCACTCGCAACAACGCGCTCCAACTTTTCCATCATCGCTGTAATACGCTCTTGCGTCGATTGCGTGCTTTCAACAACGCCTGTAATATGTGCCGACTGTGTGCGCGCATCGTGCTGAACGTCCGCCATTGCCTGCATCATATGTTGTTGCGCATGTAGCGTATGATCGTTTTCTTGTTTCACATCTTGCAAATTCGTTGTAATCGCCATGACCGCTTGCTCGAGCTTCACATTTTGAGCTGACTGTGTTTCTACCACCTGCGCCATTTGCTCGTACGCATCAGCCGTTCGACGAAATAGCTCGTTCGCAAATTTAATTTGGAAATGAATGCACACAATCGCAAGTGTCGCAAGCAAGTACGCATTTTCAAGCCGCGCAACAATCGTTCCCGTTCCTTCAAGCTGAATCCACGCAAGTGACCCGAACGTTAGCACCGACGTATATAACAGCACGCGCTGACGGTTCGATAAACTGGCGATAAACAAATAGAAAAATGGCAAAATGAGCGTCCCTGCTTCCACAAGCCCAGACAAAATCGACCCTGCCGTCACGAAAAAAAGCGTCGTCACCATCACAAACGCAAACGCTTGCTGCATCTTTTCATTGCGCCTTTGCAATAAAAACGCAACTGTCAAAATAACCGACGACAGCGCAATCGATGGCACAACATACCCTGGCGTTTGAATGAGTAAATTCACAATTAACCCTAACAAAAACGTAATCATCAATACTGTATAGCCGACCCGATTTTTCCTTTGTACGTCCAACTTGTACAACTCTTGAAAATGCATGCGATCATCCTCCTACGTATCGTTGTCGAAACTGACTACTTTTCCCTTACCCTCTCAGCACGCATTTACACGACATTTATCGTATTTATCATATAAAACACATAAATAGTAGTCTTTTGTCACAGCATAATGAAATAGATATAGCGTAATACGTCACAAAAAAACGAAGCACGGTGGATATGTGCTTCGCTTAATCATTACATTGGCAGTTCGTATGTTGCGGCGCGCGTTCCAGAGGCTCAGCTCAAGCCCATCACTGTCAACTTTAGCGACAACTCGATAAATATCGTATGATGTATACACTGAACTTCATACGGTAGCCGTTCTTTTGTTTCGGCGGACGCTTTTCGCGGGCACGGCCTCAACTAATTTTTGACGGACAAGCCGCCAAAAATGGATTTTCGGCTCGTGCTATTCCCGCAGAAGTCGCCGCCTACACGTCAGAACGGTACATTCCTCATATCTTGTCATATATATACTCTATCAGATTTTTTATATTTTATTCTAAAATACTTATCTTCCAACTTTGCGCAACTTTGCAATAAACCAAATCATCTAAAATGTTGTCTATCTTAGTAACAATTGGCTGATCTGATAATATATTTTTAATAAAACAAACTTGATATTTTCCACCATCTTTTAATATTCTTTCTGCTGTTTCTAACTCATTTTTTGATATGTAAAATTCATCATCTAATGAAGTAGTAGCTTTAACTTCTATAAATAATTTGGTTCCATCTTTCTCATAAGATAAAATATCGTATCCATTTTTTGGATTTCTCGCCGGGCTTTTATCAATCAAATTAGCATATTTAGTGTCTATTAATCTAGAATATTCTAGGTTGTAAACGAACTCTTCTCCTAATTTTCCTATCTCTTCAAAAATGGCATTCAACCTTTGAAAATCTATCCCATTTTCAATTAACTTTTTCTTGTTCTTTTCAAAGTTCTCTTTATTACGCAAATTTCTTTCTTGATTATTTACCTTTTCAATAGGACTGTTACTTAATTCTTGATAAGAATAAGCATATTTCAAGTAATCTCCACAAGCTTTACAAACTAGCTTTTCTTCAATAGCACACCAGTTGTTTAAATTTGAAGTATACTCTTCTTGACAATTTGGACAGCAAATCGTATTTACTATTTTAGTATTGCGAATAATGGTGGGAATCAAATTCTTTTCTATATTCAACTGATTCCCTAGTGACTTTAAGATACCACTTAAATTTGTAAAGCCATCGTTTTTCGTATTACTTAGTAGTTCAGGTAACTCTTCAACATCTTTTGGAAGATCAATAGTTTTTCCAGCAATATTTAATTGTCCATTGCTAAAATCTTGGCTCTTTATATCTAATATTTGTTGATTTTTAAAATCATAGAACCTAATTAAATGCCAAAGAAACTTCTTTTTCAAAGAATCCAAATCATTTTGAGAAGACAAATAGAATTCTTCAATATTCAATAGTTCCTCAAAATTTAATGCATTTAATTTTTCTGACCCTTCCGTAACTTTAATTCTATCCTTATTTTTAGCTCTACTAGCAAAATGTTCTTTTACCTTTTCTAACGCGAATATATGATTAAATTCCTCATGTTTTAAAATTCCTTTTAAAAATAAAAACTTAAATAACGTAGAAGCATAATTTTTAACATCTTCACTAATATTTTTCTTATTCTGTATAGATTCATAATCTCTGTAATCGAACTCAACAAACGGTTTGTTCAGTGTTCGCAATACATGTGTATTCAATTTACTATAAACCTGCTTATAAGAGTCTTTCGAATAAAATGCCGAAATGAAACGTTTAAAAAATTGATCATTACTCAAAGTCATTAGCTCTTCTTTAGAAATTTCTAACATCTAATTCCTCCTTTCATAAATATTTTAATGTAAATTTATTTTCATTACAATTTATAACAGTTAATAACTCATCACTGTAAACTAACGGTAACCTATAGATATTGATTAAAATTAAAAACTCCCTCATTTACGACATTGCCATTGCATGTTTACTACGCTGCACAAGCTTTGGCGCGGCAAGTAGCAGCATATTAAAGCAGACAACGCATACAATCGTCGTCGGAATGATCGGTGTTGCGTTGTACACAATCGAGTAAATCCAAACGTTTTGCCCGTTCGCATACATGCCGAAAAAAATAACGCCTGACACGACATGAACGATAAATTTGCAAAAGCACACAAATATCATGGCGGTCGCGACCGTTAGCTGCATGCGTCGCTTCTTTTTCGTGCGCAGCGCCTCATGAATCGGTTTGTTACAAAGCGCAATGAGTCCGATGACGATGTTCGCTAAACAATGGTCTAAAAACACTTGTGCCCAGTGATACACCGTCACGCCCGTTGCGACATCGACTAAGCCAACGAGCAGCCCCGTCGTACAGCCTGCAACGAAACCCCAGCGAACGGCGATGAGCGCAATCGGAATGATCGCTAAACTCACGCCGCCTCCTTGTGGCATAAAATCAATCGTTAGTTTGTCGAGTATACTCGCCATGCTTGCAAACAGCGCCATTTCAATGTACATCGATAATTTTGTTTGTCGCATGTTTTCCTCTCCTTTCTCGTATTCACGAAAGAAAGAAGGATAGAACGCAAAAAAATCGACACCAGGACAGAGCCTGACGTCGAATTGAAGTCGGTTTCTATCCACATCCCTACGCAAGTACTAACTTACAGGTTCAAAGAGTCAGTGCAATCGTGCACAATCTCAGCCGACGATTTCGGCCCCTCCTGTGGTTCAATATTGGTTTAACCTTTTTCATCTTAACAAATAATTCAAAAAATTCAAACACTTTTTTGAAAACGATTTAGCGTCGTAAATAAGAAAAAGGTTGGAACAAAAAAGCGTTACCGGAAAAAACTTTTCCGATAACGCTTTTCTGCTGTTCGACTTCGCCCTGTTATGCGCTCCGTCATCAAATTCTCGCTCTGAATATTAGAACATTCAAACTCGTTTCGTCGTTATTTTAGCTTGTAATGCCCTGTAATGTCTTGCAGCTCGGACGATACGTCAAACAGTGTTTCCACTTCGGCGTTCATCGTCTTCATGCTGTCTACTTGCTCTGTTACGTATTTCGCAACGCTTTCCACACGAGCAGTCGTTTGCTTCGATAACAGTGAAACGTCCTCGAATGCGGTCGCAATTTCTTGCGTGCTAACAGACATATCTTGTGTCGTTTTTGATACAATTTCAACTTCGTCTGCGATGTATTGAATGTCGCCTACGATGCCGTCAAACGATTCGTGCGCTTTACTTGCGACCGTTAAACCTTCATCTAGCACTGTAGCTGTTGAAGAAATCGCTTCCACAATTTGTCCTGTTTCGTGCTGCACATCGGATACAACGTGGGCGATGCGCTCTGCTGCTACTTTTGATTCTTCCGCAAGCTTACGTACTTCATCAGCTACGACCGCAAAGCCTTTGCCAGCCTCGCCTGAACGTGCTGCTTCGATCGACGCATTTAATGCAAGTAAGTTCGTTTGATTCGAAATGCCTGAAATGACGCTCGTAAACTCACCAATTTTACTTGATAGCTGCACGAGCTCGTTCGTACGCTCAACTGACGTGCGTGATTCCTCATGTAAATGCTCAAGCGTTTTAATTAAATCGTTCATAACAGTCGAGCCTGTTAATGCGCGGTCTTCCATCGTGTTCGTTTGCTGTGAAATATCACGAATCGATTCGGTTACACCTTGAATGTTACGTGCAAGCTCCTCCATTGCAAGTGAGCTCGCTTCAATATTGTCTAGCTGTACGTGCGAATCGTTCGCAACACCTTTTGATTGCTGCTCAATGTCGTGTGATGCATCGGTTGTTGCAACAGATAGCTGTTGAATATGCTTTGACGTTTCGTGAACTGTTTGCGCACGCTCCTTCAGCTCAATCATAATGTCTTGGAAGTTGTCCATTACGGCGTTTGATGCAGCAACAAGCTCACCAATTTCATCGTTAGCGCGAATGACGATACGCTTCGTTAAATCGGCATCTCCTGAGCTAATGTCCGTCAATGAATCTCTCACGCGCGTAATGCGGCGAATTTGCCATGAAATGACGCGGTCTGCAATAAGGACAACGAGTGCCACGGCGATAATACTTGCGATAATGGTCGCCTTCGTAATCATCGTTAATACGTCATTTGATAGCGTAATTGCTAACGTATTACCATCTGACAGCGGCATGAAATAATTCATGACACGCTCGCCATTTAATGTACCTTTTTCTGACGTCGTTTCGCTTACTGCTAGCTGATCCTTGCTGTACGTGCGCTCATCGTCATTTGTACTCGCTAGCACCTCGCCTTCCTTCGTCACAACAGCGGCATATAGTACGGTATCATTTAAATGCTGTTGTAGCTGCGTCATGTAAAACTCTTTACCGATTTGCGCCTCTAAGTCTAAAAGCTTTTGACCGTGGCGTGCTACTTGAATAATTTTAGGACTTGCTGGATTCCATGAGCCAGTTCCTACAAACTTATAAAATTCACCATCAATATCACGTACTTGTGCAGGTTGCGTCACTGCGATGTTTGGGTTTTCGAGCAACTGCATATATTCTTGTGCTTGTCCTTCAGGGTCAGAGCCAAAGTTAAAATCAATTTTCGGTGCAATCGACGTGAGTGTCGTATTTCCTAATGCGTCGGTGCTCCAAATTTCATCAATATTGCCGCGCTCTGCTAGTTGCTTTAAGTCCTCATGTGTAACACCGTTTTCAAGCGTCCATGAAATTAAAACCGATTGTGCAATCATTTCATTTTCCATAATGTCCTCGGCAACTTCACGAGACAATGTCGCGCCTTCTAGACCGAGCTTAACCGATTCAACAAGCGCCTCCCCTTGCTCATGAATGCTGCGCTCGGTCACATCATGTATGTATAATGCAAAACAACTAATTACTAACACAACTGCCATCAAAATTGGTACAATCATTTTCCACTTCATCGATTGAAACATTCTCCACATTCCCCCAAAACGTATTGACCTATCGTAACACTTACGTTCGAAAACCCTTTTATCGAACATGAGTGGCAAAACAACATACGCTCATATGTAAATTATCCAAATATTTAGACTCATGACCTTATTCCTATAATATATGATTTAACAAATATTTTCACCTATATTTTTTAGAAAATTCATACAAACATTTAATGTAACTTACATTAGCGTGAAAAAAATTGCTTTATTAAGGTAAATTAGCGTAAAAAATATCCAGTTCAAAAAGTCATTATAACACGAGCTGTTCTCGATGGGGTCTCACCGCACGCGCCCTGCTATGACAAAATCGCTTTGATCTCATGAAACAATCGATTCCGCTCTATAAAAGTGGCGAATCCACACAGCTGTTATACATAGTCATAAATGCATTATTTACATCATTTTTTCAACAGCATATTTCCTCAAAAAAAAAAACCGTATGAGCGCTTAATTTAAAGGCTCACACGGCAATTTTATAATTATTATATTAAGCATGTTAGTCGGCGAGTGCTGAACACATATTGCGACCTGTATTTTTAACAGTCAGCAGCGAACACAATGTTCATTATGCATCACGAGCTTTCCTAAAAAACAATCGTCGCACATACTCAACTACATGTTATCTAGTTGACACATAGAAAAAGTGTGCAAGGTGCTAATTAATATCAAGCGTGTTGATTAGCCATTAAACTGGCATTTTGCGTATGGCGGCTCCATGCCACTATCATGCTGTATTCATTTCAGTTTTGCTGCTGAAAACAACCAATTCAGCTGTTTAAAAGTGGCGAATCAACAGACCTGATAAAAAAACATTCATTTCACTATGTGCAAAGTGCTAATCAATATACATGTATTATACTTTGAATCGATTTAACTGCTCTTGTACAGTTAAAGCACCTTCTGTTAACGTTTTGGCAACACCGTTAATTTCACTCATCGTCGCTACTTGTTCCTCTGAAGCTGCAGCAATTAATGCTGATTCCTTTGATGCATGTTTTGCTGACTCTGACATTTCCGATACAGAAGCAGCAACTTCCTCTGTACCTGCTGTCATTTCTTCTGCAGAAGCGGACACGTCTTGAATGTCCTTCGCCATATCTAATACCGATTCAACGATTTGCGTAAACGAGTGCTGCGCGTTTTCTACGTACGCCACACCTTCATCAATATTTCCAACTGTAATATTAACGCTTTCTTCAACAGCTTTCGTATCTTTTTGAATAAGTGACGTTAACTCAACAATTTGTGTTGCGGATTGCTTCGATTGCTCAGCAAGTTTACGCACTTCATCGGCTACTACTGCGAAGCCTTTACCATGCTCGCCTGCACGCGCTGCTTCAATTGCGGCATTTAATGCAAGTAAGTTCGTTTGATCTGTAATGTCTGTAATTACTTTTGTAATGTTTTCAATTTCAGCTGATTGCTCGCTTAATTGTTGAATGCGCTCTTTCGTTTCATACGATGATTTTTGAATGACGCTCATTTGCTCCTTCGTCGTTTGAAGTGTTTTACCACCTTCAGATGCCATCACTTCCATTGATGATGCACGCTCGTTTAACATTTGGGCTGATTCAGCAATGCGTCCAACACCTTTTGCACTTTCATCTGTTGCTGCTGCACAATCTTCACCCATTTTTGCCGCTTGAACGCTATTTTCTGCAATGATATCGATACGTGTCGTAATATCCTTCGTCATTTCCACCACTTCATCCGTACTTGCTGAAAGCTGCTCGCTCGCTGCTGTTGTGCTCGACACGTTTGCTAGCACATCTGTAATAACTTGATGTAAATTATTTTTCATCATGTTGAACGATTGTGCTAATTCATGTAGCTCGTCTTTCGTCGTCACTTTAATATCATCAATACGTAAGTCACCGTCTGCAATAATTTGTGCTGACGTCGTTAAATGACGCAGTGGCTTCGTAATGCCGTTAATAATCGTATACATTAAATAAAGCGCGATAATTGTACCGGTTACAGATAAGCCTATTAACAACATTTTACTCGTTGATACACTATCTGTCGTATCCGCACTCGTACCGTTCATTTCATTCGTTTGGTATGCAACGATGCTATTAATCGATTGCTGAATTGATGTATAGATTGGGAATGCCGTTTCGAATAAAACACGCTCGGCCTGCTGCTCATTTTTTTGATCTGCCAACGTCATAATATCTTCTGCATACTTCATGTATTGAGTGTGGTTCGTCTTAATATTTTCGATCTCTATAATCATTTCTTGCACGGTAAACATCGGTTCGATTTGCTCAATTGTCTCTGCAATCACTTTGTTTTGTTCTTCAATAATGCTCGCATCTGCTGCATCTTGTCGTAATAAGTATGAACGTAATGCTAAGCCTTGCATCGAAATTGCATTTTGAATTTTCGTTGACTCCATCACTTTATGCGCACGGTCTTCTAATAAAAACGTATAATCTTCGTCGACCTTTGATAACTGGATAATGGAGAAAATCGCTAAGCCGATGAGCAACAATATGACACTACTAAAGCTTACAAGTAACTTCTGTTTAATTGACATCTTTTTCATTCTCCTTTTTTTAAGTTTAATATACTTTTTAAGCACTTATACGAATAAAACGTACTATTTAAAATGACCGAGCACGCGGCAAAACTCCAGATGGAACAACTCGTACCTTAAAATGATTCATCCGTGAGAAACAAAACGACAAGAATGATTAAGGAATCCATCAGGAAATATTTTCTGCCTTAACTAATCGCAGCTGCATTACGACAATTGCAATTTTGCTAGCTATTCAATATACGTAATATTCTTTAACTTTTACATTTATAGTTTTACCATATTTTTTTGGCTATTTTAATACAATTTTATGAACTGCTTCTATTTGTATAGTTTTTTTCGCTTTTTTTCATTGCCTCTAAATACAATTAAGTCTATTTTACGACAACTTTCAAACTATATATGTATAAGTTGTATTGATTTTATTTTACTTGTTTAAAGGTATTATTTTACAATTAGTTCATTTGAAATGATATTTTCGCTCTGTACGAAGAATATTCAAACTGAAACCTAAAAAAAATGCTTTATTATAGTATTAAATATACGTAAAAAGAATCAAAAAACACCGCCATTGTAGAATTAATCTAAAATGGCGATGTTTTTATTGTTCTGTTGGCTCAATTGGCCCTTGTAAGTCGAGCTGATAAAATGCTAAGTCGAGCCATGATTCAAATTTATAACCAGCATTTTTAATAGTACCGCTATGTGTAAAGCCAAATTTTTTATGCAATGCAATACTTTTGACATTTGCTGCATCAATGCCTGCAACTAACGTCTTCACGTCATGAGCTTCCGCTGCCTCAATGATCGCACGCAATAGCTGAGAGCCAATTCCTTTTTTACGATATGTGCCGTCTACATAAATCGAATGTTCTGCACTATACTTATACGCCGGCCATGCACGAAACGGTCCGAACGTCGCAAAACCAGCTACTTTTTCATTTACATCAAACACAAGCACTGGAAAGCCGTCTTTTTGTTTTTGAGCAAACCATTCTTTACGCTGCGCCATCGTCTGCGCTTCATACGCATACACAGCTGTCGTACGCAAAATCGCATCGTTATAAATATGTAAAATACTTTCTAAATCTTGCTCTGTCGCTTGTCGAATCATCTGGTGCCTCTTTTCTACATGTAGTGCTATAAGCATAAAAGATTTTTTGCGGTTTGTAAAATTGTTTTTTTACGATTATCTTCCTATTAAATAGATGACAAATAATACTACCTGTTACGTAAAAATTACGGTACACTAAACAAAAAGCATCATACAAAGGAGCTTGTATATGAAAAAACGTTGGTCTACGATTGTGTTAAGTGCATTTATGTTGTCTGGCTGTATTGCAGGTGGTGGCGAGCCGTACGACGACCGAGAATCGAATTACGCCCCGAGCATTACGCTCAATGAAGTCGTCACACAAAATGACCAATATACGCTCGTTGTCGAAAAGATTGTGCGCAAATCACATGACGATGTCGGCAATATGGTCGAAGTGCTGTTTCAATATGACAATGAAACAGATGAAACGCTCTATTTAACTGCACAGACTGTTCGCTTTGATGAAGTCGACGTCAATATTGGTACGATGGCATTTTTTGAAGAGCTGGCGCCAAAAAGTAGCGGCACTGTCACAGCGTATTTTCAAGATATTGAAGAACAAAATTTGTTAATCCCACCACTGACGCACTCATTGTTTATGAACGTCGAGCTAGTCGAGCAACAATCGGTAGACGTACGCGCTACGTATGATGTCGATGTCACGTTTTAACGACAACTAGATAATCGCACCGTACGTTAATTACTTATAAAAAACACGGAATTCAAAGTGAATGACACTGAATTTCCGTGTTTTTTTAGTTTTTCAGCAGTTAAAAAAGCCCGATTGCTAAGTACAACGCCATTCCGACGATAAATAGCGCAGAGCATTTATTAATACGCACGAGTACAGTTTGTGCATGGCGTAGCGTTTTTAAATACGAGCCTGCAAGCATGAGCGCAAAAAACCATATCCATGAAACGATGATGCAGGCAGTCGCAAATAAAAATAGCTTTGTGCCATCGTAAGCGAGCGCGCTCGTTCCGATTACACCGACAATATCAAGCAGCGCGTGCGGATTCAAAATAGATACAGACGCTGCAAACATTATTTGTTTTTTCGTCGATAACGCTTCCTCATTCATATTCATCGAAGGAGTCGCATGCCAAATCGAGTACGCCATATATAGCAAAAAGAAAATGCCGACGCTCATGACGACCGTACGTAGCGTCTCGTGCTGCAACAGTATGAACGATAAGCCGAAAATCGCAATTAATATGAGCAGCGTATCACATGCGGCAGCGGTCACAACTGCTGGTATTGCTTTTCTTCTCGTATGCTGTGTTGCGCCTTGTGTAAAAATAAAAACATTTTGTACACCTAAAGGCAAAATTAAACCGAATGCTAAAATAATGCCGTGTAAAATTACGTCCATCGTGTTCACTCCATTTCCTTTTTCACTGTACGCTACGTTATACTGAAAGAAAACAGCCAATTGGATCGTTTTTTACCCAACCAATGAAAGGAGCTACTATGCACTGGCAACCAACGAAGCAACATCATATATCGCTGCATACACAAATTGTTGAATGGATTGCAACACGTATTGCGAGCGGTGACTTTCCTATAGGCATGCAGCTACCGACGCAGCGTGCACTTGCGATGCAGTTTAACGTAAACCGCAGCACGATTACGAGCGCTCTTGATGAACTAAAGGCACGTGGTTTACTCGAAGCATACGTCGGTCGCGGCACATTTGTTACAGCAAGTCCTTGGCATACGTTATTGCCAACACCGAACTGGCAACAGCACATTAACGACAGCATTCACAAACCGAATATCGATACGATTCAGCTCATTAACGATTACGAACCAAACGAACAAATGATTCGGCTCGGAACAGGTGAGCTTGCTCCGTCACTTTTGCCGCGCACCGCATTGCAGCAATCATTAGCTTCAATTACGCTTGATGAAAAGCTGCTCAATTATTGCGAGCCTCAAGGTAGCATCGCACTTCGACAAGCGATTTGTGCACATGTGGAAAAACGCGGCATTATTACAACACCACGTAACATTTTAGTCGTTTCAGGCGCACTGCAAGCGTTACAACTGATCGCACTTGGATTGTTACAACGCGGCTCTATCATTTTCCAACCGTCTGCTTCGTATTTGAACTCGATTCACCCGTTTCAATCAGCTGGCATGTATATGCGCACACTCGACGATGTAACCACCCTTACTTCGCTTCCACATGCGGCACAAAGCTTATATTATGCGATGCCAACGTTACATAATCCGAGTGGCTACACATGGACAGATGAGGAGCGCAAAACATATTACACGGTTTGCCAAAAGCTTGCCTTGCCAATATTAGAAGACGATGTGTACGGCGAGCTATCGTTTCAACCGACACAACCGTTAAAAGCAATCGACACGACTGGACATGTGCTGTATGTCGGTAGCGTATCGAAAACGCTTAGCCCTGGACTACGCATCGGCTGGATCATTGCACCAGAGGCGGTCATTACGCGGCTTGCTGACGTGAAAATGCAAACGGATTACGGCTCTAGCACCTTATCTCAACAACTCGTCACACACTGGCTAACGAGCGGCAAATACGATGCGCACGTCGCAACGTTAAAAGAGACGTTACATGTACGCGCTCAATTTTTACATGCGCTTTTACTTCATCATTTTCAGGATCTAGCATCGTGGGAACAATCGACAGGTGGCTTTTACATTTGGGTTCGTTTTCATGAGCCTGTCATTCAAAAATCATTATTTCTATCGTTGCTACAGCAAAATATTCTGATTCACCCTGGCTATATGTATGAGCTAAACGATTTTCATCACATTCGTTTATCGTATGCGTACGCCTCATTCGATGATTTAACGACTGGCATCGAGCAGCTCGCAAAAGCAATTAAAAGGCGTACGTATTAACGGCGCCTTTTCCTCACATATTGACGTCGTGTCCTTCATTATTTCAACAACTCTCATTTTCCAACTTATATTTATTTTTTCTTTTATATGGTAAAATCTAACTAGACGTTCTGTAAATGCGACATTTTCATCCTTAACATGTACGTGAGCGTTTGTAGTTCGTTAATTTATTGACTAGAGAGAAGGAACATAAATGAAGTTAAGGACGAAATTCAACTTGTTAATGAGTGCTGTCATTTTGTTTATTTTATTTGTTGTCACAGCAACCTCTAAACATTTAATAGAAGATCAAATGATAGAAATGTATACAGAAGATGTAACAATTGCGTCAAAGCTCGGTAAAGAGTGGCTTACACTTACTTATCCTGGTGAATGGTCATTACAAAACGGAGAGCTATTTAAAGGTGACATGAAGGTAAACGGCAACTATGAATTTGTCGATGAACTTAGTGCTATTACAGGTGGTGTTGCGACGATATTTCAAGGTAATACGCGCGTTTCAACGAATATTACCGATGAAAATGGCAATCGCACAGTTGGCACGGCGGTGTCACCTGCTGTAGAGGAAATTGTGCTTAACGAAGGAAAAGGCTATATTGGCGAAGCGGACATTTTAGGCTCCCCGTACGTCACAAGCTATGATCCGATTCGTGATGCAGATGGTAAAGTTATCGGTATTTGGTTTGTCGGCTATCCAACTGCGGCCATTCAAGATACCGTTTACACATTAATGACGACGATTACACTCATCATTTTAATTATTGGTGGCATCGCAACGATCATTAGCTTCCTGTTCACAAATCGCATTACGCAACCAATTAAACAAGTAAATGATCAGCTCATCGACATTGCGGACGGTGAAGGTGATTTAACGAAGGAAATTATTATCCATTCAAATGATGAAATTGCCAAGCTCGCCCAGTCATTTAACAAAATGCTTGCATCATTGCGCGACATGCTTAGTCAAGTGCAAGCAACATCGAATCACGTCGCTACCTCATCTGAACAGCTGCACGCTAGCTCCGACGAAACGGTACAGGCGACAAATCAAATTGTTGATGCGATTCAAGACGTTGCTAGCTCAATTGAACAGCAGGAAAAAAATACAGTCGATAGCGCCGCGGCCATTCAAGAAATTACTGCCAGCGTACAGCAAGTTGCTTCGTCGATCCACGAAGTTGCTCAAACAGCCCAGCAAACGTCCGAACAAGCAAATGTTGGACAAACATATGTCACAAGCATGGTCGATCAAATGTCGACCATTCATCACGCATCGACTGAAACAATTGCAATGATGCGTAGTTTAGAAAAGCGCTCAGCAGAAATCGGCAACATCGTCAGCGTCATTACCGATATTGCCGACCAAACGAATTTACTTGCACTAAACGCCTCAATTGAAGCAGCACGGGCCGGCACACACGGAAAAGGGTTCCAAGTTGTCGCTGAGGAAGTTCGCAAGCTTGCCGATCAGTCGCTTGCATCTGTCCATCAAATCGTCGAAAACATTCAGCACATTCAGCAAGACATTACACTCGCTGTGAACATGACGATTACTGGCAGTGAAGTATCCAAACACGGTCTCGAAGTCGCACAACAAACAGGCAAATCGTTTATAAATATTTTATCGTCGATTGGCAACGTCAGCTCACAAACAGAAGGCTTATCAACCATTACTGAACAAATTTCCGCTAGCTTAGCACAAGTAAATGATGCAAGCGTACAAATTGCCCATTACGCACAAACGAACGCACATCATACGACGGAAATTGCGGCCTCATCGCAGGAGCAAATTGCGACAGTTGAGCAAGTACATAGTGCCGCAAGCGATTTAGCTAAATCTGCCGAGCAGCTAAAATTATTAATCGAAAAGTTTAAGCTTTAAAACTTCTTAGTAGCAACTAATGTTGATGTCAATTTCATTGTTAAAGGGAAGCAAGTATAACGCTTGCTTCCCTTTTCGCTACTCGTATAGCTTTTTACTTTCGCCAAGCGCATGAACGAGCTCTTCTCGCAAACTCGGTGGGTATGTAATCTCTAAATCGGCGCCTTGACTAAGCAGCCATATTTTAATGCCATTTCCGAACACCTCTGCTTCAAAAAACGTATAGCCATCTTCTTTCTTCAAAATGCGCGCAGTCGGCAAACGATCCATCACAGCTTGTGGCGAACGTCCGTTAAATTTAAAGCGCACCGTCGTCAGCTCGCCTGGATACATAAATTGCACACGTTTACGAAACTCCCCTTCTTGAAAACGCATATTTTCAGGAATGACGAATCGCTCATGCGTATCTTCAAAATGCTCGATACGATCGACGCGAAAAATGATTGGATACGCTACTTTTGCTGTATAACCAATTATGTAAAAATAAAACTCTGAAAAAATAATGCCGACTGGTTTCACAATGTGCAGCTTCGTATGCGCGTCCATTTCTCGCTTATAATATAGCTCAATGACATGCTTCTCTTGAATGACCGTCGATAGTTGCCATAGTAGCTCAATTAAACTTTTTTGGTGCTGTAGCTCGACATACAAATGCTTTTCGTTTAGCATCATTTTTTGAATAATAGCGGCATCTTCTTTTTTCGTTAACGCCGTCAGCTTATCGATTAAATCATGCATTTCTGCTTTACGGAACGCGCGTGAATCGATTAGTACTTTCAACACGGCGAAAATTTCCTCATTCGTTAACCAATTGCGTGTCGGTTGCTTCAATATGTAACCGCGCTGCTGTCGATCATAATCAACATATTCTCCGATTTTTTCCGTTTCTAAAAAGCCACGAATTGATTGTAAATCCCGTTGAATCGTTTTGTCACTCACATTAAAGCGTGCCATTTCCTCTTTTTTTACGATGCACTCGCCACTTTTTAATCGATCATACATCGATAAAATACGGTACATTTGCTTTTCTTCAGGTTCTTTTGCTTTATTTTTTTTACCCATACTTAACTCCTTTATATCGTTCGCCTTGCCTTTATACTACACACCTACATAGGACGTAATATGACCAAAACAATCTTTATCCAAACAATTCCCAAAAAAATGTACAAAAAAAGCTATCCAACGAAACGTCGGGTAGCTTCCTTCATTATTGTATTCACGATATGATTAATATGCAAAATACATATCGATGAGCTCAAGCGTACGATCCATCGTAAATTCAAATAAAAATTCAGCCTTTCCCCACACACCAATTTCTTGTGCTTTTTCATCTAAATCTTTATCCCGCTCTTTAATCCATGCCCGTTGCTCAATTCGTAAATTTTCCATATCTTCAGCCGAAAGTTTTTCTTTTAATAATCCATATATACGATTTAACTCATAATCCATCGCATCATACGCTTCATATACACCTAATTTATAATTGTCATGCTCTGATGCAGCACCATATAAATCGATTGCATATTGAACGGACGCTAAATACTCCGCTTTTTTACTTTGCACCGTCGATGGAGCACCGATTACTTCTACATTTTCAATTTGTGTAATGACATATGTATTCACTTGTCGTTCAAACGTATACTTGCGTGTCCGTTCCTTTAGCTCTGACGCACCGTCGCTCTCAAGCTCAAATATTTCATTCGCTGTAACAATTGCTACATTATCATTTATATGCTCTGTTTCGGTCGTATTCGTTAAAAATGTATAGTAATCTCCTGTAGGCACTTGTTCTACGAAGTCACGATAGCTCTCTTTAATATTCGTACCGTCTTTAAAATATTGTTCGACATATGAAAAATCACGCATATTTAACGCATCGTTATAATTAAGACGAAACTCCTCATATACATCCTCAACCGATTGTGACGCTTCTTCTTGCACGCCACCACCTGCATTCGCTTGCATATCTTTTATCGGCGTAGCATTTTCACTTAACTGAATTTGATCGACGCCATTTTCATCCGTTGAATATTGCTGAAGCTCCTCAATGCTTTCTAATTCTGCTTCCACCGTTTCTTCTTCATATGTGCCTTGCTCGATATTTTCATCAATTCGCTGTCCAATAATCCATAATGGTGCACTTGCTAACGTAACGACAACAACTGTACTCCATGCTATTTTTTTCCATGGACCATTAGTCGATGAGTCGTTTTCTGTCAACGACTCACCGACTAAAGATGCCCCACACTCTCCACAAAATTTCATCTTTTTCCGGTTTTTTGCTCGACATTTATTGCAATACATATTCACCACGTCCTTTCCATTCGTTCTAGCTTAATATTACATCCTTTATTATACATTAAATCCATAACATAGGTTCATCACCGTAAGCTGGGGTTGACGCATAAAGGTTGCTTGAAACGAGAGGCGGACTCCTGCGGGAAAAGCGCGAGCCTCGAGACCCCGCAGTCGTGAGGCACGAACGACGAGGAGGCTTGAGCCGCGCCCGCGGAAAGCCTGCCTCGACGTGGAAAGCAACCCCAAGTTATGGTGAAGATCCATAACATAGATTTATATACAACAAAAAAGATCGTGCTTGCACTATAGCAAACACGACCTTTTAAACATTAATGTTGACGTCAAATACGATATGGACTTGAACGTTATCGTTGCATGCACGGTAACGTTGAAATGTCGTAGTACAATGACAATGCCTGTAAACATTGCTGCTCCAGCTCATCAATCGATAGAAGTGGGCTCATTAATACGGGATACGCTTTATTTAGTTCAAAAATAACGCGGCGTCCGTAGCGCTCATCTTTCCCTAAATCAGGGCGATCGAGAATGCGTGCCTTTAACACATCGCCAATTTGAAGTCGCTCAATGACCGTTAAAATGTTGACGACAAAATCGCTATTTCGGAAAATCGCATATTTAATAATGTAGTTGAAAATCACTAGCGTCGCATAAATGTTAACCGAATTTTAAATTTA
>NZ_MATO01000037.1 GCF_001700325.1 Caryophanon latum
ATTTTCAAGTCCCCGAAAAGTTTTCTAACAGGAATGCTCCTTTCGCCACTATATAGCGCTCGCAAACAAATAAGTGGACATGAGCGACTATTTTTTTAATGTTTAGCGTTTATTTTGTATACTAAAGAAAAGGGGGAATATAAATGGGCAGTTCGTTTTCATTATTAATTGTTAGCTGGATTATTATTATGGTGGTGCTCATGGCGATTGGTGGCTTTTTCATGTTCCGTAAATTTTTAAAGCAGCTGCCAAAGCAAGACGGTTTATCCGAACTCGATTGGCAAAATTATTACTTAGAACAAACGATTCATTTATGGAGCGACGAGCAAAAAGAGCTGCTAAATGAATTAACTGCACCGGTTCCGGAATTGTTTCGCAGCGTTGCGAAGGAAAAAATCGGCGGTACCATTGGCAAGCTAGCACTTGAGCAGCGTGCAACTGCGCTTGATGAAGAGTTAATTATTCGCGGCTACATTATCGCCTCACCAAAGCGCGATCATAAGTTTTTACGTAAAAAGCTGCAGGAGCTACATATCGATATTTCACCGTACGAACATTTAATGTTAGACGAAAAAATAAAGCATGCGCCCGAATGAGCACATGCTTTATTTTTTCGACCATTTACTGAATCGTTGCCTTTATTTTTTTAAATTTTATAAACATCGCAATGCGCCAGCACGCAATCATCGAGAAGGCCAACAAGAAAAACATGCCCGCTAGCTCCCCGAAGTCAATTGAGTTTTGCATGACGAGCTTCGCAATAACGCGAACGACGAGCAGCCCAACTAAAATGAATAAAAATGCCTTTGATTTTTTTAAATAAATGCCGTCTTCTCGCACTTCAAATTGCGTTTTCCAAATAAGTAGTAGCGACGCACATGCACCGAGCACAAACACTTCTAAAATTTGCATCGGTGCGACCCGAAATGGCTCATATATAAACATAAGTGCCCCTGTCGACATCGCAACAGGTGGAATAATAATGCGCTTTTCATTAATCGGTCGTCGATGTGCACGCATGCGCATCATCATGACGCTAACTCCCATAAAAATAGCGACGATCGTTGAAACAATCGCTATATAATGTGAAGGGATTTCCTCAAGCATTCATTCCCCTCCTTCTTAACCTATAATGTTAATACGTTATCAATTACTTCTTTTAAATGTACTGGATCAAACGGCTTTGTCACGAAATCTTTCGCACCGTATGCAAGTGCTTGCTTAATAAGCTTTTGCTGCCCCAGTGCGGTAATCATGACAATTTTTGCATCTGGATTGCGCTCCATAATCGTTTTTACGGCATCAATGCCATTCATAATTGGCATCGTGACGTCCATCGTTACGACGTCTGGCTCGCACTCCTCAAATTTCGCAATCGCCTCTTGACCGTTTGCTGCCTGCGCAACGACACGATAGCCCCATTGCTCCATCATATTACTAATTGTTACACGCATAAACATCGCATCATCTACTACTAAAACTGTTGCCATGTCCACCATCCTCTCTTCTCAAAAACTAAAAGCCCGTAAAGCCACCAAAAATTGGGGAAATAAAACGAATGAATAACGTCATCCCATCAAAAAATAATAAAACACCGAGTGCAATCATGCAATACCCACCGATTTTAACGATGCGTGCGCTATAGTTGCGAATAAACTGAATGCGCGAAATGAAAAATGATAGCGTGAAAAATGGTAGCGCAAACCCTAAAAAATAAAGCAGCATGTACAGCATCGCCGAATCTGGCTGCGTCGCACTAAGCGCAATAATACTCATTAAAATCGGCCCAGTACACGGCGTCCAACCAGCCGCAAATGCTAAACCAATAAGCAAGCTGCCTGCATAGCCAGCTGGTCGATTTTTAAACTGAAATGTACGATCTTTTTGCAAAAAGTCGATGTTTAACCAACCGACAACGATGAAGCCAAACAGCACAATTAAAATCGCTCCAACTTGACGCAGCAACGTTTGATACGTGACAAAAAACTCATACACAAACGATGTACCAAAACCAATCGCAATAAAAATAATTGAAAAACCTAGTAAAAAGAATAATGTATGTAAAATGGCTCGACGCTGCAGCATACCACGTTCATTTTTTAGCTCATCGATGCTCATACCTGTAATATACGATAAAAATGCTGGATATAACGGCAGCGTACACGGTGAAATAAAGCTTAAAAAACCTGCGCCGAACGCTAAAAAAACATTCATTTACTCTCCCCCTTTACGTTACTTCACATGTTACCAAAAGCGTCGTCGTTTTGCGCGTTACTCGCTCACTGTACGTCGCTTTTTTTGATGTCGATACGTCGTTACACTAAACAGTAAAAGCGCTACCCAAATAAACGCAAAGCTCATAAACTGCGCATTGCTAAACGTTTCTTCATATAAAAAGATACCGAGCAGCAACGTCATCGTCGGCGTAATGTATTGCAAAAAGCCAATGACATATAGCGGCAAATGCTTCGTCGCCACCGCAAAGCATACGAGCGGAATTACCGTTAACACACCTGAAATGATGAGCAAAAAGTCGGTCGTTACGCTCATATGCCCAAATGCCGACAAACCGCGTTGCTGAAGCACTAGTAAATACGTAACCGCAATCGGTAGTACAAACAGCGTCTCAATCGCCACAGAATGAAGTGCCTCTAGCTGAATTTGCTTCTTTAACACGCCGTATAACGCAAACGACAACGCGAGCGATAACGCAATGTACGGTACTTCCCCGACGTTAATAATCATTAATAGCACACCAAACGCCGCAATGCATAATGCCATTTGCTGACCGCGCAGCAGCTTTTCCTTATAAATAAGTACACCGAACAAAATCGACAGAAGCGGATTAATGTAATACCCTAAGCTCGTATCAATAATATGCTCATTTGCAACCGCCCAAATGTACATAAACCAATTAAACGAAATGCAAAGCGATGCTGCAAATAAAACGAGCACTTTTTTCGGCGTGCGCAACAGCTGCCCAAGTACGCCGTAAAATGCCGACCATTTTTTGAGCGCGATGATCGCACCGATACTGAAGACGCACGACCAGACGATGCGGTTTGCGAGTGTATCAAAGCTGTTAACATCACTAAGCAACGTCCAAAAAAGTGGAAACAGTCCCCACATAACATACATCGTAATACCGTTAATAAAACCTACTTTTTCGTTCACACTTTCACTCCTTTACCGTCCTCATTATATGCCTTCTATAAACAAACGACAATGCGCAATTACTTGTACAAATAGGGATAAATATATTTACTTTTCTGAATTTTTATTTTAAAGTAGTATTACATCAATAAAGGAGGGAAACGGATGGAGCATTTACGACAACAGCTCGCGATTCGCAGCTCACTACTTATACCGTTATTAATTGCGCTTATCGTCTGTATCGTTGTAACGCCGATTCCGACGACCGCTTTATTTTTACCAATCATTGCGTATTTTTGTATGCGACTTTATAAGCAGCTACAGCATGAACAGCTCGATGCTTTTTCGATTACATTTGAGCTCGGCTGCATTCTCTTTATGATGACGCTGTTTATCGCTGCACATCGCGTCATGTATTAACACATTGTATATTACAAAGGAGTACTGAACATGGCAAAAACAAAACAACTTACAATCGAACAACAATTAAATGAACTCGTCGCTTCTTGGTCAGTTCTTTACACAAAGCTACATAACTATCACTGGTACGTAAGCGGCCCATCATTTTTCACATTACATACGAAATTTGAGGAGCTGTACAATGAGGCGGCTCTTCATTTAGACGACTTAGCAGAGCGTATTTTATCACGTGGTGAAAAACCGGTCGCTACATTAAAAGAGCAGCTCGCGATTTCACTCGTAAAAGAAGCTACAGGCAAAGAAGATGCGTCTAAAATGGTTGCTACGATCGTAAAAGATTTCACAAAAATCCAAACAGCTGCGAAAAGCACGATGGATGCTGCAAGTGAAGCTGGCGACGATCGCACCGAGGATTTACTAAATGGCATGATTCAATCACTTGAAAAGCACGTATGGATGCTAAACGCCTTTTTAGGTGAACGAGCAAAATAACATAAACAAAAAGGAAGCGCTGCTCACTCGGCGCTTCCTTTTTCATTGAGCTGACGTACTGCTTCATAAAATCGCTCACCGTTTACAACTTTATATGTCATACCATTTACCGCCATGACACGCGCCGAGCCGATGCTGACGTACACGATTGTCCCCTTTATTGAATGGAGTGCCATTTCATATTGTGCGTTCACAACACATGTCTTTTTCTGTAACGTCATACGATCTGCATATTGCAGTAACTGCTGTAGCGCCTCGCCTTCAACTACGACCTCATCGACGACCGCATACTCCAGCACATCTTCATGCATAAAATAGCCGGTATACACTTCCTGAAAGGGCTGTTGTGCATCGAGCTTTCGTATCCCTGTCCAAACGCCCGCTCCCAATAGACCAAGCAAAGACGTCGTCACCCCAACAATAAATCTCTTTTTCACGAAACTCCCTCCCTACTATTGTCTCTATTATAACAAACGTTCCTCCATTCACCTCTTTTTACGCACAAAAAAGCAGCTGCACAACGAGAGGCTGCTGAAAAACTAAAAAAACGCGAAAATTCGTTGTACTTAACTTTGAATTTCGCGTTTTTGTATAGAATAAAAGTTGATTTATACTAGAAAATGTAGGGTGAATCGACTTTTTCAGTGGCCTCACACAACGACAGCTACTTTTCTCATCATTTTTTCTTCAACTTATACGAAATGGCGACGATGATGAACCAAATCGGCGTACATAATAATGCTATGCGCGTATCCTCTGCCACTGCCATTACGACAAGTAAAAACGCAAAGAACGCTAAAATGACATAGTTTACGCCCGGTGTTAGCGGCGCCTTAAACGTTGACGCTGCGTGCTGCTCTGGATGGCGACGCTTATAAATAATATGTGAAATTAAAATCATGCTCCACACCCAAATAAAGCAAATCGCTGAAATCGTTGTTACTAAATCAAACGCTGTATTTGGTAAAAGCTTCGAAAGCAGTGCGCCAAACGCTGCAACAACTGTTGACGTTATAAGCGCATTTTGTGGAACAGCGCGACGATTTAACTTTGCAAACGTTTTCGGTGCGTTGTTATTTTTTCCTAAGTTGTACAGCATGCGGCTCGTTGAAAATAACCCTGAGTTACCCGCTGACGCTGCTGACGTTAACACGACGAAGTTAATTAAACCAGCCGCTACCGGAATACCAACGAGCGTAAACACTTGTACGAACGGGCTTGATGCACCCGAAATGTTCGTCCACGGTGTAATCGATAAAATAACGATTAATGCTCCGACGTAAAACAATAAAATACGCATCGGAATTTTGTTAATTGCTGATGGAATATTTTTTTTCGGGTCCGCCGTTTCAGATGCTGTTACCCCGACGAGCTCTACCCCAACGAACGCAAACACAACCATTTGGAACGCTAATAAAAACCCTGATAAGCCGTTTGCGAAAAATCCGCCGTGCTCCCATAAATTGCTGACGCTCGCTTTGCCATATTCCGTTTCAAAGCCGCTTACAATCATCACAATTCCTACAATAATTAAGCCGACAATCGTAATAATTTTAATTAAGGCGAACCAAAACTCAAGCTCACCGAACAGCTTTACCGTTAATAAATTCAGTCCTAGTAATACGACAACTGCAATTAATGACGGAATCCACTGTGGAATATCAAACCAATAGTTAACATACAAACCGACTGCAATAATGTCTGCCATGGCCACCATGATCCAGCAAAACCAATACGTCCACCCAGTTACGTAGCCCGCCCATGAGCCGACATAATGCGTCGTAAAATCGGTAAAGCTTTCAAAGCCTGCATCTGTTAATAACAGTTCGCCGAGCGCGCGCATGACGAAAAATAGCGCTGTGCCGACAATTAAATACGCTAAAATAATCGATGGTCCGGCAAGCTCAATTGCTTTCCCCGCACCTAAAAATAACCCTGTACCAATCGTGCCGCCAATTGCAATAAGCTGCACGTGGCGATTTTTTAAATCTCGCTTTAATTGTTGCTGCTGTGCCAAAACAAATTCCTCCTAAATCATAACTTACATCGCAAATGGCACAAAAAAGAGGCTAGGAACATGTCCCAACCTCAAACTTACGTGAAAGATATCGCAATTTATTATAACAACATAATAAAAAACTAAAGAAGCATATCACAAAAAAATGTGACGTTTCTTTAATACCCTTCTGTCCGCTTTGCCTGAGATGGTGAACCCTTCGGCGGTATACGAATGTATACTCTCTCCAGAAACTGCTCGAGCTATAGTACGACCCATTAGCTGTCAACGCAAATATGAAATTCATCGTGCAATGTAGTATGTGACATACTATAGCAGTTTTTTGACAACTTGCCAACATTAAAATTTTTGTACAATAGAAAAATTGTGCGTATTTAACAAATCAACACTTCATTTGTCGTAAAATTGATACAAAAAAACGGTTTGAGCGATTAATTGCCCAAACCGTTCTTTATTATGCGTGCTGCTCTTTTGCAATCGCCTCTTTTTGTCCAAACGTCACAAGCCCTGGTTTTACGACGAACATACTAATTAAAATCGCCACTGTAAATAACGCTAAAATGGCATACATAACATAATCGTAAGAACCTGTCGCTGCTAAAATTTTCGCGCTGAGCTGATTGCCCGAAAGACCTGCAAACGCCCATGCTGATAACGCTAAGCCGTGCACTGTTGAAATGCTGTTTAAGCCGAAGCGGTCTGCAAGTAACGTCGGTAAGTTCGAGAAGCCACCGCCGTACCCTGCATTAATGACGCAAAGTAATACGACAACAAGTACGACCGAGCCTGCGTTAATGCCGTCAAATACGATCATCGCACCGATTGACACGAGCGCTGAGCCGAAAATAATTTTATAAATCGTATTGCGATCGCGTAAACGGTCTGCCCACGCTGAGAAGAATAAACGTCCACCTGCATTAAACACCGCCGTTACCGCACTCATTAAGCCGATTGCTGTAAAGCCAACTGCCGCAAGCATTGATTTCTCCTGCGAAATTAACGCTAAACCACACGTAATGTTAATGTAGAACATAATCCAAATGCCAATAAACACTTTGTTTGACAACACTTTACGATAGCTGAACGCTTTTGCTGCTGCCGCTGATTCAACATGACCTTTTGGCTTACGAATAAGCAGGAAGCCGATAATCATACATACAGCATAAATCGCCGCTAAAATGTAAAACATGTTATAAACGTTCGCCGGATTTTGTAGCGTACCGTCCGCATTCGTTGGTCCCATTAACATTTCCATTAACGGTGACGCAATAACTTTCGCTAAGCCGAAGCCTGCTACTGCAATACCTGTTGCTAACCCTTTACGATCTGCAAACCAAAGCATTAAGTTTTTCACCGGCGTTAAGTAGCCGATACCGAGCCCAATCCCCATAATGACACCGTAACAAATGAAAATGCCAATTAATGATTTTTGATAAATGAAAAAACCTGTGCCGACCATGCCGACTGTAAAGAACAATGTTGATAATAATGCCGAGCGCTTAACATTTTTCTCAACGAAGCGCCCACCAAACGCTGCGGACATCCCAAGCACGAAAATCGCTAAGCTAAATGCCCACTCGACTTCACTTAATGGTCGATCGATGTAATACGCAATGTCTGCTTTAAATAATGACCAGCAATATACAGTCCCGATACTACAGTGGATGAGTAGTGCTGGCAATACTGCACGCATCCATTTGTTTTCAATGTTACCCACGAAAAATACTCCTTACGCTTTCCAGATTCGCTGCAAAAGCTATTATTTTGTGCCGTTCAAGCTTTCTGTATTAAAACACAATATCGTCATTATAGCGTATGAAACTAGGAGCGTAAATGTTTTTTACGGTCGTTTTTGTCATTTTCTTGTTAAACGAAGCGTTAAATATCATTTTTCACGAACATTTAAAAGGAATTATATAATAAAAGTACGTTTTTAAAGTGTTTTTTTCACCACTTCAAAAGTCTGATCACTGTCCTATAACAAACATACAGTATGTTGCGTTCCTATTCATTCAAAAAAGCTATGCTCAAGCAGAGGATGCTTGAGCATAGCCATTATTTATACGCGTTGTTGCCACTTTATTTTGCCGTACGAACCTGCAAAAATCGCTGCAAACGCAAACAGTGCTGTTGTAATAAATTGGCGTACAATCACAACACCAAATTGTAATGCTTCTTTATCACCATCATCCGTAAGTTGTACTTCAATGTTAACGAAATACAATAATACAATTTGAATCGCTGCAAAAATCGCTGCAACGATTGCTGCTTCCTTTATCGAAATCGTTGCCCATTTTGTTAATAAAGCACCAATACTTGCTAGTAATACGAATGTAATGACAACGAACATTACTGGTGGAATAAACGTCGTCATTTCAATGAGTTCTTCTAATTCTGCTGCATATATACCTTCTTTAAAAAACCACGTATATTCAATAAATTCACTATCACCTTGCATATTAATTTTCCCAAAGAACGTTAAATACCAGTTCATCACACCAGTATACATAGATACGATGTAATAGACACCACTTGGAATTTGCTCCATAATGAGTGCCTCCAAAAACGAATCCCCTGCACTTGATGCACTACTTTTTAATGCAATAAAGGCGTTAATGAAATGCACGAACAAGCCAATTGCCGTTACAGCAAGTGCGTATAGCGTATATTTCATGTAGACGTATTCTTCATTTATCTTCGCTAGTAGCCCTTTTCCTGCATACGTCACATATGCTACGAGTCCGAAAATAAACCCGCTAAGTAGCACACCGGTTACAACTGTATCAAGCAGTGACGGCACGAGCTTAATCGTTACACTCGCAATGTCATCTGAGGAGTCAACACCGCTTGCCTTTGCTTTGTAGCGTGCAAACAACGACGTAATAGTTAAAAATAACGTATACAGCACGCTTGAGTACGCAATGCCGCGCCAAAAATGCCACTGATATTTTTTCGCCATGATGCCGTACACGATTGCACCGATGCATAGCGCAATAACCGGAATGAGCATAAGCCCTAAAAAGATGTTGGACTGCTTCATTTGCTTCACGTAATCGTCTCCATTTTTAATGAGTTCCATTGAAAGTGATAGATCGATATTGTGTAGCATCGCAATAAACATCGTAAAAATCGGCAATGCTGGAATGTCGACATCAATGCCAAGCTCACTTGATAACGCCGCGCTTAACATTTCTGGGTCAAACACATTCATTTCATCTAAATCTAATAAGTCACCAACCATGCTAAGGTCATCTTTAAATTGATGCACGATAACTGCTGAAAAAATTAACATAATAACAATTGAAATAGCGACTGGCAACAAAATAAGCGGCGTACGTTTAATGTAAGCTGAATGCTGTTTCGTTGCATTTTTAACGGTCATCTTTCCTTTTTCAAAATCCATATTACGCGTTAAATCTGGAATTGCCGTTAAGCTTTGGTCAAGAAGATGCCCTACTTTATTTTTTGGTGTTACTGCGGATGTTTGCGTGCCACATTGACTGCAATGCAAGCTTTTTTTATCGTTTGCTTGACCACATGACATACAAAAATCGAGCAGTTCATATGTATATTTTCGAACATTCGTATCATCAATAAGTTTCCCTGTCATGGGACAATACGTATCGTATGACGCATGCTGCTGTTGACAATGAATACAGCTCATTTAAATGCCTCCTTGTCCTGTACCACAGCACGGACAAAAACGAAGCTGTTCATCGATTTGCTGCTCACATACACGACACGGCTTTTTACGTGTAAGCTCGTCTGCAAATGGTGTTTGCAGCTGACCACAATGCCCACAAAATTTCGTGTTTGGCGGCACTGCATTTTGACATTCGGAACATTTTCCTAGCGTTTGTACTTGCTCCATCGTCGCTTTACCTAATTGATAAATCTCCTTATCAATCGCTAAAATTTCCGTAGCATCCGCCGCATATTCACCGTAATGTAAGTCGCTTGAAAGTGCTTTTTTATATACCTTTTCCCCTAATTGCATCATTTTTAAAATGCGCGCTTCTTTTCTTTGTGCAAGTAGCTGACGCTGTTCTTTTACATTGACTGACATACATTTCCCCCTTCATTCATCTTATAAAATTTTATCCTCTAATTACTTTATTTACAATAGCAATAGAAAATATTGTATAATTAATGCAACATAAAGGAGGGAATTGTTATTTTGAATCCAAACATTTGTCCTAATGAAGCGTGTCGTCAACAAAATGATGCGCACGTAAAGTTTTGCATCCATTGTGGGCATACGCTCGCTGCACGGCAAAACAAACTTGTTTGTCAGCACGATTATGAAGGCGATGCAGCGTTTTGTCGCCGATGTGGTGAACGCCGCCCATTCCCACGTTCATTTAATAAGCCGACAACAGTTGCTGCTGCCCGTCCAGAAGCTACGACACCAAAAATAGAAAAAAAGCGCTCACGTAAAGCATTGTTACCACTCGTATTAATCGCTATTTTCGCGATGCTTTCAGGCGGTACATGGGTAGCAGCGTCAAGCTATTTTGCAAATGAAAAGCAGTTAGTTGAGCAACTTCAACAAGCCGCAGACACACAAAATACAGAGCTCTTTTTAGATGCACTCACAATTGACGCATCGGATGAGCAAAAGGAAGCGTACGAGACGTATATTCATGAAAGCGACGTGTTATCAAACCGCGTGCAGTCAATTTTAAGTGCGCTCGACGTGTTGAAAAATGATGAACGAACGAGCATCACAACAGCCATTTCATCTGCGACAGTCAATGAATATGTCATTACGAAAGAAAAGAAACTTGGTCTTTTTCCATATTATTCAATTTCACCATTACCATTTGAAGTAGTCGCGACGACAAATATTCAAGATGCGTACGTTCAACTCGACAGTGAGGAACAAAAAATTGATGAAGCGACCATACTTGGACATTATTTACCTGGGCAATATATGTATACCGCGGTATGGAAAAGCCCGTTCGGTAGCACCGAGGAGCCGTACGCACTACACGTTACCCCGACTGAACAAAATGAGCTAGACGCGAATTTCGGGCTGTATGAAGTAGCAGTACCAGATGCGGTGTATGATGACTTTACCTATTACGTTAATGGTGTGGCACTCGATAAAGCGACATATGCACCAGACAACGTATTATACATTCCAGAAGGTGTGACGATTACATTAACCGCTTCATTTACTGAAGATGGCATTGCGTATGAATCAGACCCGCTCGAAATTAATAGCGATATGTATATGACCGTCATGTTCCCGGAGCATGATGCGAAAATAACGGCACAGGAGCAAGCACAAGCGGCACAACAACAAGCGGCTGAGGAAGTACAAATAGCGCAGCAAGTAGCGGTCGAGCAAGCGCAAACGGAGCAGCAAGCCGAAGCTGAAATTAATAACTTGCTACAACAATATTTATCGATGTATTCAGCAGGAAACGTAAACAGTTTACACGAAGTTATTCATACGAGCTCTTCGTTTTATGGCGAGCAAACTGCTTATTTACAAAGCTTATTAAATCGCAACATCCAATCGAGTGCGACAAGCTATTCTATTTCATCGATTAATCTGCATACAAACGACCACTTCACTGTCAACGTAAGCGAGAATTATTCGATTACGAAGCCAAATGAAGGGACGAACAACATTGTGCAAAAGTCGACGTACACAGTAAAACGAATTGACGGGCAATTATATATTACTGCACTACAGTTGTAATTAGGAACAAGGAATGCCAGAGCAGTTGAACTCGACAAGGCATTCCTTGTTTCTATGAACGCAAAAAAAGAGCTATCCGAACGTCGCGTCGGATAGCTCTGCTGTATATAGGCGAGAAATCGTTACATGCCGCCTTTTTTCAGCTTTTCATATTCTAATTGTAATTGCTCAATTCGCTTGCGACCAGCATCGCGGTTTTGTGCCGTTTCTTGCTGAATGCGCTGCGTTTCTTGAATGCCGCTCATAATCGTTTGCCACGTATTTTCAATCGTTTCAATTTTGATTGACGAGCTGCCTGCCATTTCGGCGATACGCACGGAGTTTTGACTAATGTTTTCGGCATTACGCACAAGCATTTCGTTCGTGCGACGATCTAGCTCGCTCATCGATTCTGCAATGAGCTTTTGACGCTTCATTTGTACTGCTTGAATGAGCCCTTGCTTGAAAATCGGAATCGTCACGACGAATGCCGAATTAATTTTACTAATTAAATGGTTGTTCCCTTGTTGAAGAAGACGAATTTGTGGTGCTGATTGGAACGCCACTTGCTGCGCCATTTCTAAATCGTAGCGACGTTGCTCTAATAGCTCACGCGCGCGACGAACCGTTTCATATTCCATAATGGCTAGTTGATTGCCGTCATGTGTACGCGACTCTAACACTGGTAGCTGACGATCAATTTCATCAAGCTTCACATCAATTGCTGCGATGTATTTTGACAGTTCCTGGAAGTACGCTAAGTTTTGGTTGTACATTTCTTCAAGCTCTAATGTACCTTTTTTCATCTCGACTTCGTATTTTTTTACTTCCTGGTATACGACATCAATTTCTTTGTTCATCGTATCGTATTTCGAAAGCACCGTTTCTAACTTTTCTTTCCCTTTATTAAAAATGCGCTTAATGAGCCCTTTTTTCTTTTCTTCCTCTTTGAAGTCTTGTGGGTCAAAACGGTCCATAATGATGTTTAAATTGTTTAATAACGCCGATGATTGCTCAAGCTTTGATGTGCGCATCGTTGCAAGCATGCGGTCTGAAAACTGCGAAATGCCAGCAGCTGTTTCTTTACCGAATTCAAGCACCGCAATTTGGTTTTTCACGTCGATTTTCGTTGCAAGCTGCTGAACTTCTGGCTGTGTGCGTAACATTTCACGTTGCTTTAATAGCTGTGATTTTTCCTCGATCGTCGGCGTTAAAATCGTCGCCTTTGCTGGTACATGCGCAGGCTCCGGTGTCGGTGCTGGCTTTGCGAATACGTCTTCACTTAAAAATGGATTTTCATTTGACATAATAGATTCCCCCTAATTTAAAAATCGTTTAAAAATTGTTCGAATTTTTGAACCGTCCACTTGCTTGCGATACGCTTTTATGCTCGCAAGCGTTTCCGTAAACGTCATTTCCTCTAACCAATGTGTATCGTAATACGTCGGTTCAATATAAGCCTCTAAATCGCGCTGACCAGTCGGATTGAATAATAAAATATCAAATCCAAGCATGTTTAACAGCTTTAGTAAAATTGCATCCTCTCGCGTCAGCACACCACCTGCCTCCTCGTAAAAGGCGACGATCGTCGGGCTACGATATGCATAATCAAAACGCTGAAATAGCTGAATCGCCTGCATTGGAATGGCTAGCGCCTGCCCGAACACATAATGCTCATATTGCTGCTGCGTCTCATTTAGTAGTCGCTCAACAGGTGCTTCCTCAATGAGACGAACGATGGCGTGCGCTAACCCTTTTTGCAACGGAATCGCCAGCTTTTTATACGGCCATACCGATAGCTGAATCATTTTCTCAACGTCTAAGCGACCGTTTGTGCTCGCATCTCGGTAATGAAACTGCATATTCGCGCGCTGCTTTTGCACAATTGGGAATGCGTTTACCGTATACGTCCATTCATCTTCCATAAGCCGTTGCAGCCGCGTCGCATATTCTTCTTTATTGCGCGATATGCCGACTATTTTCGCAAATAGCGTTGGAATGTAGACGTGCTGTGCGTCCGCTTCGAAACCTTGGCGCATATGCGTATACTCTTGTACTAATAAAAACAGCTCGTCGTACGTCGTTTGCAAAATGCGGTTTTGCGGTTCATATTCGCGGTACTTCCACGGATAATGTAACGAATGTCCGCCGTAAATGGTTTCTTGCAATTCCTCTGACGCTTTTTGTGCGACGGTGCGAATGCGCTGTGGCTTCTCAAGTGGAAAATCAAAATACGGCACGTGCTCGTCTAAATGGTGCTGCGGAAGCGACAACGTATACGGTTTAAAAATATCGTCGCCGCTCGGATGAAGTACGACGATATCACAGCCATATAAGTAGAGGAAATACAGCCAATACACTTCCGTTTCACGCGCCTCACCGTGCCATAAAATGCGCGGCACTTGATCGTCAAACAACCCTTCTGCAATCCATTTTGGGAAGTAATGCGCCGACCACTTCACCAAATCCATAAAGAAGCGATGTAAGTTCGGTGCTTGTAGCTTCGGGTAGCGTTCCTCTAGCATTGCAAGCCATTGCTTAAACGCTTCACGGTACTGCTCGTCATACGGTGTATTTTTTAGCGGGAATAAATTCGCACCGTGGAAAAATGCCATCATGCGATTTGCCGACAGCGGTGTTTCGCGGTGAATTTGTAATATTTTTTGTACTTCTGTACGTGTTTGTGGCGCAATTTCCTTTGGCATGCCAGTAAAAAGCATTTGCCATTTGTACATAGGCTCTTGACCGATTGTATATAATTCGTCGCGGTATTCATCGTGATCTCGGTAGCTACCGAGCACTTGTACAGCTACACGCTCATATGTAAGCGGCTCATCAACGTAACCTGTACGCTCTGATAATCGCTTTAAAATCGTCGAGTCCCAATAATGAACGTCTTGTGAATTATGAGGGTGAAATTTCACAGTTGTATGTCCCTCCTTTAAGCATTCTGTCCTTTATTTTACGTAATGAACGATAAAAAAGTTTCCTTTCCTCTATTATCCTATTGTTTCGCAAATAATCAAAATAATTTCCCCTCTAAAAAACCGCATCGTAAGCGTGATGCTTGCACGATGCGGTTTACGTTATTTTTGCTTTACGATTAGTTCACCGTCTACATATGTTACTTCATATGTTACGCCGCCTTTATACGTTAGCGTTTGCTTTTTTTGATCAAATGATACCGGCTCTGTCGCTACACCTTCAATTGATTCTAGCGGTGCAAGCTTGCCGCCCATTAAGTCATACACTTGTAAAACTTGCTTCGCATTGTCACCTACACCTTGTGTATATCCGCCAACCCATAAGCTTGCGTACTCCTCTTGCGCAAACGTACCGTAGTTATTGTACGTATAGTTCGGTTCATCTGAATACATTTCAGTCGATAAATTCCAGCGCACTTCTTCCTCTGTTTCAGCACGGCTGAATACAGAAACGTACGTATATGCCTGTCCTTCTATTTCTGTATTATAGCCTGTCACGAGCTCTGGAATTTCATCCTTCGTAAAGTCGACTGGCTGAATGAAATGCACTGTATTTTCCCCGATGTACGTTTCATAGCCCTCGGACTGCTTAAACTCCGCAATATATTCATCAGCAGGTAAAATTTCAATTTCCTCTTGCTCTACTTCTTCTTCGCTGCACGCACTTAACATTACAGCTGCAAGTGCTGCTACACTTAACCAACGCTTACGCATAAAAAATGCCCTCCTAATTACAACACGTTCTTACTATACGCACTTAAGTATAGCATATGGCCGAAAACGTCAAAAGGCTTTTCCATTTGAAATATTACACATAAGCCGGTGAACTGACACCTTTGCAACTCGTCGCACATCAATTTTTTGTGAACGCGCTGTTTATGATACACAGTAATAGCTCGTGTAGCGACGTTAATTGCCTTCTTCAAGCTTCCTCGTCGCATTAATTTACGTTTTGCCGCTGAAAACAAGCGATGTAACTGTATAAAAGTGGCGTATTAACAAATGTGTATGCATCGCCGTGCTAATTTATTAATTGAGAATATTCTCATTGAAAATAAAATAAATTTATCATTATCGACTCGGAATAACAGCAAATTTTCATCATTTTTATCTATTTTTTCTAAGTAAAGTCATATATATAAGTTATACGACCTAACAAATAAACAAAAAAATATTATTTTACAATCATTATTTCTTTATACTGAATTAAAGGAAAATTCACGTAATTATTTTTTTATGTTACATTCATATGTAGTTTGTAAGAATTTATAAATCGAGGTGTTCTATTTTGAAAAAGCGTCAACGAAATTTGTCTATTTCATTAAAGCTCATGTTCGCTACTGGTGGGCTCATTATTACATTCGCTATTTTTTGTTTACTATCTATTTCGCAAATAAATCGAGTTGATGATTCGTACAATGACTTACTCGATCGACGAGATGCCGTCATCGGAAACGTACAGCATTTACAATATGTCGTCTCAAATATGGAGATTGCTGTGCAGCAGGCGATTTTAACGCAATCATTCGATTCGACATCTTATGAAACACATAAGCAACAATTTACTGAAACGTTAGCGGCCTTTTCAGCGACGTCACCAAACGCGAAGTCACAGGAGCAAATTGATTTACTCGTTACGCATTACGAAACGTACATCGATGTGCTGGAAAAAGCGTTATCACAAAAAGTAACAAATGAGCAAGTGGTGCAATTTTTAGCTGCTGAGCAGTTCCAACAAAAGCATGATGCCTTTCACGAGCAAGCAGAAGCAATTTTAGGCATTGCGAAAAATGTAATGAAACAAGACCGTGAAGCCGCACAAAAAGCTACAGCTTCGATCATCGCAACGTGCTTAGTAGCAGTCATTATATTTATCGCAATCGGCGTCCTCGTCAGCTATCGTCTCGGTCGCACAATTGCTAAACCGATTAACACGATTGCTGCGCGCATGAATGAATTAGCACACGGCAATTTCGCACTAGCACCACTTACATCTACATCGAAAGACGAAATCGGACAGCTCGTTCACTCAACAAATACGATGGTCACAAACGTCAAATCATTATTTGAGGACGTTCAGCAATCGACGCAACATATCGCAAATGCAAGCAATATGATGACAGACTCGACAGTACAATCACGTAAAAGCTCCAGCAACGTCGCTGAAATTGCGCAAACAAACGCGGAATATGCTGATACACAGCTCCATTACTTCGAACAGGCACACAAACAAATGATGCTCGTAACAGAAGAAATTGCAACAATTGAGCAACAAAGTAATACGATGCAAGAAACGAATGGGCATACGTTGTCACTTTCCAAACAAGGTGAGCATGTTATTAACAACGTGCTGCGCAGTATGGAAGAAATCGAGCAATCTTCACATAACGTCACACAAATTGCAAAAGATTTACAAACGTACTCACAAAATGCCGATAGTATGCTGTCACTCATTACAGCCATTTCGGATCAAACAAACTTACTTGCATTAAATGCGTCAATCGAAGCGGCCCGTGCAGGCGAAGCAGGAAAAGGCTTTGCGGTCGTTGCCGATGAAGTGCGCACACTTGCAGAGCAGTCGCACGAATCAGTTGACCGCGTCCGTGAAGTTGTGAGCCTCATTCATAACGGTACAGCCGCACTTGCGCAAACGGTGTCACATAGTCATCGGAACGTGCTAACAGGACTTGACACATCAACGAATGCACAGCAAATTTTCCACGAACTGCACCATTCAATTGAAGACTTAACCGCAAGCACATCACAAGTTGTACAAGCAATCGGTCATATGCGCTCGCTACAAGGCAATTTACAATCATCTATTGAGCAGTCAAAGGATATTTCACTGCACGTTCAAAATACGTCGCAGCAAACGACCGCTGTTGCACAAGAACAGCTTGCTATCTCAGAGCAGCTTGCAACGTCTGTACAACAGTTTGAGGACATTTCAAAGACGCTGTTAACGAACGTACAGCGTTTTACAATATGAAAAAGCTAGAGTGTGGTATGTTGCCTCACTCTAGCTTTTTCATGTATAACGTAATACGACGTGCCTTATTCGATCATGTACGCGCATCGCAACTCGCTTGTCACACGCTATTACTCATCACGCACGATCATCATTTTCTTTCAATGTTGAACGCTAGCGTAATTAATTTGCGCGCACAAAAAAACCGACATGCTCACCTCTGAAGCATGTCGGTTATGTAATAGCGTGCGTTCTCCCTCTGTTTACTAGCATGCTAAGTTTCAATTGTGTCTCACAGGACATCATTAATTGAAGAATTATTCATCGCTCGGCGCAACGTTTAGCTTTCCTTTTATGAAAGTAACGCTTTCGCTGTTTGTAGCTGAATTTTCACTTGCTCAAAGCCTGTACCACCTAATGAATTACGACGACGAACGGCTGCCTCTGGTGCTAACACATCATAAATGTCTGCTTCAATAAGCTCGCTTTCCTTCTTCATTTCCTCAAGTGGTAAGTCAAGTAAGTAAATGCCTTTTTGAATGCATGTGAATACAAGCTTACCTGTTACTTCATGTGCTTCACGGAACGGCATCCCTTTAGTTGCTAAGTAGTCCGCTAGCTCTGTTGCGTTTGAGAAGTCCGATTGTACAGCTTGCTCTAAGCGTGCCGTGTTAATCGTCATCGTGCGTACCATGCCTTCAAAGATTTTCAGTGAACCAAGAACTGTTTGCACTGTGTCAAACATGCCTTCTTTGTCCTCTTGCATATCTTTGTTATACGTAAGTGGCGTGCCTTTTAATACGGTTAATAAGCCCATTAAGTTGCCGTATACGCGACCTGATTTCCCTCGAATAAGCTCAGCCATATCTGGGTTTTTCTTTTGTGGCATAATGGATGATCCCGTTGAGAACGCATCGTCAAGCTCGATGAATTTAAACTCATCTGTTGACCATAAAATAATTTCTTCTGCAAAGCGTGATAAATGAGCCATCATTAATGAAGAATTCGATAAAAATTCAACGATGAAATCACGGTCACTTACTGCGTCCATTGAGTTTTGGTACACTTGCGAGAAGCCGAGTAGCTCCGCAGATTTTAAACGATCGATTGGGAAAGTCGTCCCCGCCATCGCCCCTGCACCAAGTGGTAAAATGTCAATGCGCTTTACCGACTCGCTGAAACGCTGCTTATCGCGCTCTAGCATCCAGAAATACGCCATTAAATGATGTGCAAACGAAATCGGTTGCGCACGTTGTAAATGCGTATAGCCTGGTGCAATTGTTTCAACATTTTGCTCTGCTTTTTCTAAAATTGTCGCTTGGAAGTTTTCAATTAAGTCGATTACTTCTGCGACGCGTTTTTTTAAGAAAAGGTGCATGTCTGTTGCCACTTGGTCGTTACGGCTACGTCCTGTATGCAGCTTGCCGCCTACTGGTCCGATTAAATCGATGAGCATTTTTTCAAGGTTTAAGTGAATGTCCTCGTTTGCTACTGTAAACTCAAGCTCTCCAGCCTCTGCCTTCGTATTAAGCTCGCGTAAGCCACTAAGAATTTTTTCTACATCTTCAGTAGGTAAAATGCCTTGTGCGCCTAACATCGTTACGTGTGCGATTGAACCTTCGATATCTTCCATTACTAACTGCTGGTCAAAGCCGATTGATGCGCCAAACTCGTCTACCCAGCTTTCCGCTGACTTTTGGAAACGGCCACCCCATAATTTTGCCATTGTGTACACTCCTATTTAAAAGGAAGAGCGACTCGCATGCGAATCGCTCACTCCAAATCATTATTTGTTGTTTTTTGCTACTTCTGCTGCTACAACTGTTGGCATACCGAATAATTCGATGAATCCTACTGCTGAAGCGTGGTTGAATTGGTCATGTTTAGAGTATGTTGCAAGCTCTTCAGAATATAAAGAGTTTGGTGATTTACGTCCTTCAACGATTACGTGCCCTTTATAAAGTTTCACACGTACTGTACCGTTAACGTATTGTTGCGTTTCTTTTAAGAACGCTTGTAATGCTGTACGGATTGGGTTGAACCATAAACCGTTATAGATGATTTCAGATAATTTGTGCTCGATCATTGGCTTGAAGTGTGCAAGCTCTTTTACAAGCGTAATATCTTCTAATTCTTTATGTGCTGTTAATAATACTTTCGCGCCTGGAATTTCGTATACTTCACGAGATTTAATACCAACTAAACGGTTTTCTACGTGGTCGATACGTCCAATACCGTGTGCGCCTGCTACTGTGTTTAATTCTTGGATTAAATCAGCTAGCTTCATTTCTTTACCGTTTAAAGAAACTGGCTTACCTGCTACGAATTCGATTTCTACGATTTCAGCTTCGTCTGGTGCGTTTTCAATAGATACTGTTAAACCGTAAGCTTCTTCTGGTGGTGCTACCCATGGATCTTCCATTACGCCCGCTTCGTTCGCACGGCCCCATAAGTTTTGGTCGATTGAGAATGGTGAGTCAAGTGTTGCAGGAATCGGAACACCGTGCTTAGCAGCGTATTCGATTTCTTCGTCGCGGCTCCAGCCCCACTCACGTACTGGTGCTAACACTTCTAAATCTGGGTTTAATGCTTTAATTGCGATTTCAAAGCGAACTTGGTCGTTCCCTTTACCTGTGCAACCGTGTGCTACAGCGTCAGCGTTCGTTTCGTTTGCAATTTCAACTAATTTTTTAGAAATTAACGGACGAGATAATGCTGATACTAATGGATACTTTTGCTCATACCAAGTGTGACCTTGTAATGAAACTAATACGAAATCTTCTGCGAACTCGTCTTTTGCATCGATCATGTGAGACTCGATTGCGCCAACTTGAAGTGCTTTGTTTTTGATGAACTCTAAATCTTTTCCTTCACCAACGTCTAAGCATACTGCGATAACGTCCCATCCTTGTTCTTTTAACCACGGAATTGCTACTGAAGTATCAAGACCGCCTGAATATGCAAGTACTACTTTTTTGTTTGCCATAATAATATTGCCTCCAACTTTATATGTGATTTCATGTATGTTTATACGTTTTCTTAAAACTTTATACACGAATAATAGCATGTAATAAAAATAAGTTCAAGTGTATTTTTATAAAAAAACAAATTTTTTCTTCATAAAAATGACACGTAAAAACAGCGATACAGCTCCTACTCGTTTGCGCTTTATTTTTCTACAATATGCATGCTTCATATAAAGATGCACTTGTCGCCTTTTATGCATTTAAACGAAAAAGCTGTGCTTATTGTCGATGTTGACGTTTCACACAGCTCCTTTGCTCAATCATTTAATTTTCCTGCTGTCGCGCGCGATCTTTATTTGGAAATCCATATCGTAATCTACGTGCAAAGCGCTTCGTCATAAAGAGCGTAACGATAAATAATAGCTCTACTACATTTAGCCACACATCGCTTATTGCTGGCAGCGGCACGATGTTTATAATCGTTATGCCGACAACGCCCGCGAAAAACGAAAGCCACTTGTATTTCAACCACATGCTAATGCTACAAATAAGTAACGCGACCGTGACGAATAATAGCATGACCGGAATTTGAATGCTCGGATCTTCATAACGCAGCACACCGTAATCATTTACGACGTATAGCTCTAGCTCGCGAACAGATAAAATCATCTCAATGCTCATCAGCACGAGCGTATACAATACTGCTAATAAAAATACATAATTTCGCTGCGCCCACTCTACGTTCGCCTCGCGCAAAATTGCAACCGCGAAAATGACGAGCAGTGGTGTCACAAGTGCTTGCAGTACAAAGCGCATGTAATTCATATAATATAACGTTTCGCCTTCACCAATCCAATTGCCAATAAACATAACGGCACTTTCATAAGCGAGTGCAATTAATATGACGTATAGCACGTTACTCCAAACGAAGCGTGGTTCCGCTCGCTGTAGCAACCAAATGATTAACCCAATATATATGACGGCGATTATACCGTACAAAATGGCATCCATATCGTCACTCCTTCATCAATACGTCCCTCTTCCATTTTCCACGACAAAAACGAAAAAACAACAAAAATTTATTTTTTTTCAAAAAAAGGCTTCGCTACTTTTTCAAATAGCGCCGGCGCAATCGCATACAGCTTGCTCGACAACCCCATGACGCGCGGCAAGTTCACTTCACGCTTTTTCGTACGCATCAGCTTCACCACTTCATCGGCAACGACTTCCGGTGACAATAGGAAACGTCCGAGCGATTGCTTATAGCGTCCGCTTTTGTCGGCGTGGTCGATAAATGGCGTATCAATTGGTCCGGGATGAATCGCACTTACAATGATCCCTTCCTTTTGTAGCTCCATGCGCAAACCGTTCACGTAACCGACGATTGCAAATTTCGTCGCCGCATACACGCTCGCTTTTGGCGTTGGCACTTTTCCTGCTTGTGAGCCGACGAAAATGAGCTGGCTGCCGTGTGACATATTAGGAACGAGTGCGCGAACGAAATGCATCGGCGCACGCACGTTCACGTCTAGCATCGCATCTATGTCGTCATGTGACATCGTTGCAGCCGTTTGAAATGTGCCGACACCTGCTGAAAAAATAACGACGTCTAGTCGCGGCAATGATTGTGCAACATGAGCAATCGCAGTCGGCTCACGCAAATCTGCCTCCATCGCAATCGCGCCAAGCTTTTTCAATGTCGCTAATGTGCTAGCATTTCGTCCTGTTGCGTACACTGTATGCCCATTTGCAATACATTGTTTTGCAACGAGTAAGCCAACGCCACTCGTTGCACCTGTAATAAAAATTGTTTTTTTCATAACTCACCCTATTAATGTGTAATAAATTTGTTGTTCGTTGTGCTGCTTAATATGTTGCTGATGCACTAAATAATCAAGCTGTCCAATCGTTTCAGATAACGTCAATGCCGGCTGCTTTTCAAACACCGGACCAAACAGCAGTTTCGCAAGCTGTGGTGCGCTATACGTTTCATGTGCTTTAAAAAAATGCAGCAGCTTCATTGCGCGTTCATGCTGTTGCTTGCGAATACCTTTTATGCGCGCAGCTACATCTTGTATCGGCTGCCCATGCCCAGTATAAAGCGTGTCAATGTGTAACGTATTCACATGCGCGAGCGATTCATGGTAGCGCAACAGCGATGAATCTCGGCGAAACGACAAGTCAAGCGGTGGCTCAATAAACGGGTTTGGCGTAATCGTATCTAAAATTAAATCCCCGCCGAAGCTGACACCGCTTTCTTCATTTACATAAACGAAATGGCTTTGACTATGTCCAGGCGTATAATGCGCAACAAAGCCTAGCATGCCCGGCACGTCCTGTAAGTGCTGTAGCGGCGTCGTCACCGGCTTCGCACCAAAATGCGGCATGTCTGACGCCAAAAAATCACGCAGCATTTGCTCTGCTCCAAAAATGCCGTGCTGCTGTAGTAGCTGAATATGATACGCCTCATAATAGGAAATAAACGCTTCAGTCGGCTGCAAAAAATGATTGCAATACGCATGACCGATGACGTCTGCTCGTTCAAACAAATCGACGAGCCCACAATGATCCGGATGATGATGCGTCAAAAGCACTTGCTCAACGTCTGCTAACGTATACCCCCATTCGCGCAGTGCCGCTTCCATTTGCGCTTTCCCTTCCTCACTTTTAAAGCCCGCATCAACGACCGTTAACGTATCCCCTTTTGTTATAAATACGTTGACGACGTTTCGGTAAATGGTCGGTATCGCTACTTGTTTGATTTCCATCGTCCTACACCCCTTCGCACTGAATGTTGATTCATTACGATAAGTGTACACGTTTTTTTTGCGTACGTCATTGACGAGCGTTTCGTTGTATTGTTAGTATGACGATAACGAGGAGGAGTTTTTCATGAATATATTATTTATTGGCGCTGGCTCAATGGCCGAGGCGCTGCTGCGTGGTTGGGTACAACAAGACGTTGTATTACCACAAAACATTTACGTAACGAACCGCTCAAATAAAGAACGTTTAAGCGAGCTACAAGCGAAATACGGTGTGAATATTTTTAGCGACAACGCACAGTTCGCTCAAATGGATTTAATCGTACTTGCGATGAAGCCAAAAGATGCTGAAACAAGCTTACAAGCAATTCAACAACACGTTGCCCCACATACAATCGTCGTATCGGTGCTTGCAGGCATTCCGGTAGCGACAATTGAACGCTTTATCGGCAAGCGCTCGATTGCACGCGTCATGCCAAATACATCCGCATCTCTTGGCATGAGCGCAAGCGGCATTGCCTTTAACGACGCGATGACGGACGAACAAAAAAGTTATTGCTTAACGCTTGTAGCAGCAGTCGGCAAAGTTGTGGAAGTAACAGAGGAGCAGCTACACGCTGTAACTGCTTTATCTGGCAGTGGCCCTGCATACATTTATTATATGATGGAAGCGTTCTTTCATGCCGGAGAACAGCTTGGCCTCGATAAAGAAACGGTGCGCACGTTAATGACTCAAACCGTAGCAGGCTCAGCAGCGATGCTTGAAACGCTTGGCGAAGAACCAGCTGTATTACGCAAGCAAGTAACATCACCAGGTGGCACGACGGAAGCAGGTATTGGCGTTCTTGAGGCACATCACGTCAAAGCGGCCATTGAAGCGTGCGTTTATCGCGCAGCTGCTCGATCAGAGGAACTCGCAAAAACTACAAAAGCATAAACAACACAAAACGCTACAAAGGGAAACCTTTTAGCGTTTTTTTACGAATCGTTAATAAATTTGAGACCTTCCTTTCACATGACACGTATATAGTAAAAAGCAGTATATTTGCTGCAATCGACTACAAAGGGGAGTTTTGATGCTAAAGCTTGAAAACGTCGTCAAACGCTACAAAGATTTCATAGCCGTCGATCATTTATCGTTCGACATGGCACGCGGTGAAATTTTCGGCTTAATCGGACAAAACGGCGCGGGCAAAACGACAACATTTCGTATGATTTTAGATTTACAAAATACGACGGAAGGAACGATTACGTGGGATGGTAAGCCAATTAAGTCCATCAATCGTGACTGGCTCGGCTATTTACCAGAGGAGCGCGGCATTTTCCCGACGATGAAAGTCGAGGAGCAGCTGCTTTATTTAGGAGAGCTGCGCGGCATGACAAAACGTGACGCAAAGGAGCAAGTAAACTTTTGGATTGAGCGCTTTGAGCTAGAGGAAAAACGAAAAGATAAAGCGGAGACGCTATCAAAAGGGAATCAGCAAAAAGTACAGCTCATCGCAAGCTTTCTTCACCGCCCGAAGTTTTTAATTTTAGATGAGCCGTTTAGTGGACTCGATCCAGTAAACAAAGATTTATTAAAGCATGCGATTTTACTATTAAAGGAGCGCGGCACGACGATTTTATTTTCAAGCCACCAAATGGAAAACGTCGAGGAGCTATGCGATCATTTATGTATTTTAAAGCGCGGCAAGTCGTTGTTTGCTGGCAGCTTGCTCGATTTAAAAAAGCAATACGGCAAAGTGAAGCTGCGCGTACGCACAAATACGACTGCCTCAGAACTTGCATTACTCCCTGGTGTGCACCACGTCGAGCAAGTGCGTGATGAGTTTATACTATCGCTACAAGATGAGCAGCATGCAAAGGCGATTTTTGATGTGCTAAGCGGCGGGCAATTTATTGAAAAGTTTAGCTTAGATTATTTATCGCTCGATGACATTTTCAAATTGAAAGTAGGTGCACACGATGTCTAAGTTTCTCATTTTAATGAAAACGTCATATAAGCAAAAGGTGACGTCGAAATCATTTTTATTCGGTACACTTCTTTATTTACTCGTCTTAACAGGTGCAGCATTTTGGCCACAAATTAGCGCGGCATTGTTTAACGACGAGGCACAAATTGTTACGGTCGTAAATGAAACAGGCAGCGATTTGCAAGAACTACTCATCTCGAGCGACGATTTTATATATACATTCGTCGATACGAACATTGATGACGTCACAAAGAATATTGGAAAAGATGACATCACCCTTCACATTACCGATGAAAACGGCGTGCTCTCAGCAAATTTATATAGCTTCGACCCGCTGCCGTTAAACGACGAAACAGCCATTTTAAGCACGCTTGACTATGCAAATAAAATTTACGCGGTGCAGCAGCTTAATTTAACGGCTGAGGACGCAAACAATATTTTAAACGCCGTGCCAATGACAAAGACAACCGTTTTAAATGAAGATGTTAATAATAATAAATCAGAGGGTGCAAAATCTGCTGGTGTGTGGATTTCATACGTTGTCGGCGTCATCATTTTCGCCTTCATTATGACGTACTTAACGATGATCATTACAGAGGTAGCATCAGAAAAAGGTTCACGCGCACTCGAAATGCTGCTCGTGTCGATCAAACCGACGACCCATTTTAACGCAAAAATCGCCGCTATTTTCGCCCTTGCTTTAACACAAGGTGCGGTTATCGGGCTTTACGGCTTCACCGTTTTCAACTTCACTGGAGACGGGCAAGCGATGGACGTCATGCAAACCATTTTCGCGGACGTAAGCAGCACGTACATGTTCTTCACGCTCGCTTTTTTAATCGGCACTGTACTGCTATACGTTATTATCGGCGCATTATTTGGCTCCCTCGTGGCAAAAGTAGAGGAAGCAAACCAAGTGATGTCACCAATTATGATGGTGACGCTCGCTGGCTTTTACATTATGCTGTCAGGTACGTTCAACCCAGATACGCTACTTATTACAATTTCAAGCTTCATTCCACTCATATCCGGTATGGTGCTACCCCTTCGTTTAGCCGGCACCGATATGTCCATAATCGAAGCGTGGATTTCGCTCGGCATTTTAATGACATCGATTATCGTGTTATATGCGATGAGCTTATCATTTTACAAGCGCGCCGTCTTAACATATTCAACAGGTGGCTTACTGCAAAAAATAAAAACGATTTTAAAAGTGACAAGTTAATTGTGACGTAAAATAAGCGCCATCTCACGCATTTACGCGTTTATGCCGCTTTCTCCAAAACTTCAATTGTATATTAATTGACTTCAATGAATCGCCACACATTTTCATCGAATTTTCAAAAAATTTTATGCTATACTGAATGTAACGAAAAAGAGATGCCCATACTTTTGGAGCATCTCTCGTTTCATTTTATCGACTTGTTTATGTAAGGAAACGCTCAGGTGTGCGCACAACGAGTACGTCACAGCCGGATGAGCGAATGATATTGTCTGATACCGAGCCGATTAAAAAGCGCTCAATACGATTTAAACCCGTCGCACCGCAAATGACTAAATCCGTTTCCGATAACGTCGCAAATTTTTTCACAAGTGCCTGCTTTGGCGAACCTTGCTCAACAATTACTTGTACGTTTTCCACACCGTAACTTGCTGCACGTTCCTTATACGTCGCAAGCATATCCTCTGCATATTCTACTGCGCGCTCCATGTTCGCTCCGTCCCCATAATCCATTGAAATCGTTGCCCGCTGATCAACAATATGAATTAAACATAAATGTGAACCTGCGTTACGCTTTGTAATACCTACTGCCTTCTCAAACGCAAATTCCGCCTCTTTTGATCCATCAACTGCTACATAAATATTTTCATATGTAAATACCGTCATGTCCCAACACCCCTTTAATTAAATTATGATTCGCAAGCACGCCATCGTTACGACACCGACAACGACCGTAAGCGACAAGCTTTTCGTCCAAATTGCTACGACAAATGTCGGCACGAGCGCGACTGCATGCAGCCAGTTAATCGTTACAAATCGTTCTTCTACTTGAAAAATCGTTTCAAATACGAGTGCACTCAATATACATACAGGTATGTACTGCAACCAGCGTAATACGATTGGTGGTAATGTCACCGTCCGCACAACTAAAAACGGTAGCATGCGCGGTAACCATGTTACAACCATACACCCAACAATTAATAGAAGCATCGTCATCGTCGTCATGTGTCACGCATCACTCCAATCGTCGCACCAATAAGTGTACTCGCAAGAACTGCTAAATGACTTGGCAGTATGTATAACAAGCCGTACAGTAAAAGAGCAACGATGCCACAAAGCGTGACGTAATGCATCAGCTTTTCTTTCTTCGTTGCTTGTAAGTTCAGTACGAGTAACGCTGCAAACATCGCGACAAGCGCAAAATCTAAGCCGAATTGCTCCGCGCTAGGGATGTATGCACCAACGACTGCCCCTGCTGTACACGATGCAACCCATACAACGTACGCCGTTACATTCAATCCGTCCATCCAGTTGCCACCAAGCCTTTTTTCCTTCGCAAGCTTCGTCACTGCTACGCCAAACGTTTCATCCGTCAATAGCGTACCAAAACCTACGCTACGTAACGGCGAATAGTGTGTTAAATATGGCGCAACGGTTAGCGACATAAGCAAGTGGCGTAAATTGACGACAAATACTGTAATGATGATGACCGACATTGGTGCACCAGCTACGTACAGCCCACAAAAAATAAATTGTGCCGATCCTGCATAAACAAGCGCTGAAAGTAAAAATACTTCAAAGACCGTCAAATGCGATGCCATACCGACAACACCAAAGGCAAGGCCAATGCTAATATATCCAAGTAGCGTCGGAATACAATCGCGCACACCTTGCATAAACGTATCACTCGTTTGTACCGTCTGCTCCATCATCTCACATCCTTTGTCGCTATTGTAACGAACTTTCCTTATTTTCTCAATATTCTTTCAAAAAAACAGCTCTTCCCCATAACTTGGGGTTGCTTTTCACGTCGAGGCAGGCTTTCCGCGGGCGCTGCTCAAGCAACTTTTATACGTCACCCCCAGCTTACGGTGATGAACCAAAAAAACAAAAAAAGTAGCCAATCGCATAATGCGTGGCTACTTTCAATTAACGTTTAATAATTACGACACCTTTTGAAAATGTAGCATGTTGAAAGCGCTGCTGTAATAAAAAGACGACGTGCCAATCTTGTACGTGTACAGCTAATTCATATTTCGTATATTGCTGTATGAAGCGATCAATGTAATGAAACAACGGCGTCACATCATTACCTCGCTCAACATCAACGAAAAATGGATAAAATACTTCACGTGCGGCATAAACGCCTCGCTTAAATATCCAACGAGTAGCTTGCTCGTAATGAAGTGGCAGCGGTCGCGTACTAGCAATGATGAACATTACTGAAGCTTCTCTAAATGCTGCTTCGCAATTGTCGCTGTCCACTCTTCTGGATATTCAGTAACGATCTGTTCAGCAAGCTTCTTTGCATACTCAACATCAACTGTACGGAATGCATTGATTAACTGTAACAAACTATCATCACGATATGACGATTTTCGGAATGCGTCAGCTTCATTGTTCACAATAAATTCATACAGCTCCGTCGCTCGCGTTTGATCATCTAGTTCTTCATACGTTTTTGCTAAAAAGAATGCCATGTCATCTGCCATATATGAGTTTTGGTCTACCGTCGTTCCATGCTCAAATACGTCGCGTGCCTCGTTATATTTTCCATCCTCATAAGCAGCTAAGCCTTGCTCATAAATAATGCGGATTTGATCTTCCGTTAATGATAAAACAGGCTCATTTTCTACGACTACATCTGCGTCTTCAATCGGCTGCTCCTCATTTTCAAGCGGTTGCTCTACAGCAGGTTGCTCCACTGGTGGCGCAGTTTCCTCTACTACGTCATCCGGCGTTAATTGCGACCAAATAATGAGTAATAAAGCTGTTACACTTACCGCAACAATTGCGGCATACATACGCCAGTTTTTCTCTTCTGGTATTTCGTCTTGCACCGTCATATACTCGTGCTGCTCTTTCACCGCTTCTTTTAGCTCCAGTGATGCTTGAATGCGTGGATGCTTTTGAATGCGGCGCGGCCATTTATTGACGAACGCTAGTACTTTGTCATCGTAACCATCATATTGCATCGCTAAAATAAATGCTTCATATACAAATGGTGGAAGTGGCAAGCTTTGCGTACATACTTGATGCAACAGTAGCTGCGCTTGCTGAAATTGCTTTTCCTTTAATGCATAAATGGCTTCATTATATTGCGCAAATAATATGTTGTACTCAGGCAGTTTACGATACGTTTCCTCGATTAAATCGATCATCGCATCATCCATATGAACCATTTGCACCCACTTTTGAAGCGCTTCGTACGGCTGCCCATTCGCTGCATATACGAGCCCAAGCTCTCGTAAAACAGTATCGTTATGTAATACTTCTTTTAGCAGCACTTCATATACGATAATTGCTTCATCATACGCCTCACGCTTTACGAGAAGTCGTGCGCGTGTATATAATTTTTCATCTGTCATTGTATTCACACCACAATTCTTCGTTATTATTGTTCGGCGTCATCATCAGCTAACGGTTCGTCTTGCTGCTCGACACGGTTAGCAGGTGCTACGACGATTTCAATTGCCGCTTTACGTAAAATCGCTCCTGTCTCCATATCGACAAACCCTCGCTCTAATACACGATGTACTTGTCCGATTTCAAAGCCTTCTTCTACTTTATCGACTGAAATCTCTTCTCTTGCAATCATATACGTCGATTCATACGGATCTCCAGGCAATGCAATTTCATTAATTTGTACACGATCTAATTCATCTAAATACTCATTAATTTCCGTCGTCACTTGCGCATATACAATTGATTGTGGGTCCGCATTTTCGCGTAAACGATCTAAGCTATCGATGCCTCGTAAAATCACCTCATCATGCGTCGCGTCACGCATCACTGGCTCACGCTCACCACGTATCGCTCGAACTGCTCTAATAGCTGAGTAAGTCGCTGCTCATCTACTGCTGGGTTGCGTACAAGTGTCTCTTTCACCTCATCAGCTAACGTGTGCAGCTTGTACACTAAGTCGTGCTGCGCTGCTTCTAACTCTCGTTTTAATAGCGATACGTCAACTGATTGCAATGTACTAATTTGCTTAATTAACTGATTACGATACATTAAATGTTCATCCATAATATAAATCCCTCCGAATGGCAGTAATTTGCCCTTTCCCGTTTGTATCATTTTACCGATATTTATAGTGTCGTTGCAATAGTTCGCCCTGTTTTTCACCATTTTCATTGAAATAGGCTAAAAAATAACATTTACTTCGCTTTTTGCTATACCTTTTCTTCACTTTTTCGGTACACTAGTGGAAATAAGCTTTTTCATCTACTAGTGTATCATATGTATGCAGCTTACTTGCTTATAAAGAAAAAGTAAAACAGGAGGACATTATGTATATTACAACAACAACAGATGCTTCGCGCATCGCTTCTATGCACAAATTATTTCATGATGCGCATGTCGAACTCCATCCAACTATTTTCAAGCCATTTGAACTACACGCAATGGAGCAGCATTTCCAAGCGCTTGTTAAACAGCCTACACATAGCTTTTTCCTATTATACCATGATGAGCATACACCAATTGGCTATGCATGGGTAGAATGGATGGAGCGTGCAGAAACCCCTTTTATGTTCGCACAAAAAACGATGTTTATCCATCAAATTAGCATTGAGGACGACTACCGCGGCAATGGTAATGGCAATATGCTGCTTAATCACATTACAGAAGAAGCAAAAAAGCGCAATTTCCTACGCATTGAGCTAAGCTACTGGCTGACAAACTTTGGCGCGAAATATTTTTACCGCAAGCACGACTTTATTCCGTTTGCCGAGCGTGTCTACAAGCAATTATAACAACATATGACGACAAACTGGAAACGAAATTTTATCATTTGTTATTTTCGCAAGGAGGACGCGTACCTTCTTGCTTTTTTTCTACAAAAAAAGACTATCGCGCAACTTACGCTAAATAGTCTACTTGAAAGCTTTCGTCTAAAAGCTCCATTTGTTCGAAATCGATGTCATCTAGCTCCTCGTATGACACGTATTGCTCGACAACGATTCCTCGTAATTCGTTTGCAGCCGCTATTGCTTCGTCGTATGATGTGTAAGCAAATGCCTCTTCCACATCATGCGTCAACTGAGAGGATGCATAGCGATTTGCAACGTATTGTTGTTCGATTTGCACAACAAAATAACGCATGCACCTTACCCTCCTTTAATTCATATAAAGAGTTCACAGAAGTGTTTCTGTGAACCCGAATTGATAGCACAAGGTCTCTATTGTACCATATATGAATTAAGGATGTATAGTATTATTGTGGCGTAAATGCGACAGAAATCGCCTCTGTCGTTACATCACCGTTTGCTGATTTAAAGCCTGCCGGAATGATTAAATAGTATGTTGCCCCTTTTTCATAATCCTCCAACGGTTCAACAATAACCGCGTCGTTATTTAACGACACATTCGCTGTTACCGATTTTCCGAAAATGTCCGTTACAGTAATCGGCTTCATATCAGAAAATGCGATTGGCTCACTAAACTGAATTGTCCACGATTTTCTGACGTCTTTCACTGGTGGAATTTCATTTGCCCACACTTTCGTCTCCGCTACTTTTTTCTTCACCTCATTGTAGCCTTCTACCTTTTTCTTAAACTTCGCTAGCTCTGGGTTGTCTGACTCAGCACCGACAAAGCTTGCAAGTTGCTTTAATAACTCCTCAAACGCCTCTTGAGATTTCGCTGACTCAATCGCTTTAACAGTCGGTGAATCCGCGGTAAATGCTTCAGCAATTTGCTCTGCAGTAACCGGACCTGTAATTGGTGGTAATTCAGGCTCTTTTTTCTTTTCTCGATATACGATCGTATTTGGACTTGAATAATCGTACGCTAGTAGTTCATCATTTACCACTTTAATAGCACCAACTTGTGGTAAATTATTTTTTCCGTTATTGTATAAATCTTTCATTAAATCATACGTGCCATCTGCGTTTAGCGTCCATAAGCGAGCGCCGTCATTATAATTAGAGAAGAAAATTTGATTGTTGAAAATCGTCGCATGCTCGGCGATGACGTTACGAACTTCTTTTCCTTCACCAAACGTTAACTTTTTGCTCGTTAGTTCACCTGTCTTTTCATTCACCGTCCCTTGTTTAAATGCATAAACGCCGTATTGTTGATTATCTTTAATGTATGTGCCTTCTAACACGGTGTAATAAATCGATCCGTTAAATACTAAAGGCTCCGACACTTCCTGCCATGTGCTAAAACGCTCTGAAACTGGCTTCACATACGGTCTTTTTTCTGTAATGATATGACCGTGCTGTAAAATTTTTTGCTCTGATAATAAAAACGTTTGGTATGAAATGAAGTCTTCTGATAAATGGCTGCCGATCGGGTCACCATGTGTTGCATCGATATGATACGTTTTGTCGTCAATTGTAACAACGTTCCATGCATGCCCTTCTTTGACGATTTTTCCATCCGCTGTTTTACCTGCAACGCGTTCACCGATGATGTATTTCGATTCAATCCCGGCTTCATCCATTAAACGTTGGAATAATAACGCATACGCTTGGCATACACCAACGCCCTCTTTTACGATTGAGTACGGTGAATGCCCTTTACCGAATCCTTGCGTGTTCGTCTTGCCATATTTCGTATTCAAAATAATATAATCATACGCTGCTTTTACTTTTTCAAATTCGGTCATATCTTTTTTAAAAAGTTCAGCCGATACGTTTTTAACGTAGTCGGTAATTTCTTGCTCACGTTGTTGTACGATTGCTACAGCTGCTGCATGCTTTGCGATGTCCGCATCTTTTTGAAAATTAAATGATTTAAACTCTGAATTCAGTAAATGATAGTTATAATATAAATGCACAGTTACTTGTGTTTCGTTACCCGTTGTCATCGTGCTACCTAAATAACCATAACCCGCACCAACACCGTATACATATTCATTTACAGCTTTCGCTTGGTCAATATAGCTTTGAATTTTTTCACCGCTATTTTCCCCTGTTTTTAGCACAACTGTAAATGTTGTTGACGGCTTGTTTGCTGCTAAGTCTGCCGCAATTTTTGCAATCGCTTCTTTTTCCGTAATAATAGTACTGTTTAATACAGCACGATCGCCTTCTATCATTTCTGCAAACAACGCTTCTGACTGATACGCGACGTCACTAGCAGCCTCTGCGTTAATAGCAGGTAAAGCTAGCAACGAGAATGCTAGAACAGGAGCTGCAATCCATAATCGATGTCGTTTCATATATGTTCCTCGTTTCTTTTTTTAAGTAGGGAATTGCTAATACGGTTTTATCGACATAAATTATGTTTTTTTTAGTATAAAAAAAATAAAAAAAAGCCAAAAGTCTCTGTTTTTTATTAACAAAAGAGACTTTCGACCCATTTTTATAGTTGATATAAATCTGATGATAAATAGCGTTCGCCCGTATCTGGCGCTAAGCTTAATACTTTTGCATCTTTTGGTAATTTTTTAGCAACTTCAATTCCCCAATAAACAGACGCTGCACCCGAAGTTCCGAGTAAAATCCCTTCTTTTGATGCTAAGTCACGCGCCATTTGCTGTGCAGGGTCATCTTCTACTAACAAAATCTCATCGTATACATTTTGGTTTAAAATAGTTGGAATAAATCCTGGACCTGTACCGACAATTTTATGCGGTCCTGGTTCACCACCTGATAGTACCGGCGAGCCTTTTGGTTCTACAACGTATACTTTTAAGTTAGGAATACGCTTTTTTAATTCCTCACCAACACCTGTTACTGTGCCACCTGTGCCTGCCGTTAACACTAGTGCATCGAGCTTACCATCAAACGCATCGTAAATTTCGACCGCTGTCGTGTTACGGTGCGCATCTGGGTTTGCACTATTTTCAAATTGCATCGGAATGAAGCCATGTTCAAACTGCTCTAACAGTTCCTTTGCCTTATTAATTGAGCCAGTCATACGCTCTTCAGCTGGCGTTAAATATACAGTGGCACCGTAAGCTTCCATTAACATAATGCGCTCTTTTGTCGCGTTGTCCGGCATCGTGATAATACATTGATAGCCTTTCGTCGCACAAACCATCGCTAAGCCAATACCTGTATTACCTGACGTTGGCTCGATGACAACACTTTTGCCTGGGATAAGCTTGCCTTCTTGTTCAGCGCGCGCGATCATATTAAATGCAGCGCGATCCTTTACGCTACCACCTGGGTTAAATGATTCAAGCTTCACGTAAACGTTCGCACCGTTTTCATCCGCTAAACGATTAATGCGTACGATCGGCGTGTTGCCAATAAGATCCGTAATAGATTGATAAATCATGATGTGTCCTCCAATAACAGTAAGTATACTTTTTTAACTTAGTTCTATTATAGCGCAATTTTTATAAATTTCACGTTTTTCAACCGAAAAATAAACGTGGAGTTCGTTCAAAATTGTTATATTGTAAATAGGTTCTTGATCGTTCTTTCATGACGGCGGACGCTTTTCGCGATAGTCAACATGATGTTGATTACGAAAGCGTTGTCGGATGGGCGCGACGAAAGTAGCCTTTGTTCCTTGGATTTTCGGCGCGCGCTTTTCCCACTGGAGTCCGCCTCTTGTTTCGAGCCTCGTTCGCATTGTAAATTTCAATCACCTTGTATATACATAGAAAAAGCTATGCTAAATGTCGATTTTGACGTTTAGCATAGCCTAACTTTTTACTTATGAACGAACGATTAATACGTCACATGTCGCACGGCGTACAATCGTTTCTGAAATCGAACCGATAAATAAACGCTCTGTCGCATTTAAACCAGTTGCACCACAAACAATTACATCTGCTTCTTCAAAGCTCGTTAAAATGATTTTCGGTGAGCCTACTTCAACGATAATACGCACATCTTGTACACCTTGTGCTTCCGCTTGTGCTTTCGACTCTTCTAGCTCCTTCGTTATTTCTTCCTTTAATTGCTCAGCGTACTTAAAATCATATGTAGCAACTGATGTTGTCGAGCGATTATCGATAACGCTGACGATTGTTAATGCAGCACCCGTTGCAGTAGCAAGCTTAATAGCACGAGCAAGCGCGACTTTTGATGGCTCAGAAAAATCGACTGCCACAATAATTTGTTTATACATAAAATCATCCTCTCTTTTCTTTAGTATACCAAAAATAAGCAATGAACATGATGAATTCGTAAACAACATTTTCTAATTTTTGTACATATAATGGATGTGTGAAGGAAGTCGTTATGTAATTGCTCGTCACTATAACTTGGGGTTGCTTTTCGTATCGTCAACCCCAGTTTACAGTGAGGAACAAATGTGCTAGCTTTTTTCTTCGTCCTCTAACGCTGCTTTTTGCTCCGCGACGTGAATGATCACCTCACCCATTAAAAGCACGCCAATGCTAATGACAATAAAAATCCACGCAAGCTGCTCAGTATATAATGTAATTAAAATCCCCAATGCACTAACAACGACTGCTCCCATTAAAAACAACCATAGCTCTTCATTTCGTTGCTTTTCCATTGTCTTCTCCCCTTCACACATCTTCATTACTCCCATTATTCCCTATAAAACAAAAAATAAGCGCATAGTAGAAAATTACCTACTTCTGCGCTTATTTATTACATTTTTATGGTTTTAATATTAGCTCATGTGATTGCTCATACGTGCCATCAATGCGCGTTTCAGTATAATCACCGTCTGCCCACGCACTCACTTGATCGGCATACCATTGTGATTTAAAGTGACCGCTTTGACCTGGGCCGTTAATATGGTATGCGCTTGATAAATCATTTAAATCTGCAACGAATCGCCATGCTGCACCGTGGTCAACTAAGCCGTTTGCTGGGTTGCCCGCTGCCATGACCGTCGTACGTGAACCACCAACTGGTACGGACGCCGGATTTAAAAAGCGTGCAAGTAGCTCATTGCTCGCTAACGGATGATCGAATGTGAGTTGATGATAATCGCCCCATTTCCAATCTTCAAACTCTGTCTCTGGATACATCGTTTGTAGACGGTTTAACGCGTCGATAAAGCTGTTATACACAACGACATCGACACCACCAACACTCGTTAACCATGCGCCTTCTTTACCTTCGTAACCTTCACGAATAATGTTATCCATCGCCTGGTACTTCCCTTGCATCATTTTGTACACATCGTCTGGAATGGATTTACGGAATAAATTATCCTTTAAATGTTCAATCATTAAGTTAAATACAAGTGGCTCTGGTGCATCGATCGTTTCGTTGTAATCCCACTCTTTTAATGCTGCTACAATGTCGCTATATTGCTTTTCTTCATCTAACTTTTCAATCGATGTAATGAACTTCGGTAAAAACTCTTTTGCATATAAGTTTACCGTGTCCATTTGCATCGCCTGCATATCTTCCACCGTTAAATCGTCGCGCCCTTCGAGTAATTCAACAATGCGCTCATAGCGATACGGCTGTGCCCACATATCTGTAATATGGTACGGATAGTCGTCTGATACAATTTTATTGTTCGCTGTAGCAATAAAGCCTTCTTCTGGATTTACAACAGTCGGTAGCTCGTCATACGGAATGTAGCCACTCCAGCCATATTCAGATGAATCGCCTGGTACTGGTAACGTGCCATCTCCTTTTAAACGCACTGGAATGTTGCCGTTTGCTTTATACGCAATCGTGCCATCTGTTGAAGCGAACACAAAGTTTTGTGCCGGTGCGTTAAAGTCTTCAAGCGCCGTTTCAAACTCATCCCAAGATTTTGCTTTGTTAAACGCTAAAATTGCTTGTAGCTCTTTTGTTGCTTCAAGTGCTGTCCACTGCATTGAATACACTTCACTTGCTGGACGTTCCTCAAAAATTAAATCTGAAATAATTGGACCGTGCTTCGTCGTCACAACTTCAAACTCCTCGACGTCGCCACCTTTTACGTTAATATTTTCCTCACGTACGTCGGCTTTGTAATACTCGCCGTCATATAAAAACTCATGGATGTTTTCAGGGTTTGTGCGCTCGATATATAAATCTTGCACGCTCGGCCCAACGTTTGTTACACCCCACGCAATGTTGTCATTGTGCCCTAAAATAATGCCTGGAATACCGGCAAAAATAACACCGCTTACGTTTTGCTCTGGTGATTGTAAATGCATTTGATACCAAATGGAAGGTGTACCTAGCCCTAAGTGTGGATCGTCCGCAAGTAGCGGCTTACCTGATGCTGTTTTGTCGCCTGATACGACCCAGTTGTTACTGCCGTTAAACTCGTTCGGTAATACTGCCGCATCAAACCATGAAGCGACTTTCGGTGCGTTCTCGCCTGCTATAACCGTTTTTGCATCTTCTGGGTACGTAATATCAAGCTCGCTATATAGCTCCTCTGATAAGTTGTTTACTGCCCAATGACGGAATGCAAGTAAGTTCCAATGACCACCTAAATCATACGCCATATATTTACCGATCGTTAATGAATCGATTGGTGTCCATTCTTCGGGTTCATAGCCTAATACAGAAAATTCATAGCTCAATTTCCCCTCTGCAATAAAGGCGTTTACCCCTTCAGCGAACCATTGTAGCACTTGCTTTGATTCATCATCATAGCCGTCATACGATGCTTCTGCTGCATGGCGTAAACTGAATGTGCGGAAAAACTTATCCGTATCCACTGCCGCTTCTCCAACAACTTCCGCTAATCGCCCACTTGCTTGACGACGCGATAAATCCATTTGGAATAAACGGTCTTGTGCTTGTATGTAGCCTTGTGCGCGGTATAAATCCGCTTCTGTTTGCGCCGTAATGTGCGGCACACCTGCTTCATCGCGTACGACGCTTACTTCTTGCTCTAGCACATCGACTTGCAATTCGCCTTCTATTTTAGGCTTTGATGCGTTAATGTACCAGTTGAAGCCACCGATTGTCAGTGCGACGATTGCGACAAGTGCCACAACGACCGACAACGCGATTTTCCAACCTTTTTTCATGTATGAATCCTCCTTCAATAACTACTGCATGCCAAAAATACGACTTTCCTCTTATTTATAAGGAAACAAGCCATATTACTTTTTCCAATGTGGCTTATTATACTCACTCGCCTTAAAATTGTAAACCGGCTGAATGTGCTCGATGATGTCGACCGTTTCGTGAATATGTGTCATCGGCTTATATGCCATTGGTGCTTCATCTAACGTCTCTTCTGTCACTGAAGTCGTCCACACATCATGCATCGACTCTGTAATGTAATGATACATATCACCCCATTTTCAAATAATTACTTTTATTATAACAAATGAAACGATATACTACTTCCTAAAATAGAAAAGTAGGTGCATACATATGTATGACGTTTTAATCATCGGCGCTGGCTCAATGGGAAGTGCTGCCAGTTATTTTTTAGCGAAAGAGGGAAAGAACGTATTATGTATCGACGCGTTTGACCCGCCGCATACAGAAGGAAGTCATCACGGCGAAACGCGCATTATTCGCTACGCATATGGCGAAGGAACAGATTATGTGCAGCTAGCGTTGCGTGCTGGTGAGCTTTGGCGCGAGTTAGAGCAGCAAGTTGGCAAGCAGCTATTCATTCAAACCGGCATGCTAAACATCGCAAATGACGGCGCGACGTTTTTACAAAATATCGAAAGAAGCGCAGCGATGCACAATATTGCAATCGAAGCATTATTACCAACAGATGTACATAACCGCTTCGCTGGCATTACGCTACCAAACGACATGACCGCTTTATACGAGGCGGCTTCTGGGGTGCTGCGCGTAGAAGATTGCGTCAGCAGCTATCGTCAAGTTGCCGAGGCAGCTGGTGCAACATTTCGTGTCAATGAACCGGTCGTATCGATTGAAACAGGCACGACGCAGCGAGTAACGACAATTCACGGTACGTATGAAGCAGCCGTCCTGATCGTTTGTGCAGGTGCGCATTCAAAGCAGCTACTCCAAACCGCAAACATTCATGTACCGCTTACACCGACACGTAAAACGTTCGCCTGGTTTGAAGCATCTGATCTATACGATGCATCGCAATTTCCCGCATTTTTACTTGAACGCGACAACTACTGTTACTACGGCTTTCCAAGCATTGACGGAAGCGGCTATAAAGTAGGACGTCACGACGGCGGCCAACCAATCGACGTTACGCAGCCGATGCAGCCATTTAACGACGATGATTTAGTCGAGCTTGAATATTTTATTACGACGTACATGCCACAAGTCGGCGCATTGAAATTTGGAAAAGAATGCAAATATAATATGACCGACGATGAGCATTTCATTATTGATACGCTACCGGACAACGACAACGTCATATTAGCGACTGGCTTTTCTGGTCACGGCTTTAAATTTAGTAGCGCAATCGGCGAGCTGCTTTGTCACTTAGCAACGAAGCAGCCGACTGCATACGATTTATCACGCTTTTCACTTGCGCGTTTTTCACACGAATAAGGAGGGGTTTTATGCGACGTGTCAAAGTATTTTTGCCGATGACGCTCGATCATTATGTCGCAACAGAGCAAGGCAATTTAAATTGGTTAAACAATATCGAAGGTTTTCGTGAAGAGGGCTTTGGCAAAATGTATGACTCGATCGATACGTTAGTTGTGAGCCGCCCGATGCTTGAGTGGCTCGATGCATTGCCGAACATGACATTTCCGTACAAAGCGAAAACGTGCTACGTGTTCTCACGCAGCGAGCAAACAGCACATGACGGCATTACATGGATAAACGAGGACGTCACGACATTTTTACGAACGCTAAAACAGCAAGATGGTCGCGACATTTGGTTGCTCGGTGGGGGGCAATTTTTGCGCACCGTACTTGATGCATGCTTAGTCGATGAAATCATCTTCACGATTGCACCAATTATACTAGGCAGTGGCATTCCCTTTTTCCCCGGTGTGTTAAATACGCAACACTTATCGCTTCAGCACGTCGAGGCGTTTGGGCAGTTTGTCGAAATTCGTTACGCTGTTGTACCGACATAAAAAAAGGTATGCGCTACATGTTGACGTAGCACACACCTTTACTGTTTATACCGTTACTGCTACTGGCTCAATGACGCGCACTAAGTTTGCCATTTCAATTGCTGAAATTGCACAATCGTAGCCTTTGTTGCCTGCTTTCGTACCAGCACGCTCAATTGCTTGCTCGATCGATTCCGTCGTGACGATACCGAAAATAACTGGTACACCTGTTTGTAACGATACTTGTTGAATGCCTTTTGCCGCTTCGTTACATACGTAGTCGTAATGCGTCGTTGCACCGCGGATCACTGTACCAAGACCGATGACCGCATCGTACTTGCCGCTTTCCACTAATTTTTTTGCGATGAATGGCACTTCGTAAGCACCTGGTACCCACGCCACTTCAATGGCATCGTCTTCTACCCCGTGACGACGTAAGCCATCTACTGCACCGTCTAATAATTTAGCGTTAATGAAGTCGTTGAAACGTCCTACGACAATACCGACACGTAATCCTGTACCGATTAAATTTGCTTCAATTGTTTTTACCATTTTGATTTCCCCCTTAGTTATGTACAAGCTGCATATGTGCAACGAGCTGTTCGATTGTTAAAATGATCATGCCGTGCTGTGCCGCAACAATTTCTAGCTGCGGACGACGCGCCATCGTACCGTCTAAATTTAAAATTTCACAAATAACGGCTGCTGGTGCTGAGCCACAAAGCTTTGCTAGCTCAACGCCCGCTTCTGTATGCCCGCGACGTTCTAACACGCCACCACGCTTTGCAAGCAGCGGAAACATATGCCCTGGACGCTTAAATTGCTGCGGCGTCGTTGTCGGGTCGCATAGGCGCTGAATCGTCTCTGCACGCTCAAACGCACTAATGCCCGTCGTCGTCGTTTCAAAGTCTACACTTTCTGTAAACGCTGTGCCGTGCGGGTCTGTATTATGACGAACCATTGGCGCAAGCTGTAGTCGCTCCGCAATTGCCTCATCGATTGGTGCACAAATGAGCCCGCGCCCATGCACTGCCATAAAGTTAATATTTTCAGGTGTTGCATGCTCAGCTAAACAAACGAAATCCCCTTCGTTTTCGCGGTCCTCATCATCTACAACGATAATGATGCGCCCTGCCTTTAAATGCTGTAATGCTACTTCTACCATGTTTGTTCCTCCTCGCGTTTAAAAGCCATGCTGCGTTAAAAAGTCGCGTGAAATGTTCGACGATGCTTGACGCTGTGCTAGAAAGTGCTGCACATATTTGCCAAATAAATCACATTCGATGTTGACGATATCGCCCACTTGCTTTTTACTTAAAATTGTTTCTGCATATGTGTGCGGAATGAGCGATACAGTAACGCTCGTATCCGTTACGTTAAAAATCGTTAAACTAATGCCATCAATGCAAATCGAACCTTTATGAATGCATTGTGCGGCGAGCTCTTTCGGTAGCTGAATATCAACATATACCGCGTTCCCTTTTGGCGTTTTTCGCAGCAATGTGCCGACACCATCGACATGTCCTGATACAATATGTCCACCGAAGCGACCGTTTGCAGCCATTGCGCGCTCTAAATTGACGACGCTACCACGCGAAAGTGATCGCAAGCTCGTTGCGTCAATCGTTTCTGGCATGACGTCTGCTGTGAAGCTTTTTGATGTAAATGTCGTCACCGTTAAACAAACACCGTTTACAGCGATGCTATCCCCGAGCTGCACATCTTCAAGCACTTTGCTCGCTTGAATTGTAAGTGCAATCGCATCAGCTGTCGCTTGAATGCTCATAATTTGACCGATTTCCTCAATAATTCCTGTAAACATAAAATCCTCCTAACCTCATTCAACTACTAGGGTTAAGTGATGGACTTGTGCAATGCGCGTCTATCCGTCCATAAAAAAATCCACTAACGAGTCGTTAGCGGAAGAATGAACGGTACACGAAATAAGCCTTTTTTATCGCTATTTTTCGCCACGACGAAAAATACGAAAAAGCTCGCTTTTGTACGCCTTCTCCCATCCAGACTATACTGTCGGCTTTGGAATTGCACCAAATCATGCGATTGCTCGCTCGTAGGCTTATGAAGTTTCCTTCAATCACTACCGGCTGGGATTTTCACCCTACCCCGAAGACCAACTATTTAATTGCAATAAAAAAGCATCCTGAGCATATCGGGATGCGAAAATTGCGTATACGAAATACAGCTAGTTGCTAGCAATTTTAGGCATGCTAAAAAAGCGCGTACTAACGACTGCGATCCGCCTTCTCTCATCCAGACTGTACTGTCGGCTTTGGAATTGCACCAAATCATGCGATTGCTCGCTCGTAGGCTTATGAAGTTTCCTTCAATCACTACCGGCTGGGACTTTCACCCGACCCCGAAGACACTTGTTTAATTGCTTTAAGCGTAGCAGAACTAAAATTACTCTGTCAACTAAAATTTTCTGATAATACAAAAAATAAAACATAACAGCGGCTTTAACCGTTGCTATGCCTTACTTTACGTACGATCTTTATGCAACCTCTTTTGCAAACGGATCGCCTTTAATTAAACCGATAATAAACACGAACAACGGAATGCCGATGACAAGCCCCCACGCACCGAACAATAACTCACCGACCATGAGCACGATAAACGTATAAAAAATCGGCAGCTTCATCGTAATCGAATACAGCTTCGGATTTAAAAAATACGACTCAATTGCATGGATGACCATAATCATCATGATCATATATACGACGTAAATCGGTCCGCCAATTTGGAACGCAATAATCGATAACGGCACGAGCGAAATGACAACCCCAATGACCGGCATCAGTCCGAGGAAGAAAATCATAATCGCTAAGCCAAGAATGTTCGGAAATCCAAGCAGCAAGAGCCCAACGATTGACAACAACGTATTGATCGACGAAATCATAATTTGAACTTTAATCGCAATGCCAAACGTATTTAAAAAGCTTTGTCCAAAAGCCGCTACTTGATCGTAAATTTTTGCTGTTTCAATCGTGCGCAGTGATGCAGAAAACGACTTAATTTTATCAAGCTCAAACAAAAAGAAAAAGCTTAGCAAAATCGCTACAAATGCTTCTAACAATAACGTACTAATACCCGTCGTTGCAGCGAGCGCCTTCGCACCGATACTTTCTAGCATGCCACCCATATCTAAATTGTTGAGCAAATCATAAATTTGTACCGGCAGCACATTTTCATACGCTTGTAAATTAAACGATGACCCTTGAATGACGATCGTCGAAAATTGCTGCACGGCAACTGGCAAATAGCGGTATCCAACAAACGCGATGACGAAAAGCACAACGCTGTACATGATAATGATAATCGATTTTTTCATATGCCATTTTGACGGCATAATGTGCAACACTTTCGTAAAAATCGTATACGCCAAATATGTAAAAATAAACGTCAATAATAAAAAGTTTAACGCGTTTTTCAAAAAAAATAATAACGCGATTAATAAAATTACCGTTAGCCATTTTAACGATAGTTTATTTTGAATAAATTGCACGCAAAAGCCCCTTTCACTTTCTTCTTAATCATACCATAGTATGTAGTTCTTACGACTGATGAACTTTCGTTTTTTGCACAGCGCATCCACGCTTCATAAACAAAGAGAAAAAGATCATTCAAAACAATGCTGTTTCGGATGATCTAATTCTACAAGCAGCATATTTCATACGTGCTGCTCGTCTATTATTTTACAATAACTGTCCAGCTATATACATCTTCAAGCTTACCGTATTGAATACCTGTTAACGTATCATATAATAGCTGTGCTACTTCACCAATTTCACCATTGTTTATAACATATTCTGTTCCTTCAAACTTCAACTGACCGATCGGCGAAATGACTGCCGCTGTTCCTGTGCCGAACGATTCCTCTAGCGTGCCTTGCTTATGCGCTTCAATAATTTCAGTAATCGAAATGCGACGCTCTTGTACTGGAATGTTATGTTTACGAAGCACTTGTAGCATCGAGTCGCGCGTAATGCCTGGTAAAATACTGCCGTTTAATGCCGGCGTTACGACTGTGCCGTTTATTTTAAAGAAAATGTTCATGCTGCCGACTTCTTCTACGTACTCGTTTTCACGACCGTCTAACCAAAGCGTTTGTGCATAGCCTTCCTTTGCTGCTACTTCTTGTGCCTTTAAGCTGCTTGCATAGTTGCCACCTGTTTTCGCTTCACCTGTGCCACCTGCTACTGCACGTACGTATTGTTTTTCTACTAAAATTTTAACTGGATTAATGCCTTCAGCGTAATATGAACCAACCGGTGACATAATAATAATAAATTGATATTTTTTCGATGGTGATACACCTAAGTAAGGCTCTGTCGCGATAATAAACGGTCGAATATATAACGACGTATTTTCTGCCGTTGGAATCCAATCGCGGTCAAGCTTCACAAGCTGCTTTAATGCTTCAAGCGCTAGCTCCTCATCGATTGTTGGAATACATAATCGGGCATTAGATGCATTTAAACGTGCAAAGTTACGCTCTGGACGAAACAGTGAGACTTCACCATTTACTGTAATATATGCTTTCATTCCTTCAAATACTGTTTGTCCGTAGTGAAACACCATTGCAGATGGATCGAGCAAAATTGGCTGATACGGAACGATGCGTCCATCATGCCACCCTTGTCCTTCTGTATAATCTAAAATAAACATGTGGTCAGTAAAAATTTTCCCGAAGCCTAGCTGATCTGTTGCTGGTTTTTGTTTCGGAATGCGCGTATGCTCGATTTTAAATGTATATGTCATATCATTCGCTCCTATTCAGTATGTAAATTGTACTTTCTCATCATACCACGGAATCAACATTTACAATATTACGAATTTTCGATGTTCCTTCTATATATGTGCGCAAAGCTATGAAATACATTGGCGTGTAACCGATACCATATGTTATTGCTATATATTAATAAGGATATAGCTTCTCGCCTAATATATTGCTTTTTTTAATGCATTGAAAAGAAAAAATAATAATTTTCCACTCCTAGCAACGATCATTACTTTTCGTTCGATATGTCGCTCGTTACGGTTTTGACACGTATTTTACAGCGTGCTATTGTAAAGGTATAAGAACACCACTCGCTTACAACAAGCTGAGTGGTTCTCTATTTTTATACGGATGAAATCTATACATCCCTTCTGCTCACATATGTGAATAGAAGGTTTTTTTATGTTTCCCCTTTCCCGTTAATAGCAAGCTTCAGTTTCTATATAGTGTAGCATTATATAACATTCCTTTTACGTAATCACGCTCGCAAATCGACTTCACGAAACTTCATTTTTCTCATTTCAGCACAGTTATTTCGGCATGTTCGTCCGAAAAAATATGACGTTTCTCGCTTCAATATGTTATCAAAATTATACTAAATTACAAAAAATGAAAAACCACTTTATTTATCTGAAAATTTTATATTGATAAAATAATTAGAATACTTATAATAAAAATTAATTCAATTGTGCGACAAATGAAAGGAATGAAAAACAGATGAAAGATTTTTTCAGTAAACTATTAACCGGCATGAGCCTCGGGATTGTTGTTTGTTTAATCCCAAACGCGCTTGTAGGTGAAATTTTAAAACTCATTATTCCACACGCACCGTGGCTACAGCCCGTGCTCACGACATCGATTATCGTCATGAGCTTACTGCCTGTCATTATGGGGGTCATGATCGGCATTCAATTTAAGCTAACGCCGATTCAAACGACGTCGGTTGGACTTGCTGCATTCATCGGCAGCGGTGTTACGACAGTCGCAGCAGATGGCACGATGACGATTGCCGGCATTGGCGTCGTCATTAACATCGGGGTAACAGCTGCACTCGCTGTATTATTTGTACAATTTTTAGGAAACAAGCTAAAGGAATGGACGCTGCTTGCAATGCCTGCATTAACAATTTTCATTCCGGGTATTATCGGGACAATGACGTTACCGTACGTACAAAATGCATCAGTATGGATCGGTGAAGTCGTTATGTACTTCACGAGCTTACAGCCAATTTTAATGGGCGCGCTTATTGCGATGCTATTTTCTTTACTTATTATTTCACCAATTTCAACAATTGGTATTGCAACGGCCATTGTACTATCAGGTGTCGGTGCAGGCGTAGCGAACCTTGGCGTTTGTGCATCGGGTGTCGGTATGGCTATTGCAAGCTACCGCGCAAACAATTTAGGAACAGCACTTGCACATATCGCTTCAGCAAAAATTCAAATGCGTAACTTCTTTATGAAGCCGGTCATTGCACTACCAATGATTTGTACAGCAGCGATTTTAGGAGCGCTCGGTGGCTACTTCCAAATTGAAGGTACACCGTATTCGGCTGGATTTGGTTTAGCAGGATTTGTCGGCCCGCTAAAATATTTAGATATTGTTGGCTGGCAGTTTGATAGCATTATGCTTGCGGCAACATTATTTATCGCATTACCAGTTATTTTAAACTTACTATTTATCAAACTATTTGAGACGAAATTCCGTTTCTCAAAACCAGAAGATTATAAAGTAACGTACGAATAGAAAAACGAGCGCTCGCGTCTATACGTTGGCGCTCGTTTTCTGTTATTTTTGTGCTTGCTTCTTTTTATAGCGGCGCACGACGAGGAAGCGACTTGTGCCATATACGAGCAGCCACGTCGCAGCGATGCCCCCTAAAATAAAAAATATAGCGACAACACGCGACTCATCCCACGCTGCAAATATTTGATAAATTGCTACTGCCAATAACAACAGCGGCGCAATAATCCATTCAAATAATCGACCTTTCATTTTGCTCACCTCTCCTTCATAATTATACGCGCAATCTTGTTTAAAACGGCGGCATTTTTGGATAATTAACATAATTATTATTTTTCATTGCATATAAGGTTGTTTTTTTGAACTCAGTGTAATAAAATTACTTTCATAACAAATCTTATTGAAATTGTAGGGATTAAGGAGTGAACGGGATGACGCAATCGATTATTGACGTACAAGCATTACATAAAACATATCCATCATCAAATAAAGCAGTTCTTGAAAATGTGTCGTTAACGATTAAGCGCGGTGAAATTGTCGCATTTTTAGGAAAAAGCGGCTGCGGTAAAACGACATTATTAAATATGATTGGCGGATTTGAGCCTGCTTCTAGTGGGGATATTTTACTCGACGGTGAACGCGTGACAAAACCATCGCAAAAAAGCATTATGCTCATGCAAAGCTACGGGCTACTTCCTTGGCGCACTGTATACCACAACGTATTGTTCGCACTAGAAAATAGCACACTTTCAAAGGCCGAAAAGCATACACGCGTATTAAAGGGGCTTGCGCTTGTCGGGTTAAGTGACCGCTTAAATGCGATGCCGTCTGAGCTGTCTGGTGGAATGCAACAGCGTGTTGCGATTGCGCGTGCGCTTGCGATTGAGCCAGAAATCATTTTAATGGATGAGCCGTTCGCTGCGCTTGATACGTTTACACGTTACTTTTTACAAGATGAAATTACAAAAATTAATAAAGAGCAGCATATGACGATTTTGCTCGTAACACACGATATTGATGAAGCGATTTATTTAGCTGACCGCGTCATTATTTTAGCACCGAATCCTGGACGTATTTACAAGGAAGTGACGATTCAGCTACCTCGTGAGCGCGACCGTGCAAGCCGCGACTTCCAGCATTACCGCGAGCTCATTTTTAACGAGTTCCACTTATCACACGAACCACCTGCAATTGAGTACAACATTTAAGGAGCGAATACGATGAAAAAATGGTTATTTCTTTTAATAACAGTGCTGCTGCTTACTGCTTGTACGCATGAGGAAGCGGTAACAGAAGATGGTAAGCCAATCGTCAAAATTGGATACTTACCGACGACGCACGCGGCTCCACTATATTTTATGGAATCGGAAACAGATTATGATATTGAGCTTGTGCGCTTTAGCTCGTGGATCGACTTAATGGACGCATTGAACGCTGGTCGTATTGACGGTGCATCTGTATTAATTGAGCTTGCAATGAAGGCGAAGGAAAAAGGGATTGACATTCAAGCGGTTGCACTCGGCCATGAAGACGGCAATGTCGTAACGGTCGCACCGCATATCGAATCTGTCGATGATTTAATTGGTGAGTCGATCGCCATTCCAAACCGCTATTCGACACATCACGTATACGTACATCAAATGCTTGAGCAAGCTGGCTACTCGATTGATGATGTAAACTTAGTTGAAATGGCGCCTGCTGAAATGCCTTCTTCTTTATCAGAAAATCGCGTAGCAGCGTACGTCGTGGCAGAACCATTTGGCTCAATTGGTGTCTCGCTCGGTGTTGGGAAAGTGTTATTCCAATCACAAGACATTTGGCCAAACTCAATTGACTGCGCACTCGTAATGCGTACCGACTTTTTACAGCGCGACGAGGAAGTAAGCAAGCATTTCGTGTCAAACTATGCAAAGGCTGGCTTATTGGCAGAGCATAAAGATGAACACGCATTAACACAAATTAATTCGTTTTTAAAAATTAAAGATGACGTGTTAGCACAATCGCTACAGTGGATTTCGTACGAGGATTTAACAATTCGTGAAGAGGCTTTTGACATTTTACGTGAAGCGATGGTTGATTTACAGTTGTCGACGAACCCACCGACGTATGAAGATTTTGTTAATAACTCGTATATAAATGAGGTGCAGTAATGAAAAACAAATGGATTTCCGCCTTTATTGGCTTTGCAGCAGTAATCATCATTTGGCAGCTTGTCATCATCATCGGTGACTATCCTGAGGCATTGCTTCCTGGACCGGCAGCTGTATTTGCCAAATGGTGGTCACTCGTTGTCAATGGCACATTATTTGAGCATATCAGCATTAGCTTATACCGCTTCACGCTCGGTTATGTAAGCGCAGCACTACTTGCAATTATATTAGGTTTATTTTTAGGTCGTTTGCCGAAAGTTTGGGCCATTATTGACCCTGTCGTGCAAGTGATTCGACCAGTATCACCAATCGCATGGTCGCCATTTATCGTATTATGGTTTGGCATTGGTAATATGCCTGCGATCGTCATTATTTTCATCGCGGCATTTTTCCCAGTACTTCTTGCGACGGTCGCTGCTGTAAACCGCATTGAGCCGACGTATTTAAAAGTTGCAGCAAACTTTGAGCTATCGCAAAAAGATTTAATGTGGAAAATTATTTTACCAGCTGCATTTCCTGCAATCGGCTCGGGGCTACATATGGCAATCGGCTCAGCGTGGATTTTCTTAGTTGCTGGTGAAATGATCGGGGCGCAATCTGGTCTTGGTTATTTAATCGTTGATGCACGTAATGCACTTGATTTAGATACAGTGCTTGCAGCGATTGTGACAATCGGTGTCATTGGCTTAGCGCTTGACCATTTACTGCGCTTTGTCGAAGCTGGTGTGAAACGTATGTGGACAGGTAAAATGATGTAAAAAAAGGAGCGTCGATGTGTCATACATCACGCTCCTTTTTTTATTGCTCGATGCGCGCTGGGCGAATAATAAGCTCCTCGGTAATCGCCTTCGTGTCCTTCGTGCGGTACACGACCTCGACCGCTTCCTCCGTATGTGCATCGACGACTTCTTTATAGCACGGGTTTAAATGTGCACTTCCCCAAATCGCTAATGCGTTAAATACGTGTTCTAGCTCTTTACCAGCGTTTGTTAATGCGTACGAGTAGCGTGGTGGGTGTGCAGAATAAAGTGTAGACGTCACGAGCCCCGCTTCCTCCATCGCCTTTAAACGCGCTGACAACACGTTGCTAGAAAGCCCTAATAAATTGTGTTTAATTTCATTGAAGTTTTCAGTGCCCACTAGTAGCTCGTGTAAAATGAGCATCGTCCAACGATCACCGATAACATTTAACGTTTGTGCGATGTTGCATTGTAAATCATAACGCGTCATACAAGCGCCCCCTCGACTATTTTGTCACTTACATTGTACAAAGTTTTAATTTTTCGCACAACTTAGTTGATTTTCTTAACTAAGTATAATAAAATAACTCATGTAGTCAATAAAAAGAAATCAGAGGTGTTTACTATGTCATTATTTTTAATCGAATCATCAATCCAAAACGTAGAAACAAAAGAGCAATTCAACGCATTAATCGAGCGCGTAGCAGAAAATGCACAAGTAATCGAAGTTCAAGTAGCAAAAGGATTTGCTCGTGCTTACTTCATCGTTGAAGCAGCAGACGAAGCAGCTGCAAAATCAGCTTTCGAAGCACAAGAAATTACTGTAGATTTAGCTAAAGAAGTTCGCTTAATCGGTAAAGAGTTAGACGAAGTAAAAGCTGGCGCTGGCGAAAAAGTTAACTACTTAGTAGAGTGGGAAATTCCTGCTGAAATTACAATGGACAAATATTTAGAGCGTAAAAAGAAAAACTCTGTAAAATATGAAGAAGTGCCAGATGTAAAATTCTCTCGTACGTACGTATGTGAAGATATGACAAAATGCTTATGCTTCTATGATGCTCCAGACGAAGCTGCCGTAAAACGCGCTCGTGAAGCAGTAGAAACACCAATTTCATCTTTATCTGAGTTAGAATAGTTCATTCGCTTGCAATCGGCTGTGCTTGTTTGCGGCTCGCTTTCCTCGGGCGTAGCTTGATCCTCTATCGGGTCTCGTGTTTCCCCAAGGAGTCTCGCCGCACATGGCACAGCCCTTTTTTCGATTTATCATGTTATAATGCTTACGGAAGCAACTGATTACATATATTGTTTTATATTTTTAGGAGGTTTTTCAAATGGTTCATGCGCAACTTGCAGTAGAGGACATTATTCAACAACATTTAGCACCGCTTGTGAAAAAAATCGATGAGGATGCACTATATGCTGAGAGCTATTTACTTGAGCTTGGCAAAAATGGCTACTTCCGCTCAAGCGGCAAAGATCGTGCAACACTTTTACAAGACGAGGCAAACCTTGTCGAACAAACAGCAGCTGTATGTATGACAACTGCATTTTGCTTATGGTGCCATTTAGCCGCCTTAACATACATTCGCAATACGGACAATGAAGCATTGCGCAACACGTACTTACCAGCGCTAGAAAACGGCGAGCTACTCGGTGCTACTGGTTTATCAAATCCGATGAAGTTTTATAGCGGCTTAGAGAAGCTGCATTTAAATGCAGAGCGCGTTGAAGGTGGCTACATCGTAAATGGCGTACTCGGCGCTGTCTCAAACATTGCTGAGGATCATGTGTTCGGAGGTATCGCACAGCTACCGAACGACACGGAAGTTATGTTTTTAGTCGATTTACGCAAGCATAGCGTACCACTAAAGGAAAAGGCAAACTTCATCGGCATTAACGGTAGTGCGACGTATAGCTGCCGCTTCGATGACGTCTTCATTGCAGATGAGTTCGTCATTGCACATGAAGCGAAACACTTCGTCGGCACAATTCGCCCAGCATTCGTCATTTATCAAATTCCACTTGGTCTAGGTGTCATTGATGCAGCGATTACGACGATTGATAAAGTGAAGGCAAAGCAAAACGGCTGTAATGAATATTTACAAACGCAAAGCTGTGACCTCCAACAAAAGCGTAATGCGTTAAAAGCACGCGTCACTGAGCTAACACACGGTGCACCGCTTGTTGATATTTGCCAAGCGCGACTAGATGCGGTACATGCGACCCTCGAGGCAACACAAGCGAGCATGCTGCATACAGGCGCTGCTGGCTACGTCGCAGGAAGTAAGCCGTCTCGTTTATTGCGTGAGTCGTACTTCTTCGCAAGCTTAACGCCAACTGTTCGTCATTTAGAGAAGCTTATTCAAACACAATAAATAAAAGAGGTGTCTGCGACAATCGCGACACCTCTTTTTTTGCATGTTTTTGCATATTGGAAGCCACCTATGTATTTATACGTGATAAATTAAAATTTTTCCCGAGCCGTTAATTAAACGATGCGTCTTGTCCGTTACACCTTTTTCTTCGATGCGTGCTTTGCCTTGCTCTTTTGCCTCTTCATCACTTGTAAACTCCCACACTTCGTTAAACAATGTTTCTCCCGTATTTTCAAAGGCAGTAAAACGGTATTTTGTTTTTTCCATATGAATCCCCCTTAATTCAGTCGTTACTTTTAATTGTACGCATTTTTTCACAAAAGCGCTAAACATAACTATATGTAAATGAGAAAAATTCAGAAAAAAAGACATTGTCGTGAACAATTCTTCAAAATTTTCGTCTTTATACGTTTACACAAAAAAATCGCAAACATGCATGTCTTACTATGCGTGCTTGCGATTTTCTTTATTTCTTCTCGTCTTTTTGTTGTTCTAATAAAAACGTATAGCCTTGTGCATGTAATGCTTCAATTAAATGCTTCGACATCTTAATGTTGGCAGTTTGCAAATAGCCGACTTTATGACCAATCATCGTTGAATATAACGTTGGATCATACTTTAAGCCGAGCGTTTTATAAATGCCAATTGTGTTTAATAAGTCTTCTAGCGTTAAACTTTCGTAATCGAGCCCGCTAAACGTGTAATCGCCGTTAATTTGATACCAAAAGTCGCTATTATCTTTACGAATCCATTTCTCTGCTGTATCCTCAATCGCTTGCTTGATCGCAATCGCTGTATTCATATATTGCTGATTCGGCTGGCGATTGTACGCTTGCAGCAAGAAGTTCATCTCACCGAGCGCGTGATTTAACGAAACGTGCGTCTTTTTCGTTAACGTCTTACCGTAATAGTCTAAAATAAAATAGCCATTTTTCGTCACTAAAACGTTGCCAATTTTCGCTTGATTTGCTAAATAATCCGCATACTCAAAGTACATATTTTGAAGCGCTGGGTCGTGCAAATAATCGCCGACCTCCGTTAAAAATAACGATACGTTCTCGTTATGACGCGTGTCCGTATACGGTGCTTGAATGCCATATTCACGCTTGAGCCACATACTCGTATATTCCGTTTGCCATAGCTCGCCTTCTACTTTACGATCTAACAAGTAATTTACAGAGTTAATGACCATTGCGTAATGGAAACGAGAATCTTCATTTTGCAGCGCCTCTAGCGACATTTTGCTACGTTGGTGTAATAGGTTGCGCCCGTAGCCATGCTCTGTGCCTGGTTGAATTGACCAAGGAAGCTTCGTATATGCTCCGCTTGCATTTAACCAAAAGTGCGAGCGAATGTTGAACTTCTCCATATGATCGCGGTATGTCGTCATCGCTTCATCATCGTGAAATAACGACGTCGCGCTAACGATGAACCAGTTTTCAGATAGCTCGCCGTATTTACCGTTGAGTGGCATCGATAAATACGCTTCACCGTCTTTATTTTTCACTTTGACGTTGCGCACTTCCTCGACTAGCTCGCGCACTTTACTTTCATCGCCGTTGTCATATTTGCGAACGAGCTCATGCGACACGTAATTTTGCGAGGCAATTAGCTCATACGGCTGCCCTGTGAAGCGGAACATGCCTGCTAAGCTCGTTAATTTGTTAATGCCAAAAATCGGGTCATGCTCGCGTTTTACCTTTTGTTCATCAAAGCGTACAGCTTCGATGCCTTCACTTTTTGTCACAATTTCAAGTGGAATTGTAACGATTGATTTCGTCGCACCTTTGAACGTTGTAAAGACGATTTGCTCGCCACGGTCTACGTGACGCACCGTTGCCATTAATGTGCCGACATACACGTCCTTATTTTGCACACGGTACGTTAAAATCGTATCTTGTACGCGGTATTTTTTCACCTTTTCTTGCTGCTGCAACGTATATGTATAATTGCCTCCAACGCGCACGTGCAACCGCTCTCCTAGTGAAAATAATACGTTGCCTTGTTTGTTTGGCTGAACGGTTAATGCCGTTTTCAATGACTCCTCATACGCTTGTTCTTCCTGTAGCATTTCTGCATACGTACGATCGGCATGGTTTTTCGTCATAAAAGCGAGCGAAATTAAAACGATCATTACCGCAATAAAGCCGAGTAACTGTTTCCTTTCCATGTAACTTCTCCTTTATGCAAAAGCGCTTCTCTACGCTTAACACTACGTATATATGTAGTAAAAGCCATTTTCTATTGTAACATATCTTTGCTACATCGTTCGTTTTTTGTCATTTTCGACGAATCGAATTGCAAAATTTGTAGCTGTTTGCACATAACGTACTTGCTCTGTGTCATTTACGAGCAGTTCATCGATGACGATGCGCCCGTCTAATTTTGCCGGCACTTCAATCGCATACGGTGCTTGCGCGTTTAATTGCTCCGTTACGTCATCGTTACCGACAAACTCTACAGCGACGTTTACGAGCTCATCACTGTAGTTTTGCACCGGTAGCTCACAATAAAGCTGTAACTGCTGTTCATTCAACGCGGTTAGCTGACATGCCGCTTCCTCCTGCTCGTAGCTTAGCGCATACATACCTTTTGCAAAATACGCCTGATACATCGGAATGGCGACGCTCGGCAACACTAAGTACACGACGATTGGTATGATGACCGCAGCCGATTTTAGCTGCGTCACGCATTTCGTAAAGCATACGATACTCGCTATTAAACATAATATGCTAAAAATGCCTTCCATATATAAACCATCTGTCGTTTTTAACGGTACAGTTAACGCCGTGACGCTTGCATACGTATTCATGTTGTTTGGATATGGCAGTGACAGCATAAATGAGGCGACATACAGCGCAATACCGGCATATAAAAATCCTCGCTTCAGCATGTTTCCTCCTCCTTTTCATACGGTCTTTATTTCGTTAAGATTGTAACGTTTCCGTCGTGTAAACGATACGCCGCAAAATCATGCGCAATATATGTTTGTGCAAACACGCTCGCGGCTTGCTGCTGCAGCTTCGTCACCTGCTCACCGACGAAGCGGGCGCTAATATGCGTTAAGATTAAATGCTTAGCACCTGCTTCTTGTGCTACGCGTGCCGCTTCGATATTCGTTGCATGCCCGTACTGTGCGGCTAAATGGGTCGTCTCTGCATCAAACGTCGCCTCATGCACGACAAGATCTGCGTGCTGTGCAAGCAAAATGGCCGCCTTACAATATTTCGTATCGCCTAAAATTGTCAACGTCGCACCGTCTTTTGGCGGCAATACGACGTCTGCTGAGCGCACGACTTGTCCGTTCGGTAACGTCACATCCTCACCGCGCTTTAGCTGACCGAGCAGTGGGCCTTTCGGTATGCCGAGTGCACGAGCCTTCTCAACTTGTAGCGCACCTGCAATCGGCTTTTGCTCAATGCGGTAGCCTAAGCACGGAATAACGTGAGAAAGCCACGCTGCACGCACTGTAAATTGCTCATCGTCAAACACGATTCCTTCGTCTACTTCCTCAATGTGCAATGGATACGTTAAATGTGTGCCTGACAGTCGAATCGTCGTCTCCACCCATTCGCGAATACCGGCTGGGCCATAAATTGTGAGCGGCTCTGTACCACCTAAAAAGCTGCGCGAGCCGAGCAAGCCTGGCAAGCCGAAAATATGGTCGCCGTGTAAATGCGTAATAAAAATTTTATCGATTTTACGCGGCTTAATTGGCGTATGCAAAATGCGGTGCTGCGTCGCCTCGCCGCAATCAAACAACCACATCGTTCCGCGCTCCTCTAGCATATTTAACACAATCGCTGTCGTGTTGCGCTCCTTCGACGGCATGCCTGCACCTGTTCCTAAAAATTGTAGCTCCATCATCGTATCTCCTTCAACATCGCTATTGTGCGTCCGCATCCTCATATACGTAAAACAGCGTGCCATCATATGCATCAATGCGCTCCATCGCCCCACCAGTTGGCGAGTTCGGATACGTAATGAAGTACGCTAACTCGTATACATTGTCTTCAATGCTCGTACGCATAAATGATAATTTGATTGCCGTCGCCGTCGCCGCAAGCTCGTTTGCTCGCTCTAGTGAAATCGCCGGCTGTAGTAGCGAAGTTAGCTTGTCGTACGGAATGTCGTATTTCACTACTTCGACGGCAAGCCCTGTACTGCAATGCATTGAAATTTCGATCGGCTTGTCGTGTATATATACGTCACCTACCTTATATAAAAAGCGGTACATTTTTTCCGACGGTCGCTCCATTTGCGCATAAAATGGTGACGCTGCGAGCATTTCCTCTAGCCCGTGCGTTTCCTCTAGCTCATAATGCGCTGCTTCGTTGCCAACGAGCGCGTGGACAATTTGCTCTGCGCGCGCACGTAACACGTCATCAGGTAAATGAATGCCATCATCTTGTAGCTCAACTAATTCATATTGTGATGCTACCTCTAGCTCATGCGTGTCGTCCGTTACATTGTCAAAAGTCGATAAATCAAGCTTGTATTCTGCGTCCTCATTGCGTTGTGCAACGTAATAATGCTGCACCCCTTCAATCGATTTGTCCTGCTGAACGAAAATGTTTTGACCGATGCTGTTTAACATCGACTGCTCAAGCGTCTCACTAGTCGGACCCGTCGTCATCGGCGTATACGCAATCGTTAAACCTCCGTCATCTTGTATGCGGTATACATCACCATTTACGTGTAGCCCTAAAATGTCGTGATCACGCACATACATATAGCACCACTGCTCCGTATCAATCGCTAGCTGCATGAGCGGCAATACGTGTAGCTTGTCGTTTGCTTGTTGCTGTGAAATGATATTTTCGGCATATTGTACTGTGTATGACTCGCGGAAAAATGACGCCTCTAGCAGTTGTCCGTCACCTGTTAACGAAATATGCGCACCGGTGTTTGGTAATGTTAGCTTATAACGATCGTCCGTTTCCTCAAAAATGACTAAATAGTGCGCATCGTACGAAATGAGTGCATCGAGCTGTAGCGATCGTTTGTCAAACGCACTCACAATTTGCTGCGCTCGGCTCATCGCCTCCTCAGCCGCTATCATGTCATATGCTCGTTCATCTATAAAAAACTGCACACGTCGCAGCGTTCCCGTCTCATCTACTTCATATTCTCCGATCACGTGCTGCGCCTCGTCGTACAATTCAAAATATCGCTCCGATACTTCGTGCTGCATATGAATCGTTTGCTGAATAAATCGCTGTAGTTGTGTAATCATATAGGTTCTCCTTTTGATCGTGCTTTTTGTATCAGTGTAGCAGTTTTTGACGCAAATGAAAAATCACCCCTATGTGAAAATAAGAGTGATGGCGTATGTAAAGCGCTCTATGCACGAAGCATACAACGCCGTTATGTTATTCGTCTTTTGCTGTCACGTTTTTTTCCGTTAACTCTTTATACCAATGAAAGTCACCCGATTTCACAGCTACTGCCATTAATTCCTGCACATCATCTGAATATAAATGAACGTCTTCGTTTGACTGAATATATTTAGCTGGTACCCAATACGCATCTTTTGAAACACGCGGTAAACGCACTAAATAGCGATTGCCTACCTCGTCCGCTTTTTCCACATATCCTGGCACGTTGCGATATAGAATCCATTGACCTACTTGAAACATAATTTCCATCCCTTTCATTTGATCGTTAAGCAAATTATATTATCAAAAAGTCATTTATCCAAACATACTGCTTAGAAATAGTAATTTTCTATTGCTTTATTTACGAAAATATGCTAAAAACCACAACAAAATTGCTCGCACCGGTTTTACAATTGCTCATTTTTGTATGTTGCAATAGCACTTGTAACTAAAAAACCAAGCGTGTTGATGAGACCGCGATGCTTCTGCAATTACTCGAGGTAGAAAAACATTTGCTCCTGTAGTTACTCGTCGCACATCAATTCCTTAAGCTCGCGATGCACGTCTTGCGATTATAATCGAGCAGTTTCTTCGGATTTTATACTTAAAACATCGATGCAGCAGTATAAAAACGGTGAATTACTATGCGTACAAAAAACCATTTCAATAGACGTCGTGTCTACCGAAATGGTTGCTTCTTTTATTTTGCGACAGTGCGCACAACTTCTACGAGTAAGTCCGCAAGCTTCTCTAGCTCCTCGATTGGCATGCGCTCGTTCGTCGTATGGATTTCCTCATAGCCGACCGATAAGTTTACTGTCGGAATGCCAAAGCCTGCGATGACGTTCGCATCACTGCCGCCGCCTGAGCTTCCGAGTAACGGCTCGCGTCCTACCGCTTTTACCGCTTCGATTGCCACTTGCACGACTTGATCATCCTCCGTTACGCAAAAGCCTGGGTACATAAGCTGTACATCGACTTCTGCTGCTGCGCCAAGTGATGCAGCAACATCTTCAAACGTCGCTTTCATATGTGCAGTTTGTGCATCGAGCTTGTCGCGGTAAATCGAACGTGCCTCTGCTAAAATATGCACTTCATCACATACGATGTTTGTCGCCTGTCCACCTTCAAAACGTCCGATGTTTGCTGTCGTGTCCGCATCGATACGTCCGAGCTTCATTTTCGCAATCGCCTTTGCTGCGACTGTAATGGCTGAAATACCTTTTTCTGGTGCAACACCTGCATGTGCTGTTTTACCGCGCACGATGACATTAAGCTTTGCCTGAAAAGGTGCTGCTGTGACGATACCTCCTACTTTGCCGTCACTATCGATCGCAAAGCCGTACTTCGCATGAATCATTGATCGGTCGAGTTCCTTCGCTCCGACAAGCCCGCTTTCCTCACCTGCTGTAATAATGAACTGAATGTCGCCGTGCGGAATGTTTTGTTCCTTTAAGCGGCGAACCATTTCGATACTCGCGGCAATACCGGCTTTGTCGTCCGCACCTAAAATCGTCGTACCGTCTGAGTAAATATAGCCGTCTTCACGAATTTGCGGCTGAATGTTTTTGCCTGGTACAACGGTATCCATATGCGTCGTAAAATAAATCGGATCGACACCTTCTTTGTTACCCTTTAATGTCGCAATAATGTTGCCTGCGCCGTGCCCGTTACGTGTATGGGCATCATCTTGCACGACGTCAAAGCCAAGCTCCGTTAATAAATTGACTAAAATAGGTGCGATTACTTCTTCATGCTTCGTTTCTGAATCGATGCGCACAAGTGATAAAAATTGTTCAACTACGCGACTGTTCATCTGTTTCTCTCCTTAACATTCTGCCAATTGCAGAGTACTTACGCATTAGTGTATCACATTTTTACAGCTTGCAAACGCTACCATTTTATTTGGAAACATTTAGTGAAGATATTGAAATTTTCTTACATTTCTAAGAATGCGTTTTCAACGAGAAGTTTTTATACTAGTTCATTTTCTTGTCATATTTAAATGATTTCTGTTTATTTTTCGTACATTTCCTTTGAAGTTAGACATCTACCGTTGTAATATGAAGACAACAAATAAACGAGAAACCTCAAAGGGAGTTTTATAGATGAACACAACAATCACTTATTACGTAGAACAAATTGAAGCAACGTTATTAAACGACTTAGCAACACAAAACGAATCAAACTTATACGACATCGCAAACGACATGCTTGCAACTGAAGCGCGTGAAAACTTCGCATCAATTTGCCAAGCGTACGAAGTTGTAAAGCATAATTTAGTAGGCTAATTTCGCCCATTACCAACCTTACTTTATATAGATGAAAACCCCGAGCGTTCATTTCACGCTCGGGGTTTTATTATGCTTCTAAATTGCGAATCGTCTTCTCGATTGTGCGCAGCTGTTCCTTTTGCTCACGATACAGCTCAAGCGTGCCATTTGCTAGCTCTAAATATTCTTGCGTCGCTGTCGTGTCTGCCTCGCTTAATACCGTATATAGCTCATGCTCGATCAAAATGCGACTAATGCTTTCTGTTAGTTCTTTTTGCTGTGACATTAACTCACGCTTTAACGCCTCTTTAATAATGACTTTGCTTTCTGGGTGTAATATGTAATCACCATAGCTTGACATGAGCTGTGCATTTGGCTGCTCAGTCGTTGCTAATTTTTTCACCGTCTCAATTACGTTCATCCAATTCCTCCTATATTAGCTTGTAATAGCTAATTTCATCATAGTAACGCCCGTCTACATATAACGCATCGACGCGCTTGCCTTCCTCTAAAAAACCACTCGTTTGTAAAAATTGGCGCGCTGCCTCGTTTCGTTCAAATACCGCACATTGCAGTCTGTGAATGCCAACTTCTTTTGCCCACGCTTCCGCTGTTTCCATCAACCGCTTCGCTACGTGCTGCTGCCTCACTTTTTCCGACACGCCAATAACAATTTCCCCAATATGCTTCGTGCGTGCATACGGCTCTGCTTGACACATGCAATAGCCCATTAGCTCACCTTGCTGCTCATAAACGAAAATGGCACGGCGCGATTGTTGAATCGTTTCTTCGATAAGTGCAAATTGCATATCAATCGTCATTTTTCGTTCACCAGGACTATAACGCATCACATTCGATTGGTCCACTTCTTTTAGCAGCACGAGTAACGGCTCTGCATCCTTCATCTCAACAGGACGAATCATTTACTACACCTCTACTTTCCACAACAGACGTCTGTTGTTTACATTCCATACTTATGGAAAAAAACCTTCTTTTTCGTTTGAATTTTTCAAAAACATGCTACACTAAAACAGAAAAGTAAAAATGAGGTGACGATTATGTATAACTATATTGCAGTAGCGATTGACGGCTCTGACAATGCATTGCGTGCAACGGCTGAAGCAATTCGACTAGCGAGCACGACTGCAACGATTGAGCTCATTTATGTCATCGATGTGGATCACGTACGACAAGAAGTGCTACATGCGACGTCTCCCGATGCACTTATGCTTGCGAGGCGCCAAAAAATAGCACCATACGAAGCGCTCGTACAGCAGGCGCATCGTAACGTCAAAATTACGATATTAAAAGGATTGCCAGGGCCAAGCATTGTCGATTACGTCAATACGCGTCCCGTTGATATTATCGTCATCGGTAGCCGTGGTTTGAATGCATTCCAGCAAATGGTACTTGGCAGCGTCAGTCATAAAGTGATGAAACGTGCGACGTGCCCTGTACTCGTCGTCAAATAAAAAACGCATTCGAGGCAACGTTCGCTTCGAATGCGTTTTTACATGATCGTTACGATTGCTGCTTGAAGTAAACGACAAGCTCTTGCTTAAATACGCCATCTTCCTCGTAATGATCTAAACTATGAAACTCATATTGATATGTACCAAACGGAAACGTTACGTTTTCCCCTTGACATGCAGCAAGTAATCCCGCTACATCTTGTGACACCGTCGTCAGCAGTTCCGCTCCTGATTGTACATCGACAAATACTACATACATGCTCGTCCTCACCTTTCTACTATGTCAATAAACAGCGCCGTTAAGCAGACGACAAACAATAGCAACGTGATTAAGCTATACATCGGATTGGTCACCATCACAAGCACCATTGACAATACAAACAGTACAATTGCTCCGATTAGCATCATTAACCTTGTCAACATCATCCCTCATTTCTTTCCACTTGCGATTTTACACGAAAAGCACATCGTTATGCAATCGAATGTGTATCATTCCTTACCCGAAACGAAAAAAACTAGATAAAGCCGACATGCGACTTTATCTAGCATTATGCAACGACTAATCCGACAAGTGAATATAAAATAATGCCACCGAACAGCACCATTAAATACACTAGTGAATATGCAAACATCACTTTCGCCCATTTCGCGTCGTCTTGCTGCTTTGCGTATTTTAAGCTAATGTATAGCCAAATGACACTTAGCACGAGCGTTAACACCATAATCGCTTCGCTAAACGCGGCCATCGTAAAGCTTACCACAATGAGCAGCACTAAATATACGTTAGATTGCGTGTACGTGCGTTTAAAGCCTTTGACTACTGGTAACATCGGCACGCTCGCCTTTGCGTAGTCATCGTGCTTACGAATCGCAATCGCATAAAAGTGGGGCATTTGCCAAATAACCATGACAAAAAACAATCCCCAAATGGCTGGGTTCGTTAAGTCTGATGATACCGCGCCCCAACCAATGAGCGGTGGAAATGCGCCTGAAATACTGCCAACTTCTGTATTGTACACTGTCGTACGCTTCGTCCACATCGTATACGGCCCAACATAGAAAAACAAACCTAAGAAGCCAAATAGTGCCGCATACATGCTTGCACTCCAAAGTATTCCTAAGCCAGCAATTGCCATTATAATACCGAGCCAAATCGCCGCTGATTTTGAAATATCCCCAACGACAGTCGGACGCGATTTTGTACGATCCATTAACGCATCAATGTCCATATCGTACACGTTATTAAATGTACCAGCTGCACCGATTACTAAAAATGAACCGATAAATGCAGCGACAATATCCCATACGTGTGCAAATGGATTTAAACCATTTACGTACAGCGCCATTGAAAGCCCAGCAAACATCGCAAATACATTTGATTTAATAATACCTGTCTTAATCGTTGCCGCAATAATTTGCGACATGCTTCGTTGTTCAATCAATGTGTCAATCCCTGTTTTTTTGTACTCATTTTTATATAAATTATTCATATGCAAGTCCCATTTCTTATGAAGAATTGTCTTATATATACTTAATAGACTATACATTTAGCGTCATAGCATTGTCAACCGCATTTCAAAAATGCCACACAACTTCTACTTTTCATGAAAAACAATAAGCATCGCGCTTGCATATTAATATAAAAACAAACGTGTTGATTCGCCATTGCATTGGCAGCTCGCGCATGGCGGCTTCGCTTTCCTGAGGCTCAGGGGCGAACACGATGTTTGTTCTGAAGGTGGTGCGACACGGATGTGCAAAGCAACCCCACGTTATGGTGAAGAGCCTAAAAGTGGCGAATCATCAGACCTGATAAAAATGTTCAAACGTAAGCTCACGTATCATTTAGCTCGCATTGTTTGCGCAAAAAGCTACAGTATAATACACTATGGACAAAATCGTTTGTATTGGTTCAGAAAGAGAGAGTATATGATGACGAAATTTGATTTGAAACATTTACTAGCGGTCGTCGAGCACGGCAGCTTTTCAAAAGCGGCTAAAGCATTAAACGTATCACAGCCTTATTTAAGCAATCGTGTTAAAACGATCGAGACGTCTATTCGTACCGAATTACTTAACCGAAAAACACATCCACTAACATTAACAGCTGCTGGTGAACTATACGTTCATTCCGTGCAAAAGCTTGAACAAGATTATAAAATTTTACTACGTGCCATTGAGCAGCTGACTGAATCTGCTGCAGCACGACTTGTCGTTGGCATTCACCCGACGCTCGCTCGCCCATTACAGCGCATTTTGCCACAATTTGTAGCACAACGCCCTCAAACAGAACTCCAAGTAACAGAGGAATTGCAATTCGATTTAAGCGAGCAAATTTTGCTTAATAAAATGGACCTTTGCTTTAGCGTACAGCCCGTTGTCGACCGTGCTATTGTGAGTGATCTCGTGCTACAAGGGGTGCCTTATTTGCTTATACCAAAAGGGCATGCGTGCTACGACCCGACGCTGCAAACGATTATGCAGCTACCATTTCCAATAGAACAGCTTGCACAGGAACGTTTCGTTTTACTGAAAGAATCGTACGTGCTACGTCGTGAAATTAACCATTATTTCGACGCGATCGATTTGCATCCAAACGTTTTAATGGAAACAAATAGTATGGATACGGTGCTGCAATTCGTTTCAGCGAATTTAGGCTTATCGATTGTGCCATCGTACGCCATTGATCCTACCACGATACAAGACGTAAATATTTATACGCTACCACAGGCGACGTTTTCTTGTGACGTCTATATTAACTATGCGAAAATGAAGCAATCGGATGCATTAACAACGCTCATTACATTGACGAAGCAGCAGCTCGCGACATAACTATACGTATCACTCGAAGCGCTCGCCGTTCGAGTGATTTTTTTATACTCATATGAGGCGTATGGATACGTCATTCCATCGGCTACGCGCGAAAAGCCAACTAGCAAAATGATAACATTTACATACATCGATGGCTCTTCACCATAACGTGGGGTTGCTTTTCACGTCAACCCCAGCTTACGGTAATGAACCACATCGATTTCCTTTTGACTGCTGAAAATAACCGAGTCAACAGAGCTGTTATCATCTATTTTTTCACTTGCTCAATCTATCGATGTACTATGTCGACTTTACATGTTCATATTTCACTCAGGTCTGTTGATTAGCCATTTTTGTAAAGCTGAATCTGTTGTTTTCAGTAGCAAAACTGACATGAATGCAGCATTGTAGTGGCATGGGAGCGTGCGGCGAGACTCCTTGGGGAAAAGCTCGTGCCTCAAGACCCCGTAAGCCTCGACGTAGGAGCGGTGCGGAGGCTTGAGCCGAGCCCCAGGAAAGCGAGCCGCAATACGCGAACTGCCAGTTGAATGGCTAATCAACACGCTTGTATTTCACTATTATTTTTATACATTGCATCATATCGGAAAAGCCTTACGCTATTGCTTTTTGACTAAATTTCACTATCATTTAGCCGATACATACTATAGTCAAATTTTACACGTATAAACGGATTTTCTTTAAAATAGAAAGGAAGAAACTTATGAATATGAAGCAACGTATCGCCTTTTCAGCACTACTCGTAGCACCTGTTGTCGCCGTGTCCATGCCAACAGTAGATGCTGCTAGCACATTTACCCCTGCTACATCGTCTGTTTATCAAACAATTTATGTTGATTTAACGAAGCTAACCGGCACGATCGAAAAATATAGCTGGGCTATTATTGATGGAGGACAAAAAACACCGATTGTTGCCTTAAATGCAAATTCCTTTCCTGTAAAGCCTGTGCATTCTGGTAAAACGATCGAAGCGACAGCACATTTAAAAGACGGCACAACGGTAACGAGTGAAACGTACATCGAACCGTTTATCCCGACGTATAACGGCACGCCACAGCTCGTGACGCAAAACGGTGCGACGGTGAAAGAAGCATATGAAGGATTAACGCTACAGTTAAAAGTACCGAGCGTTATTGAGCTTAATCGCGAACCTGTCGTACAAGTACCTGAACAAGAAGTAACATATACGTATGAATGGTATAAAGTAACGACGACAGCACGAGAGCGCATAAAAAACTCCGTTGCTAGCTATACAATTCCGAATGATTTTCGCGCTACATTACAAGGTGTAACGATCGGTCTAGAAGTAGACATTTCAGCTACGGTTAAAAACTTACCAGGAGCAGCACCAATTACGATTACCGCATCCATGCCTTTAGGTGAAAATCCGGTTGAACGACTGCTTTTATCGATCGATGAGCTTGAAACGTCACCTGCGACAAATTTTTATACGTATAATATGGCTGGTAAAACGTTCGAGCAATTTAAAGAACATGTCACGGCATTACAGTTAGAAGTAAATAGCTTACCTGGTGCATTAAAGACGAAAATTACGAACTTCAATCAACTACAACTAGCCGCATCAAACATCGGTGCAGCGGAAGCATTTTTAACGAATTATCAAAAAGCGGTAGAAACAAATGACGCAAAAGATATTGAACGTGCGCAAAAATCCGCAAGCAACTTAAATCAACGTCAGCTCTCACTCGTAAAAGATGAATATACAGACGTTTTCATCTTAAAAGCGAGCGATGAAGGTTTAGATGAAGATGCTGTGTTAGAAATTAATGAGGAGTTGCTTGCACTATATAGCATTACGGACATCGAGGAGCTCAACGAACAAATTGTGACGCTGCAAGAAAAAATTGATGCACTGCCAAGACAGCTGCACGGTTTAATTCAAAAGGAGCATTTAACGCGCGCACAGCAAAATAGTAACGCTGTACGTAACTTTACGGACAAAGTAGCGATGATCGGTGAAGACGCGGATACAGAAGCGAATGCGAAAGATATTAAAGCTGCACAAGCCGCCTTTTCAACGTATTTAAAACTATCGTATGAGCAAGCAAAACTCATTTCAGAGGAAGATTTAACATTCATCCAAGAAGTGTTAGAGCAAGAGCAAGTAGCCGCACTCGAGTTAAACGAAGAAATTGAAGAGCTCATTGCGAACATTCTCGATACGCCGTTAACGTCTACAGAGGAGTTCGTACTTGTTCAACAAGATTACGATATTTTAAACGATCGCTATAAGCAGCTATCTACGAAGGCGCGTAAATTTGTCACGAACTACGAGCGTTTAAAAGAGCTGCGCACAGCGTTAAAAGATGCTGCACGTACAGAAGCGCTCATTCGCCAGCTTGCTGCGTACGACCCAGCAACGAACTTAAAATCGTCGCGCTCAAAATTACAAGCTGCACAAAAATCAGCATTAAAGCTATCAACGCTTGAGCATGCTTTACTCATCAATAAGGAAGATTTAGTCGCCTTTACAGATGCAGTAAACGACGCTGTTAGTGATTCGATTACGTCTCAATCTGAGCTAGCGCAAAGCTTTTTAACGAACATTACGCGCTGGGGTGTGTTTGACGACTACATGTCATACGGCACGTACAACTCATTTAGTGAATTCGAAGCAGAAGTAAGCGAGTACAACAAGCAATTTAAAGCGATCATCGCGCGCGAACGAAATTCGTTACCGACGAAGATTTTCTTAAAGACGGCTACTTCTGACATTAAAGCGGTAAAAAATGCGATGAAAAAAATTACTGCAGCCGTAACAGAGCCGAAGCCATCGAAGCAATATACGCGCATTTTATCAGCAGAGCGTGCGTATGCGAAGCTATCTAGCACGCAACAAAATTTACTAACCCTTCCGTACCAAGGTGGGCAAACGTTAACGCCGTATGAGCAATTACAACAAAAAAAGGCGGAAATTTTAGACTTAGAGGAATTAAATGAAACGTTAAGCACGTTTAAAACGACAGGTTACGATCGCCCAATTGAGGAACTTCAAGCAATCGTCAACTACTATAACGATTTAAATAGCGGCGTGAAGCAACTTATTATCGATAGCGACGTCATTAAAAACATTTCAAAAGATATTAAAACGGTGCGCAACTTCCACACAAAATTACGTCCAATTATCGACAATATTGACAACGAATCAACGACAGAAAATCATAAAAAGGCACTTATTTCTGCATATGAGAAGCTAACATTTACACAGCATAGTTTATTACAGTATATTGAAGGGCTAGAGGAACTTCCTGCGATTATTGAAGAAATTCGCGGTGAATCATCACTTAGCAGCGTATCGGATTTATTCGCAGAAATTGCAGCACTTGTTGAAAATGGTGAATATACAGAAGCTGCTACTGCAGAAAATGTCCTTGCGTTAAAAGAGGCATACCGTCAATTAAAGCCTGACGAGCGCCGCGTTATTTCAAACTACGATATTTTAACGAATGCGGAAAAGCATATTAAAAAAGTAGATGCGCTCGTCGCAACGAAGCCAGAAGACTTAACGACAGTCGCTGGCAAGCAATGGCTCGAAAAAGCAACGAACTTAAAGCCACTAGAGGCAAGCTTACTGCTATTAGCGCCACCAGTTCCAGAAAAAGAATAAAAAAAGAGGGCTATGTTTACGTCAATATTAATACGACGTGTAACATAGCCCTTTCGTTCGTTATTGTACTTTAAAGTTTTTTGCAATAAAGTGCGCCACTGTGCTTAAAAGCTGTGGATATTTTTGTTTATATTTCAGTGCAAAATACAATGTTTTCATGAAATGTAACGTCATCGTGCGCGCTGTGAAATAATCTCTCGTATAGCCGCGCTGCATTAAATAAAGCTGCAATTGGTCAAACACTTGTTCAACCCACTCGACCATTACTTCCTCTGGGAAATCGACTTCAATAAGCGCGGAAGCAATTTCAACTAAGCGCTCTTCCTCATCATCGACAAGCACTTGCCCTTTCCAAAATACCGACTGAACGCCTTGTAAAATTGGCACGCCATATTTTACCTCAAAGTAATCATGACGAATCATGAGCGCGAGTAAATCCGCTATGTGCGAGATTGCATTCGCCCACCCTTTACCATCAACATAACCGCGTACATCTTTCTCACGCTGTAAAAACTGCGTTGCTTTATTGTATAGCTGCTCCTTCGCTTCTTCACTTAAGTACGACTGCATCATATCAATGCGCAGTAGACCCGCAAGCCAAAGTGCCGCATATGAACGTGTAAATACCGAATCGTCCATATGTGTGCCGATACCGTAAAATAAATAATCGTCTGTTGCGAGCTTACATACAAGCTGCTCCATCGTGTCCTTTAATAATTGATTGCTCACAAGCAGCTCCATAAATAAGCTATAAATTGCTTGATCGCGCAGCATCTCATCTGGCGAGCCGATATTCATTAACATATCCTCAAGTAACACATCGCCGTGCTGCGTCATATACGTTGCGCGCTCTTCTGTTGATAAATTGAGCACGTCTTGAATTACTGCTTTTAATTCATTCATACGTTCGTTTCCTCCACGCTCCAAATTAGTATCATTATCGCACACGAAACGAACAAGTGGTTAAAGAAAACAACGAATAGTGCGAAAATAAGCGCGAAAAAGAAATGTTTGAGCTCATTGCACTATAGCTGCTGTAGTTTCGTCTGCATGTCATAATAAAAACGTCGCTGCTCCATAAGCAATTCATGATTGCCACGCTCCGTAATTTCACCTTGCTGCAGCACGAGAATTTGGTCTGCCTGTTCAATCGTCTTTAAGCGGTGCGCAATGACGAAGCTTGTACGTCCTTTCATTAAGTTAAGCAACCCTTGTTGAATGTGTACTTCCGTGCGCGTATCTACATTCGACGTTGCTTCATCTAAAATCAAAATAGCAGGATCTTCTAAAATGGCACGTGCAATCGCCAGTAACTGACGCTGCCCTTGACTTAAGTTTGTGCCACCTGACGTAATCATCGTATCGTATTGATCTGGCAAGTGACGAATAAACTGATGCGCATACGCTACTTTTGCTGCTTCTTCTACTTCCTCATCGGTCGCATCAAGTTTCGCAAACCGAATATTATCACGAATCGTTCCTTTAAATAAATACGTATCTTGTAACACAATGCCTACATGCTCACGGAGCGAATGCATCGTGTAATCATGAATATTTCGCCCATCGATTGAAATATCACCTTCACCGACGTCGTAAAAGCGCGTAAGTAAGTTCATGACCGTCGTTTTCCCTGAACCAGTTGGACCGACGAGCGCGATCATATCACCAGGCTTCGCTTCAAACGATACGTGCTTTAAAATCGCCTTGTTTGGCTCGTATGCAAACGACACATCATTAAAAACGACGTGCCCGTTAAACGTTTTCGCCTCGACTGCACCTGCTTTGTCGCTCGGCTCATCATCTTCATCGAGCACATCAAATACGCGCTCTGCCCCAGCGATTGCAGCTTGAAAGACGTTTAGTAAGTTCGATAGCTGATTAATCGGGCGGAAAAACTGGCGCGTATACGTCACGAACGCCGCAAGTACTCCGACTGTCGTATATCCTTTTAAAATGAAATACGCCCCTGCCCCGATGACGAGCGTTAAACCGATGCCGTTCATCGCGTTGTTAAATGGACCCATCATGCCTGAGATCGTTTCAGCATGTAGCGCTGAGCGACGCAGTTTTTCATTTTTTGCGTAAAACTCCTCGCTGACGTGCTGCTCTTGCCCGAACAACGTAATAATGTCCGTACCTGAAATCGTTTCTTCAATGTAGCCGTTTAGCTGCCCTAAATCACGTTGACGCGCACGGTAATTCACACTTGAGCGCTTAATAATTTGCTTCGTCACATACACGATAAGCGGAATAATGATGAGTGCGACAAGCGCTAAACGCCACTCCATTAAAAACATTGCGACTGCTACACCGACGACCATAAGTATAGATGATAAAATTTGCGTAATACTTTGCGTTAATGCCATGTTTAAGCTGTCGATATCATTTGTCACACGGCTCATAATATCGCCTTGCTGATTGCGGTCAAAAAACGGAATCGGCAGGCGCTGCAGCTTTTCAAATAATTGCTGGCGCAGGCGACGAATTGTTTTTTGTGCGACAAAAATCATCGTCAGCGTTTGAATGTATGTAATGACAAATGCACCGATGTATGTACCGGCTAAAATCCATGTCATATCGATCGCTCCAGCAACATTACGCACTAAAATGTAATCATCAATAATGATCCCGATAAGCCACGGTCCGACGAGCTGAAGAAGCGTAAATAGTAATACGGTAATCATTGCGATCGCTACTGCAAGTCGTTCCTTTTTCATATAGCCCCACAGACGGTTAATCGTTTGCCATTGGTTGCGCGGCTTCTCGATGCTGACACCGATTCCTTGGCGCTCTAATCCTGTTCGTGTATTACTCACCGACAACCCCTCCTTGCGCTTGCTGCGTCGCTAAAATTTCTTGATACACCGCGTTCGTTTTTGCGAGCTGCTCATGTGTGCCGAGCCCGACCATTTTGCCGTGCTCGAGCACTAAAATATGATCCGCATGCTCAATCGACGAAATTTTCGATGCAACGATTATTTTCGTCGTATCACGGAACTTTGTCGCCAAATGGTGCTGAATGTGACGCTCTGAAATCGCATCGACTGCTGACGTGGAATCATCAAGCACTAAAATGCGCGGCTTGCGAATAAATGCGCGTGACATCGCTAAACGCTGTCGTTGCCCGCCTGAGAAGTTTTTTCCACCTTGTGCGATTACATGATGCACACCGTCATCAAAGCGCGTGACGAACTCGCTCGCCGCCGCGACGTCCATCGCTGCATACATGTCCGCTTCGCTCGCATCTAGGTTGCCGTATCGTAAATTTTCTGCAATCGTGCCGCTAAACAACGTCGCTTTTTGCGGTGCAATACCGATTGCTTGGCGCAGCGTCGTTAAATCGATGTTTTGAATTCGCACACCATCAATGTAAATGCACCCTTTTTGCACATCGTATAAACGAGGTAGCAGCTTCGTAAGCGTCGATTTCCCTGAGCCCGTCATGCCGAGAATACCGAGCGTCTCACCAGCGCGCACATGAAGTGAAATGTCATCAAGCACGTATTCGCCGTTGTTATAATAATAAAAGCTGACATTTTCAAAACGAATATCCCCTTGAATGTCCGGTGTTACCGCATCATTCGCATTTGTCACGCTATTTTCCATATGCATCACCGTTTGAATACGCTTTGCACTCGGAATAGCACGCGCAATTTGAATGAGCACGTTGCTCGACGACATAATGCCGTTCATAATGATCGTTAAATAGTTAATGAACGCTAAAATGACACCGACTTCAAGCGCACCTGCCTCAACTTTAATCGCACCTGACCAAAGCGCTGCCACGATGCCGATATTAATGACAAACATGCTAATCGGTGTTAACACGCCAACAACATGTTCTGCCTTGAAGTTACGCTTCATCAGCTCATAGTTAATGCCGCGGAAGGCGCTCACTTGCATCGCGCTACGGTTAAACGCTTTAATGACGCGCACACCGGCTAAATTTTCCTGCATGTACGTATTGACGCTGTCGATGCTCTGTTGTACTTTCGCAAACACTTTCCCTGCCATCGTCGTAATGCATACAATTAACACAACTAAAATCGGCACAATAATAAGCAACAAACTAAATAGCTCACGCGCCGTAAAATAGACGACGATAATGGCTCCGATAAATAATAACGGCCCACGCACGAAAATTTTCAGCATCATGAGCACTGCTTTTTGTAGCGTTTCGACGTCGCTCGTTAAGTTCGTAATGAGCTTGCCGATGCCGACATCCTCCTTATTTTTTACCGATAACACGGTAATAACATCGTATAAATCTTTTCGTAAGTCGGTCGAAAAATTAACGGCCGCTTTCGCACTGTAAATGGAACAGCCGACACCACCAATTAAACCGATGACAACAACGACAAGCAACAATCCAAACATGCGGTATACGTAAGCATCATCGTTGTTTGCAATGCCATCATCGATAATGTGCTGCATAATCGTCGGCTGCAGTAAATCCATTGCTACTTCAAGCACCATAAATAACGGCGCAATAATTGCAAATACTTTATATGGCGCTAAATAACGCAATAAGTTCGCCATGTCCTACTTCCTTTCTATCATTATATTCTTTAACCACTATACGCTTTGTTGTTACGTTTCGTAAGACTTTATGTAAAAAATTTATGATGCGCGGCATAAACAAAAACCGCATGATCGCGCAAAAAGACAATTGGCGATCATACGGTTTATTATTGATAAATGATTTCATTTACCAAACAATCGGCAAACGATGTAATATGCGCGTAAAAAATGTCGCATCGTCGTTATCACTTCGAAGCGTAGCGGCCACGTCAGGATGATTCGTAATGAGCCCGTCAACGTTTTGCTCTAAATAGCGCTGCAGCTTCCGATCACTATTGACCGTCCAAACAAATAACGGCTTGCCGATTCGTTTCGCCTCATCGATTAACGACGAATCAACAGAAGAATCTTCAATCGCATAAAAGTCGGTCGTAGTGCTCGGTAGCTTCCCTGTATGAAACGCATAGACGCTGCCTGTTTTCACGCGCGGTTCTAAATGCTCGAGCTCTTCCATTAAGTCGTTGTTGAGCGATTGCACGTACACCGTATGCAATACACGGTGCTCCTCTAGCTGATTGACGAGGCGCTGTAAAAAATCGTCCGTCTCATAGCCATGTGTTTTCACTTCAACGAGCAGCTTAACGCCTAGCTCCTCTGCGCGCTCAAGCATATCGTCAAGCGACGGAATCGTATCGCTTAGCCCGTCTGCTGATACGGTAATACTCGTTAACTGTTCAAGCGTTAAGTGATACACCGCGTCGCTACGATTGGCGAGGCGATTAAGCGTTGCATCATGGAACACGACGAAGCGCCCGTCCTTCGTTTGCTGAATATCAATTTCAACGACGTCTGCCCCTGCTTCTGCTGACGCAACGAGCGAACTGATCGTATTTTCCACGCCTTTTTCGATAAAGCCACGATGTGCAATAACGAGCGTACTCGGTGCATAAATACTTGCTGCGAGCGACACACCATTCACGATGCTCACAACGAGTAATACGATCGGTAATACGCGGCGTATAAGTTTTCGATACGTCGTGCGAATATGATCCTCCTTTTGCTCAACGCTAAAATAATGCGCATGCCCGTACAACACCGACACAATCACATGGCTAAACAGCGCCTGTAGCAGCGTAAACATCATGATGAGAAGTACTTCTAGCGCTGTTAACGTCAACGCTGCAACGACAAGCGCTGCGGCAGGTACGATACGCTCAATGAGTATAAGCGGTAAAAATAGCATGATGACACTTACAAATGCAACGACGATATAAACAAGTAATACTGCCGCTAACAATAACACGGTTTCGGCAAGTCGTTTGCGCGAAAAATGCCAGCTTTGCACAATCGATGCCCAAATCGTCAAATGTGGATGAATGATGAAAAATGGCAACGTAAACAACAATCGAATGCTCACAAAGCCAAGTACAATAATGGCAATGGTATACATCGCCTTGCCGCTTCCTGAATGCATGAGCTCATCGACGATAAATGCAGGCAACTGTAGCTGCTGCGTCAATGATACAGGCAATAAAAACGCTGCGAGTGGAATAAGCACGATTAAATAAAGGACGAGTAATAACGACTGCGCACTAAAGAAATAGAGCGCCTTTCGATTTAGTCGCTCTACAATGATCGCAAACGTGTATGGCATCCCTTTTTGCTGGTAATACGCCTGCAAAAAATAAAAGCCGAGCTCATAATATATACAAAGCAGCACGAGCAATAGCCAAATGGCAAGCAGTATAATCGCATACGGGTGCAATAAAAACTTTACGATGTTATGCTCAGTAATCGCATGAAAGCCCGTCCACGTATACATGCAATAAAATAGCAGCGACGTCATCGGCACGAAAACGATTGCTTGTAATAAGCGAACCCATATAAAAGTTCGCACGTATTCCACTCGATATGTGTAAATATTTTGAAACGCATAGCGCAGTACCGTTATTCCTCGTTTCATAAAATCCCTCCTTCATCATAAAAAGGCAAAGCCACGATCGACTTTGCCTTCGTACATCGTTAACTAAACACATTAACGAATGAAATGAGTGCGACACACGCTAATAAAAAGTAGCTAAACGGTCGATTCGTTTTCCAGTTCAGTACAGCAAGCGTCACTGCACCAATTAGCATCATCGCCGTACCACCTAAGTTTACAACATAGCTTCCGAGCAGTCCTGCAACGCTTGATAAAAAGAAGCCAACGAGTAAAAAGCCAATCGAGAAAATAAATTTCGGCTGCTTCATTGTCGCAATCGTTGCCGTGCGTTCAAAGTTTCGCATCGACTGCCACTTCGTATACGCAAAATAGCCGATTAATCCCCATAATAATAAAAACCATAATAAACCCATGTTAATCCCCCTTTATATTAAATTCCTAACTCAAACACGTCCTCTGCTTCTGCTAAGTCGCTCACTTCTAGCACTTTATCTGAAAAGCATTCAACTGCCTTTGCGTCCGCCTTCGTATATTTCGTTGACAGCACGACGCTTAAACATTGAAATTGCTTTCGTTTTTTCGTTTCTTGAAAATGCTTTAAAAATGTTTCACTTAACGTACTCGCTCCGTCCGTTACAAACACGATATCTGCCTCTTGGAACCTCGATTCATTTAAAATCGTTAGCGCGGCATCAAGCGGTCGTTCAAAGTTCGTGCCACCATTTAAAAATTGGTCGCAAAAATGAATGAGCTGGTCGGTTGTAGACATCCCTCGCTTAAATAATGTAACATCACCAACTGTTGTTGCAAACGGTACGACTGCTAAATCGCGCTTTTGTTTTTTCGCAATCATCATGAGCGCTAAACAAAACGCCTTACTTTTTGCGCGCATCATCGACATCGAGCTCGATTCGTCCATACAAATAATAATTGGACCTTTGCCGCGCTTATCTTTTCCTTTCGTGCTAAAAATGAACGTTTGCTGCTCTGAGAAGCGGCGCAGGAAGTCAAGCTTTGAACTTGGCATCGACCAGTTTGCGAGCTCCATCGGCAATAAGCGTTCCACTTCACGCCCGAGCGTAATGTTGCGCCGTTCCATCGTGCGCTTAAACTTTTGCTTTTGCTTCTTTTTCGCAATGCGACGAAAGCGTCCGGCTAAGTCGGCAATTTCTTGTAAGTTCGGGTGATAGCGCACTTTTTCAGCGAGAGCGAGCTGTTCACGAAGCGGTACTTTCATGAGCGCAGCACGTCCTTCATCACCGGCAAGCTGCCCGACATTTTTCGCCGTTTGCTGGGCATTTTCATGCGCCTGTTCGAACATGTTTTGCAATTGCTCACTCGGCAAATCATCTAACGTTTTCGATTGCTCATTGCGTAGTCTCTCCTCACGCTTTTTCAAATCGGCCAGGCGCCGTTCCGCAAACTGCTTACGTGTGCGAGCGCGCTCCTTTTCCTGCTCAGTCGCTTTTGGATCATACATTTGCCGACGTGCTTCTTTTACTTGGTTTTCAGCATATTCGGCGTTTCGTTTATTTTCATCGCGCTGATGCTCAACGTTATTTTGCTCAAGCCATTTTTTTAATGCTTCACTCATCGCCATTGCACAAAGCACCGATAATAAATCATCGCCCATTGTAATTTCATGGCGCGCGACGTACAGTTCACTCTCTAAAAGCGATGCGACAATTTGCTTTGCCGTCTCAAGCTGCGGTAGGATGTCGTCTTGAAACACGACGTCTTGCTTGTAAAATGCCCCCCATAAATCACCGATAATGTTCGTAAACTGCGGATGTAGCTTTGTACCCTCACGACATACTTGCTGAAACACCTTTGCCATTTGTAGCAGCTGATTAAAGCGATCTATTTCCCGCTGCTCTATGTGTAATACCGACTGCTCATACATGTTCTTCACACCCTTTAAAAGCCAATGACCATTGATGTCATATGCAGTAGTCGCTGATGCATATGCTCCTTTAAGTTGCGTAGCTCGGCGCGGTCAGGCTGCTGTCTTGTCATCGCCTGTACTTCTAAAAATAATGTTTTACCTTGTACAAGTAGATCGCTTAGCTCTTTACGTGCATCTGGCGTCTTTTGTACCATCGCATTTTGCGACTTCAATAAAATTTCCTCAAATTCCGGTCCGACGCGCTCGATAAACGATTCAATCGAGTCATGTGCAATTTGAATAATAATTTCAGCCGTTTTATCCTTTTGCTCAACCTGTTCCCATAGCGCATGCTTCAAAATCGCTAAATCCGCTTTAGCAACTTCAGTGCGCCCATCTAAATACGCCTGTGCACGTAAAATCGGCAGCGCCTGTTTAAATCGACGGTCAGACGGTCGAATACCTTCGTCCATGAGCTGCTGACGAATTTTACCGAGCGTTTCATAAATGCTATCCGAAATTTCAACGCGCTCGCACACTTGCTGATGGAACGTTAATTCGTCCATCGTTAGCTTTGGCACAGGCACGCTTGTCGTTTGCTTCAACATCGCTAAAAAAGTATTAGTCTCTTTAATATACTCTACTTCATAGCGCAGTAAAAAACGGTCAAACAACGCTTCAAGTCCTTCTCCTTCTTCGATATATTCATTGGAAGAACCGACGATTGTCATAAGCGGGGAGCGAATTGGCACGCCATTGTTGTAGTAAATTCGTTCGTTAATTAACGTCAGCAACGAGTTTAAAATAGCTGAGTTCGCCTTAAATATTTCATCAATGAACGCAAAGTGCGCCTCTGGTAACATGCCTGAAATATTTCGCTTGTACACGCCCTGCTCTAAATCCTTCAGCGATAACACACCGAACAATTCCTCTGGCGTACTAAATGGTGTCAATAAATGCTGAAAGTAACGACTGCCCTCGACGATTTCACCGAGCATCGAGCTGAGCGCACTTTTCCCTGTTCCTGCTGGGCCGATAAATAATATATGTTGTCTTGCTAGTAATGCCGTGAGTAGCGCATCGATTTCTTCTTTGCGATCAAAAAACTTCGCATTTAATGCTTGCTTAATTTGTTGTAGCTTTTGATGCGTCATTTTGCTTCCTCCTTACTCATCCGTTATGTATACCGTTACACATTTCAGACAGCTTCAAACCTTTTTCCTACATTGTCCCATAAAATGTGACGACTTTGTTATAAAAAGTCTCCATTATTACGAAGCACGACCATGTTGACATTCCTTCTCCAATGTGGCTTTTCATCATAACTCGAGGTCGCTTTTCACGTCGAGGCATGCTTTCCGAAGACGTCCACCTCTTGTTTCAAGCAACATTCATGTTCAAGCGTCAACGCCAGCTTACGGTGATGAACCTCAAATGTGTTGATTAGCTAGTAAATTGGCTTTTCGTGCTTTCCTAAAGATCGGCGGTGAGATGTTTGTCATGAAGGTAAGCGCTTAAGTAGTAGCGCTTGTCATTTCTTTGAGCCTCCGTTTGTTCAAAGTTCATCCGTATGCAATTACTCGTCGTAAAAGAAACATTCGCTTTTCCTGCTATAGTCCGACTGTCGTTTCAAGCCTGTTTTCATTATCAATGTTGATCACCGTCCACTTAACATCATAATTATATTCGCTAAGCTCGTCTAAATGTCCTACTATGACACGCTCCATTTGAAGGCGAAACGATTAATTTTAGAATTTTATGCAATATAAGGGTTAACAGTTGGCATTTTGTGAAATAGATAAGTATGTATAGATTTAGTTCGAAAAATGGGAGGGAAATGAGTATGGCAATTATTAAAGTCGCTTCTTCTATCTTTTCGACTGTTCGCACAATCACAAAGGCGTTAAAAGTAGCAAAAACAGGTGACACAATTCACCTTTCAGAAGGCACATATAACGAACACATTGAGATTGAAGGTACAGTTACAATTGAAGGAGCAGGCACACAGCATACGTGTATTGAAGGTTCTGTCATCGTCAAAAAAGGCGCAAGTATTGTGTTTGAAAATATTACGTTTCACCCATCAACGACAATTCAAATTGATGGGAATGTTTTTTTTAACCATTGTGACATTTCCACATCACATGTACGAACATTATTATGCGTAAGCGGTACGTTAGATATTAAACATAGCATCGTTTCTGGCGCAAAAGAAATCGGCATTGAGCTGCGTCCGAATGCACAGCTAACAATTGACCAGTGCGCCATTTATAGCAACGGCAAAGCAAATATTTTAGCTGACTATGCAACGGTCGACCTTTATAATAGTACGCTGCATTCAGCCAATCACGCAATTTGGCTACGCAACAGCAGCTCGCTTAACTCAACAAAAAATAAATTTAGTCACCATAGTGGCACGCAGCTCATCGCTCACCAACAATCCGTTATTGTCGACAAAGGTAGCTATATTACACACGGTAAAGGTAACGGCATTTACGCATCGAATCAAGCAGACGTTACATTGTCTGGCACCCGTCTTGAGGAGCATGTATTGCCGCAAATTTGGATTCAAAATGCACATATGCAAGCGCGTAACATTCGCATTTGTAACGGACGAGAATCAGGTGTTATGCTGCGCGACCATGCAACAGCCGACATATGCGATGCAGAATTCATGCATCATAAGCTCGCACATGTGCAAGTAACGTTACATTCTCACGCACATATTATGACATCACAGCTCACATATAGCGAAGGCAACGCACTACAAGTAAAGGAACAATCAACAGCAAATGTTGTTGAAAGCAAAGTTGCTTACAGTCAGCTTGCACAATGCCACATTTCAGAAAAATCGGTATTCAACAGCAACGATAGCTTTTTCACAAACGGCGAGCAAGTCGGTATTTACGCTGAGCGCGCTTCAGTTGCACAACTTATGCGTAGCACCGTATCAAACCATGCAAGCAGCGCACTATCTGCAGTTGAATCGTCACTGCGACTAGACGATTGCGACGTATTCGAAAATGTAGGCAATGCAGTACTTTTACTTAATAGTAGCGATGTCGTAGCCGAGGATTGCCGCTTCTATCAAAATGACATGCCACATTTTGCTGGCAAAACAAATGCGTTTATCACGGTACGCCGCAGTACGCTCGCAAAGGGCAAAAGCTTATATGCACTGGATGAATCAAACGTGCTGCTTGAGCAATGCCACATTCATGATAGCGAGGGCATTCAGCTTGAAGTACAGCAGCGAACGAAAATGTACATCCATCAGTGTACGATCGCTGCCGGGCAGTCCAATGGCATAAAAGCAAGCGGACAATCTTATGTGGAGCTGACGGATAGCCAAGTGTCTGATCACCGCTTCCCACAGCTCGTATTTGATGATAGTCAGCTCATTGTGCGCAATTGCGAGCTGCATAGCGGACAAGAAAACGGCATTATTTTAGAAAACGATGCAGAAGGCTTTATTGAAGATACGTTTATTTCAAATCATGGGCTACCACAGCTTTGGGTAGATCATAATTCAAACGTCGAGCTGCGCAGCGTTCATTTCACGGATGCAGTTGCGTCTGACATTTTCGCTCGCAACCATTCAACGATTGATATATACAAATGCTTCGTGAACAACACGAAAATGGAGCATAACATTCAAGCGCTGAACCATTCGACGATCGATTTACACGATTCAATTATTCGTAACACGATTGGTGATGTGTTTTATATCGAAAATCACAGCTCAATTACAAAAGACGTCGAGGAACATTAAAAAAACGCTAGCGAGAAGTTATCTTGCTAGCGTTTTTTGTCACTTCTTGTGCTGCTTCATTTCCGACTTCAAGCCTTTATAGCGCACGATTGCTCCTGTTACAACGAAAAAGAGCCCGATGCCGATGAACACAATTTTGGTCGCGTCATTTAACCACGGCAGCACTTCGAAAATAACCATCAGTACGACAAAAATACCTGAAAACATTACAAGCATACCTGCTAAAGAAATACTCATATTCGCTCACCTCTTAGCGCATTGTAACGCACGTGCCCACGAAATACAACTGTCGAAACAACGCATAAAAAAGCGATGCGAAAAAATATTTCCGCATCGCTTTTTATGTTTACACAGGAACTGCTGTGAAAAATTCCTCGTATAACGCTTTTAAAATGATGTCCTCGTAGTTTTGAAGCACACCGAACACTAAGCTTACTTCCGAAGAACCTTGGTTGATCATGTCAATGTTAACACCCAGCTTTGAAATCGCAAGTGCTGCGCGACCTGCTAAGCCTGTGCTATTACGCATACCTTCTCCTACTAATACGACCATTGAGAAGCCGTGGCGGAAGTATACGTGATCAACGTGTAATTCGTTTTCAATACGTTGAACGATGCGCTCCTCTTTTTCAGCTGTTAATTGGTTTGAACGCATAATTACGGAAATGTCATCTAAACCAGATGGCGTATGCTCGTATGAAATGCCTTCTTCTTCCACGATTTGTAATAACTTACGACCGAAGCCGATTTCGCGGTTCATTAAATATTTTGATACGTATAACGTTGAGAAACCGCTATCTACTGAAATACCTGTTACTGGGCGACCTGTTAACTCACGAGTTGGCACGACACGCGTACCTGGTGCTGACGGGTTGTTCGTATTTTTAATGTTTACTGGAATGCCTTTTTTGAATACTGGCATTAACGCTTCGTCATGGAATACAGAGAAGCCAGCATATGATAATTCGCGCATTTCGCGGTATGTGATTTCTTTAATTTCTGCTGGGTTGTTGACGATTTTTGGGTTTGCTGAGAATACGCAGTCCACATCTGTGAAGTTTTCGTATAGCTCTGCATCGACTGCTGATGCTAAAATCGAACCTGTAATGTCTGAACCACCGCGGTCAAACGTACGTAATATACCGTCTTTCGTATAGCCAAAGAAGCCTGGGAACACGATAATTTCCTCTGTAGTTGCAAGTGACGCTAAACGCTCATACGCTTCGGGCACTGCAAATGTACGCTCTGGTAAGTCGTTTACAATTAATAAATCTTTCGGGCTTACGTAGCGTGCTGGCATACCGATAGAGCTGAAGTACGCTGCAATTACTTTTGCGTTGTTATCTTCACCGCTTGCTTTTAAGCTGTCGATAAATAATTCTGTATTTGAACGGTCACCTGCTACACGCTCGCGTAAATCAGCCGCGATTACGTCACAAATGTCTTGTCCTAAGCCAAGCTCTGCTGTAATGTCTTTATAGCGGTTTACAACTGTTTCAATTTTTGATTCAACGTCTGCGTTTGCAAGTGCTGCATCGGCTAAATCAATTAATAAGTCCGTTACTTTAATATCATCACTTGAGCGTTTACCAGGTGCAGAAACGACTACGATGCGTCGTTTTTCATCGCTCTTTACGATGTTTGCTACCTTTGTAATTTGCGCTGCGCTCGCTACCGATGTACCACCAAATTTACATACGATCATTTCACCATCATATCCTTACTTTTAGTATATTTTGTTATGTTGTATATCCGAAAAAAACAATTGAATGTTTACAGTGTACAAATAGTATATCGCTACGTCAAGAATTAAATCTGAAAATTTCATCTGTTTACAAAATAGCCACAATTCAATTTTCTCATAATCGCATATGTTCTTTGAATTGTATCGAATTTATACAAAATTACAAGCTAAACGGCTTCTTTTGGAAAAAACTATTATTTTTCAAAAGTTATTATCGTTTAAAGTACAAATTCTCTCCATTTTCGTTTATTGTGGAAATGTACTGAAACAAATTAACAAACAAACACGTATAGTACATGACAATATTTAATCAAATTAAAAATATGCAGACTGATCTGCTTACTATAGGAGGTCCTATATATGACAACGCGAACGATTTATGTTGTGCTGACCGCAACACGAACGTGGTTATCACGCACAATTCAACTTGTTACACGTGATCGCTACAATCACGTATCGATCGCTCTTGACCCGTTATTACATGAAATGTACAGCTTCGGAAGACGTCATGAAAACAATCCATTCATCGGTGGCTTCACACAAGAGAGCCGCACAAGTTCTATTTTTCAACAAGCGTATTGCGCGATTTATAGCTGCGTATTATCGCAGGAGCGCTACATACAGCTACGTAAGCGACTGCGCGATATGAAAGCGCATTCCACACAATATCAATATCATTTTTTAGGCTTATTTGCACTTTGGTGCGGCTACAAATGGGAGCGTGAAAATACATATTTTTGCTCGCATTTTATTGCGACGCTGTTTCAAGAAATGCAGTTAGAGCTTCCTTGCAACGAGCCATTTTTTATGCGCCCAAATGATTTCGCCTGCTTACCGTATGCAACGTGCGTATATGAAGGGCCATTTGAGCATTATGTAAAATCAAACCTCCCTGTACATACGTAAAAAAACACAGATTAAGCAACATGCTTAACCTGTGTTTTTTATCGTCGTGCTAACACTTCACGCACAACATCCTCAATTGTCGACACGATGACCCCATTTTCCTTAATGAGCCCAACGACAAATAAATTACGATAAATGAATTGATTTTCAAGCGCATTTTCTTTTAGCGCCTCGATTTTTTGCTTGTTGCCTGTTCCTTGCTGGCGCACATCGCTGCATAATGCCACGATCGGACGCCCAAGCATGCTAAACGCACCAATTTCTGCAGCAACACCAGAATCGATTTCGACGCCGTCAATCACTGCAACGAGCATATCACTATTGCGCAGCTCCGCTAAGTCTGCCTTTGCAATTTCCGCGCTGCTTGCGTACGCTTCCTTGTCATTAATTGCATCATTTTCTTGCGGCACGTATAAATGGAACGTGTCATCTGCTGCGCGTAACGCCTTCGCAATTTCTGCGTTCACATAGCGATCTCCAATTGAAAACAACCCATTTGCTACATATATATTCATATTGTCACTACCCCTTTATTTCTCTTTGTCTGGAAACTGTGGAAAAATAAATTCCAGCTTGGCACCGTTTAACTTTAACTTCGCTTTACTTTTTTTACCTGACTTCCACGTAAACATAATATCATTCGTTTCATCGCCGCGCAGTAGCTTCTTCACATTTGTCGGTGAAATTTTCCCTTTCAGCATCGTTTTCGCCACGAAAAATTCGCACGTCTTATCTTCGCAATGGTAGCTTTTAAACCCTTCAATAACGCGCTTTTGACATGTCGGGCATTTCCCTAGCACGACGACTTCCTGCTGCGCAACGGCAATATCAAGCTGCTTTAACTTATTTGTTGTGTCATGAATAAATGCAAGCATATCCGCATAAAAATCGCGCGACGACAGCTGTCCGTCAACAATATCCTTTAACTTTTTACTCCAAATAGCCGTCAGCTCTGGCGACACGACGTCATGTCCTTGTAGCTGAGCGATGACTGCGCGCCCAAATGCGGTTGCACGAAATGACTTTTTGTCACGCTCGATCATGCCGATTGCAAGCAGCTTTTCAATTATTTCAGCGCGCGTTGCCGATGTGCCAATCCCCTCTGCATCCTTTAATATAGCTCGTAGCTTCGCGTCCTCAACGAATCGCCCTGCATGAAACATCGCATCGAGCAATGAGCTGTCCGTATACCGCGGCGGTGGCTCGGTCATTTTCGATAAAATAAGCTTTTGCTGAATTGAAAGTACGTCTCCTTGCTGCATGAACGGCAATGGTAGCTCCTCTTTCTTTTTATGCGTTTCGTACAGCGCAGTGAAGCCTTTTTCAATGACCATTTTACCGCGCGCTTTAAACGTTTCACCGCCACTCGTTAATACGACGGTCGTTTCGTCAAACGTATACGGCGGTAAAAAAATCGACAGCAGCCGCTTCGCAACGAGCTCATACACGCGTTGCTCTGCCATGCTAAGCGATGCAAATTTCGGCGTTACGTCCGTTAATGTAATCGCATGATGGTCGGTTAGCTTTTTATCATCGACGTAGCGCTTTGACTGCATAATGCGTGACGTATTTTGCCCTGCGATGTACTGCACCGCTTGCTGTAGCTGTGGCACACTTTGTGCAGCTTGTACATTTCGCTCAATGTGCTGTGCGAAATTTGTCGGCAAGTGTTTCGACTCAGTCCTCGGATACGTAATAAGCTTTTTTTCATACAAGCTTTGCGCAATTTTTAACGTATCGCTCGACGTCATGCCATAAAACTTATTCGCTTCCTTTTGCAGTTCGAGCAATGAATGCAGCATCGGCGCGGGAATCGTTTTGCGCTCTGTTTCAAGCGATGCGACGACAGCGTGCCCCGTAATGCGTGCAAGCACCGCCTCCGCTTCCTCTTTTTTATCGAAGCGATTAATTTTGTCCTTAAACCAAAGCGCTTTAAACGAGCCGAAATGAAGCTCAATTTGGAAATACGGCTTTGGCTCGAACGACTGAATTTCCTCCTCGCGCTCGGCAACAATCGCAAGCGTCGGCGTCATAACGCGTCCTACTTTAATCGTACGCCCACCTTTTATTGTTGCAATACGCGTGCAATTCAAGCCGATGAGCCAGTCAAACACCATACGATACATCGCTGCATTGCGCAAGTTGCGAATGAGTGGGTCGTTTTCATCAAGCAGTGATGTCAATGCCGTACGAATCGCTGGCTCGGTCGTTTGAGATGTCCAAAAGCGCTTTACCGGTAATGTACAGCCTACCTTTTTATAAAACGAGTAAAAAATGTTCTCACCTTCCATCCCAGCATCACACGCATTAATGATGAAGTCGTAGCGATTTGTCTTTAACAGCTGCTCGATTTCACGATACACTTTTGCTGCTGTTTTTTTGACGCGAAACTCAAAGCGCGAAGGAATCATCGGCAAGACGTTTAAATCCCACTTTTTCCACTCGGCGTTATATTCGTGTGGCTCCTTTAGTTCGACGACATGCCCGACGAACGATGTAAAATCAATCGATAGCTCCATGTTCATTTGTTTATACACTTTTTGAATATCCCGCATTAGTGACGGTTTTTCTGCAATTAATAATGCACGCACAGTTTCTCACCTCGCCTTTATTATATCGTTTTTACGAAGATGAACGCAAAAAAGGAAGCGTTCTAGCATACGCTAAAACACTTCCCTCTCTCACGTTAAAAATTGCTTTACTGCCTCAACAAATGCAGACTCGTCCTCAAGCATACCTAAATGCCCAGTGCGCGTAATAACCTTTTGAATATTGCGATTATTTGTTTCGATCGGCTTTACTGCACCGTCCTCGCTTCCTTGTATGACAAGTGTTGGCACATCGAGCGTTTGTAAAAAATCACGCTGATCTGGGCGCGTTTTCATCGCCTGCAATGCCTTAATAAGCCCGTCTTCTGTTGCGCGCTTTCCGATGTTTCGCGCTACGTCAATCGCCTGTTGTGTAGCATCTTTAGCAAAAAAGTTTTCAATGACGCTATCGACAAATGCATCGACACCGTTCGCTTTAATGTATTGTGCCTGCTGATCACGCTTTTGTTTTGCCTCTACATCGTCTGGTGAAGCAGAGGAATACGCTAAAATCGCACGCTTAATCGGAAATCGTTTCGTCTCAAGCACGGCAAGCGTAATGTAGCCACCTAACGAATGTCCAAGCCAGTTCACTTCTTGAATGCCTTCATGCTTTAATACATCAATGACCTCATCTGCGTAGTCATACACGCTATATGCGTCCTTCTCCATCTCGCTATTACCATGCCCTGGCAGCTCAACTGAAATGACGTCGTATTGCTGCTCCAAGCGCTCCGTAACACCCTCAAAAATATCTTTACTACCTAAAAACCCATGCACAAGTACAAGTGGCTCGCCGCTTCCTCGTCTTACATAGTTTAACATCGGTCCATCCCCTTCCCATCTGTTACATGTTTAACCGAAAAGCAACGTTTACAAACATGATGATGTGAACACTTTGCGGTACGTCAGCGTCTTTAACGTATGCCCAAAAAATGGCTCTTCAAATGAATCCGTTATTTCAAATCCTTTCGCCTCATAAAACTGGCGACCGACTAAGTTTTCCTTTTCGACATTTAAATAAATGGCACGCGGTGATAGCTCGTTAATGCCATGTGTAAGCAGCTGTGAGCCAATCCCTTTTCCTTGCTCACTTGGCAGCACATAAATAGCCGCAAGTTCCACCTCATCGTTGTCATGCAGCGCTGAAAAATTTGCATAGCCGACAACTTCATCGTCTTTTACTGCAACGTAAAAGTTCGTATTCACTAAACGCTCTTTCAAACGCTCTACTGAATATGCTTGCTGTAAAAACGGCTTTTGAATATCTCTTGGAATAATCCCCTCGTACGTTGCATGCCAGCTAATAGCCGCAATATGTTGAATCGCTTCAATATCTGTTTCCTTCATCGTTCGAATCATTACTACTCATCCCCCAGTTGATTACGGCATACGCTCGTAATTCGTAAATACGACAATATACGCAATGACAATGCACAAAATACCTGCAACGTCTCGTAAAAATAGCAGCATATTGCCCTTTTCTTTTGGCTTTGGTGCTTTTCGTATCGTAATGGCAACTAAAATCGTCAGCCCGATGAATACGAGCGGATACAAATAGCCGCCAAATAATAATGCGACAATCGCTACACTATATAGCGCTAATAATGCAAAAAACATATGTATGAAACAAGCCTCCTTTTATGTAAATACGCACGACTAGACGTCTTCTACTTCTTCCTGCTGCTGCATACCTACAAAGACGACATCTGCATAACGGTGCGGTAAATACGTCTGAATATAGTATACCTCCTTTGGCAAATAGTCTTGCCAATATGCTTTCATCTCTTCTCCGTCTTTTTCCACAAGTCGCTTATAACGTTCCAAAATCGGCGTTTCCACCCAAATTTTTAAATCATAGTACGGCGCAAGCGCTAAGCATGTGCTAAATGAGCCTTCAATAACGATGATGCCTTGTGGTGCAATATGTAACCATTGCTGCATTGTTGGCTCAGTCGGATCGTAGCGCCAATATTTCGCTGCCTTCTTTTTTGCAAGTGGTAAAATGACCTGTTCTTTCAGACGACGCCAATCGAGTGCCGCATCAACTGTATCCTCCTGCTGAGCAAGCGGCACGATAAAGTCCTCCGTCGAAATAATCGTTACGTTCGGTAGTTGTTGCTCAATGTATGTCGCAAGCGTCGTTTTGCCTGCACCGCTGCATCCATCAATGGCTATGATCAATGGACGTGAACTGTCTTCTAATTGCTTTAGTTGCTGTAAAATATCCATTTTGTATAAACCGCTACTAAAAACAGCTTCCACATCAATTGTGAGATGATGCTACGTATTCATCACGTAACATGCAGCACGAACAGCATCCGCTGCGACTGCCTGTTTTTATAGCAGAGGTCACCTGCCTTTCTATTTTCATTTCATGCACCGCCGCATTATATTCGATGCTTTTTTTCAAGTCTGTTGATTAGTCATTTATATCCAGTGAAATCGGCTGTTTCAGCAACAATTTGGAAATAAATGCTGCATGTTAATAGCAGTAAGCGCCACTACACGCGTCATCACCTTCATGACAAACATCGTGTTCGCCGCCGATCCCCAGGAATTGATCTGCCTCGAGTAAGCGCAGAGGCAAAGCGAGCCGCCATACGCGAACTGCCAGTTGAATGGCGAATCAACACGCTTGTTAAATTATATCGCGAATGATGCCATTTAGGGGTATTTTTCGCCACTGTTGCCAATTTACTGCTTCATGCTTATTATACATTGATTAAGCAAATCATTGGTGTAATGTGCTTATTTTAGTCAAATGCATCGACCAAACAAGCTCCGACAAGTATTTTTAAACATTTTACAGAAAAATGTTATAATTAAATAGAAAAAATACGCATTTCTTGCTACACTACATAAGTAAGGGGGTGCATATATGAAACGTACGATTTATTGGATTATTCCACTTGGCATTTTAGTTGCATTAGGTATTTATTATTGGCCGCAGGAAGAAATTACAGATAACGAATTTATTGAATATGTCCAAACAACTACATACAACGAAACAACATATGCAACATTAATGGACAATAATTGTAGCGAAACGAATTGGGTATACTTCGCGACAAATAAAAGACAAGATGTTGTCGAGTTTAAAGGCACATGCGCCGTCGACGGTAAAGACCAAAAGTTAAACGTGCAATTTTTAGTTGATCCAGACATGACGACAGTCGACGTTGGGGCGATGCTAATCGCAAATGAAAAAGTAGAAGATAAAAAGCGTGATGCTACACTTGCACAATTTAATTCATAACATAAAAAGCAACGTCCAATAATTTCGCGGACGTTGCTTTTTGTCATTCATATAACTTGCCTCGCGATTTCTTGCTCCAAATTACATAGCTCTCGTTCTAAGCGCTTTAACTCCATCGCCATTAATGTATGTTCTCGTTCATTTTTTGCACGAAAGGCATTGCGCTTTTCCAAAAGCCGCTCCACCCTGCCAACCATCAGCAAGTAACGATGCTCCGGTAAAAAAATAGGATTCATGCTTACTGCCACCTCTTTCAATTACAGTTTCTTTAGTATCAAATACGCTTACATGTCATTTACCCCACCATGTGCAAAAGAAACATTTTTGATAAAAATGATACTTTTTTGACACAAAAAGAGCATATATCATATAAAAAGAACTATATAGACGGTGAATGTATTTTAGCGTTTTGTTCGTCGGCTCGTCTCTCGCTCACGCTTTTCCCGCAGGAGTCCGCCTCTTGTTTCGAGCCTCATTCACATTCTAAATTTCAATCACCTTGTATATAGCAAAAGTAAAAAGTAACAAAAAGATAGTTCATCACCGTAAGCTGGGGTTGGCGGATTGCTTGAAACGAGAGGCGAACTTCAGCGTGAAAAGCGAAAGTTTCTTTTGCGACGAGTAATCGTAGGAGCACGAGCCTCGATACCCCGCAGTCGTGAGAAGCGAACGACGAGGATGCTTAAGGAAGATGATAAACGCCACTACACAAGCTATAACGTTCATGACAAACATCATGTTCTCCTCCGCGCCCACGGAAGATGTGAAAAGCAACCCCGAGTTATGGTGGAGAGCAAAAAAGCTACAATCTGATAGCGCAACAAAATGGCGACATAGTCATTTCGTTATAATGTTATACTAGCACACTTTCATTGAGCAGCAGTAGCATATCAATAGCTGGCTGGTATTGCTGATCGGCCGCAGCCATATAATACGTATATGCGCGGTCAATGTCGCGCAGTACACCGAAGCCATTTTCATATAAAAAACCTAAATAATATTGCGCTTCTGGCTCATGTAGCTCCACCGCACGCACGAGTAAATCAAACGCTTTTTTATAATCTTGCTTGACGAAATGCCCATGCAAATACATTTCTGCAAGCTTCGTCCAACCTTCAGCGGCAAGTGGGCTATTCGTTTTCTTTAGCCAATAATATGCTGCTCGGTAATCTTGACGCTCAAAATAATACAATCCAAGTTGCTCGGCTGCCTCGTCCTCACCTTCACCTGCTGCAAGCTTTAAATAATCAATACCCTTTTGTTCATCACGTTCAACATGTTCACCGTCTAAATACATAATGCCGATAATTGTATTCGCATAGTTGTTGCCGTCCTCGCTCGACTTATGCAGCCAAAATAACGCCTTTTCGACATCGTAATGCTCAAGTGGGCCGTTTAAATGCATGAGCGCAATTTCAAACGAAGCTTTTGCATCGCCGCGATTTGCTTCAACGTCGTAATACACACCGATTAAGTCTTCGCTAATTTGCTCGAGCGCCACCGCATGCACTTCTTCGTTTATATAATGCTCGACATAATACGTCAGCACCGGTAATAAATGTTCAAGCGCCCGTCCAGCCTCGTCGACATCAATAAGCTTTTCGACAGTGCTTTGGGTGAATGCATGAAACGCACGTAGCATTTGCTCAAACGAATCGTCAAACTGTGACATGAATACATCGTCTGCCAGCATTTTCGGTGTCGGCTGCAATTCGTTGCTCGGGTAAAACGTATTTAAGCATGTATGGAACACTTCAATTGATTTTTGAAGTGAATAAGTCGGTCGATACACAACATACTGACTTGCAGAAATTAATCGGTGTACCTGCTCATGCTCACCGTGTTGTAACAGCTTTTCTGCAATGCCTAATAATTGATTTAGCATGTAATTTTTACATCTCCTCTTACGAAATAACGACAAATAATAAGAGCCCATCGACAAGACGGACTCTTTTGTAACGTGTTTTATTATAGTCAAAATCGTTGCGTTTGTCTTGCTTTTCGGTTTATTACGCTGTGCGTGGGTTGAATGTTTTGAGCTTTTGTAAATAAAAATCATACGACTCCTCGCGCCTGCCTTGTTTAAATTCGGCAAACGTAATTTGCTTCGCGCCGACAACGCCTTTATCTTTTACACCTGGCATTGTTTTGGCGTGATCGCATACGTCCATAATCGAAAAATGAGCCGGGAACGCTAAGTATCGTGCAACGCTAATTTCATTAAATTGTCCTACATGTCCGTAACGTAAAATAACTTTCCAAAATTTTTGTTGCTTCATACAATCGCATCCTCTCTCCATTTAACTAATTTAATTTTCTGATAATTATAGTGTAGCGCATGAAGCAGCGAAATCGCAACTAAATGATTTATTTTACACAAAAATAAAAACAGTTGCGCTTTGGCATTTGCCTCACGCAACTGTTCCCTTATGCAAATAATTTCAAACCGACAACGCTACAAATAATGACAGCAATAAAGAAAATTCGCTTCCAGTCGCGCGATTCTCCGTAGACGAACATGCCGACAAGCGTGCCGCCGACTGTGCCAATCCCCGTCCAAATCGCGTACGACATGCCGAGTGGTAACGTCTCCATCGCAAGCGCAAGCAATGAAAAGCTCGCCGCAAAGCCGAGTAACAGCACGATGTAACCCGATTTTTTTTGCCCTTGTGCGACACGATTCATACCGAGTACCCCAACAACTTCAAACAACCCTGCTGCAATTAAATAAAACCAACTCATGCGTGCTCCTCACTTTCTGGCGTTACAAGCTTCAAGCCTAAAATACCGGCAATTAACGTGCATAGTAAAACAATTTTCATCGCGCTCGTCTGTGCATTAAAAACAAAAATATCAACGAGCACCGTGCCGACTGCGCCAAGTCCTGTAAAAATAGCATACGCTGTTGCGACTGGAATTTTTTTCGTTGCTTGAATAATAAAATAGAACGAAAAGAAAATACAAACAGCAGTGCCGATCCATTGCCACGTATTAGCAGAATATTTTAAGCCAGTCGCCCAAATAATTTCGAGCAGCCCTGCGATTAAAATAAATACCCAATATTTTGTCATCGCGCCACACCTCGCTTAAATATTTGCCAGCTCGCTTCGATGCGCTGCTTCACACGAACTGGACCTCCATAAAGCATTTCGATATGACACGCATCCATAATACTTAAATAAGCTTGTGCAATATGCGTACTTGAAATGTCCGTCGTAAGCGTCTCTCGCTGGCGAATGAGCAGCTCCTTCACTGCCTGTTCAATTGAATCTAAATAATAATACACATACACCATGACGCGCTTTTCTAAATGCTGCGGTGGATAAATGGACATGCGCAGCCAAAAGCGTGTCTCAATGCGTGCCTCATAGCGCTCTGCTGTATGATGTAAATACGCATATAGCGCATCAATCGTCTCCATTTTTTCAACTTGAGCAAGCGTGTACGCAAGCTCCTCGTTCATCGCCTGTTCACATGCCGCTAAAAATAATTCGTCTTTGTTGCGAAAATGTGTATAAATCGATTGTTTTTTTATGCCGACAGCCTCTGCAACAAGCTGCATCGACGCCGCTTCATAGCCGTGTGTTGCAAATAAATTCATCGCCGCTATTTTTAAATGTTCCTTTGACATAAATGCGCACTCCTTTACGAACGTTCGTCAGTTAATATGCTGTAACGATAGCACACATCATCCTCGATAGCAAACGTTACAGCTCCACTGCAAAAAACGAGCAGCGCGATCGTCTGCTCGTTTTCTATAATTATACGTTCGCTTCGTCCAACCATTTATGAACAGTTGCCCATGCACGCTGTAGCTCGCCTTGTGCGACGTATTGCTCCAGCTCCTCATCAACTAAGCGTCCTAGCAGTGCACGACTTTTATCGCGCGGCACATTCGCTAATATGTGTTGACGTGCTTGCGCTAAAAAGCTGACGTACGCATCGTAGCTTGCTGGAAACTGCTCCTCTAATCGCTGCTTCAGCTTGCGCGTTAAGCTCGGGCTCGCACCGTCCGTACAAACGGCGATTGACAGCGCACCGCGACGCACAACTGCTTGATTGAGCATATTGCCTTGTGACACGTCATCTGCGCGCAAAATAAGCTGCTGAGCATTTACTGCTGCGCTTACCGCTTCGTTCACTTCTTTATTGTTCGTTGCGACAAAAACAATGAATGCGTCGTTTACGTCGTCTTTCTCAAAATTTCGCTCATGCCATACGCCGTCTAATGCTTGTAGAAGCGTCTTTGCCTCGTCAGTAATCGTCGGTGAAATGAGCGTCACGTACGCACCGTAGCCTTGCAATGTGCGCAGCTTTTGCGTGGCGATCATACCACCGCCAACGATGACGATTTTTTTACGTTCGATATTTAATGCTATTGGGTAATACATCGTTATTCCTCCAAACGTTTTTTCGTGCGTTTCGTATTTTCATCGTCGACGCGTAGCACAGCTTTGGCGACCATCGCAAGCAGCGCGAGCATAATGCCTGTGCCGACGACTAAATACATCATCGTAAACACTTTACCAAACGTCGTGACCGGCGCATAGCCTAAATCAATCGACGTCGGAATTAAGCTTACCCATGAAAAATAAAACGCATCGAAATACGACCACTGTTCAATACTTGAATAAAATAGCGTGCCCGATAAATTAATGAGCAATAGCGTCGTCACAAGCGATAAAAACACTTTCTCCTTCCATAGCACGACGATTGCACCGAGTAAACGTTTCGCTGTTAAAAAAAATGAAATCATACGCTTCCCCCTTTGTTATATGAAAAAAGCTTGAAGCCATTTAAGGCATTCAAGCAAATAATTTATGATTGTAATGCAAGCTTAATATGTGCTAAATGATGCTCACTATGCCATGCATATAACGCGATGACATCTGCAACGCGTAACGCACCGTGCTCTGGGTGAATAAATGTACGTTGTAAATCGTCTAGCGTAATCGAACGCATTAGCTCTACCCAGCGCATATGTAACGCACCGAGCAACGTCAATGATACATGTACCGGTAAATGGTAATCGTTTAGCTCCGACCAGCGCTGTTCATCATAAAGTGTGACAGTCGGCGCATCTTCTGTTAATGCAAGTTTCATGCGCATATACGCAACGACATGGCTATCTGCTAAATGATGCACAACGTCACGCACACTCCAGCCACCTTGTCGATAGGTGACGTTTAATGCGTCGTCTTGCCGATGCTGCAAATGCTCATTTAATTCTCTCGGTAACTTCGCAATCGTATTAATCCACTGCTCTAGCTGCTCTGCTGTATACGATTCTACACGTTGAAATGGTCCAATCGGATAACGTACATCCATATCGTTTCCCCCTTAATGTGCGATGCTTTTTGCATGTTTGCCATGCACGACGTAATACGCGCCAACAAGGCAAAATACAACTACTGCAAGCATACCATACATCGCGCTATAGCTCATCTTTTGAATGACGTAGCCAAGCGCGAACGGTCCGATGCCGACACCGAAATCAAGCCCGATAAAATACGTCGCAATCGATAACCCCATTTTGTTTGGCGGTGACACTTTTGCAACGATTGCTTGTGCTGCTGACATATACGTACCGAAGCCAAACGCCATAATCGCAGCCGCCGTAAGCAGCATCCAGCTCGTCGTCGTCATGCTAAGTAGTAGTAGCGCAACCGCAAACAATACAATCGAAGGATACATAATGAAATTGTCCCCTTTTGCATCGAGCAGCTTACCACCGATCGGACGCGATACGAATAAAAAGATCGCATATACTAAGAAGAAATAGCCTGCTGCCGTTACTAAGTCGAGCTCGGTTGCGTACAAGTTAATGAACGATACGATGCTTGAATACGCTACTCCCATAACCATCGTTACGAGCGCAATCGGAAATGCCTCTTTTTGCACTAAATTAGACGGCTTTAAACCAATTTGAATAGCCGCGCGTTCCTCCTTCGTAAGCGATGCCTCTTGAATGCGAATGCCAAACAATAAAATGAGCGATAATACGGAGCAAACGGTCGTCGCAATTAATACCCATTCAAAGCTGTAGTTTGTCATTAAAAAGATTCCTAAAAACGGGCCGATTGCTGTTGATGCTGTCGTGCTAAGCGAAAAATACCCTGTGCCTTCACCGCGACGTGCTGGTGGAATGGCCGACATGACCGCGGTCATCATCGCCGTATTAAAGAAGCCAAATGCTAGCCCATGAATAAAGCGTACAATAAATAAAAGTGCGATTGTATCGACAAAAAAGTATGCGACTGTGCCAAGTAAAAATATCGCGGCACTCACATACATCATCTTTTTGCGCCCAATTTTCTCAAGCGATTGTCCTGCAATTAAACGAGCAAGTAACGCACCGATGACGAAAATACTCGATGCTAAACCTGCTGTACTTTCAGATGCTAAAAACGCCTCGATTGCGTATACAGCCATCGTCGTCAGCAACGTATAAAACGTTAGCGCGTTGAACAAACTCGCAAAAAAATACAGTATAAAATCCTTCGTCCATAACTTCGGTTGATCCATTCATTCATCTTCTTTCATGTAGTTTCAATACCAAACTATTTGTTCGTAAAAAGAAAGAGGGAGCTACGTAAGCACCCTCATCCTAATTTAACACCTTCTAGCCAAATTTTAAACAACATATTTGTCCAGTCATCATTTGACACACCCATCGTATTCGGTACGTCCACAAATGTGAAAAATACCGTTAAAATTGCCATCACCGGTATGTCTTGACGTAGCTTTTGCTCTTGCTGCGCACGCGTCATAATGCGAAATAGCTGCTGGCGTAAAAGGTCGTGCCCTTCCTTTACATACGCAATATCCGCCTGCGTATTTGTCGATTGCTCGCCCTTTACTTTTGAAATGACCGATAAAATTTGATGCAGCTTCGACTCGTCGATGTATGCACGAAGCGTCGCATGTAGCGCATCCATTACATCCGTTTCGTCAATCACTTCAATTTTTTTTAAAATCCGCTGCATCGCTCGTCGCACACATGCCGCAATAAGCTCTTCTTTGTTCGCATAATATTGATAAATGGTGCTGCGTGCGCCGTTTACGTGCTCAGACAATAGCTTTAAATGAAATCCTTCGTAGCCATGTGTAATGAGCAGCTTTTCAGTCGCATCGAGCAACTCTGTTTCTGTATATACGGCTTTACGCCCCATGTTTTTTTCACACCGTCACTTTTCTTATAAATTATTTCGAACGCGCCTCGGTCATTTGCTTCCAAACCGAGCCTTGCGCTTCCTCACCTTGCTCAATGCGCGCAATTGCCATGTTCACTTGTAGCTTCACTTCAAACTCCGCGTCGTCTGCTGCGTCACGCAACGCCGGTAACGCCGCTTCTGTACCTGATTCAAATAAATACATCGCCGCACGCCAACGCACAAGCTTATTTTTGTCGCGCAGTGCGTCAATCATCGCCGGCTCAAAGCTACTAAAACCTAAGTCGCTCATGCAGTCGCCTGCTGTACGACGCACCGCCGCGCTTTTGTCTTGCAAGCCTTGCACTAAATACGGAATGACGGCCTCGTCCTCAATCATGCCTAAATAGACGACTGCTAAACGACGAATCGACGTTTGCTCATCTTGTAATGCAGCCGCAAGCACGGGTAAATCCTCGATCGTTGCTTCCACCATTTGGTCAAGCAGTTGGAAGCGCTCCTGCCACGAATCGACTTGGAATGCTTCAAGCGTTACTTTTTGACGCGTATGCTCGATCGTTTCTTTCTCGGTCGTTGCTTCTGCTACGAGCGTATCTAATCGCGTTTGTGGGTACGTCGCAATAATTTCGTCGGCAATTTGCGCGGCAACGTCCTCTTTGTCACCGTAACGCACGCCGTAATCAACCCATTTACGTAAAAAGATGTAGTTATCGTCTTCCTCTTTTTCAACCGCTGCGTTAAAGCTTGCAATAAACATCGCCGGCAATGCAATGCGGTGCTCACTTGCAGAATCAAACACCTTCACTTGTAGCGGAATGCCTTTAAACATTTGCACGTGAACGTACACTTCACCGTATGAATCAGTCGGTGCATTCGCCGCCGCTTCTACTGCTGCTACGTCCTCACCTAACGCGATACGCACCCCTGCTAGAATGCCTTCCCAATCGAACTTTGCGATGCGCTCGACCGCTAAAAAATCCGCTACGTGGTACACACCTTTTACGCCGTCAATTTGCAAAATGCGCTGAACCTCTATCGGTGCGCCGTCTGCATTTTTCGTCGTATAGTTATGCGCTGTGCCAAACGCAAGCTCCTTGTCAATGACAACTTTCATCGTATTTGGACTTGGTGTTGGCTCAATTGTTACAATGTTCATATTTATTCCTCCTAGCTGTTGACAATTTCGTCTAAATAGCTCCAACGTTCAATGTAATGCTCATACTGGGCGTTTAACTCATCTAGCTTCGTCGTCAGCTCCTGTAAACGCGTAAAGTCCGAGCCGCACGTTGCAATGCCTGCTTCCGTCTCTTCAATTTGTTGCTCTGTGCGCTCGATGTCGCTACTAATCGTTTCCCATTCCTTTTGCTCTTTAAAACTTAAACGCTTTTTATCAGACTTTGGCTTTTCGCGCTTCATCGGCTCTGGCTTTACTTCTTTCGGTGCTTGCTCGGTCTTTTTCTTCTCTAAATAATCCGAGTACACGTCAAGCGTTTCGTCCACGCCGCCTTGTCCATCTAAAATCCATAGCTTTTTCGCAATGCGATCTAAGAAGAAGCGGTCATGTGAAATCGTTAAAATCACACCTGGGAAGCTTTCGATAAAGTCCTCTAACACACCGAGCGTTTCAATGTCTAAGTCGTTCGTCGGCTCATCTAACAATAAAACGTTTGGTTGCTCCATTAATAAGCGCAGTAAATGAAGACGCTTGCGCTCGCCGCCTGACAGCTTGCTAATTGGCGTGCCGTGTGCGTGCAGTGGGAATAAAAAGCGCTCAAGCATTTGTGCTGCACTGAAGCGTTCGCCTGTTGCGTCGGTAATGTCATTTGATGCTTCGCGAATGTATTCAATCATGCGCGCATTTTCATTCATCGGTGGCAGCTGCTGCTTAAAGTGGGCAAGCTTCACCGTCGTTCCTACAATGACCTCACCTGCGTCTGGTGTTAATTCACCTGCAAGCATGTTGAGCAATGTCGATTTACCGTAGCCGTTTGCGCCGATAATGCCGATACGGTCACCTTGCTGAAGTAAAAAGCTAAAGTTTTCAACAATTGTACGGTCGCCAAAGCGCTTTGAAATGCCATCTGACTCAATAACTTTTCGCCCTAACCGCGTCGTCGCTAAGTTCATCTCTAGCGACTCCTCCTTCGTACCGCGCTCCACTTGGCTATCGAGCTCATCAAAGCGTTGAATACGAGCCTTTTGCTTCGTCGTACGAGCCTTCGCACCGCGGCGAATCCACTTTAACTCTGCGCGGTAACGATTGCGCATTTTCGCCTGTGTTGCAGCGTTCATTTCCTCACGAATGGCGCGCGCCTCTAAATAGTCACCGTAGTTCCCAACATGACGGTATAACGTTTGATCGGCAAGCTCGTAAATGTGCGTCGCAAGCTCATCTAAAAAATAACGATCATGCGTAATGAAAATGACCGCACCTTTTAAACGCAACACCATTTCTTGTAGCCACTGCGTCGATTCCACATCTAAATGGTTCGTCGGTTCGTCTAGTAAATAAAGGTCAGCTGGCTCAATTAACGTTTTTGCGAGTGCGACACGCTTTTGCTGACCGCCCGACATCGTTGTGACAACTTTGTCATAGTCGGTAACACCAAGCTTTGATAATGCCGTTTTCGCTAGCGCGTTAATGTCCCACGCTTCTTGCTCATCCATTTGCTGCTGCACGCGGAAAAGCGCTTGTTGTGTCGCTTCGTTTTCTGGGTCATCCATCATGTTTTGCAGCGCCATCTCGTAGTCGCGGTTTAATTTCAGCAGCGGCGAATTGCCCGAGAACACTGCTTGAAGCACCGTCTCACCTTCTGGGAAAACGGGATCTTGCGGCAAGTACGCGACGCTATATTTGTTCGGGCGCTCATAGTCGTACACGTCCGCTTCTAATTGATCGGCTAAAATCGAAAGCAACGTCGATTTCCCTGTGCCGTTAATGCCGATTAATCCAGCGCGCTCTCCTTCATAAATTGTAAATTGTAAATGCTGAAATAACGTTTTATCTCCAACAGTTTTCGTTACGTCATTGACGATTAAATGACTCATATGCATCCTTCTCTTTCTTTCGCAACTATACATTGCGATTAATCTGTTTAATGTGCAACCGTTATGTATTAGCTAACTGCGTATTGCGGCTCACTATATTGTGCGTTGTAATCAAAACATATCGTGGTTCTCGCTTCATTTCCATAGTGTATCATGAATAACACGCTTTTTGCCGCTGTTTGCTTATGTGCGCGCAAAAAAACGCCATGAAACGGACTCACTCCAATTTCATGACGCAATCGTTATTTTAATAGCTTTTGCTGCTTCAGCGCCTCAGCTGCATCCGCATAGCCATTACCACGGTAGCGCGGCTCGCCGTAAAAGCCTGCAATACCGCTTGTCCAGTTCGTGCTATTTTCACCGTTCGTGCGCTCACTCATATACGCTGAAAACTGTTCGTTATACACGTGTAAATGCGGCGCAACGTTACGGTCATACGCATTGTTAAAAATTTGTGCCTCTTGCGGTAATCGTGGCTTTAATGCTGGTGCTTCGTCTGGGTAGCCGATGCATAAGCCGCTTACCGGATAAACGTACGGCGGTAACTCAAGCAGTTCAATGACTTCAGTCGGTGATTTACGAACGCCACCGATTGCGACCGTGCCAAGCCCGAAGCTTTCTGCTGCGACAACGGCTGTGCCAAGCGCGATGCCGACATCCGTTGCCCCAACAAGTAATAAATCGATGTTACCTTCAACCGCAAATTCCGTTCCTTCTAGCTTTGCCGCTTCATATGCGCGGTAAAAATCTAAGCAAAAGACGAAAAACTCCGGTGCTTGTGCAACGTATGGTTGATTGCCTGCAAGCGCCATTAATTTTTCGCGTTTTTCTTTGTCTGTTACGCGAATAATCGTCACTTGCTGTCCGTTAATCCACGACGGTGCTTGCTGAACGGCTGCTATGATCGCCTCTAAAATAGACGGTGCAATCGGCTCGTCTTTGTAACGACGAATCGATGTATGCTGCTGCAATTGTGTAATCGTTGTATTCATATAAAAACCCCTTTCTCTTTTTACTATACCAAAAACGAAAAAGAGTAGAAACTGTTGTCTCTACTCTCCGTCACCGCTATCGACATATGAATCCCCCTCGCTATATATATATAGCCCGTCACCTTTACTTATATCGTCACACGCGTTCGTAAAGTCGTATAAAATATCGTTGCTTACATCACCACCGTAAAGCGTTTCCGTATGATCTAAAACAGTCGCACTAAACAGCTGTAATGCAAGTAAAGTTACGTCTGTTTGTGCTGAAAAGTTTACCGGCAATCGGCGAAGTTGCTGCTCGAGCTGCTCATAATACTCTATCGCCGTCCACGCATCGTATTTCGTCGCGATAATCCACATATAACTTTCGTAAATCGGACGCAGCGCTGTTAATTTTTCTAAGTGCACTTTGAATGTCTCGACGTTCGCCGCTGTTTGTTTAACGTTCGATGACAAAACGTATGCCATGACAGCCGTTATATGCGCATTAATCGGTGAAAACTGTCGCTCAATTAAAAACGTTTGCGTCGCTAATACGTGCTTTTGAATGTCTGTTAACGGCTTCGGAACTTTCGCGAGCGCGGCTGCTTGGTACACGCACGGCTTTGCATTGTACGGTGTAAGCTGTTGTAAAAAATGCAGTATGTCACGCAAACGCTCCTCGTTAACGTACGGCTCTCGCTCGTAGTAAATCGCTGCCTGATATAAAGACGCATTATGCGCAAGCGGAAAATCACGCAGCTGTCGCACTTTCATAAATACGTGATCAATGAGCTGTGTAATCGACGGCTCGACGTGAGCGCGTGCAATTAACGCATGGCTAATCACGTGGTCGTAACGTGCCTTTGATAAAATATGAGTATGTCGTTTAATTTGCTGCTTCGTCTCATCGTAAACTTGTGGCTCAAACATTCGTTTTTGAACGGTTAGGCGCATCGCTAAATCGACAACATGTCCATGCATATGCCATTTCGTATATTCGTTAATCGTCCGCACATTGTCGTAAAATAGTGCAACGGTCGTCATATGAACGCCTCCTTCTATATACGTTATACGTCCATGATATGATAAAGTTTCATTATTTTCAGAAAAATCATTGACAAAACGATGCGGACGACAAATAAAAAAGTCATTTGACACATTTGTGCATCAAATGACTTGTCGTTTATTAAAACAGTCCGACTGCTTTTCCTTCTTCGTTTACGCCCATGCGCAGTGCTGCCGGCTCTTTCGGTAAGCCCGGCATCGTCATAATATCGCCTGTTAAGCAGACTAAGAAGCCTGCACCAAGCTTTGGAATGACTTCACGCACTGTAATCGTAAAGCCTGTTGGACGTCCTAAGCGTGTCGGGTCGTCCGTTAATGAATATTGTGATTTCGCCATACAAATCGGCAATACGTCCCAGCCAAATTGCTCGATTTGCGCAATTTGCTTTTTCGCCTTTTCTGTAAAGTGTACGCCATCGCCACCGTACACTTTTTGCACGATCGTCGTCACCTTTTGCTCGATTGATTGCTCAACGTCGTAAAGCTGCGCGAAGTTGTTACCTGCTTCGATCACTTCAAGCACTTTTTCTGCTAACTCGATGCCGCCTTTACCACCTTGCTCCCATACGTTCGTACGTGCAATGCGCACACCTTCTGATGCACACCAAGCTAAAATTGTCGCAAGTTCCGCTTCTGTGTCGGTAATGAAGCGGTTCAGTGCAACAACTGGCTCTGCACCGAATTGACGTACTGTATCGACATGCTTCGCTAAGTTTTCAATGCCTGCTTGCAGCGCTTCAACGTTTTCTTCTTTTAAGTTGTTTTTCGCAACACCACCGTGCATTTTCAGCGCGCGCACTGTCGCAACGATCACGACTGCGTCTGGCTTGAAGCCACCTTGTCGCGCTTTAATGTTCATGAACTTCTCCGCACCTAAGTCCGAGCCAAAGCCCGCTTCTGTTACGACGATATCTGCTAGCTTGCGCGCTGTTTGTGTTGCGACAATTGAGTTACAGCCGTGCGCAATGTTTGCGAATGGACCGCCGTGAATAATCGCGGGTGTGCCTTCAATCGTTTGCACTAAGTTTGGCTTAAACGCATCCTTTAATAATAACGTGAGCGCCCCTTCAACACCTAAATCTTTGACGAATAACGGCTCGCGTGCAAAGTTATAGCCAAACACGATATTTGCAATGCGGTTTTGTAAATCCTCTAAGCTTGTCGCTAAGCAAAAAATCGCCATAATTTCAGACGCTACGGTAATATCAAAGCCGTCCTCACGTGGCATCCCTTGTGCTGGACCTCCTAAACCGACGATCACATTGCGCAGTGCGCGGTCATTTAAATCCATTACACGCTTCCAAATGATGCGGCGCGGGTCAACATTTAACACGTTTCCTTGATGAATATGATTGTCGATAAACGCAGATAACGCATTGTTCGCTGCTGTAATCGCATGTAAATCACCTGTGAAGTGTAAGTTAATGTCTTCCATCGGCAATACTTGTGCGTAGCCGCCACCTGTTGCGCCACCTTTTACACCCATTACTGGACCAAGTGATGGCTCGCGCAGTGCAACCATTACATTTTTATTTAATTGGTGGAATGCATCTGCTAAACCAACTGTTACCGTCGATTTCCCTTCGCCTGCTGGTGTTGGGCTAATCGCCGTCACAAGCACGACCTTACCGTTTTTTGACGGTGCGTTTAATTTCGCTGGGTCAATTTTTGCTTTATAACGTCCGTATGGCTCGAGTGCATCTTCATCGATTCCAGCAGCTTTTGCAATGTTAACAATCGGCTGCATCGTCGCATTAGCTGCGATTTCTAAATCTGATAATGGCGTTGAATGTGTCGTCATGAATTACCCTACTTTCAAAGTTATTACGTATCATTATAAGAATGTATTCTGAAAAAAGAAAGCCATAAACGTGCACATTTTTCGTTAATTTGTTGACAATCGTTCGTTTTTTGATATATATTATATGTTGTATTATTGTAAGTTTTTTCAGATTCATACAGATTGACTGGAGGGGTACGATATGCGCCGAGGAAAAGTGAAATGGTTTAATAACGAAAAAGGATATGGCTTCATTGAATGCGAAAATGGAGACGATGTGTTCGTTCACTTCACAGGAATTCAAGGTGAAGGATTCCGAACATTAGAGGAAAATCAAGCAGTTGAGTTCGAGGTGTCTGAGGGAAACCGCGGCCCGCAAGCGATCAACGTAGCGATTGTTTCATAAAACTAAACGTAACGCGATACATAAAGCAGCTTTGCTTTTACTATCGCGTTTTCTTTTTGTCTTTTTCGGCTATAGAACATAGTAATACATGTAGAAAGGATGATTTCAATTGATTCAAAAAAGATGGTTACTATTACCAGCAGCTATGTTCGTATTAGCAGCGTGTAACGACGACGAAGTAACGAACGCACCTGATAGCGCACCGACTGAACAAGATGGCAATAACGACGTCGTTACAACGTCTAGCGATGCGCCATTTAACTTTGCAAAATTTTCGCTTGATGTTGACTACGATGGCACAACGAGCGTTGAAATTGATTATTCAAATGAATCAACAGGTGTGGAAGCATCGTACAAAAACGACAAAACGAACGAAACGTTAACAGGCAATACCGCGTATCATTATTTAGAGCCGATTTTTGAAGATTTCTCGTTTAATGCCGCTTCTTCACAAGACGAAGTGATCGATGAAGTCATTCGCGCCTTTAATCTCGATGAAAACTTTAACGAGCTCGATATGGACATTACGTTTGATAACGGCTCGGAAGTAGAATATATGCGTCAAAAATAATCGATGCAAAAAGGGGTGTACGAGCGTCAGTTGACGTTCGTACACCCCTTTTAATCGTTTATTTTGCAATATTCGGCGTTGGTGGTGCGTTGTATACGCGTGACTCTGCTGGTACAGAGTGTGTTAACCATACGTTACCGCCAATCGTTGAGTTCGCACCAATTGTCGTGTTGCCACCTAAAATTGTTGCACCCGCGTAAATAACGACGTGATCCTCGATATTCGGATGACGTTTAATGCCTTTAATCGGATTGCCTTGCTCATCAAGTGGGAAGTTTTTCGCTCCGAGCGTTACCCCTTGATAAATTTTTACGTGTGCGCCAATTGTACACGTTTCACCAATAACGACACCTGTTCCGTGATCGATGAAGAAATAGTCGCCAATCGTCGCACCTGGGTGAATATCGATGCCCGTTAGCGTATGCGAATATTCTGACATAATACGCGGAATGACTGGCACGCCTTCTTTATATAATTCGTGCGCGATACGGTGAATAAGCACAGCTTGAATCGACGGATAGCTTAGTAAAATTTCCTCATGCGATGTCGTAGCAGGGTCTCCATTGTACGCCGCTTGCACGTCCGTTTGAAGCGTCGCACGAATTTGTGGGAATTTATTAATGAGTGCCATCACAACAGCGCTCGCTTTTTCCTCTGCATCTTTTGCGCTCAATTGCTTATCGGCTGATAAATATACTTTAATAATTAAGTCGCGTAAATCAAGTGCAGATGCGCGTAATTTATTGGCGATCATGACGTTTAAGCGCACTTCATCGCCTGAGACCGATTCACATACACACGGAAATAACGCAAAGCGAAAATCGTGTAAAATCGCATAAATTTTTTCCGCCCCTGTAAAACCAAGTGCATTTTCAACTTGAAAGTGCTCGCTATGAATTGATTCTAAGTTGCTTGCGATGCTTGGCACTTCGTTGTTTAACCAGTCATTTAAATTCATTTTCTCTCCATTCCCTCCGTAAATCGCTTTGAAATAACCTCATTTTACGATTATATGCGCACTCGGTCAAGCTACTATGTCGATTGATGAACTTGTAATAGCTGTCGCGTTTCATGTGAGTCGAATGACGTGTTGCTGTGCATCAAGCCATTTCATCAAAACCTCGACGAATTTTTTCGTCGCGGGTGAGCTCGTTTTTTTCGTCACTAAGCCAATTGTACGATAGCTATCATTTTGTAGCGGCAGCATGATTAAATTTTTCGTCATGTTTTTGTTTAGCACGAGCTCCGGCAAAATTGTAATGCCTAAATGATGCGACACCATCGACAAAATGCCCATTTCTTCATACAGCTTAAAGCGAATGTTCGGCTTGACGCCTGCTTCGTTAAAGAGACGCTCAATGTCGTGATTGCCGTTGTAAGAAATCATAATGAACGGATAATTCGCAATGTTGTCGAGCTTCACATAACGTTCCTTTGCTAACTCATGCTGCTCTGGCACGATGCATAGCAAGCGGTCTTTTACGAGCGGCATAAAATCGTATTGCCCATCAATTGCTTCGTTTAAAAAACCGCAATCAATTTGCCCGCTGTAAATCCATTGCGCAATTTCGTAATAATCACCTTCAAACAGCTCAATTGCAATTTGCGGATAATGCTCCTCCATTAGCTGAATGATCGTCGGCATCCAGTTAGACGAAATGCTCGAAATGACGCCGATGCGTACTTTCCCTCGTGCAAAGCCTAAAATATTTGCAGCTTCCTGCGCTAAGCTTTCTTGTGCAGCAAGTACTTTTCGTATTTCAACGAGCATCATCTCCCCTTCTGTCGTTAGCTTCACGCCTCCACGACCGCGATGGATGAGCGCAAAGCCAAACTCTTTTTCCAAGCTGGAAATGGCATGGCTAACAGCTGACTGTGTTAGTCCGAGCTGCTCCGCTGCCTTCGTAAACGATTCTTCCTGCCCGACTTTATCTAAAATTTCATATTTCACTAAACTCAATACGCTCAATTCCTTCCATTTTGCACTCCGTAGAAACACAGTTGTACGTACAACAAAGAATTAATGAATTTTTTTCATGTAGTCTATTATAAACATTCGTTTTACTAATAACAATGCAACACGTATAGTAATACTAGCAATTAAACAGATGTGTACTACAACACAGACTTACATAACAGAAAGACGCGGTGAATGACGTTGGGAAAGCAAGGAAAAGCAAATAGTTTACTTGTCATTGTGACAATGTTTTGGGGATTATCTTATACATTTATGGTGCTCGGGCTCGACTCGATGGGCATTTTTTCGCTCGTTGCACTACGCTGTGCAGTCGGCTTCGTCGTCGCAGCAGCTATCTTTCATAAAAAAATGCACATGACGAATATGCGCTCACTTAGCTACTCAGCAATTCAAGGCTTTTTATTGTTCGTCGTTTTCGCAGCGAGCTTAATCGGACTACAAACGACGTCAGCAGCGAATGCAGGCTTCATTTTAAGCTTGACCGTTGTGCTCGTGCCGTTATTTACAGCAGTGCTTGAGCGTACGTTACCTTCTCGCGCTGTATCAATTGCGATCATTGCGACACTAGTCGGTATTTCGATTTTAACGATTCAGCCAGGCTTAGCATTTCATGAAGGCGACATCATCATTGCGCTTGCGGCGATTGCTTACGCTGTGTATTTAATATTAAATAGTAAGTTTGCACAAAAACAATCGGTTGAATCGATTCCGTATAGCGTGTACCAAATCGGCTTTGCGAGCTTATTTAGCTTCCTATGTGTTCCGTTATTTAACGAAGCTTTTACGCTACCTGAGACGATGAACGCTTGGATTGCAGTGCTCGGGCTTGGGCTTATTTGTACGGCGTTTTGCTTTATCGGGCAAACGGTCGCGCAGCAATACACATCGGCAACACATACCGGGCTTATTTTTTCACTAGAGCCAATTTTTGCAGCACTGTTTGCGGCGATTTTCCTAGCCGATCCAATTACGATGAAGCTTTTACTCGGTGGCAGCTTTATTTTAATCGGCAACCTCGTAGCACAAATGGAACAGTTCCAGCAGCTACGCCTTATGAAAAAATCATCGTTACAAAAGGTGACGTCTTAAGTAAAAAAATGAGTGCGGCGAATGTGCCACACTCGTTTTTTCTTTCCAATCGTTTTAATACGCGCTATTATAAATGATGGGCTCTTCACCATAACTTGGGGTTGCTTTTCACGTCGAGGCAGCGTGCCTCACGACTGCGGGGTCTCGAGGCTCGCGCTTTTCCCGCTGGAGTCCGCCTCTCGTTTCAAGCAACTTTTATACGTCAACCCCAGCTTACGGTGATGAACCAAATGATGGATAATTTCACAACTGACTGATAAAAAGGAAGTGTCAACATGATTGGACGTAATGACCCGTGCCTATGTGGTAGCGGTAAAAAATATAAAAAATGCTGCGCTGGATCGAGCGACGCATCAACGGAGCAGCTGCTTACAAAGGAATTAAAACAAGTAATCGACACGATGTTTGCGACGTACCCGCAACAGCAAGATCACGGTGCGTTAATTGAGCACTTCCAAGGATGGAATATTCCTTCACTGCACGAGTCACTTGAACGAGACTTCATTAACGCGGTGTCGATTGATGATTTCTTCTTTCATCAGCGCGTCGACATTTGGCAAGCGCATCTCGATCAAATGACAAAGCTGATTACGCGCCCAGCAACGCGTGCTGTGCTACAAGCTTGGCGTAACCCTCATATGTTCGTCGGGCGCGTAACGAGCGTCTCAAACGACTTTATCGAAGCGTCTCATTTATTTACAGGCGAACTCGTGTACATTCGTCGTGAAAATAACAAGCCAATTCCAACTGGCATGTTCGTATTCGCCTTTTTAATTGCAGACCGTACGTTACATCCAGCACATTATATGGCAACGTCTACATTAATTTTCATTACAGAGCAGTACGAGAACGTATTTGCGGCGTACGCGCGTGAATTTGCAAGCGACGATGCAGCAGCTATGTTTAAGGAGCATCATTTAACGCTTTGGGCACGCCTCGTTGCAGCAGGCTACCACGGTGAGGAGTTTAGTGAGAAGGAAGAAGCAGTTGTTACAGCGCTACAAAGCTTTTTAGCGACACATCATTTACAAGCCGAGCCGCTCGTTGACATCGTCGAGAACTTTTTAGTCGAAATGCAGCCGAAAGCGCGCAAACTGGAAGCGATTGCTGCTGGTGCAGTACGCTTTGCACAAGAGCATGGCTTTTTCGGTAAACGCGTCTTTACAGTAAAAGAGCTAGCCGAAAGCTTCGATATTTCCTCTTCTTCATTAACGAAGTACGCACAAGAGTTAACAACATATTATAAAGCGCAATAATGAAAAGGCTGTCCGATTTTTCGGGCAGCCTTTCGTACTATTCATTGCGTATTTTATTATATTTCGCCTTCAAATACGCTTCAATAAAATCAATGAAACGCTCGGTCGTCGGCGATAAGTAACGACCTTCCACGAGCGCTAAGCCGATATCGCGCTCACATCGCATATCGCTCACCGAAATTTTCGCTAAGTTGTATTGGTCGAGCCCTTTAATGTTTGGAACTAAGCTGACCCCGTGTCCTGCACCGACAAAGCCTGCAACCGTATGTACTTCCTCCCCTGAGAAAATGACATTTGGCGACACGTTTGCCTTTTGTAAAAAATGATCGATAATTTTACGCAACGAGTTCCCTTTACGAATCGAAATAAATGGTTCACCCGCAATTTCATGTAGCGCAATGCTTTGCCGATGCGCTAAATGATGATGCTTCGGCACGATGACGAACAGCTCCTCGCTCCAGAGCTTGCGCCAATTCACTTGCACCGTCGTCGATTGAATCGGCTGCGTTAAGCATAAATCGACTTCGCCCGCTTCGAGCTGACGAAGCAGTCGTAGCGACGTGCTTTGCGAAAACGTGAAGTTTAAATGCGGAAAGATGCGACGTACTTCCGCCATAAGCTCTGGCACAATTTCCATGCCGAGTGTATGAATGAAGCCGAGCGTCACTTCCCCATGCCCTGGTGATACAATATCTTGAATTTCCTGCTTTGCCTTATCCCACTCTTGCAAAATGTGCTCCGCGTGCTTTAAAAGCATTTGCCCGTAGCGGTTTAGCACAATCGAGCGCCCTTGACGATCAAATAGCGGTGCACCGACCTCCTGCTCAAGATGGGCGATTGATTTACTAAGTGCAGGCTGTGACATATTTAATGTTTCTGCTGCTCGTGTCATGTGCTGCAAATGAGCGACAACGCGGAAATATTCTAGCTGATGTAGTTCCATACACTTTGCTCCATTCCTTCATAACTAAAAGTAATCAATTCGATAGAAACAATGAATTGTACTTATTGATTTACACTTCTATAATAAGCCTTAACATAATGAAAATAAACACGATATGACAACGAATCCATCTTACATTATAGATTACGTCAATTAAGGGAGTCCTGACTATGATTATTAAAGCACCACAGCCATTTACGTTTGAAGCGCCTGATAGTAACCGTGCTGTTTTATTGTTACACGGCTTTACGGGAAATACAAATGATGTTAAACGTTTAGGTCGCTATTTAAATCAACAAGGCTATACAGTACATGCACCACTTTATAAAGGGCACGGTGTAGACCCTGAAACACTTATTCATACAGCACCAGAGGAATGGTGGCAATCGGCAATTGAAGGCTACGAATATTTACGCAGCTTAGGCTATGAAAAAATTGCGGTCGGTGGCGTCTCACTCGGTGGTGTATTTTCACTGCGCTTAGCTGAGGAATTCGAAACGACTGGCGTACTGACGATGTCTGCTCCAGCGCTGGCAAAAAACCGCGACAGCTTAAATAAACGTATCGTCGACTATGCGATTAACTTTAAAAAGCTACAAGGCACGTACAACCCGATCGCAGACGACGAAGCGATTTTAAGCGAGGAATACGACATGCCAGAGCTTACACGTTTACAACATATCATTAACGATACGAGCGAGAAGCTAAGCGTCATCGAATCACCTGTCCACATTTTGCGCGGCATGAAAGACGACGACTACTACTGCCAATCTGCGGACGTTATTTATTCAGGTGTGAAATCGCGCATTAAATCGGTAAAAAGCTTCGTCAACACCGGGCACATTATGACGCTTGGTGCAGAGCGCGATCGTGTATACGAAGAAGTGCATTACTTTTTAGAAGGCTTAAGCTGGAACGACTAACGTAACATGTACATCGCCTCAGAAATAATATGGCGAATTCATGACAGTGACAGTTGAAATGCTACCATTTTTAATAAAACGCAACATATATCATGTGCACACAACACTAGGACGTGTCTGAAAACTTTATAATTCTGCACAAATGAGCGCTATAAACGAAAGAATGGTTTTATTCGTAGCGTTAGTTGATTTATGAATGGCAACTGGATGCGTAGTAGGTATGTTGATTCGCCACTTGTATACAGCGAAGTCGGTTGTTTTAAGGACAAGTTCGAAATCCATATGACATTGTCGTGGCAGAGAGCGGGCGGCAAGACTCCTTGGGGAAAAGCTCGTGCCTCAAGACCCCACAGTCGTGAGGTACGAACGGCGAGGAGGCTTGAGCCGAGCCTCAGGAATTTATCTGCCTCGAGTAACCGCAGAGGCAAAGCGAAGCCGCCATGCGCGAACTGCCAATACAATGGCGAATCAACACGCCTGATAAAATAGTTTTTAGACAGAACCTAATATTAGATAAGATTACGCTGAAGATGATACATAGAAGCGTACGTCTGTTAAAAAGCTATTTAACATGCATCTAATAATACAAAACGAGGAATCCTAATAACTTTAGGATTTCTCGTTTTTTTGAACGTTTGTATTCTCGATACTTACGCTCTCTCCGCTATCACCTTAATAAGAAAATAGATCTATGTATACTATGAATACTATTTATGCACACAACTTTGCTAATATATTTAAGTTTTTATTATACACGAATATTGAACTAAATATTTGAAACAATATCATTATAATAACCAATTTCTCACATTTCTATTGTACAATAAATTTATTACTAACCGAGGAGGTTCAATAATGAGCATTAGTAAAAAATTAAACATCCTATTCACAGCATTAGGATGCATTGTATTATTGATTGTGTTTAGTAACTTAGCAAACATTTCTAACATAAAGAGCAAAATGAACGAAGCACTCGATGTCCGTGTTGTGCAAATGACATTGTTAGAGGATATACGTTACCACGTAATGGGACAAGGCTTGTATTCGCGAGCATCTATTTTAAATGCGACCGGTAATGACCTCGATACATTCGTTGCACACCGTCAAGATTTAGATGCGAATATTGCCGCATTTAGTGAATCAGAGCTAACGCCTGAGCTACAAACACTTCAACAGCAATTAAAAGCTGCAAACGATTCGTTTAACGCAACTGCTGATCAATTCCAGCAATTCGTACAGCAACGTCAATCTGCCGATGCAGAAAACATCGTCAACAACGAATTAAGAGAAACAAATGTTACATTACTAAAATTATCTGAAGAAGCATTAATTGTGCAGGAAAAAGAAATCGAACTCATAAAAGAACAATCTGCAACTGCGATTCGCATTTCATTTATTTCATCAATCGTCTTATTCATCGTGAGTATTGCATTAAGTATCGGTGCCACGATTTATGTCAACCGCACTGTTACAAAGCCGTTACGCCATGTCGTTTCTCAAACTGAGCTCATCGCAGCAGGTGATTTAACAATTCCTGCAATTGAAGTTGCCTCTCAAGATGAAATTGGTCAACTTGCGAGTGCATTTAACAATATGAAAGAGCATTTATACGACTTAATTACGCGCACGCAAAATGCAACGGAAGAGCTAAACGCCTCTGCCCAGGAGCTTTCTGCTAATACAGAAGAAATGACCGCTTCTGCAGAGGAGTCAAAATTAAAAATTGATGCAACTGCTGAAAATGCACAAACTGCCGCATTCGTCGCTTCCGAAAGTGCCATCGCAATGGAAGAAACAGCAATCGCCGTGCAACGTATCGCTGAGGCGACATACTCATTGCTTCATACGTCAACCAATACATCGCATGCGGCGCAAAGTGGTATCGTTTCCATAGAGCAAGCGAAGCAACAAATTTCGATGATTAACGACTCAACGATCGCATTAAACAAGCTCGTTCAAAAGCTAACAGAGCAATCTACAGAAATCGGACAAATGACAAAAGTAATTACAGACATTACCGATCAAACGAATTTACTTGCACTGAATGCCTCAATTGAAGCGGCACGTGCTGGCGAATACGGCAAAGGCTTTGCTGTTGTAGCAGATGAAGTACGTAAACTAGCCGAGCAATCGAAAAATTCAGCGCAATCGATTACGCTATTAACGCACGACATTCAACTGCACACTGCATCGGTTGAACAAGCGTTAAATACGTCCATTCACCACGTAAAAGATGGCGTTGATATTATGAACGCAGCTGAGCAATCGTTCTTGCACATTACAGGATCTGTCCAAGAAATGAGCAAGCAAATTGAAGACATTTCTTCATCGTCTGAGGAAGTATCTGCAGGCGCTGAGCAAGTGAACGCATCGGTAAAAGAAATTGCATCGCTCGCACAGGAAGCGTCAGGTCATACGAACGTGCTCGCTTCAAGCGTGAAAGAACAGACGATTGCGACTGCACAAGTGAACGATATCGCTTGTCAGTTAGCGGAAAATGCGCAATCGCTTGAGCAAGAAATTAAAGAGTTTAAAGTATAATAAAAAATGGAGCTGCCTCTTATCGGGCAACTCCATTTTTTTATTGGTAAATCTTCATTAGCTCCTGCCCTAAAAACTGCAGCTGCTTGCCGACCGAGCAATGCTCAATGCAAAAAAGATGCGCGCCTTGCTTGCCACGCTCTTGTCGCAGTTGTTGGCGTACGAGACACCCTTCACAATACGTATCTGTTAGCTCATCAATATCTTTCATTACGGTTACTTTATCGATAGAAAACACCTCCATTTTTCCACCGTCGATCATCAAACAATGCTATCGTTTGTAGACGAATTGCATTTTTCTATCGTACACGTATAATGTGTCTATTGGCAAATTTAAAAGAGAAGGTGACTGTATGTTAGAAGTGTACATCGATGCAGCAACAGCTGGCAATCACGGGAAAAGTGGCATCGGTATTTTTATAAAAGGTGAGGGGCATTTATTAAAGTTTAGCGAGCCAATTGAGCCAATGACAAACAACGAAGCGGAGTTTGTTGCACTTGTTCGCGGCTTACAAGAGGCGGTAAAGCTCAACCCGTCACTCGTGTCACTGCGATCGGATTCAAAAGTTGTCGTGTCGTCTGTTGATAAGCGCTACGTAAAAAATGAAGCATTTAAGCCGCATTTAGAGACCGCACTCGCATTAATCGATTCGCTGCCGTTATGCTTTATTAAATGGATTCCTGACGTCGAAAATCGAGCGGCGGATGCGTTAGCACGCGAGGCCATTCATCGATAAAAAAGCCCGCGATGTGTAGTCGCGGGCTTTATGCATGACTGCTAGACGCTTGCAACTGCCTGCTCATGCTCTTCAATCATATTTAGTAGCGCACCGACTGCTCCTGCATAGCCATGGTCATCTAAAAAAATCGGCGTATGCTTTTTCAGCTCTGTATAATGCGCCATCACATATTTTAAATGGTCGTTATCACTTAATGTCGAACCGATATATACAACGTTTGGCGTATTATTTTGCTCTGCATATTGAATGCTAAGCGTGCTAATGACCTCTCCAACAAGCCCTTGCACCGTCGCTAAAATATCTTCCTTTTTAAAATCCGTCTGCTCTACAATGCCGACTTTCCCGAAATTACTCGCCGTTAAATCTCCAGAAATCGGCGTATCCATCCCTTGATAAATATCTTTTACGAGTAAATCGATTTCATGGCGCTTACCACGGTTTGCAAGCGTATTAATTTCTTCATAATTCGCAATGCCAGTCGTTAATGCCGCTAAACCGATCAGCGTACCACCACCAACACCTGTACCACCGACACGAATGTGCTGCTCATCCGACATGTAATGAATTGACGTCCCTGTTCCAACATTCGTAATAATTGCATTTTCAATGTCTCTTTGCTCTTTTTGTAATAAATAACGCACACCTTTTAACGTTGCTTCAAACTCCACGATGTAATGAATCGAGCGAATATCTTCCAATACACTACGCAGCTGCTCCGTACGTCCTCCAGTCGCACCGATCGCTTCAATCGCATTCACTTTCGTATTTTCGCAAATCCACTCTTTCACTGATGCTAAATCATTTGATGGAAAAGCAAGCAGCTGTAGTTCATCGTCCGCTGATAAATACGCAATTTTCGTCAATGTTCCCCCGGTATCGATTCCAATATATTTTGGCATATTAAAACTCCTTTTTGTAACGTCCATATTTCAACTTTACATTCCGTGTAATCGGAATGCAATTCTTTTATTCGTGCGCTGTGTGGAAATAGCTGTAAATATAAAAAAACGAGCCGCCTCATTTATGCGACTCGTCTCATTTCATTCACGTCATTTCGATGCCATAAAACAGTTCTAAATGACGAGGCAATACAGTAAATGTTGCCGGTAGCTCGCTTAACATATCGCCGTCAATGTTTAAGCTAAGTGGCGTATTCGCTTCAATCTGCACCCGTTTTGCACGGAAATATTCAATCGACGCATCGTCTTGGAAATCACCCGTAAATAACGTCGTCAATATGCGCGCTGTGTCGAGTAATGACCCTGCCTTCACGACGTAGCAATGCATGTAGCCATCATTCACAAGCGCCTCTTCAGAAATTGTACGGAAGCTCGCGACCGAATCGGTTAGCGCAATTAAAAACAGCATTGTCTCCCCTTCAAATTCACCCGTATCGTACGTGACACGTAAATGAAACGTATCGTTCGCTACTGCCGCCTTTACCCCTTCAAAAAAGTACGCAAATGCTCCAATTGCTGTTTTTTGCTCAATCGATACGTCTCCAATCGCTTGCGGCACTTCACCAACTGCAACTAAATTCATAAAATAACGGTCGTTTACTTTGCCGACATCGACCATTTTCGTGCGCTCGCCGATTATGTCAATCGCTTGTTCGGCATCGAGTGGAATGTTTAGTGCACGGGCAAAGTCGTTTACCGTTCCAAGCGGCACAACAGCTACTTTCGGTCGATGCGCCTGCTCTGCTAACCCTTCAATTCCTTCATGCACTGTACCGTCACCACCGACGAGCACGACGAGATCATAATGTGCTTCACATGCTTCGCGAGCAAAACGCGTCGCATCACCCTCCCCTGCTGTCTCGCGTAAATCAACTGTATATGTTGATGCAAGCTTTTGCTGTAGCATTTGTCCGTATTTCACACCTTGCTCCTTACCAGATGTCGGATTAATAATGACCATCGCCTTTGCCATAACGAACGCCTCCTTTTATGTATATGTTAGTCCGTACCACGTTTTGCCTAACGCTAAACAACGCTAAAAAAGCTGCGCAAAATTGCTGCACAGCTTCTTCGACTATATAGATGGTAATGTTTTATAATTCGGCTCTCCACATCAAAGCACGCTTTTCCCAATGGAATCCGCCTCCTAGCTAGAGCTGTTCTCGTTCTAAATGTTAATCACCATCTATATATTTATAATTTGAAATGATTAATTGTACGCTGTAAATCATCCGATAAGTTCGCCAATGCTTCACTCGCTGCTGTAATTTCTTGAATGGAACTAAGCTGTACTTCCGTTGCCTCGTTGCTGCGCTGTGAAGAATCAACTGTCGACGTCGCCAGCTGTTCGATATTGGCCGTATTCGATACGACGATTCGGTTCACATCGCTAATCGAACGAATCGCCTCGTTAATATCGACTGCATTTTGCGATACTTGCCCAACCATCTTTTCAATTTCACCAAACACTTCATGTACTTCCTTCGATTTGATAAGCCCTTGCTGCACGCGGTTCGTTTCCTCGTGAATCGATTCAATTACGTCTTCAATGTCGCGTTGAATTTCTTGAATCATATCAACAATTTCAGCAGCGGACTGGCGCGATTGATCGGCAAGCTTACGAACTTCATCCGCTACGACTGCAAAGCCTTTTCCTGCCTCACCAGCACGAGCCGCTTCAATTGCCGCATTTAACGATAACAAGTTCGTTTGATCCGCAATTTCTGTAATCATGCTCACAATATGACCAATTTGTAGTGACTTGCCTTGCAAGCTTTTTACGGCTTCCTCTGTTTGCTCTGATGACTCCGCAATCGAATGAATTTGCTCGTTCACCGCATTTACGGCTTGTGCGCCCGATTTCGTCATCGTGAACGTATCGTTTGATAACGTATCCATCGTCTCACCACGGCTTGCGATTGCTTGTACGTTTTGCTCCATTAGCTTCAATGAATCGGTAATTTCCATTAAGCTTTCCATTTGATTGTTGGCACTTTGAGAAGTCGACACAGCTAAGCTCGATACTTCCTCAGCAGCGGCCATTGATTGCTGCGTCGTTGCTGACAGCTGCTCTGCACTAGCCGACACTTGCTGACTCGTATCTATCGCCTCACCTACAACGTTACGCAGTGCTGCTTGCATTTCATTTAAGCTATGTGTCACTTCCGCAATCTCATCTTTTCCTTGTACTTTTGATGCGTCTGACGTTAAATCACCTGCTGCAATTTTCGCTGCACGGGCATTCACTAAATGTAAACGTTTTGATAAATCTCGGCTAAATAAAAATGCTAAAACAAACGCAATAATTGTCACAGCTGTTGCAATAATCGTACTCATAAGCGATGTTGAGCTTGCTACTTGTTGGCTATCTGTTTGAATGCTTGCCATCGCTGCTTCGTGCGCATCATTTAACTTTAAAAACTCCGCTTGCGCTTCCTCGAACAATGGCTTGCCAATTTGAATGCCATCTCGTGCTGCTCCCCAATCGCCTGCACGCATTAGCTGTTCATTAATGCGAACGCGCTCATCAAACAGCATCCACTTCTCATGAAAGCTTTCATACAATGCGACCAATTCTTTTGAACCTGCATGTGTGACATATTCTTGTCCTGCTTGCTGTAACGCATCTAAATTTGCAAGCGCATTTTCCGTCGCTGTTACATTTTCAAATGCTAATGCCGTTACCATGTTAACACGCGTATTTTCCGTAAGCTGTCCAATTTGAATGAGATCGGTTGATGGATGAACGCCGTTTTCATATAAATGATTCGCGTTATTTGTTAACGTATTTAATTGTGTGAACATGAACAACGTAAGTGCTAAAAACAATGCAATAACAATACTAAATACAACCAAAAACTTACTAAATAATTTCATTTCATACCCTCCTACTTTTTTCGTCGGCTGACAAGCTTTAAGTTCATCACCGCAAACTTTAGTTGATATATAAAGGTTTCTTGAAACAAAAGGCGAAATACTGAGCGAATAGTTCGTCATTCCATAATCCGCAATCGTGAGACACGAACGATAAGTACACTTGAGGAAAGTGCTCAACGCCACTACACGACCGGTCACTTTCATATCAAACAGCTCGCCACATAGCCTGTGCAACGTTAAGTTATAGTGAAGAACTAAACTTTTCTAAAAATGGATCGCTTTATTACGGCATATACCCGCATTAGTCTTTTTCAACTACTCACAAACGAAAAATTTTCATCTCCGCATTTCTGAAATTAACATTTCAACTCGCTATGAATAATATTTTCCTCTATTTTTTCTAGTATCATGAAATTGAACAATACTTTTATATCATTTTATATAAAAGGATAAATTTCGCTTGTATTAGCAAAAAAAGACTACTTTCTATAATAACGCGTTTTATACAAAGCAGTAAAATACTATTTTTTAGCATACTACATATTTTCAAAAAAATTTGTACAAAAAAAGACGATGGATTAGTTTATCTTTTTGAAAAAATACGATACGATAACGATAGTCGTATTAACTGAACGGAGGCTTAACATATGACTACCAAACAATTACATAAAGAAGCGTTTCGCGTATTAAAGGAAACGAGCCGTACATTTTATATTCCAATTACGTTTTTAAAGAAAGATTTAAAAGATGCCGTTGCGATGTCGTACTTAGCAATGCGCGCATTAGATGAAATTGAAGACGACGATACATTATCGACAGACGTAAAGCATGACTTACTAAAAGAAGTGGAGAAAATGCTTTTAGTGCGTCCATTCCCAAATGAAGATTATTTAGCACTGCTTGATCCTTACAAGCATTTACTACCAGAAGTAACGCTGCGCATGAACGACTGGCTATCGCTTGTCCCAACAGAGGCATATGACATCGTAAAAAATGCGACGAGCGAAATGGCTGGCGGTATGGCGAAGTGGGCAAAAGCAAACTGGAACGTAGAAACACGCGAAGATTTAGACGATTACACGTATTACGTAGCCGGCTTAGTCGGTGTGTTGCTTGCCGATTTATTCGAATGGCATAACGGTGAGAAATCAAATCGTGAGCTTGCAATCGGCTACGGTCGCGGCTTACAAGCAGTAAACATCATTCGTAATGAGAAGGAAGATATGGACGAACGCGGTGTCAGCTTCGTACCAACCGGCTGGACGCAAGCAGATTTATTTGCGTACGCGGACGAAAACTTAGCGAACGCGGACGAATACATGACGACGCTTAACAACAAGTTTATTTTAATGTTCTGTAAGCTGCCACTTGCCCTAGCGCATAAATCGCTAAAGGCAATTAAAGAAGGTCGCGAAAAAATGTCGCGTCAAGAAGTGGAAGAAACAGTAGAAGAAATTAAACAACAAGTACAATAAAAAATCGGCGTACAAGCATTTCACTTGTACGCCGATTTTTTTATACTGCTAAGACGATGACAGACGCCGCTAAACAAATAACAACATACATCGCCGTAATGTAATGACGATTTTCTGCTTTTCGAAACGCGAAATCTAAAAACGCACGAATTAAAAACATTACCGACATAAACAATAATAAAAACGCATACAACGTTTTTTCCGTAAATGTCGATGTGCTTAAAATCATTAAATACATCATAATGAGTAAAAACTCAAACATCATATGTCGTTTATTAATGTATTGGTCTTTGTACGACTTATTTTTTGCGACGTCAACGCGCTGACGAATGACGATTTCACCAACGACTGCCGCAATGAATGCGCCACCTAAAATAGCTATCACGTAACCTTCTCCTCTACTTAAACATTTGTCGATACACGTACCGCTCTTCGTCTGGCACCATGCTTCCACCTGTCGCCCACACGATATGCGTACCGCGCTGCTGTTTCCAAATATGTGCACCTTTTACTGCCGCATGTGCAGAAGGCTCTAAAAACATGCCTTCTGTCTCCTCAAGCTTGCGCATACTATCGAATAAAAATGCATCGTCTACAGTATAACAGCCTGCAATCATTCCCTCCATCATTTGCCCGACGAAGCCTGATGCTCGACCGACCGCTAAACCGTCCGCCTCCGTTATGCCATCAATACCAAAATCTTGTACCGAAACAGCGTCATGCAAACGCGTCATCATACCGATTGTCATACATGGTGCGTGCGTCGGCTCGGCAAAATAAATGTGCACATGTTCACCGAATACGTGCTTTAAGCCGAACGCAACCCCACCTGGTGCACCGCCGACACCACACGGTAAATATACGTATAACGGTTGTTCTTCGTTTACCGTTATGTTTGCTTCGTCTAACTGCTGCTTTAATCGCAACGCCGCGACGCTATAGCCTGCGAATAAATCGCGTGAGTTTTCATCATCTACGAAATGACAGCGCGGATCCATCGCTGCTTGAGCGCGACCGTTTGCGACTGCTGCGCTATAATCGTCCTCATATTCTACGACTGTCACACCGCGCGAACGGAGTAAATCTTTTTTCCATGCTTTTGCGTCTGCTGACATATGTACCGTTACGGAAAAGCCGAGCGTTGCGCCCATTAATCCGATGCTCAAGCCTAAATTGCCTGTTGAACCGACCGCAATCGTATATTGTGCAAATAGCTCGCGGCAATTGACGAGCTTCGCGTAATCGTCACCTTCCGTTAATCCACCGTGCACCATTGCCACTTTTTCCGCAAATACTAGCACTTCATAAATGCCGCCACGCGCTTTAATCGAGCCTGAAATTGGTAGCTCATGATCGCATTTGACGTATAATCGACCGTTAAAGCCGTCGATCGTACGGGCAAATGCTGGCACTTCTACAAGCGGTGATTCAATGATGCCGTTCGTCTTTTGAAGCGCTGGAAACACTTCTTTTAAATAAGAAGAAAATCGGGATAATCGCGCTTCTGCGTCATACGTTTCTTCAATTGTAAAGGTATTTGGATTCATTGCTCTGTCATAATCATTTTCCCACACGACTTCTTCATAGTTCATCATACGTATTAATGTCGGATATCGCTCTAACAGTTTTTGTTTTCCCATCGTATTCACTCCTTTATCGTTTCGCTACTGCCTGTTCACAAATTTGTCGAAATTTCAATTCAAACGCCAAATTATTTTCTTGCGTACGTTTTTTTGGACCTTTTGTTCTACCACCAGCACGTCGAATTTGCGCGCTCATGTGACGTTGGTTAAGTAACGCATCGATGTTGTCTGATGTCATTTGTAAGCCATTTTGATTGACGACGTACGCTCCTTTTGCTAACGCCATCGCACCGAGTCCATAATCTTGCGTAATGACGATATCACCTTTTGAAAGCGCATTCAATAGCTTAAAATCAACTGAATCCATTCCTTTGTCTACAATAACAGTTTTCACCCCTTGCCTTTGTATCGAATGCGATGTATCGCAAAATAAGATAGATTCAATCTCATATTGTGATGAAATAAAAAGCGCTTTATCCAATACAGGACAAGCATCTGCGTCGATTAACAGCGTTGTAGTCAAATTCATCCATCCTTCTCTTTTTGATATAAGTTTGCAGTTTTTTATTATTTTAATATAGTTTTATGCTGCCACATTTCCGCCAAACTACGCCGAATGATGTGATTTATCTGAATATTTTTATTGATTCAATGCTTTAGTTCAGTGTACGATACGGCTATCAAGAAATTTGGGGGTAACACAATGACGACAGAATTAAATTATTCAGCAGCACAACAATACATTGATGGCGTATTCGCACAAATGAAAGAAAAAAACGCACATCAACCTGAGTTTTTACAAGCAGCAGAAGAAATTTTACTTTCTTTAACACCTGTATTTGAACAACATCCTGAATATATCGAACATAACATTTTAAGCCGCATCGTTGAGCCAGACCGCATTATTTCTTTCCGTGTTACGTGGCAAGATGACAACAATAAAGTACATGTAAACCGAGGTTACCGCGTACAATTCAACAACGTAATTGGACCATACAAAGGCGGCTTACGTTTCCACCCATCTGTAAACGAATCAATTATGAAGTTTTTAGCTTTCGAACAAATTTTCAAAAACGCATTAACGAGCTTACCAATTGGTGGCGGTAAAGGCGGTTCTGACTTCGATCCAAAAGGTAAATCTGATGCAGAAATTATGCGTTTCTGCCAAGCGTTCATGACTGAATTATACCGTCATATCGGTCCAGATGTCGACGTTCCAGCTGGTGATATCGGTGTTGGTGGACGCGAAATCGGTTACTTATGGGGTCAATACAAACGCATTCGCGGTGCTTACGAAGCAGGCGTGTTAACTGGTAAAAAACCTGGTTACGGCGGTTCATTAGCACGTAAAGAAGCAACTGGCTACGGCTTAGTATACTTCGTTGGTGAAATGTTACGCGAGAAAAACGAATCATTCTTAAACAAAACGGTTGTCGTATCAGGCTCTGGTAACGTAGCAATTTATGCGATTGAAAAAGCACAGCATTACGGCGCTAAAGTTGTTGCTGCTTCAGACTCTTCAGGCTACATTCACGACCCAGAAGGTATCGACTTACACGCATTAAAAGAAATTAAAGAAGTAAAAAGCGAGCGTATTTCTTCTTACTTAAACTACCGTCCAAACGCAACATTCACAGCAGGCTGCAACGGCATTTGGTCAATTCCATGTGACATCGCATTACCATGTGCAACACAAAACGAAATCGACGGCGATGCTGCACGTTTATTAATTAAAAATGGTGTAAAATTCGTTGCAGAAGGCGCAAACATGCCATCTGACTTAGAAGCAATTAACGAATTTTTAGCGAACGACGTATACTTCGGTCCTGCAAAAGCTGCAAACGCTGGGGGTGTTGCGACATCTGCACTTGAAATGTCTCAAAACTCTGGTCGTACATCTTGGACATTCACAGAAGTAGACGAAAAATTACAAGAAATTATGCACTCAATTTACGCACAATCTAAAGAAGCTGCTGAAAAATACGGCTTCGCTGGTAACTTAGTTGTCGGATCAAACATCGCAGGCTTCGTAAAAGTAGCAGACGGTTTAGTATCTGAAGGCGTATATTAATAGTTGGGGGCTGCTCACGTGTTAAGCAGCCTTTTTCCTTATGAACATTCCGGCGTCAGCACGTTCGGAATGTTTACACATTTTTATTTTTAAAACGAACAATTCGCTATAGAATATCTAAGAATGTTCGTTTATAATAACAATATATTCATTATTGGAGGGTTTTTTCGTGGAATTATTATATACTGGTAAAACTAAAGATGTATTCAAGCAAGAAGACGGGCTTTACGTATTAAAGTTTAAAGATGATGTAACAGGTGAAAACGGCGTATTCGATCCAGGTGCAAACACAGTTGGCTTAACAATCGACGGCGCTGGTCTTGCTGGCTTACGTTTAACTTCTTTCTTCTACTCTAAATTAAACGAGCAAGGCGTACCTACTCACTACGTAGATGCTAACTTTGACGAAGCAACAATGACAGTAAAACCTGCAACAGTATTCGGTAAAGGGTTAGAAGTTATTTGCCGCTTCAAAGCAGTAGGAAGCTTCTTACGTCGTTACGGTGCATACGTTGAAGAAGGTCAAGAGCTTGATTCATTCGTAGAAGTAACGATTAAAGATGACGATCGTTTAGATCCTCCAATTTCTGCAGACGCACTTGATATGTTAGGTATTTTAACATTAGAAGAATATGCGATTTTAAAACAACGCACAATCGAAATTTCAAAATTCGTTGGTGCTGAGCTTGCGAAAAAAGGTTTAACACTTTATGACATTAAATTAGAATTCGGCCGCGACGCAAAAACGAACGAAATTTTATTAATCGATGAAATTTCTGGCGGTAACATGCGTGCATATAAAGGCGAGCAATACATCGAGCCATTAGAGCTTGAGAAAATTATGTTAGCTGAGTAATTCATTACGAGCAACTGCTACACAACGATAATCCGAAAAGCGAGCGCGATGATCTAACATCGTTGCTCGCTTTTTTCGTTCTCCCCCGTTTCCTTCCCAACTTCCTACTCCATATGGTATATTTATTTCGATAATCGGAATAATAAAGGAGCGATTTTATGGCATTTCCACTACGAAAAGATGTCCCTATTGAACAGACGTGGGACTTAACGCATTTATTTGAAACAGAGGCACAGTTTGAGGCAGCGCTTGCTCATATTACAGTAAGCGCGACGCAATTTGAACAACGCTTTAGCGGTCAACTGACAGCAGCGAACATCATCGTTGAGGCGATGAAGGCGTACGAGGAACTTCGCAAGCAAATGGTATTCGTAAGTACGTACGCAAGCCTTCATCAAAGCGTTGACCAAAAAAATACCGAAAACCAAATGCGCATCGGTGCTGTGCAAACTGCTTTTGCAAAAATTGCGGCACAAACGTCATTTTTACAAAGCGATTTATTGCAGCTAGATGCTCACGTATTAGAGGAAGCTTCTTCAATCGCACCGCAATATGTACACTTTATCGCGGCGATTTTACGTGAAAAACCACATACATTACATCCCGAAGTCGAAAAAGTGCTCGCTGCGTTTAGCGGTACATTTTCAGCGCCGTACAGCTTATACAACACGACGAAGCTTGTTGACATGAAATTTCCGAACTTTGACGTAGACGGTGAGTCATTGCCGATGAGCTACAATTTATTTGAAGGTGACTGGGAGCTCGAGACGGACACGGACAAGCGCCACGCTGCGTTCCATGCATTTTACTCAAAGCTTGCCGATTACCAGCATACGACGGCAAAAACGTATGAAATGGCCGTAAAACAGGAAAAAACAGAGGCAGATTTACGAGGATATGAATCAGTGCTTGATTTTTTACTATTCCCACAAGAAGTTGATCGCGCGCTTTACAATCGTCAAATCGACATTATTATGGAGGAGCTTGCACCGCATATGCGCAAGTACGCTAACCTTTTGCAGCGTGTTCATAACCTAGAGCGCATGACGTTTGCTGATTTAAAAATTCCGCTTGATCCAACGTATGAGCCGACGATTACAGTTGAACAGTCACGCCAGTATATGAAGGATGGCTTATCGGTAATGGGTGACGATTACATGCAGATGCTGGATCGTGCATTTGATGAGCGCTGGATTGACTTTGCGAACAATGAAGGTAAATCGACAGGCGCGTTTTGTTCAAGTCCGTACGGCGCCCATCCGTACGTATTCATTTCGTGGACGAGCCGTATGAATGAAGTGTTCGTACTTGCCCATGAGCTTGGGCATGCTGGGCATTTTTACAACTCGCAGCAACACCAAAACATTTTTGATGCGCGTCCTTCGCTATACTTCATTGAAGCGCCGTCAACGATGAACGAAATGCTCATGGCCAATCACTTGCTACAAAACTCAAACGATGCTCGCTTTAAACGCTGGGTTATTTCGTCAGTCGTTGCACGCACGTATTACCATAACTTCGTGACGCACTTACTAGAAGCTGCGTATCAGCGTGATGTGTACGAAGCCATCGATGCTGGTAAATCGTTGAACGCGCCGTTTTTAAATCAATTAAAACGCAACGTTCTTGAAACATTTTGGGGCGATGCTGTGGACATTAATGAAGGTGCTGAGCTGACATGGATGCGCCAGCCACATTATTACATGGGCTTATACCCGTATACGTACAGTGCAGGGCTAACGATTTCAACACAAGTATCGCAGCGTATTTTACGTGAAGGTCAAGTTGCAGTTGAGGAATGGCTTGCGGTACTTCAAGCAGGCGGCACGAAATCACCTGTTGAGCTAGCGAAAATGGCTCGTGTTGATTTAACGACCGAGCAGCCGCTTCGTGAAACGATTGCGTACATCGGCTCGTTAATCGATGAACTGGAGACGTTAACGAACGAGCTATAATAGAGACGATGCGATCGGTATGAACAGGTCGCATCGTCTCCTTTTATATGGTTCACATTTTCCCTCTTTTCTTTTCATATCTATTTGCCCACTTCCTCTCACTCGACATCACTTATGTAAAAACATTCCTCGTTACATGCTTGTATTTTTTCCGTTTCAAAGTAAATGCGGCAAAAAAACGATAATTGACACATCTGTTAAATAGCTTATACTTTGGTTAATTGATAATGATAATCATTTATATACAAGGAGGAATTTTTTTGTTTAAATCATCTCGTAATCGCTACTCAGTTCGTAATAAAGTGGTGACGATGCTCGCTACAGTCGCTCTCGCAACGACAACGGTTGCACCTGCTGCGTTTGCACAAGAAGTAGCTGCAACCGAAACACAATCTGTACAATTTGAAACGTATTATAAATATGCAACAAATAGCGCTAGCTTTGCGATGTTAAATACAAAGCCTGCCATCGTGGAAAAAACAGCGAACGGCTACAACGTCACAGTGCAAGTATCAGGTTATAGCATTTTCACAAAGTTTGAAATTGACGGGCAGCAAGGTGTCACAGGTACATCGTATGAAGAAGACGGTACAGACCGCCAAGGCAACCCGACGAAAGTGACGTATACGAACGTTCACTTCACATTTGACTCAATCGACGCAGTCAAAAAAGCAACAGTTGCATATACAGCTGTTACACCAGGTGGCACGTTTACAAATACACACGATTTTGAAGTAGACTTCACACCTGGTGAGTACGACCCGTCGATCGTGCAACCTGAAACGTATTACAAAGGTGAAGTAAATAGCCGCCACTTCTCGATGTTAACGAGCAAGCCAGCTAAAGTTGTGTACGCAAGCAAAAAATATAGCGTAACGCTTGACGTATCGGGCTACAGCATTTTCACAGCGTTCACAATCGATGGACAGCAAGGTGTTGCCGGTGAAGCATATACAGAGGGTGACAAAACGTTTACACCTGTTACATTTACGTTCGATTCACTTGATGCGGTAAAACAAGCGACGGTCGCGTATAAAGCAGGCAATCGCGATATGAGCCACGACTTTGAAATCGACTTCACACCTGGTGAATATACAGGCGCAATCGAGCAAAATATCGAGTCGTACTACAACTACACGACAAATAGCACACACTTCTCAGCAATTACGAACAAACCTGCTGTCATTTCAACAAAAAATGGCGTATCAACGGTAACGTTAGCGGTAAGCGGCTACGACATTTTTACGAAGTTTGAAATTGGTGGACAAACTGGTAAAGTCATTAGCACATTTACAGAAGAAGGCACAAACTACAAAGGTGAGCCAACGACGATTACATATTCAAATGTCCAGTTTACATTTGACGACATTAAAGAAGTAAAAGATGCAGTCGTAGCGTACAAAGCTGGCGAACGTGAAATGAGCCATGCGTTTAAGCTTGACTTCACGCCTGGTGAGTACAAGGCAAATGAAGTGACGTTTGAGACGTATTATAAAGGCGAAACGAACAACGCCTCATTCAAAGCAGTAAACAACAAGCCAGCCATTATTACAGTAAAAGACGACAAATCATACGACGTGACGCTGCAAATTTCAGGCTATGACATTTTTACGAAGTTTGAAATTGATGGGCAAACTGGTGTCGTTGGTGATACGTATACTGAAAAAGGTACGGACCGTCAAGGCAATGAAACAGACGTTGTATATACGTACGTAACATTTAATTTTAAAGAGCTAGCTAGCGTGAAAAAGGCTATGCTTGGCTATAAAGCAGGCGAACGTGATATGAGCCATGAATACGAGCTCGACTTCACGCCTGGCGAGTACGTATACACACCACCTGCTGAGGCAACGTATGAAGGTGACGGTACAAAACTTGAAACGACGCTTGTTGGCGATGCCGCGAGCCGCTTCCAGTCGATGATCGGCAACACGTACGCTGAAAAAACAGACGCGGGCTATAAATTGTTCATCGAGCTAAAATCAGCGAACATTTTATCGACATTTACAATTAACGGCGTTGCACCGACCGTCGTGAAGGAAGAAACGGAATCAAATACGAAAGTCGTAGCAGTCGACGTGAAAGATGTCACAACACCACTTGCCGTTGAAGCAGCAGTCACATTCGCCCCGACAAACATATCAACGTTTACAATTGAGCTAGCAGCACCGAAAGAAGAAACACCGAGCGTAACGACGAATACGTACGCAAATGGCTTCTATACAGCAAAGCTTGCATTCGATAGCGAAACAGGCAACAGCTTCATTGAGCAGCAAAGTCAACTATTTTTCGTCAATGACGTAGCATATGTACAGCTTGCAGTAAAAAGTGCTGGCATTGAGTACATTAATGTAAATGGTGAAAAACAAACGCCATATACGACAGTAAAAAAAGACAATACTAACTACAACGTATACATTGTAAAAGTAAACGACATTACAAAGCCGCTATCGATCGACTTATCAGTAAATATTCCTGGCGTTTATGAGCATGTGTATGAAGATTTATCACTCGCAATTAGCGACGTAGCACTTGCAAAGGACATAGCGTTCACACACGCAACAAATATCGTTCAAGAAGTAAAAGAAGCACCTGAAAAACCTGAAACTGTATTATTATTAACGAAAAATGCAGATGCACCGGTTACACACGCAGCGATTCAAAAAACAAAAGACGGTGTACAATTCACAGTGAAGCCAAAACATGATCGCCTTGTGAAAATTACATCAAAGGACGGCAAAAAAGAATATTACAAAAAACAAGCGCGTGCTGCATTAGCAGAAAGTGCGATTACCTTTACTGCTCCAACTGTAGATGACGTCGCATTCGTCTATACAGATGCACAAGGCAATGAGCAAACTGCGACAGTCGATGCCGTTGTGACGACGACAGAAGTGATTGACGTTGAAGCTGTTGCACCTGTCACACCAGAGGAAGCACCATCAACAGGTGGCTCAACTAGCACGCCGGAATTACCTTCTGCAGGTGGCGGTACGACGACAAACCCTACCCCTCCATCAACTGGTGGTGGTACGACAACGAATCCTGCTCCTCCATCAACTGGTGGTGGTACGACAACGAATCCTGCTCCTCCATCAACGGGCGGTGGCACAGCAGTACAAACAGAAGACGGCACATATAGCGCATCGATTTCATTCGGTTCAACTGGTGACTCATTTTTAAAGCCAACTGCTACCGTGATCAAACAAGGTAATACGTATAAAGTGCGCGTTGTCGTACAAGGTTCGGATACAATTAAATCGCTGAACGTCGGCAATTCAACAAAAGTCGCGAACGGTGTATATGAATTTACGACAAATTCATTAGCAGGCATTACGGCGACGATGCACGTTGTCGTACCAGAAGCAAATTACGATCATACGTATACAGATGTGGCAGTTACGTTATCGCTCGGGTCAAAAACGAGCAATGATACAACGTTCCCTGCCCCACCAGCAACAGACGGCAGCGTAACGATTCCTCCATCACTAGGAGGGAATACGCAAAACCCTGCTACGCCAGCACCACCGACGACGGAAACAACGCCGGAAGAGGATCAAGAGGAAGAAGTAACGACGCCAGAAGACGGTGAACAACCGACAACGGAAGAGAATACAGAAGAAGAAACAACAACAGATGACGAAGCAACAGATGAGGAAGAAAACGAAGTCGTAGAAGAACAGCCAGCTGCAACGATGCCATTTACGGACGTGTCAGGTGAGTACGTACCTTACGTGCAAGCATTATATACAGCCGGCATTACGACGGGTACGACTGCTACGACATTCGCACCCCAAGCAAATATGACACGCGCACAATTTGCGGTTATGATTGCACGTGCGTTAGAGCTTTCAACAAAGTCAGAGGCGATGTTTACAGACATTCAAGGTAAATGGTATGCGCAAGACGTACAAGCATTAGCCGAGGTCGGAATCGTCACAGGCAAAACGGCGACAACGTTTGAGCCTGGTGCGACGTTAACGCGCCAGCAAGCAGCTGTTATGCTTTACCGCGTCTTAACGTATAGCGGCTATAAGTCAACTGCGACGACGCCAACATTCAACGATACAGCAAAAATTTCAGATTATGCAAAGCCAGCATTCGCTACGCTACAGCAAATTGGCATTTTAACAGGTGACGGCAACGAAGCGAAACCTGCACAGCAGCTAACACGTGGACAAATGGCAAAGCTGCTTTACTTAACATTACAAGTTGTAAACGATTTATAAGTCATTTCATCAAAGCATGGGCAAACGGTATATTCGTTTGCTCATGCTTCTTTCGTATGTCAAATTTTCACTACTTTTTTCATGCGAAGCTTACAATTATTCCGATTTTTGGCACATTAGCCATATAAAATTATCCGCGCCTTTTGGTATAATATGTAGCAATGATGTTGTTTAATTTCAGGAAAGAAGGTGCAAACTTATGACGCAATGTCTACAGTGCGAGGCAAAGATCGATGAATCCATGTCATTTTGTGAATCGTGTGGCACGAAGCTCGATTGGTCAGAAATAACGAACGCACTCCAGCCAAATGACGACGCAACAATACAAACAGCTGAGTCATCTACTGAGGAAAAAAATGATGAGCCTTCTAACGAGCGCGCAGACGACGCACAAAATCCTGAGCTACCTATTGCTGAAGTAGATGAAATAGTAAAGAAGGAAGCCGTGTCAGAAGCAACAGAGCAACTACTGCAAGAGGAAATACCACCTGTTATTTCTCCGACCAAAACGAAGCCAAAGCCGGAAAAAAAGCCTGTTGATCGCACGAAAATTATGCTCTCTAGTACAATCGGTGTGCTCCTCATTGCCGTCGCAACAGTGTTTACGTTATCATTTTTAGCTTTACCGTCTGCACAAAAATGGCTCGACAACGCAAATGAAGCATTTTTAGCTGGCGACAAAGAAGCATTTTATAACGCCTTCTCAAAGCCTGAGCCAATAGTTGCTACTAGCGATACGTTCTACGAGGAGCTAGCATCGGATTGGCCGAACATCGTCGCACAAATGCAGCGTGCGATCGATCAAGAAACACCATTTTCAACGTTCCAAACGACGGAAGGACGCGACATTTTAGAATTAACCGTCGTGAAAAAATGGGGTATGACAGACGTAACAGTACGCTATTTGCCTGCTGAAGTAACGATTGTAGCTGCCAAAAAGCATCAAACAATCGTTCTACCAAACATGGAGCTATTTAGTGTACATGACAACGAACAATTCACAATATATGCCGTGCCCGGTAGCTACACAGTGGAGCTGCTATATAAAGGCGAACATACGAAAAATATGATCATTCTTCAAAGCTCCGCATCCAAAACACATGTGCTAGGAGCTGCTCGGTGAATACATATTGTACATCATGTGACCGCGTAAACGGCGAGGCAGCAAAGTTTTGTGGTGGCTGTGGGAAGCCGCTACTAGCCTTCACTCCCCCAGTCAAAAAATATTCGTTTCCACTATGGGTTTTCGTCATGATCGGGTCAAGCTTCTTTTTACCGCTAACACTTTATGCCGTAGCGACTGGACATGAGTATGTTGCTGTTCATGCATACAACATCGTCATCGGTGACACATCGATTCGCGACGTCATCATTTTATGCATTATTTTTATTAGCTATAGCATATTAACTGCTTTTTTATGTCGCCACTTTACGGCGCATCTTTATCGTTACGGACAAATGTTATGTGCGGTCATTGGCATCGCTTTAAGCGGCTACTGGCTCGTACATACAGTTCGTGCAATGCTCGCGGCTACACCGATCGCTAAACATACAGTGTTAACACTCACATCAGCTGATCAGGCGACGATGCTTACATATTATGTCCTGCTATATTACGGCGCACTTTGTCTTTTTTATGTGCTCGTCCTATTATTATGCGCGAAAAACCGCCCTACGATTTAACGTAGCGCGGTTTTTTATTATGTCATATGCGATGGCTCAAACGTAATCGTATACGCTACACCGAGCTCTTCTTGCAGCTTTTGCACGAGCACTTTTCCTGCTGCGTTATGCGTCTTCTCAAGCGTCTGTGCATCATCTACAAGCATATCGGTTTCTAAATCAATCCAAATACCGTATTGCGCTGCCCATTCTAGCAATGCTTCCTTTAAACGGTCGGATAAAATCGTATGTTCCACATCTAAATTGTACTGACATTTCGTGCACCATAACGCATCTGCACCGAACTCACCTTCTAGCGTAATTGTCGTTGTTCTGCCGTCTTTACAGCCACAGTTTACTAGCACGCTGCCACCTACTTTCTTATCTTTCAATAACGTCTTTTCAAAATTATATACTAAGTAACGATTGGAAAAAAGTAGTTTTTTCGTCACACGAGCGCAAATAACTCTGGCGCCTCTTGAATGACTGTTTCGACTAAATAACGTCGACTCCATTCCCCGTCCGAAATCGCTTCCATAATCGCCTTGTACGGCAATAGCTGCGCAACGATTTCGTCCGCGTCCTTTCCTTGGCGATGCAACGTCATCACCTCATCTGCGAACTCTTCCATGTACGCAATTTTTTGGTCGATTAAGCTGCGTGCATCGTCGACAAGCCCTGCATGACTGCAAAATAACGTGCCGTAATCAATCGTTTGAATAAATCGTAGCGAGTGGAGTAACGTGCTGTACGACTCACCTTCTAGCATTATTTTAATTTTCGGTGCGACGAATAAATCGCCCGCAAAAAGCTGTGCCGTATTGCGATTAAATAACGCGACATGGTCAAATGCGTGCCCCGGTGTGTGCAGCACGTCCCACGTCGACTTCGCATGAAATGTTTCATGAAGCGGCTCGGCATGAAACGCTGGTCTTGTCCCCCATACGTCTCGGCGATATTGCGGATTGTTCGCTGTGACACGCATATCATCAACCGAAAGCGGGTGAATGTACTGCGGAATATGTAAATGTTTTTCGACAAATGCTCCGTTTCCTGTATGGTCCTCGTGATGATGTGTCAGAATAATCGCTTCTGGTTTTTGCTGCAATAATGTTTCTTGCAAAAATGGAATCGTATTTGCACCGACGTCGATGCTGAACCCTTCTGTTAAAAATGTATAGACGCTCACATGCTGCTTATTACCAAACTCAATAAACCCTTTCGTACAAACAACATTGTCGATTGTTTGCTGCTTGCCCCATGTTTTCATGTTGCGATTCCTCCTCTAGCTGTATGTCCCTCTATTATGAACGCGCTCATTTATTATTTCAATAAAGTATTTAATTTTTCTGATAATAACGATAAGTAGCACTTGACATTCTCTATTTGAAACAGCTATTCTTGTACTAATACGAATATTTAACGATTAGAAGACGAGTACGTAGGCTACGACTATAAAGAGAGCGAAATTCACTGGCTGTAAAATTTCGCATAGCCCCCTACCGAAACCTACCTTCTATGTTCCTAGCAAAACTAGGCGCAGTCTCAAGCGTTATGAGGTTAAGTGGAGTAGCAATACTCAATTTAGGTGGTACCACGGAAATGTAAACCTTTTCGTCCTATAGTGATAGGATGAAAAGGTTTTTTTAGTTGGAGGAGAAAACTATGGAGAAAAAACGAATCGTCGTGAAAATCGGCAGCAGCTCCCTTACAAATGCAAAAGGCGAGCTAGATTACTTTAAATTTCATGAGCATATCGGTGCAATCGCTCGCTTAAAGCAGCAAGGGCACGACGTATTACTCGTATCATCTGGCGCAGTAGCAGCAGGCTTCCGGAAGCTTGGCTACTCATCACGCCCCGTTACATTAAAGGGCAAACAAGCTGCGGCAGCCGTCGGACAAAGCGTGCTCATTCAAGCATATATGAGCGCCTTTGAGCAGTTTGGCATGATTGCGGCCCAAGTATTATTAACACGTAGCGACTTTTCGAAAAAAGAGCGCTACAAAAATGCATACGCGACGTTTTCAGAGTTGCTCGATCGCTCCGTTATTCCGATTATTAACGAAAACGATACAGTATCGATTAGCGAGTTAACGTTTGGCGATAACGACATGCTTTCTGCGCTTGTTAGTGGGCTCGTCCATGCAGACCAACTCATCATTTTAACGGATATTAACGGGCTGTATGATGCGAATCCTGCAAAAAACCCACGGGCAAAGCGTCTTGACCACATTCACGAAATTACCGATGAAATGCTCGGCTTTGCAGACGGTGCTGGCTCAAAGGTCGGCACAGGCGGCATGCAGTCAAAACTACTTGCAGCACGTACAGCGCTCAATTTCGGTGTCAAAACGTTCATCGGTACAGGGTATGATACACATAAGCTTCTACATATTTTAGAAGGTGATGGTGACGGTACATACGTAGAACACGATGCATTAAAAATCGTCAATACGAGCAAGCAGTGGATTTCGCTTGCAGAAGCAAATGGCAAGCTATTTGTTGATGAGGGCGCGAAGGAGGCACTTTGCACACAAGGGCGCAGCTTACTCGCAATCGGTGTATGTGCCATCGAGGGCTCATTTAATAAAGGCGACGTCATTGAAGTGTATTATAACAAACAACTACTCGGACGCGGTGAAACGAGCTTTACTAGCGACGACATTCGAAGCATGATTGGTAAGCGCTCAGACAAACCGATTTTACATCGCGATCAATGGGTACAATTTTAAGGAGGAATTCACATGACAGAAATTCGTACAAAAGGACAGCTAGCAAAACAAGCAAGCTACAAAATGAACACATTAACGACAGCGCAAAAAAATGCAGCGCTACAAGCAATCGCACAGCAACTGCGTGACGACTGCGCACAAATTGTCGAATCGAACAAAATTGACTTACAAAACGGTGCAACAGCAGGACTTCCTAGCTCAACACTTGACCGTATTTTATTAAATGAACAACGCATTCACGCAATGGCAGATGCGATTTTATTGCTCATCGACTTACCAGACCCAGTCGGCGAATTATTAGAAGACTTTACAAAGGATAACGGCTTACACGTACAAAAAGTGCGCGTACCTCTTGGCGTTGTCGCAATGATTTATGAGGCACGTCCAAACGTAACGGTCGATGCTGCAACACTTTGCTTAAAAACAGGCAATGCGGTCGTACTGCGCGGCTCATCATCTGCGAAACATTCAAACATCGCACTCGTAAAAGCAATTCACGACGCACTCGCAAAAACTGATTGCCCAGTCGATGCAGTACAGCTAATTGAGGATACAAGTCGCGAAGCAGCTGCGGAGCTATTCCATTTAAAAGAATACATTGACGTATTAATTCCACGTGGCGGCGCAGCACTCATTAACTTAGTTGTGCGTGAGGCGAGCGTACCGGTACTCGAAACAGGCGCCGGCAATTGCCATGTGTTCATCGATCATTCAGCACCAGTTGATATGACAACATCGATTGTCTTAAATGCAAAAACACAGCGCCCATCTGTTTGTAACGCTGCAGAAAGCTTGCTCATTGAAAAAAGCTGGCTACAAACAAATGGATCAGCGCTTCTTGAAACGTTACATGATGCTGGTGTACATATTATCGGCGACGAGCATGTACGCACCGTATTTTCAAACGCACAAGCAGCGACAGATGAAGATTGGGCAACAGAATATTTAGATTACACAATTAGTGTTAAAACGGTAGAAGACGTATTTGAAGCGATTACGCACATTAATACGTACGGCACACATCACTCCGAAGCAATCATTACGATGAACGACGACAACGCACAGCACTTCTTACGCAACGTTGACGCAGCTGCCGTTTACCATAACGCCTCTACACGCTTTACAGACGGCTTCGAGTACGGCTACGGTGCAGAAATCGGCATTAGTACACAAAAGCTACATGCACGTGGACCAATGGGCTTACCTGCATTAACATCAACAAAATATATCGGTATTGGCACAGGTCAAATCCGCTAATACACAGAAATATAACGAGGCAATATGCGATCCATAACCGCATATTGCCTCATTGTTTTTTATTCCGCTCACACTTCATAATAAAAGAAAAAAGGATGGATGCTTTTGCTAGCTCAAACAATTACTCATAAATATACAGGAGAACAAATTACATTCGTCGAAACAGCCGAGCAAACGAATGGAAAACATTTACTCATTGAAGTTGCCCTTCCCCCACTTGGTGACGGTCCTCCGCTACACGTCCATGATTCTTTCGTTGAACACTTTATCGTACTTGAAGGCATATTAACGGTCATTGTCGGTAATAGAAAACATACGTTACACGAAGGTGATCACATTACTGCGCCGATGCATACAGCACATACGTTCACAAACAATAGCGATGCACCTGTTCGCTTTTCTGTCCGCCTTACACCACCGCAGCAGTTTGAGCAATCAGCACGCATTCATTATGGACTGATGCAAGACGGTTTAACTGACGACAAAGGGACACCGAAAAATATATTTCATTTACTTTATATATTGCAGCTTCAAAATACGTTAATTGCAGATAAATCAATCCGTGCACAACGTATATTACTACGCGTAGGCACGCAAATCGGCAAATTTTTAGGCATGTATCATCCATTAAATAAATATTTACGTTAACGATGAAGACATAACAAAAGCGTCCTGAGAAGTATTTTGCTTCTCAAGACGCTTTTTTCGTATGACCCGTACGGGATTCGAACCCGTGTTACCGCCGTGAAAGGGCGGTGTCTTAACCACTTGACCAACGGGCCTTTATGGCTCCGAAAGCAGGACTCGAACCTGCGACCTGCCGGTTAACAGCCGGATGCTCTACCAACTGAGCTA
>NZ_MATO01000038.1 GCF_001700325.1 Caryophanon latum
AAAAATGGAAGAGTCATAAAAACGGAAGTTTTTCAGTGCCCTCCCTCGTCGCTGATGCTTTTTTGCGTTTTACACTAACTTTTCAATAAACGTCTCGATTTGCTTCTGCGTTTTGCGGTCGCGGTTCACGTAGCGTCCGATTTCTTCGCCACCATCAAATGCGACGAAGCTTGGAATGCCAAATACGTCAAGGCTTGCACATACGTTGATGAAGTCATCGCGGTCTACTTTGACAAATGTAAACGCTGAAAATTTCTCCTCGATTTCTGGCATAAATGGGTCGATAAACGTGCAATCTGGGCACCAGTCAGCTGAGAAGACGAACATCGTTTTTTCATTTTTAAGTTGCTCAAATTGCTCGATTGATTGTAATTGTTGCATAAAACCACTCCTTTTTCGATTAGTATAGCGTCTTTTTGCGCTTACTCCAACGTTTTCTTTACGCAGTGCATCGCCTCAGCCGCTTCTGTCCAGTGCACCGAGTAGCCTTTTCCTTTAGCGCAAAAAATAGACGACGATGTGTAGTCCGGGTCAGCATCTTTATTGTAGCCGATCCGTTCGATTACTTCGTCTGCATTATGGCACACATCGTAGCGATCAAACTGAAGCGAAATCGAACCTTTGCCGTTTGTGTACGCTAAAAATGTCGTCGCATAATGCATAAATGTTGCGACCGGTACGCGCCCTGTTAATAGTGCATCATGCTCCGTTAATGCTGGTGCATCGAACGTACCACTTGCTTGCTGTACGTCGCTCATCATACGTCCGAGGTGGTCGATTGAAGCGCGCAGGCGGAAGCGGTAATACGGCTCAAGTAATACGTTTTCTACTTGCTCACACGCTTGACGTAATGCACGATGCGTCGCCTCACGAAAATCGCCGCCTGCTGTATGCTTCGCGTGTGCCGCACCGTTTAATAGCGTTACATGCACGTCTGTAATCGGTGAGCCTGTTAATAAGCCATGATGCTCTTGCTCAAACAGGTGATGCTCAATTAAGCGCATATGTCCGGTCGTTAAATCGTCGGCGTGGCAGCGGTTTGTAAACGTCATACCGCGACCGCGTGCGTTCGGTGCAACGTGAAGATGTACTTCTGCGTAATGTTTCAGCGGCTCAAAATGCCCGTAGCCGTAAGCGCTCTTTGCAATTGTTTCCATGTACAAAATCGTCGGCGTATCGAACGTCACGTCAAGGCGATAGCGTTCGCGCAATATATGTGTTAACACTTCAAGTTGAATGACGCCCATGACGTGCAGCTGAATTTCTTGATGGCGCTCATGCCATGTGACACGCAACGTCGGCTCTTCTGCTTCGAGCTCACGTAGCATTGCAAGCACTTCTTTTACATGAATTTTGTTATGAACATGAAGTTTTGCCTGTAGCGTCGGTGTTAACGTTAATTGTTGCGACATGCAATCGCCAATAACATCACCGACAACTGCTTCGTGCAAGCCTTTTAGCGCAACGACATCACCGGCGAACGCTTGCTGTACCGATTTAAAGCGCTGCCCGTTATATGCGCGTATTTCGAGTATTTTGTATACGTTGCCGCGAATTATTACATCATCTCGAACGTGTAATGTGCCGCGCATGAGCTTCATGAACGTTAAGCGCTGGTCGAGCTCGTGGCGAATTTTAAAGACGTTCGCCTGTACATCACCTGTTTTGTCATACGTCGTCGTCACGAAGCGGTCAAGCGCATCTAACACGCGGTCAATGCCATCTCCGTGCAACGCAACCCCGTTAAAGACTGGAAAAAGCGCGCCGTTTTGCATGAGCTGCTGCACCGAATGCGTCAATAGCTCATCGCTTACGTTTTCAGCAATGTATGCATCGAGCACTTTTTCGTGACGCTCTGCAACCGCGCTTACAAATGTTTCGTCAACAACGACTGCATCCGGTGACAACAGCTGCTGAATTTGCGCCATCGTTTGCTCCAAACTTGCTCCTTCACGATCCATTTTGTTAACGAAAAAAATGCTTGGGATCTGTCGAGTACGCAGCAGCTGCCACACCGTTTCTGTATGCCCTTGTACACGTTCGACGGCACTTACAATGATGATGGCAGCATCAAGTATCGCAAGCGAGCGTTCCATTTCTGGGGAGAAGTCGACATGTCCTGGTGTGTCGATGATGTGATATGTGCAATCGTTGTATGTGAAGCGTCCTTGCTCTGCAAAAATTGTAATGCCGCGTGCTCGCTCTAACTCATCGTTATCTAAAAATGTGTTTTGATGATCAACGCGCCCGACCGTTTTAATCGCATTTGTCGTAAATAGTAGCTGCTCGGCGAATGTCGTTTTTCCAGCGTCGACGTGGGCGAAAATACCGATTGTTTTAAACATAAAGGTCACCTATTTCTTTTTAAGTAGTTGTGAAAAGTATGGCACACAATGTACGCGTTGACAAAATGAACGGCAAGGCATGATTTGTCAGGTCTGTTGATTAGCCATTTATATACAGTGAAATCGGTTGTTTTTAGCAACCATCTGGAAATAAATGCTGCATATTAATGGCAGTAAGCGAGCCGCAATACGCTTCTGCCAATTGATTGGCTAATCAACACGCTTGATGATTTGTAAAGTACGTAGTTTTAATAGAAGAGAATTGTTTTTTGAAAATTTCGTTTATGGAACAGTGTGCTATATTATGCGTTGAAATTGTTGGAATGCTAATGAATTTCTTATAATTTGAAAATTAATAATAATTTTTAGTAAATGTAATTGTAAACTTTAAGTTTATTTATTATAATCAAAGCTGTTGTCAAACGATGGCAAACACACTATGTAGGTCGTTTACTAGGAGGAATGAACGTGGGTAAAGCATTGATTATCGGCGCTGGCGGAGTAGCTAGTGTAGTCGTACACAAATGTGTTCAAAATTCAGAGGTATTTGAGGAAATTATGATTGCAAGTCGCACAAAATCAAAGTGTGACGCTCTGAAAGAAAAATTAGATGGTGGTAAAACAATGATCCACACAGCACAAGTAGATGCTGATAACACAGACGAATTAATCGAGCTAATTAACTCATTCAATCCGGATGTAGTCATTAACGTGGCACTTCCTTATCAAGATTTAACAATTATGGATGCGTGTTTAGCGACGAAAACGCATTACGTAGATACAGCAAACTACGAGCCGCTAGATACAGCGAAATTCGAATATAAATGGCAATGGGCTTACAAGGAGCGCTTTGAGGAAGCAGGCATTACGGCATTGTTAGGTTCTGGCTTTGACCCGGGCGTAACAGGTGTTTTCTCAGCACACGCATTAAAACATCACTTCGATGAAATTCATTACATCGATATCGTCGATGCAAACGGTGGCGATCACGGATTACCATTCGCAACGAACTTCAACCCAGAAATTAACATTCGCGAAATTACAGCGAACGGTCGATTTTGGAAAGACGGTGAGTGGGTAGAAACTGCACCACTTGAGCACAAAATGGTATACAATTTACCGGAAATTGGCGAAAAAGATTGCTACTTACTTTACCATGAAGAGTTAGAGTCTTTAGCAAAAAATATTACAGGCTTAAAGCAAATTCGCTTTTGGATGACGTTCGGTCAACAATATTTAACGCATTTACGCGTACTTGAAAACGTTGGTATGACATCAATTGAGCCAATCGAGTTCCAAGGGCAAATGATTCAACCAATCCAATTTTTAAAAGCAGTATTACCAGACCCAGCAACACTTGGACCACTGACAAAAGGTAAAACGAATATCGGTATTATCGCGCGCGGTATTAAAGACGGCGAAGAAAAAACGTATTACGTGTACAACGTATGTGACCACCAAGAGTGTTACCGTGAAGTGGGCTCTCAAGCAATTTCATATACAACAGGTGTGCCAGCAATGATCGGTGCAATGCTTGTGATGAACGGTGAGTGGCAGCGTCCTGGTGTTTGGAACGTAGAAGACTTCAATCCAGACCCATTCATGGATGCATTAAACAAATGGGGTCTACCGTGGCAAGAATCGCATAACCCAGATTTAGTGGATTTAGACTTTACAAACCCAAAGGACGCGAAATAATGAGCGGCGCGAAACAAGCGCGCATCACAAAAGCGATGGCGCAGGCGCAAGCAGAAACAGGCATTGACTGGACTACTGCGCCGTCGCCTGCGTTCGTTGTTGATGAGCGACTTTTAAAACGCAACTGGGAAATTTTAAAGTCGGTGCAAGACCGCACTGGCTGCGATATTTTACTTGCATTAAAAGGCTTCTCGATGTGGTCGACGTTCCCGATGGCGCGCGACTACTTAGCAGGTATTACGTCGTCTTCATTATTTGAAGCGCGTCTTGGCTACGAGGAGTTCGGCAAGGAAGTGCATGCATACGCACCAGCTTATGCAGAGCACGAAATTGATGAGTACTTAACGTATGTCGACCATATTGTGTTCAACTCGTTTGACCAATTACGTCGCTACAAAGATAAAGTACAACATCACGAAAAGCATATTTCAATCGGTTTACGTGTTAACCCTGGGTATTCAGAGGTTGAAACACCGCTATATGACCCGTGCTACATTAACTCTCGTCTTGGTATTCCGTTTGAGTCGTTTGAGCCACAAAGCTTAGACGGTGTAGACGGCATTCACTTCCACGCGATGTGCGAGCAAGGTGCCGATGTGCTAGAGCGCATTTTAGTGCACTTTGAAGAAAAGTATGGCAAGTATTTACATCAAATGAAGTGGGTAAACTTCGGTGGTGGGCATCACATTACGCGTGAAGATTACGACGTCGAGTTACTAATTAAGCTCATTACGCGCATTCAAGATACGTACGATGTGAAAGTCATTTTAGAGCCAGGTGAAGCATGTGCGCTGAATACAGGTTACTTAGTCGCAACGGTGCTTGATACAATTCAAAACGGTATGGACTTAGCGATTGTTGACTCGTCAGCAACGTGTCATATGCCAGATACGTTAGAAATGCCGTACCGCGCGCACATTATCGGCTCAGGCTTACCAGGTGAGAAGCCGTACACATACCGCTTAGGTGGAATGACGTGCTTAGCAGGTGACATTATCGGTGATTATTCATTCGATGAGCCACTAGAGCCAGGTGACCGCCTCGTGTTTACAGACATGGCGCACTACACAATGGTAAAAACACATATGTTTAACGGTGTAAACTTACCGAGTCTTTGTTTATTTAACGAAGAAGAAGGCGTGAAAACGGTGCGTACGTTTGTATACGAAGATTACCGCAACCGCTTATCATAAATAATGAAAACTGTCCGAGAAGCAATTTTCGGGCAGTTTTTTTATTGGCGTTTGCGATAACATCGTAATAGACGGCGATTAAATTTTAGAGTGAGAGCAGGCTCGAAACAAGAGGTGGACTCCAGCAGGAAAAGCACAAACCAAAAATATGTTGAGGTCGTACTTGCGCAAAGCCGTAATCTTAAGAAATTCTTCAGATTTTGCATACAACTTTCCTCATCTTTACACGGTATGATAAAGAAGAATAGGAGGGATATATATGACATATACAGTGCTCGTAGTCGATGATGATGAAGCGATTCGTGACGGCATCGATATTTATTTACAAAACGAAAGCTATAACGTGCTTAAAGCAGCAGACGGACTAGAGGCGCTTGCGTTACTTGAGCAGCACGACGTTCATCTCATTATTTTAGATGTCATGATGCCGAATATGGACGGTATTACGGCGACATTTACGATTCGGAAAGAGCGAAACATTCCCATTATTATGCTTAGTGCGAAGGTGGAGCAGGCGGACAAAATTCACGGTTTATCAGTCGGCGCAGATGATTACGTTACGAAGCCATTTCACCCGATGGAGCTGCTTGCGCGTGTAAAATCACAGCTGCGGCGTTACGTTCAGTTTGGCACGTACAACGAAGTGAAAAGCGGTTTAACGATCGACGAGGCAGCGCGTGAAATTTGCGTAGATGGCGAGCCAGTGAAGCTAACGCCGACAGAATACAATATTACGGCATTGCTGCTGAAAAATGCAGGGCGCGTCTATTCGATTCGTGACATTTACGAAATCGTTTGGAACGAGGAGGCGTTTAACGCTGAAAACATCGTTGCTGTACACATTCGAAAAATTCGCGAAAAAATTGAGCAAGATCCGAAAAATCCGCGTTACGTAAAGGTCGTATGGGGCGTTGGCTACAAAATTGAAAAGCAGTGAGGAGGAAGTCGCGTGCGTATAAAACATTTCGTTCATTTATTTATAACGTTTGTTGTACTCGTTGCGCTTTGTGTAATTATTGAGCGCGGCCCTGTATATATCGGAAAAACATACGGGCAGTCAAGCCAGTTGCAAAACGAGGCGCACACCGTTGCACAAACGATTGCGGCACATGTCATTCAACCGTTAACGAAAGAGCATTTCAACGACTATTTAACTGTGACCGCAAAAGACGTCGAAGCATATCGTCATTATTACGGCACGCTATCTGAGCAACTTACGAAAATTGAAGCGGAATATGCACAAAAACAGCAAAGTGTAAACGAAGACGTTGCGCGTGCGTTGGAGCAAGAACGTGCGGAAAAAATAGCCGACATCGAGCGCGTATTTACTGACGATGCATATGTGCGTACGAAAGTGCTCGCATTAAAGGAGCAAGTTGTGCAAAAAATTGTGATTGAGGAGGCGAAGAAGCAGCAAAACAATTTAAGTAGCTTTACGTATTATAGCTATGATTTATACGATAGTAAAACGATGCGTGAAGCGGCGTTCGGTAATATTCACGATGATGCGATTTTTACACATCATATAGAAGAAGGCGATTTACAAAATGTGAGGCGAACATTTTTAATTGGTTCTTACGATGTACCCGCGCTTCAGCCGATTTCATATACGGTGGAACGCTCATTGCAGCACGTTTGGGGAACGATGACGATCGCGAAACGTGCGAACGTATCATACGTGTCCGAATACAGCATTTTCGTCATGATGCAATACGTCGTGTACAGTATGATGGCAATGGCGGTAATCGGTGCGCTATATGCATGGCGTGTGCGACGAAATGTGCGTAAAGTGTTATGTTGTAACAACCCGTTCGTGACGTATACAGCGAGCGTACCGATTGATATGTTCGCATTATTCATCATCGGTGCTATTTATATCGTATGGGCGTTCATCTATTCGTTATCGTACACACCAGGTATGTTCGTTATCGATATCGTTCAAGAGCGTATTAGCATATATGAATGGACGAAGCAGCTAACGTGGGCCACGATTATTTTCGTCATGTTCATCATCGTTTTATATGTGGCATTCGCGTTCGTTATGCGTGTGAAAACATTGTCGTGGCAACAGCTCTGGCGACAAACGGTGTTGTATAAAGGAATCGACATCGTACGCATCGCCTTTCAAAAACGTTCAATCGGTACGAAAATCGTATTATGGATGGTCGCATTTAGTGGAGCGAGCTTTTTAGTCGGTGAGTTTCGCGGCGTGTATAGTGCGACCGAAGCGGTAATCGTGTTAACCGTAATTGTCGTGCTATTATTTTTTATGATGCTGCACCGCGTCGGGCAGCTCACAACAATTATGTCTTATACTGCGGACGTTGTGAACGGGCAGACGCCAAAAGCGATATCGATTACAGGAAATCATCCGTTAGCGCATCATAGCGAGCATGTGCAAACGTTGCGTGAAGGCATGCGTGATAGCTTGCTCGAGCAGCAAAAAAGCGAGCGGCTAAAGACCGAACTCATTACGAATGTGAGCCATGACTTGCGCACACCGCTTACTGCGATTATGACATATACGGAGCTGTTAAAGCAGCCGCATATAGATGAAGTAGAGCGTCAAAAATATGTGACGATTGTCGATGCGAAAGCAAGTCGCTTAAAAGTGCTCATTGACGATTTATTCGAAGTGTCAAAAATGGCGAGCGGTGATGTCGAGATGCAAAAAAGCAAAGTCGACGTTGCACAGCTTGTTCAGCAGGCGATCGGTGAGCATGAAGAGGCGTTTAAAGCAGCGCAGTTGGACGTGCGTGTAACGATTGCGCAACAGCCGATCGAAGCGTATATTGACGGACAAAAATGGTGGCGCATGTTCGATAATTTGCTCGTTAACGCGTATAAATATTCGCTTCCTAACACGCGTGTATACATTCATTTGCGTCTAGAGGATGACGAAATATATTTGTCGGTAAAAAATGTGGCGAATTATGCGCTCAATGAAGATGCGACGGAATTAGTTGAGCGCTTTAAACGTGCTGATACGGCGCGTCATACAGAAGGTTCGGGGCTCGGGCTTGCGATTGCGGCGTCTATTGTTAATTTGCATCAAGGGGATATGACGATCGATGTCGATGGTGATTTATTTAAAGTCGTTGTGCGCATGCCAAGAACAGTATGACGAACAATATATGACATAAGGTGAACATTCCCTTATGTCATTTTTTTATGCGTAAAAAGGTATAATGACTTATATGTTTCGATGTATATCATCACGTTTTAATAAGCTATAAATGAAAAATAGCGCTTCGTTGTATTTTTTTGTGTAGTCGTATTTGTTTACGTTGTTTGTACAAATGGGAAAGGAATATGTAACTTACTTTATTTTGGAGGGAACGATATGCGCGCATCGGTAAATACAAAATTAACGGTTACAATTTTAGCAGTCTTTTTAGTCATTTTTTCTCTCTACACATGGATGACGAGTATGGCAGATTGGGAAGCGAGTAAGGCGGCGCAGGAAGAATCGTTAATGCGTACGTCGGAGTTATCTGCGCTTGAAATGCAGGCGGTGTTTAATGAAACGTTTGACATATTACAGACGGAGGCGAATATGCTTGCGTCGGCGTATCGAGATGGTGGGCTTCAAGCAGAAATGATTGTAGCGATGAAGCGTGATTTGCTCGCTAAACATACGAGCTGGCTTAGTAATTCCGCGATTTTTGAGCCGAATGTCGTCACAGCTTCGACCATAGAAGGGCAAAAATTTATTGATGCAAGCAATCGATTTGTGCCGTATTTCATCCGGGAAGACGATGGCACGATGACTGAGACGAATATTGAAGCGTATGAGCAAGAGGCGTGGTACGTGCGTCCGATTCAAAATGGCGAGACGATGATTACCGATCCGTACGATTATGAGGTCGGTGGTGAAACGTTATCAATGGTAACACTCGTTGTACCTGTTATGACGAATGACGCCGCAATTGGTTACGTATCTGCGGACTTTTCGCTCGATTTTTTAGGCGGTTTAGTGACGACGTATGCACCGGCAGATGGTGTACAGCGCGTCGTCACAAATAGTGGGCTCATTACAGCAAATAGCAATGATGCAAGCGTCGTTGGCGAAACTATTTCGATTTTTTCATCAAAAGAGGAGGAGCTCATGTCTGAACTAGCGGCTACTAGCTCGACATTAACGTATGAGAACGATGCATTGTTACAAGCTGAGGTTGCAGAAGTCGTTACACCGATTACGTTTCGTAACATCGACGGTAACTGGGGTGTTGTGACGAGCATGCCGACGTCTGTCATAAATGCACCGCTACTAACACAGCTACGTTGGTCAATCATTGGCGCAATCGCGATGGCATGCTTGCTCGGTGCGACCATTTTCTTTGTTGTGCGTCACATTTTAAAGCCGTTAATACCGTTGCAGGCGGCGCTACAAAAGGCGGCAACAGGTGATTTAACAGCAAACGTCGATGAGACACGTGTGACGAATGACGAAATTGGTATGGTAACAAAAGCATATAATCATATGATTAATAAGACGCGTCATGCTGTAACGAGTGTGATGCATGCGGCAAATGATATGCAAGTTGAAACGGCGAGCTCAACAGAGGCAGCAGAAGCGGTGCATGAAGGGCTTGGGCATTCGACAAAAGCGCTCGCTGACATTGCAGGTGGTGCACAGCATCAAGCGGATGAAACGGAACAATCGCTTACAAATGTGACGCATTTATCAACAAATATTGAAACGATTCATACGATGTCGGCGCAAATGGAAGCGCAAGTAGCGACATCGATGAACGAGTCACAGCAAGGTATTACACAAATTGTACAGCTGCGTAAACAGCAGCAACAAACGACGATTGTGCATGAAGGGCTGTCACATGAAATGACCGGTTTGCTGCATTATGTTGATGATATAGGGCACGTGATGGAAACGATTCAAAGCATTTCGGAGCAGACGAATTTACTTGCGCTCAATGCATCAATCGAAGCGGCACGAGCAGGCGATGCAGGAAAAGGCTTTGCGGTCGTCGCGCAGGAAGTTCGTAAGCTAGCAGAGCAGTCACATGCTGAAACAGAAGCGATTTGGCAAACGATTAAAGCAATTCAGCAGGCGTCAGCACGTACGGCAGCAACAGTGGAAACAAGCACGGAGCAGTTGAAGGAGCAGGCGAGCGTCATTGCTGAAACGGAGGAGATGTTTCATAATCAAGCGATGCGTGCACAGCAGCTAGATCGTGATATTGCGGAGTTGACGAGTCGCCTTGCAAGTATGGTCGAGCAAAAGGATTATATGTTACAAAGCATGCAGACAATTGCAAGCATTTCCGAGCAAAGTGCAGCAGCGACGGAGGAAGTGACCGCGACGATTATGATGCAAACGGAGGAAGTCGAAACGATTACGCAAAATGTGCAACAGCTGCAAAACATTTCGAAGCAATTAAATACGCTAATGCAAACATTTAAAATTGCATAAACAAGCGACAATGCCATCTTGTTTTTCGTATAATGAACGTATTATGCATTAAAGGGGAGACGAATATGGCAAAGGCGCTTATCGCAATTGGCGCGGCAACGGTCAATGTGTTAACAAAATGGCTACAAACAGAGGCGCAACCTGTACAAATTGTATGGATTGGCTCACACCAACAAGATTTTTTAAGCTTAAAGGTGCGCGATTACATTGGCGACATCGTTAGTGAAACGGCAGATCATGTCATCGGCACGCGCGGTGAACTGTTATATATTGCGAGCGGACAAAGCACGACCGACGCAGCACGATTACAAAAAATACTTGAAAAATATGAGGACGTATACATTTTATCGAGCTTAGGTGGAGGAACGACGTCGCACGTAACGCCGTTTATTGCGGAAATTTGCACACGTAAAGACCCGCTCATGCAAGCGATTGTAACGTTGCCTGCAAAGCTTGAGCCACGTACGCGTCACGAAAAAGCACAGCACGCCTTTCATCAGTTAAAGCAAATTTGTCCGGTCATTCATTTAGTGACGAATAACGGCGAGCATGAGGAATCGCTCGTTGCTACGTTCGCACGACGCGACGAATTACTTGCGACATTGCTCACGCGCTTAATTCGTTAAACGACGAAAAATTTTTATGAAATGGTAATCAAAGTAGTTGTGCGATGCGTGAAAATCATGTACATTGGCTGTAATAAAGCATGAGGTGATTTTTATGAATGTTCAACAACCGGTTATTACAGCTCCAGAGCTCGTGGCACAGCGTCATATGCGCAATGCGATCATTGGCAAACGCTGCCTCGGCATATGGACAGCACATGAACTGCACACAGATGAACCGTTACAACGCGCACCGATTGTATTACAGCTAGAGGACGGCGAATTAGCCATTTATAATGATGCATCACGCGGCACGCTTCTTGCACTGAATCGCTTTGATTTAGATTTACCGATTACGATTGCTCAATCGACATATATGTACTTTTTTAATCCACTTATTGAACGCCCGGTCGTTGATGAAATATTCGTTTGTGACGACGGCTTTGCATTTGCCCATACAGATGGCTACGTCGCGGTTTTAGCGGGCGAGCTACGCTTAGCTGGTGTTGATGAATTTGACCAGTGGGAGCGCATTTCATAAAAAATAGCGCGTCTGAGTTCGTTTACTCAGGCGCGCTGTTATATTTATTCATTCCATTCAATGACTTCATCATCTAACACTGCTTGCTCCTTCACATGTGCAGGTACACGTACATTCGCTAAATTATTCACTTCTGTAAATGTTTCTTCAATCGTTATTTGACCTTCATCATTTTCTTGTGTGACGTAATCACTCACAATTTTGTATTCCTCAACGCCACGCTCAGAAAACGTCATCGTTAACGTTAAGTTTAAAAACATAGTAGGTGGCTCGCTATCACCGACATCTAGTAAATCATCGATTGTAGTCGATGGCACCGCTAATGAGAATTCAATCATTTGGGCATCTTCATCGACGACTGTGAACGTTTCAGATTCTGTCGCAATGAGGCGAAGTAGCTCCGTTGTATCAGGTAATGGCTCCTCCTGCCACATTTCGATTGTGTCACGATCCATCGTATACGTCCAGTTTGGCTCATCGGCTGAATCATTCGCATACATGCCGTCCGTATCATTTGCGTAAATTTCCATGTACTGTGGGTTTTCACTTTCATAAATAAGATGTGTTTCGTGCGGTTGCTTCATATACGACAACGTATGCTTATAGCTATAGCTGTTATCTGGATTCGTGCGCACAACATGATCCGTCGTCTTAACAGAATGATAGCTATCCCATTGTAAAAGTGAATCGATTGCATCGACTGCACCGTTAAATAAGTTTCGCTCAAGAGCAGTTAATGGAATCGCTTCCTCCTCTACATGTTCTTCTTTTTCATCGAGTATCTCTTCGGCTGTCAACTCGTCATCATCAATCGTTTCTCCGTCGTTTTCTACCGGCTCTTCTCCCGTCGCTTGCTCTTCGTTTCCATTCGTTTCGGTTGTAGGCTGTTCGGCTGGCGCTTCTGTTTCCGTCGTCGGTGCAGGCTCATTTGATAACATCGTTCCATCGCTGCAACCGACTAGGCATAGCGCGGGAATTAATAGTAATCGCTTCATTTGCACGCTGCTACGTTGAATACGTAACAGCTATCACCTCGCTTTTCTCATTATATCGAGTTTAATTGACAGAATATAATAAAAGTTTAGCGCTATTTATATGCTTAATATTTACAATTAAATGTTAATTAGTTACAATTCATGTGAGGTGGTAAAATGGGATTTATTGCACATTATCGACGTGAGGACGACACACCGCAGCTTTTAGCGAATCATTTACGCGAAGTACAGGCACATTGTGAGGAAATCGGTGCGAAAATTGGCGCAGCGCATATCGTCGGTTTAGCAGGGCTATTCCATGATTTTGGCAAATATAGTACTGAGTTTCAAGCGTACATTCGAGAGGCGATTGCGAACCCTGACGCACCACCGAAGCGCGGCTCAGTCGACCATTCAACAGCAGGTGGGCAAATTATTTTGCAGCTTTCAAAGGAGTTGCCAGAGCTTCAGTTTGTATGTGAACTTGTCGCGAATGCGGTTTACGGACACCATAGTACATTACTTGATTTTTTAGATGAAAATGGACAATCACCGTTTGTAAAGCGGGGCAAGCTTCACCCTGAATTAAAAAGCATGCTTCAACACTTTTTTCAGGAAGTGATGCCAGCGAGTGACTTAAAAAACTATTTGCTCGCCGCACATGCAGAGTACAAATTATTGAAGCGCAAACTACAAAAACAAGGTGTACTCCATTTCTTTTTAGCAAAATACATATTTAGCGCATTGATCGATGCAGACCGAACGAATGCGCGACTATTTGATGAAAATGAAGAACGTACATTACGAATAAAGCCGCCATTTCCTTTATACGAGGAGCGTCTACAACAGGCACTCGCCGACAAGCAGAAAAAAGCAGTGCCAAACGATATTACGAAGGCGCGTCAATATTTGAGTGATCAATGCTTTGAGAAGGCAACTTTGCCAACAGGAATTTATACGTTATCGATTCCAACAGGTGGTGGCAAAACGCTCGCAAGTTTACGGTTTGCACTTCGACATGCACAGCTGTATGACAAGGAGCGCATCATTCAAATTGTGCCGTTTACAACGATTATTGAGCAAAATGCACAGGAAACACGCGATGTGCTGCAAACAAAGGATCTACTTGAACATCATAGCAATATCGTTGAAGATCGAGATGTGGAACAGCTAACATTTGAGGAACACGAGCAACGTCGTAAGCTTCATCGAGCAAAGGATAATTGGGATATGCCACTTATTTTTTCAACGATGGTACAGTTTTTAAATATTGCGTACGAAAAATCGTCTCGCTATACGCGTCGTTTCCATCATTTAGCGAATAGCATCATCATTTTTGATGAAATTCAAGCATTGCCAATTAAAACAATTAGCTTATTTAATGAGTTTATTACGTTTTTAAAGGATGTATGCAATACGACAGTGATTTTATGCACGGCGACACAGCCTGCTCTACAAAATGTGAAGCATCATATTACGATTGACGGTGAGCTTATTGACGACCTGCGTTCCATTTTACCAAGCTTTAAGCGAACGAATGTCATTTCGCACGTACGCGACGACATTTGGACAGTGGAGGACGTTGCCGAGTTTGCGCAGCAGCAGCGCGAGCATGTTGGTAATATTTTGATTATTGTGAATACGAAAAGCGATGCGCTACGGCTGTATGAGCAATTGAAAGGTCAAGGAGGAGTATACCATTTAAGTACGTCGATGTGTCCAGCGCACCGGCAGCACATTTTGGCAGAAATACGCGACAAGCTAAAGGAAGGCGAGCCGCTTATTTGCGTTAGCACACAGCTTATTGAAGCGGGTGTCGACGTGAGTTTCCAATGCGTTATTCGTGCGCTTGCTGGACTTGATAGCATCGCGCAAGCAGCAGGGCGATGTAATCGTAACGGTGAGGTTGCAGCTCGTGATGTATACGTTATGAATATGAAGCTGCCGAAGCGTCATTTCTTACCGACGATTGTGGAAGGAGCACATCAAACGAGTTTACTGCTACGCGACGATGAATCAAACGCAAAAAATTTACTTTCGCCTGACATAATGAATATATATTTTAGTGAGTTTTACAATGCATTTAAGCATGAGCAACATTTCAGTATAAATGGGAAAGAGTATACGTTACACGACTTGGCATTTTCATTAGATGGACATTGGTTAGAAGGAAAAATACTATCAAATTTACAGCATCATTACGCATTCAAAACAGTTGGACGTTATTTTGAAGTAATTGATAGTGCAACAACAGCTGTCATTGTGCCATATGAGAAAGAGGGGAAGGAGCTTATTGCTTCATTGGAGGCGCGAGACGTTGATGACTTTTCGCAGTTTTTAAAAAAAGCACAGCATTATAGCGTTAATGTTTTCGCACACGAACGCCAAAAGCTAGAGAGAAGCCAAATGCTCGCGTTATACGAAACGCCCTTTTTACGAATTTATTACGTGCGAGAAGGAGCATACGATCAAGATTATGGAATTAATGTGCAAGGTGATGCAGAGCTTGGCTTCATGGGCATATGAGAAATAAGTTAAAGAATTAGAAGGAGGAATACGATGCGTAATCAAATCGAGTATACAGTGTACGGTGACTATGCGTTATTTACAGACCCTTTCACGAAACTAGGTGGTGAAAAGATGACGATGCATATTCCGACGTATGAAGCATTAAAAGGTATTACGAGTTCTATTTATTGGAAGCCTAGCATCATTTGGATTATTGATGAAGTGCGCGTCATGAGTCCGATTCAAATGGAGTCAAAAGGAATGCGTCCGATGAAAATGGACGGTAAAAATGATTTAGCGTATTACAGCTACTTAAAAGACGTAAAGTATCAAGTGCGCGCTCATTTTGAATTTAATCATCGTCGTCCTGATTTACAGTCAGATTTCAATGAGCATAAGCATCACAATATCGCAAAGCGCGCTGTACAAAAAGGCGGACGTCGTGATATTTTTCTCGGCACGCGCGAATGTCAAGCGTATGTGGAGTATGAGGAATTTGGCAGTGGCGAAGGAGCGTATGATAATATCGATGAGCTACACTACGGTGTCATGGTGCATGGCATTGATTATCCAGATGAATCAGGGAAGGAACAGCTTATGACGTGCCTTTGGACACCTGTAATGAAAAATGGCGTCATTACGTTTATTCGTCCGGATGAATGTACGATACGTCGAGAACTAAGTACGTATGAAGCGAAGTCGTTTACAATTGGTCGAAATATGCAGTCTGTTGATGATACGTATGCCGAATTGGTAGGTGAATAATATGTCTGTATTACATGCGTTATACAATACGTACACAAATTATGAGGATAAAGCGGGAGAGGTCATTGCGAAACCGTTAAAGGATGGAACGATGCGTACATATATGTTGTTGCCATTTGCGCATACGACACAGACAGCGCATATTGAAATTTACGTGACAGAGCAAGGAGAGTATCACTCCGCGCACGTAGTACAAAAAGAATCAACCGTATTACCGTTTACCGAAGATTCGGGCTCGCGCGCCGGGAAAGTGTTTTCTCCACATGCATTGCACGATAAACTCATGTACGTAGCAGGTGATTACGCTGCATTTATGAATGAACCGGATAAAAAGGATGCGTTTTTGAAGTATAAGGAGCAACTTGGGAGTTGGGCAAAGTCATCCTATACGCATGCCGACGTGCAAGCCATTTATGCATATATTTCAAAAGGCACGGTTATTCGTGATTTAGTGAAAGAGGGCGTATTACATACAGATGAACAGGGACTGCTTTTACAAAAATGGACAAGTAAAGAAGATAAGCCGGACATATTCCAAGTTGTCGCATCAGGGCAAGAATCGGCGTTCGTGCGTTTTCGTGTGCGTAAAATCGACAGTGTGCCACCGTGGGAAAACAAGGAATTATTTGCAAAGTACATGCAGTATTATATGAGTACGATTCATAACGTTGACTTATGTTACATCACAGGTGAGGAAAGTGTGCGAACGATGAAGCATCCGAATAAAATTCGCAATTCCGGTGATAAAGGCAAACTTATTTCTACAAATGACGAGTCCGGCTTTACGTATCGAGGTCGCTTCAAATCGGCGAAGGAATTTGTTGAAAATGCATCGATTAGTTATGAAGCATCTCAGAAGATTCATAATGCTTTAAAATGGCTGATCGAGCAGCAAGGCATTACGATTGATGGTCGTGTGTATGTCGTTTGGTCAGAGCAACAAGTTGATGTGCCGCATTTTTTAGAGCAGCCTGAGTTAGACTTATCTGACATGTTTTCGCTAGTTGATGAAGTTACTGAGCCGGTTACAGAAAATGCACCTGTTAAAAAGCATACAAATAAAGTGCTTGCTGAAAATGTTGCTAAGCTTATGCAGGGAATGCGTGCCAATATTGCTGAGCATATCGAAAATGAGCATGTGCATATTATTTCACTTGATGCTGCTACGACCGGGCGTTTAAGTATTTTATCGTATCGCAATTTCCAAACGGCACAATATTTCGAACGGCTAGCGATGTATCAAGTGAAGGCGAGCTGGCTACAAACGGTGTGGGTTGACAAAAAGCCGCGTACGTATATGCAAGCACCGACGCTTCGGACAATTGCGCAAATTGCATACGGTCCACGTGCAAGCGATAAAATCGTGAAGCAAACTGTGGAGCGGCTCATTCCGATTATTTTAGAGCAGCGACCAATGCCATTTGATGTTGTACAAAAAATGCTTGCGCGTGCATCGAATCCGCATAGCTTTGAATCTATATCACAGTTTGAACAGGCGGTCGAGGTTGCATGTAGCGTCATGAAATATTATTTTGACAAGGAGGACTATACAGTGGCACTTCAAGAACAGAATAACAATCGCTCATATTTATTTGGTCGTTTACTTGCGGTCGCAGAAATCATCGAGCGAAGTGCACAGTTAGAGGAAAAGCGTACGACGAATGCAATGCGCTATATGAATGCATTCCAAATGAATCCACAACGTACGTGGATGACAATTTACCATAGTTTAACGCCGTATCGCCAAAAGCTAGGAGGAAGCGGTGTGTATTATGACCGCGTACTGCAGGACATTATAGCGCAGTTTGATGCAGACTCTTATATGAGTAACAAGGCGTTAGATGGTCAATATTTACTAGGATACTACAGTCAGCTAAAGGCGTTTTACACGAAAAAAGATAAAGTGGAGGGAACAAATAATGACAACGTTACAACAAAAAATTGATTTCGCTGTTGTGTTTAGTGTAGAAAATGCTAATCCAAATGGTGATCCGCTAAATGGAAATCGTCCACGTCAAAACTTTGAAGGTTACGGAGAAGTATCAGACGTATGCATTAAGCGTAAAGTTCGTAATCGCTTGCAAGATGTAGGAGAAGCGATTTTTGTGCAATCAGACGAGCGTGCAACAGATGGTTTTAAAAGTTTAAAAGATCGTGCAGATGCAGTCGCCGATTTAGCTGCATTAAAGAAGTCGAAGAAAAATGCAGACCCAGTGCTTTACGCAGCTCGTGCGGCACAAGAATGGTTGGACGTGCGTGCATTTGGACAAGTGTTCGCGTTTAGCGGAGATACATTATCAGTCGGCGTACGAGGTCCTGTGTCGCTTCACCCGGCGATTAGCTTGCAACCTGTTAACATTACGAGTACACAAATTACGAAAAGCGTGAATTCAGTAACGAAGGACGGAAAAAGCTCAGACACTATGGGTATGAAACATCGTGTTGACTTTGGCGTATACAAATTTGTTGGAAGCATTAACCCGCAGTTAGCGGAAAAAACAGGTTTTACATATGAGGACGCTCAAAAGATAAAAGAGGCACTTCGTACATTATTTGAAAACGATACATCATCTGCTCGTCCAGATGGCTCGATGGAAGTACTACATGTGTATTGGTGGGAGCACGATAGCAAAATGGGACAATATTCTTCTGCAAAAGTACATCGTAGCTTACGTGTTACAATGCCAGAGGACGCGAATTCAATTAACGAACTCAACATTGAACTAACAGAACTCGAGGGGTTAACGCCAATTGTTTACGACGGACAGTGATTACTTGTTATTGTCGGGCATTCAACATTTTCAATTTTGTCGTCGGCAATGGGCGCTCATTCATATTGAACAGCAATGGCTTGAAAATGTAAAGACGGTGGAAGGGCAGGCGGTACATACAAAAGTAGATCAGCCTGCTATAAAAGAAAAGCGTGGCGACAAGATTGTCGTGCGCGCAATGCCTGTATTGTCACATGAGCTTCGTATTCAAGGCGTGTGTGACGTTGTGGAGTTTCATCGACATCGTGATGGCGTATATTTGCCGGCATATAATGATACGTATACCATTCATGTAGTCGAGTACAAACGTGGTAAGCCAAAGCGCGGCAAGGAGGATATTGTACAGCTTGTCGCGCAGGTGATGTGTTTAGAAGAAATGCTCGCCTGTACAATCGCAGAGGCATCACTGTATTATGATGAAATTCGCCGTCGCCAAACGATTGATATTACGGAGGACGACAAGCAGCACGTACGTAATATGGTGAAGGAGATGCAAAGCTATTATACGCGTCAGCACACGCCAAAAGTAAAAACGGGTAAGCATTGTTTAAGTTGTTCACTCGAATCGATTTGCTTACCTGTATTAAATGAATCGAAAAGTGTTGCTGCATATATGAGGGGGTTTATGTAATGCGCAAGCTGTTAAATACGCTTTATATTACAACGCCGGATATTTATTTAACATTAAAAGGTGACACGATTATTGTTACGAAAGAGGAAGAGCAGCTTGCGCGCGTACCGCTGCTGAATCTAGAAGCAATTTGTACGTTCGGCTATGCAGGAGCGAGTCCTGCGCTTATGCATGCGTGTGCATCTAAAAATATTGCTTTGACATTTTTAGATCGACGAGGTCGTTTTTTAGCGCGTGTCGTCGGCGAATCGTATGGCAATGTTGTGCTACGTAAAACGCAGTATCGTATTTCTGATAGCCAAACGGACCGACTGCATTACGCGAAACATTTTATTTTTGGCAAAATTGCGAATCAAAAGTGGATGCTTGAGCGGGCAACGCGTGAAAATCCGATGCGTATTGACGTGCCTGTTTTTAAAGAAACGTCTGCACGATTAAGTAGCATGTTAAAAGATGTACTCGCCTGTACTGATGAAGAATCGCTACGAGGAATCGAAGGACAAGCAGCATTGCATTATTTTCAACTGTTCAATCAACTTATTTTGCAACAAAAGGACGATTTCGTATATAAAACGAGAAGTCGCCGTCCACCGCTTGACCGTGTGAATGCGTTGCTGTCATTTACGTACACGCTGCTCATGAAAGATACGGCGGCCGCACTTGAGAATGTGGGGCTTGATTCGTACGTGGGCTTTTTGCATACAGATCGACCAGGTCGCCAATCGCTCGCGCTCGATGTGATGGAAGAGCTACGTTCAGTCGTAGCGGATCGTTTTGTACTGAAGCTCATTAATAAAAAAATGGTCAGTGCGCAAGATTTTATTGAAAAGGAAAACGGTGCAGTGTTACTTACTGATGATGCGCGCAAAAAGTTTTTAAAGTATTGGCAAGAACGAAAGCAAGAAACGTTAACTCATCCATTTTTAGGTGAAAAAATTAATTGGGGGCTCGTTCCACATGCGCAGGCATTATTGCTTGCACGTACGATTCGTCAAGATGTGGAGCAATACCCACCATTTATTTGGAAGTGATGCTATGTTAATTTTAGTAACGTATGATGTCGCTGTAAGCAAGCCGCTTGGTCAGAAACGTTTGCGCCGTGTTGCGAAAGTATGTGAGGCATATGGTATACGTGTACAAAATTCAGTATTTGAATGTAAAGTCGATGCAACACAATATAAACAATTACAGCTTGCTTTGCTCGATATTATTAAGGAATCCGAAGATAGTTTACGTTTTTATGAACTTGGAAATAATTATAAAAACAAAGTTGTGCATTTCGGTGTGAAGGAAGCATTAAATGTCGAAGAGCCACTGATTTTGTGATAGTGCGAATGTGAAGTGAACATAAAATCTAACATCATCCGCACTTGAAAACTAGTGAGATGTGAGAGTGGAACGACATAGGTTAATTCTATATATATATCGTTGGTGATAGAAATGTTGTTTTTATATTATTTATTATTTATTTTTGCTAGATTTGGCAGTCTCTCTCTGTATAGGGAGAGTGGATTGAAATTGCAATTCATTCAAGCTTATAACACTCGCACAGCCGTCTCTCTCTGTATAGGGAGAGTGGATTGAAATTAAAGCTTATGTATCGAACTTTGTAAGCAACAAGGTCTCTCTCTGTATAGGGAGAGTGGATTGAAATCAGACCAATGGCGCTGTACATCGGTAGACGCGATGTCTCTCTCTGTATAGGGAGAGTGGATTGAAATATTTGAAAACAATCGTCGCGTACAATGCGTGCGTCTCTCTCTGTATAGGGAGAGTGGATTGAAATGGATCTGCAAGATATGTTTGAATCGATTTTCGTGTCTCTCTCTGTATAGGGAGAGTGGATTGAAATCCGAAATTGCGTCGGCGTGCTGGGCCAAACCATGTCTCTCTCTGTATAGGGAGAGTGGATTGAAATCGTTGTATTGGGGCTTGTTTGTACCGGAAGACGCGTCTCTCTCTGTATAGGGAGAGTGGATTGAAATGCACGATACCCAGCGTTTTGTGCGCTGTACGAGTCTCTCTCTGTATAGGGAGAGTGGATTGAAATGACGGTCGGCGCTTTTTTAAGCTTTGGATAGCGTCTCTCTCTGTATAGGGAGAGTGGATTGAAATGAGTGCGAGGTTTTGTTTATCCCCATCCAAAAAGGTCTCTCTCTGTATAGGGAGAGTGGATTGAAATGGCACAACCACTTTTGAGCGGCCTATCGTTTCTGAGTCTCTCTCTGTATAGGGAGAGTGGATTGAAATATTGGTTACAGGTGAAGATGCTTATGGTAATAGTCTCTCTCTGTATAGGGAGAGTGGATTGAAATCGTCAACATATAACCCCTCATTTCTGCATAATAAAGTCTCTCTCTGTATAGGGAGAGTGGATTGAAATAAAAGAGCACTTATCAGCAGCAATGAAAAAAGCGGTCTCTCTCTGTATAGGGAGAGTGGATTGAAATTGTCTACTTAGAAGCAGTTAAAAAATATTGTGATGGTCTCTCTCTGTATAGGGAGAGTGGATTGAAATCGCATTAATCGTTTGTACATACATCACACCTCAGTCTCTCTCTGTATAGGGAGAGTGGATTGAAATTACTTCGCGCGGTGGTTCGACAGGTGGTACATTTTCGGTGGATTGAAATATGAACATGCAGATCGTTTAGAAGAAATAACAGTCTCTCTGGGGAAAAGCTCGTGACTCAAGACCCCGTAAGCCGCGACGGAGGAGCGGTGCGAAGGCTTGAGGAAGGCGGTGAACGCTACGTCCATGTAGCACCGCCTTCATGACCAACATCGTGTTCGCCTCCGAGCCCCAGGAAAGCGAGCCGCAATACGCGAAATGCCAGTTGAATGGCTAATCAACACGCTTGATATTTGAAAAAACATTTTCGCTACGATAAACTATGCGTAAACACGTATATATGTCAGTATGTCTTTCTCGATTAGTGGGAGAGTGGATTGAGTGAGAAATGAGGGATTTAGCGTGGACGACGTAGGGAAAATGTATACGATTGGTGAAATCGCAAAGCTTACGAATTTGTCGATTCAGACGCTACGTTATTATGACAAAATTGAGTTGTTAAAGCCTGCATTTGTCGATGAGACGACGAATTATCGCTATTATACAGAAGCACAAATATATTACATCGATTTAATTAAGTCGCTGAAATATATCGGTACGTCGCTTGAGGATATTAAATATGCCCAATCGCTCACAACCGAGCAGCTCGTTGCGTTTTTAGCGCAGCAGGAAAAAATCGTCGAGCAAAAGCTGCGCAAAATGAAGGAAGTGCAGCACACATTATTGAAAACGAAAAAGCAGCTCGAAGATCAATTGAATATTCCGAGCTTTACGGAAGTATACGAGCGACAGGAGGAGGCAGAGCGCTTGCTTGTCGTTCGCGCAAAAGGTTTAACGCCCGCGTACATTCCAACATCGTACTTTTCGTCGATGCTTCAAACGGTCGAGCGAGAAGGCAGTGTCATGAATAGTCGGTACGGCGGGATTTTTGCGTTGCAGCGATATGATTCGCTTGAAGCGCTGCAGTATGACTATTTGTTTACGCCGCTGTTGACTGAGCGCTACATTGAAGAATTGAATCCAGGAATGGACGTTATGCGTATGAAGGATGGGCGTTACGTATGCATCGCGTTTATTTTTAACGCACATACGTATTTGCAGGAGTATGAGCGCTTGTATAATTATATACAGCAGCATGCACTCGTGCCGCTATCGAACGTGTATGAGTTTTACATGCCGATGAGCTACTCGCCACATGAGGATACGCAGTACATTGTGGAGCTTAAACTACGGGTAGAATAAAAAATAGAGCACATCGATTGACTGTATAGTTACTATAGGGTTTATGCTAGTACGTATAGTTTACTAGTATAGGAGAATAACGATGGAGAAAAAACAAAAATTAACATTGTCGATTTTGTTAATGAACTTATTCATTGCGTTTTTAGGGATCGGGTTAGTCATTCCGGTATTGCCGACGTTAATGAACGAGCTAAATATTGATGGAAAAACGGTCGGCTATTTAACAGCGGCGTTTGCATTAACACAATTAATTGTGTCACCATTTGCCGGAAAAGCAGTCGATCGATTCGGACGAAAAATTATGATCGTCCTCGGTTTATTTGTATTTGGTTTCTCGGAATTTTTATTCGGTTTTGGGAAAACGATCGAAGTATTATTTGTATCGCGCATTTTAGGCGGTGTGAGTGCGGCGTTCATCATGCCAGCTGTTACTGCGTTTATTGCCGATATTACGACGATGGAAACGCGTCCGAAAGCGCTTGGCTACATGTCGGCGGCCATTAGTACAGGCTTCATTATCGGACCTGGGATTGGCGGTTTCCTCGCAGAAATTGGGACGCGTGTGCCGTTTTATTCAGCCGGCGTACTCGGTGTCGTGGCGGCAATTTTATCGCTCATCTTACTGCGTGAGCCAGAGCGTCAACAAATGCCACTCGATGAATCGGCGGGAGCAGGAAAAAGCAGCTTACGTAAAATTATAATGCCGATTTTCCTCATTGCGTTTATCGTTATTTTCATTTCGTCATTCGGATTAGCAGCATTTGAATCGTTCTTTTCGTTATATGTCGATCACAAATTTGCATTCACACCGACCGACATTGCGATTGCCATTACAGGTGGTGCGATTTTAGGTGCGATTTGTCAAGTTGTGCTATTTGACCCGATGATGAGAAAAATGGGTGAAATTCAGTTAATTCGATGGATGCTGTTGTTGTCGGCATTTTTAGTGTTTGCGATGACGCTTGTCAATTCATATTGGATGGTTATGCTCGTAACGTTTACGGTATTTATCGGCTTTGACTTAATTCGTCCAGCAGTGACAACGTATTTATCGCGCATTGCGGGGAACGATCAAGGCTTCGTTGGGGGGATGAACTCGTTTTTCACATCGCTTGCGAACGTATTTGGCCCAATTATCGGCGGGATTTTGTTTGATATTGATATTAATTATCCGTATTACTTTGCGACGGTGTTTATTATTGTCGGATTAGTCATTGCGATTATGTGGAAAGATCCAGCAATGAAGAAAATTACATCATAATTGCTAGAAAAGTAGTATGCCGCTGTGCGTACTGCTTTTTTTGTAAGCAAAAAAGCATGTCGTACGTATTTTCTAAAGGAACATGTTACGATATTGACACAAGCATTTACAGATTGGAGAGGTCACTATTGCGAGATAAAATTATTGCGAATTTACAAAAAGCACAGCCGTTATTTATCGGTGAAGAGGATGCTTTTCGCTCCGCCGTTATGATTCCACTTGTCGAAAAAGATGGCGAGCTACACGTACTATTTCAAGTGCGCTCGTACACGATGCGAAAACAGCCAGGAGACATTAGCTTTCCAGGCGGTAAAATTGATGCGACGGACGATTCGCCACTTGCGGCTGCTATTCGTGAAACGCATGAGGAGCTCGGCATCGCCCATAGCGACATTCACGTTATTGCAGAGCTTAGCCCGTATATCGCATCCCCATCATTTATCGTTTATCCATTTGTCGGCATTTTGTCAGTCGATGATTTTCATATTAACGAAGCGGAAGTAGCCGAGCTGTTTTTCGTGCCGCTGCGCTATTTACTGAGCTATGAGCCGTACGTGCATTTAGTCGACGTCGCGCCGCAGCCTGGGGAAGATTTCCCGTTTGAAAAAATTATGAACGGTGCGCAATATCAGTGGCGCTCACGCAAAATGGAAGAGTGGTTTTACGATTACGATCGCTATACGATTTGGGGCTTAACGGCACGCATTTTAAAATATTTTTTACAGCTCGTTCGATAAAAAAGTTGAAACTTTCTGAAAACACTTTCGTATAGTATAGTACGGAAGTGTTTTTTGAAGGTGGTGTTATATGGATCATATTGCAAGGCGATTTCGCTATTTATATACTGGCGAAGCGACGGCAGCTATACTGTTTATCGGGTTAAGCGCGCTCGTCGACTATACATACGAAAGCTTGACGTTATATACATCGTCGGCGTTTTGGAGTGCGTTTTTATTGCTGGAGCTGTTGCTTGCACAAGGTACGTATTATTGGTATGTCAAATATAACAGCTACATCGCACGCAAACGAATTTCGCTTTCACGCATACGAACGTTTAAGCGTTGGCAACGAATAAACGGTGTGCTATTCGTAGTTGTTGGCATTATATGTATGATTGAGCTGTGGCACGTATCAACGGCGACGTTACTCGTCATTGTTGGTATATACGTATTTGCGCTCCTTGAGTACATCAACTACTTTTACGTGCAATTATCGTACGACAACGCGGCCGATTTACGTTATTTATGGCAGCATAAAAAATTAAAAGTTGCGAGCTTGCAGCGAGATTTTCAACGACTGAAAGGATGAGACGATGCGTTATACATTAGATGAGTTAGTAAGTGAAACGAAGGAAATAGAGCGCAATGAAGGGATATTTGAGCTTGAAACACCACGTACGCTTGAAGTGAATTTAAACGGGGATATTTGGGCAAAGGCAGGCTCAATGGTTGCATATACAGGCGATATTAAATTTGAGCGTGAACGTCTTCGAGAGCAAGGGTTAGGTACGATGTTTAAAAAGGCGTTCACAGGTGAAGGTGCTTCATTAATGCGAGCATCAGGTGAAGGGAAGCTATATTTAGCAGATAGCGGTAAGCGCATTATCATTTTAGAGTTGCAAAATGATGCGATCGTTGTAAACGGCAACGATTTACTAGCGTTTGAGCCGAGTATTCAGCACGACATTAAAATGATGAAAAAAGTAGCGGGTATGCTTGCAGGTGGACTGTTTAACGTGCGCTGTGAAGGAACTGGACTTGTGGCCATTACCGCACACTATGAGCCGCTAACGTTAGCAGTGCGCCCAGGCAAGCCAATTATTACAGACCCGAACGCGACTGTTGCGTGGAGTGGAAATTTAGAGCCGGTCATTCAAACTGACGTGACGTTACGTACGTTCATTGGGCGAGGCAGTGGTGATTCGATTCAAATGCGCTTTGAAGGAACAGGCTTTGTTATTGTGCAGCCGTATGAGGAAGTATATATGCAAATGTCACAAGGATAGGTGAGCGGTATGCAAAATGGATTAAAATGGATTGGGCTTGCCGCATTAGTTGCGGCGCTCGCACATATTATCGTCAATTGGTCGGTCATTCCAGCTGAAGTGCCGCAACATTACAATTTTGCAGGTGAGGTCGATGAGTGGGCGGCAAAGCCATTTATTTTCTTTCCACCAGTAATTGGCATTATTCTTTGGATAGGAATGGAAGTAGTGAAGCGTTTTCCTCAGTTTATTAATATGGCGGATGACGTTAAGTCGCGTAATGACGAGCAAAATCGTATTGCCATTAATATGATCATTTCGTTGCAGCTTGAAGTTTCGCTGCTGTTTGCGTATTTAAGTGTGAAGGACGTATATGTTGCACAAGGTCACACATTTGGGTTAGGAAATTTAGAAATGCTTATCATTCTTTTGATTTTATTGGGCACAGCAATAGGTTTTTCGATTTATAGTTTTGTAAAACGTAGTAATATAGGAGTGAGCTAAGGAATGATTAACTATTCCTTAGCTTTTTTATCGCCAATAAACCTTTTTTCCTATTTTCATATAATCATTTCGGTCGATTTTTTAAAAAACGTTTTTTTCGTCTAATTGACTATACGCTAAAATATTTGTACACTAAATGTATGTTATTTATATAAGGAGCGATTTTTTTGAAAAAAGCATTTTTAGCGACAATGGTATCGAGCGTTGCAGTGACGTCTTGTGCGGTTGCAACAGAGGCTTCGATTTATGCAGATATTCCAGCGAACTATACATATTATGAAACGTTGCAATGGGCCAAAGATCGTGGCGTCGTTCAAGGCTTCCCTGATGGTACGTTTCAGCCAAATGCTTTTATTACAGAGGCACAGTTTGTTATGATGCTAACGCGCTTGATTGATGCGGCTGCTTTAAAGGAGACGGCGGAGAACCCGTATGATTTTGCCTATCATTATTTGGAATCGCTCGGTGTGACGTTCATAAGTACTGTAGAAAATGATATAGTACTGCGCGACCGTGAATTTACACGTTTAGACGTAGCGAAAGCATTTTATACAGCGGTTGAAGGAGAAGTGCCAAGCGATAAAGAAGCAATTGACTGGATGTATGCACACGGTTTATCAAAAGGAAAAGGTATTAGTGAGGACAAATATGTGGACTTCGGTGGGCATGAGTCATTAAAGCGCGTTCATGCCGCACAGTTTTTCCGTAGCTTTTATACAAAAGTATTTGCCCCGCGCATGTACATTGAAAAGACAGCGTACACGAAATTAGAAATTGAACAGCTACAGCAGCAGCCAATTGCGCCGGTATATGCCGATTTAAATGGTGACAAAGTTGAAGAATTGGTCATGTACCATGAAATTAATATGTATGATGACGTGCCAGAGGAAGCATACAAAACAATTAAAACAGACCATTATTTTGCTATATATGTATTTGATGAGGCGACGAATGCATATCATTATAAAGAAGGTAGCACGCAATATAACGTGCAGCCGACAACGCTACAACGATTACCACAGCCAAACTACGATGATGTATTAATAACGTTTACAGATGCACAAGGGCAAAAGACGTACAGTGTGCTTGAAGGTGCGATGTATAACGTGCCAGCAACGGCATTACAAGAAACAGCAACGCCTAACGAATAATACATAATAACGACAACAGGTCTGTTGATTAGCTACTTGTATACAGCTGAATCGGTTGTTTTCAGCAGCAAAAATGAGATGAAGGCAGTATTGTAGTGGCAGGAAGCGTGCGGCGAGACTCCTTGGGGAACAGCTCGTGCCTCAAGACCCCGTAAAGCGCGACGTAGGAGCGGTGCGGAGGCTTGAGCCGAGCCCCAGGAAAGCGAGCCGCACTACGCGAAATGCCAGTTGAATGGCTAATCAACACGCTTGTAACGACAACACTTCGGAGTTCGCTTCCGAAGTGTTTTTTTATGTAATTGGAAATTCACGCGCTTTTCATTGGAAAGGCAACGACATATTCATGAATAGTTGTATTTATTTTCTTTACATGGACATCTTTTGACTTAGTTGATGCACTACAATAAATAAGTATAAAGATTCAAATATTATTAAAAGAGGTGGGTAAATGGGAGTTTTCAAAACGATTACACAAGCTGCGATTATCGCAGGAGCAATGTTCGCTACGTCAATGACAGCGCATGCCATTATGGAGTTTGACGATGTGCCGCGTACGACGCAATTTTACGAGCCAATTACGTGGGCAGGTTCAGCGGAGCTAATTAACGGCTACGGTGACGGGACGTTTAAGCCAAAAGCAGTGTTAACGGAAGCGCATTTTGCGTTAATGATGGCACGTTTTATTGACCGCAACACGTTACAGACGTCAAAAGGCAATGAACGTGATGTGGCGTATAGCATTTTAAAAAAGCACGGCATTTCGTTAGCAGGACAAGGGAATAAAACAGCACAAGCAGCGACATTTACACGTTTACAAGTGGCGAAAGCATTTTACACGTACGTAGAAGGAAAGACGCCGACCGATCAACAAGCAATCGACTGGATGTATGCGTATAACATTTCAAAAGGAAAAGGTGTTAGCACCGACAAGTACGTCGATTTCGGTGGGAGTGATCCGTTAAAGCGCGAGCATATGGCGCAGTTTTTCAAAAACTTGTATACGAATTGGTATTTTGAAAAGCATGTGTTACAGAAGAGCTTTGCAGAAAGCGAACTGTTTGCAGATGATTCAATTTTATTAGAGCCGGTCGTAGCGGACTTTAACGGGGATGGTATCAATGAAATGCTTATAAAATACGATACGATTCCAGATGACCCAGAATCTCCAGGCTGGAAAGATGCTTTATTTGCGTATCGTTACTTTGCGTTATATCGCTTCAATGATGAGACGAACAAGTGGGAATATACAGATGGTGACTTTTTATTCACAGTCGGCGATGATAATTGGTATAGAAATGAAATAGTATCGATGACAGGGGATCAAGCTGAGCAATTACTTATGTATTCAGGAGCATATCGTAGGCTAACGATTGCAGCAGTCACAGCGAAAGATTTATATGATGTAAAAGTATCATCAACACCATTATTTGCGCATGAACATGCAGATTGGTCAGTTATCGATAAAAAATTAGTATTAGAATCTAGCTCTAGTTATTCAGGTTTATATGCGTTTGAGCAAGGTAAGCTAGTAGCAAAATCATTAACGCAGCTGCCAAAAATCGAGGAGCCTGCTAATACGTTAAATATTCAATATAGCATTCGAGAAGATGGTACAGTGAAATCATCGTATTACAACGGCGAAACAATTTACGCAAAAGTTGGACAAGTATTAGACTTTGACCAAGGTGAATACGATTGGTATGAAAAGCCTGTTAGTATTATGACAAGTCATAGCGATGTAATGGGCGATGAAGAAGGACTATACAATACATTTGTACGCCCCGGTGTTGTAGAATATCAAATTGTACCACAAGAAGATTGGGATAATAACTGGGACAAAGCATTAACGATTTACATTCACGTAACGTATTAAGCGCACAAACAGGCTAGAGGACGTTTTTTCCTCTAGCCTTTTCGTTATGCTTTTTTCGGCACTAACGACAGCACAAGCACCATGCCGATAATGCACAGCGCTCCGACAAATTGCCAAATGCCAAATGGAAGAGCGAGCCAGACGATGCTGCTAACGACCGCAGTGAGCGGCTCAAATGTACCAAAAATGCTCGTTTCTTTCGGGGAAATGTAATTCAAGCTTGCGACGAACAGCCAAAAAGCAAGCGCTGTGCCACAAACGATTGAAAACGTTAAGCCAACGATTGTCGGTGTACTCCACGTCATATTACTTGTTTGCCAAAATGGTGCGATAAAATTAAACATGACACCTGCAACAAGCATTGCCCAGCCGACGACTAAAATAGATGATTGCGTTTCAAGAAGCGGCTTTGCATACAGCGTGTAAAAGGCGAGTGCAAGTCCGGAAATAATGCCCCACACGATCGCAGCAACTGGCACTGACAGCGATGACGTATCGCCGTTTGTAAGCAATAGAAACGTCCCGATCATCGTGAAAAAAATGAGTGCGCCATCAAGCTTCGTAAATGGCTGCTGCTTCGTTATAATGTAAAATAAAATGATGAATACGGGCGCTAAATATTGCAGCAGTGTCGCCATCGCTGCGTTGCCAAGTGCAATGGAAAGCATATACGAATATTGCACGAGCAGCATGCCGACAATGCTGAAAATAACGAGGCGCACAGCATCTCGCTTCGTTTTCCAAATGTTAAAAATCGGCTTACCGAGTAATACTTGTGAGCCGACGAGCAAAGTACCACCAAGTAATAGACGCACCGTGACAAACCAATTGACGTCGACGTGCTGCTGCTGAAATAAATATTGTGCAACTGTTCCACCAATTCCCCAAAAGGCGGCGCTAATTAAGGCGAAAAAAACACCAATCCAACGTTTGTTATTCATACACTCCTCCAAGTATTACTTTTGTTCTTTTAACTGTACATTGCTTTGTAAAAAAAAGATAGATGCGCTTAAAAAAATGAAGATGGACGAAAATAGTACGTCAATATGTGTCGAATTACAGAATACGTGTCAATTCGAAGGGGAAATTTGCTCGAAATGACAACTGTAACGTTACAGTTTTTGTTAGAAATCATTATTTTTTGAAGGTTTATGCGTGATTTTTGTAAAATTTGTGCAAAGCGAGGGGAATTCTTTTATTTCATTTTTACATCTTTTATAATGATAAGTATGTAAGCGGTTGCGCGCCGTGAATGGGCATAGACAGTAGGGAGAGAACAAATGGAATTATTTACGTCAATGAATCGATTAAATCGCTTTTATATTGCACAAGTAAATGAAATTTGCACGACACGTAAAATGACATCTATGCAATTTCAAATTTTGCGCTATATTTTCCGCTATGGAAGCTGTACGAGCATGGATATTGTAAAAGCGTGGAAAGTAGAAAAACCAACTGTATCTGAACATATTCGTCGACTGCATGATAAAGAATGGGTTGCCATTACGCAAGGTGCAGATAAGCGCGTGAAAAATTTGGCGCTAACACATGCAGGGGAAGCGGTTTATGAAGAAATTTTAGTAGAAGTAGAAGCGCTACAGCAAAAAGTAACAGCTAATTTTACAGATGAAGAAATGGCGACGTTTACGCGCTTTATGCTTCATTTAGAAGAGGAGTTATTATCTTTAGACTAAATATATATGGAGAGACATCAAAGAAAATGTCATATGAAAGAGCGAACGACTAGGTGAAAACTTATTCGTTCGCTCTTTTTTGTAATGGGGAACATGAGCGCGTTTAATATTACGTCAAGTCTGTTGATACGCCATTTGTATACAGTGAAATGCATGATTTTTAGTTACCAAGCTGAAATAAACGCTGTATATGAATGATAGGTAGCGTACGGCGAGACTTCTAGGGGAACTAAAATTATACGTTGAGGAAGGCAATGATCGCGACTACACGAGTCACGGCCTTCATGACAAACGTCGTGTTCGCTGCCGAGCCCCAGCAACGCGAGCCGCATAACGCACCTGTAGATTTAATGAATTAACATACTTGTATTCGCAATTCTTATGTATATATTTAATATTTTTATAACAGTGACGTGAAGTGTTCGTAAACGAAGTGTAAATACATAAGCAACTAATTGATAATATTATCAGTGACATTGATAATCATTATCATTAGTTGTATGATACGAACTTGTAGAGACAATTTCGAGGAGGAACATAGATGAAAAACGTGAGAAAGTGGGTAGCACTCCCAGCGCTTGCATTAACGCTAACGCTCGCTGCGTGCTCAGACAATGATGAAAAGGAGCAAGCAGATGCGACCGATGAAGCGAGCACAGAGCAACTCGATAATTTAACAATCGGCTTATCAAGTGATGTCGGTCCGTTAAACATTTATACAGGCAACTTGGACTGGCTAACAGATATGGTGTATGACAAATTGTTTTCACCATCGCCGTACGTTGACGAGCCGACACCATGGTTAGCGGAATCGGCAACACAAATTGATGACGATACGTGGGAAGTCGTTGTGCGTGACGGTATTACGTGGCACGACGGAGAAGCGTTCACAGCTGAAGACGTAAAATTTACATATGAGTATTACCGCGACGGCCCAGCGAATCGTCATACACACCACGTAAGCGAAGTGCCACAAATTGATGAAATTAACATTGGGGAAGATGGCAAAACGGTAACATTTGAGTGTGCATACGCATGCCCATCACTGCAAACGATTACATTTGCAGACTTACCGATTTTACCAGAGCACATTTGGAGCAACGTTGAAAACCCGCGTAAATACACGGACCTTGCAATCGGCACAGGACCATTTAAGTTAACGGAATACGTAGCAGACCAGCATTACATTTTAGAAGCAAACAACGATTACTTCATGGGTGAGCCGTCTGTTGCAAAATTAACGCTACCGATTATTGCCGACCCGTCAGCAATGTTTAACGCGTTAAAATCAGGTCAAATTGACGTGTCATCTCGCACCGTGCCAGCAGAGCTAGTGAGTACGTTCACATCATCAGGTGAGTTTAAATTAGCCGAAGCATCGAACTTATCGATTGTGCAGTTTGGCTTAAACTATCAAAAAGCGCCGTTTAACAACGAGCAATTCCGTCAAGCGATGTCGTTATCAATCGACCGTCAAGCGATTGTCGATACGATTTTACTCGGACAAGGGCAAGCAGGCGATAAAGGCTATCCGCACCCAGCATCACCATGGACGAGTCCAGAGCTTTCAACACCGTACGATACAGCACAAGCGATCGCGATTTTAGATGAACTTGGCTATAGCGATGCGAACGGTGACGGCTTCCGTGAAACACCAGAAGGCGACGAGCTAAACATTTCGATTAAAGTATCATCAGCAGAACCAATTTACGTACGCGCAGCAGAAATGATGGTTGAGCAATATAAACAAGTTGGCTTAAAGTTATTCGTTGAAACGTTAGACCCAACGACGTTTGCAGCACATAACTCAGAGAAAAACTTCGATACGTACGTTAGCTTAATCGGCCCACACGGCGTAGCGGATCCAGACCAGTTCATTATGTCGCACCGCTCGGGCTACTTATGGGCAAAAGAAATGCCATACCCAGCGATGGATACGTTAATTGAACAATGGATGGCAGCATCGACGATTGAAGACCGCAAGTTGATTTCATTTGATATGCAAAAGCTTTATAACGAGCAGCCAACAGCGGTTGCACTGTATTATCCAAAAGAAGTGTATGCATACAACGCGGAAAAATATGATGGCTACGTAGAATCATTAGGCTACGGCATTGTGAACAAGTTCTCATTCTTACCAGAGGAAACGAAGCAAGCAGTATCTGCAACACAACCAGTAATTGTAAAATAAGGTGGCAACGTACATGAGCAGAACATTTTCGACAATCGGAAAAAAACTGTTCCAATACATGCTCGTGCTTTTTGTGGCAATCACGATTAATTTCGGATTGCCACGTTTAGCACCTGGAGACCCGCTCCTTTACTTTTTTGATGAATCGACTATTCGCGAGCTAACAGATGTGCAGCGACAGGATGTTCTCAATTCGGTAGGATTAGGCGGCTCATTGTGGGAACAATATATTAGTTATTTACAAGGCATTTTGACGTGGGATTTCGGTTATTCGATTACGTACGCGCAGCCTGTGACGGCCATTATTGCGGACAAGCTCGGCTGGACGTTATTGCTCGTATTACCAGCATTGCTGCTGAGCACATTGATCGGAGTTATGATTGGTGCGTATTCAGCGTGGAATCGTGGAAAAGGTCGTGACGTCACATTACTAACGACGATGTTAACGTTTCAAGCAATTCCGGGATTTTGGATTGGCATGCTCTTTATTGCAATTTTCGCGGTGCAGTTAGGCTGGTTCCCGACGTACGGTGCGATGTCGATCGTGCAAGACGGAACGACGTGGGGCTATGTGAAGGACGTGCTTTGGCATTTAGTGTTACCGGTGACGACGCTTAGCATTGCGACGGTCGGCTCGAACTATTTACTGACGCGATCATCAATGCTTGAATCACTCGGGCAAGATTACATGCTTATGGCAGAAGCAAAAGGTGTAAAAAAACGAACGCTTATTTTCAATCACGGGTTACGCAATGCGCTGCTGCCGATTTATACGCAGTTTACGATGGCACTCGGGTCGTTAATTGGTGGCTCGGTCATCGTCGAGTCGGTGTTTTCATATCCGGGCATTGGGCGTTTGTTATATGAAAGCGTTGTTGCACGCGATTTCCCGATGCTACAAGGGGTGTTTTTCATGATTACACTCGGTGTTATTGCGGCGAATATTTTAGCAGACATTACGTATCCATTTATTGACCCGCGTGCAAAATCAACGACGAAGAAGGTGCAAGCATAATGCGTAAATCGACAAAAATAATTGGTGCTGTCGGCGTCGGCATGTTTGCGGTCGTGCTGCTATTTGCGTTATTTGGTCCAATGGTTATTCCGTACGATGCGTACAAGCAAGTTGGCGGATCGTTTTTACCACCGAGCGCACAGCACTGGCTCGGTACGAACGATATGGGGCAAGATATTTTAGCAGAGCTTGCGGTCGGTGCACGAACGTCGCTATTTATCGGTATGATGACGGCGATTTTAGCGACATTGATCGGTGGCTTTATTGGCGTACTTGCTGGCTACATTGGCGGGCGATTTGAAACGTTCGTCATGCGCGTCATCGACATTGTGTTAACGCTGCCGTTTTTACCGCTCATGATCGTTGTAGCGGTATATATCGGTCCTGGTGTATTCACGCAAATTTTCGTTATTACGCTCGTATTATGGGCAGGGAAGGCGCGTCAAATTCGTGCGCAAACGTTATCGATTAAGTCAGCAGGTCCGGTGCTTGCGGCGAAAACGATGGGGGCGAGCGATTTTTATATTTTTAGACGTCACATTATTCCAGGCGTGTTTCCGCTCTTTATTCCGCAGTTTGTTGGCTCGGTGAACGCGGCCATTTTAATGGAGTCGTCGCTTAGCTTTTTAGGTATGGGCGACCCGACGATGAAAAGCTGGGGCAGTATTTTATATTACGCGAACAGTCGAAGCGGCTTTTTAACAGACGCTTGGGCGTGGTGGATTATCCCACCTGGTGTGTGCATCGTGCTTGTCGTGCTCGCGTTTTCATTTATCGGCTATTACTTAGAGGAAAAAGTGAATCCGCGTCTTGGAGCATATACGGTCGCGCCGAAACGTCCGAAGCAACACATTACGACGAACGAAGCGCTTGTGGCACATCATATTGCGTTACGTGTGGAAAATTTAACGGTGCAATATCCGAAAAACAATGCGTACACGTCAGTCGTATCAGACGTGAACTTCTCGGTAAAAGAGGGGGAAGTGCTCGGCATTGTCGGCGAGTCTGGAAGCGGAAAGTCAACGGTTGCAGCCGCGATTATTCAGCAGTTGCGTGGCAAGGCGCACGTACCGACTGGCTCGATTTATTTTGAAGGGCAAGACGTCAAGCAGTTTAGCGACGAGGAACTTCGTCAGCTGCGCGGTCAGCAAATTGGCTACATTGCACAGGCGGCGATGAACGCACTCAATCCGGTATTATCGGTCGAGCGTCAGTTGAAGGAAGCGATCGTAGCACATGCGCACGTATCGAAAAAGGAAATTGATGCGCGTATTGATGAAGTGTTAATGCAAGTTGGGCTTGAGCCGAAATGGCGTTATGCGTTTTCTCATGAGTTGTCAGGTGGTATGCGTCAGCGCGTCATTATTGCGATGGCACTCATTAATAAGCCGAAGTTCGTCATTGCTGATGAGCCGACGACTGGTTTAGATGTTATTGTGCAAGTCGAAATTATTCAGCTGCTGCGCAAATTGCAGCAAGATATGAACTTGTCGATGATTTTCATTTCACACGATTTACCGGCAGTATTATCGATTACAGATCGCTTAATTATCATGAAATACGGGCACATTGTCGATTTTGGTCCATCGCGTGAGCTAGCGAAGACGTCAACACACCCGTACACGCGCCGTTTAATCGATGCCATTCCGTTATTACACCCGAAGAAGGAGCAAAGCTATGGAGCGACTCGTTAATATTCAAAACTTAATGAAAGTGTACGGTCATCATAAAAGCGAGCAAGTAGCGGTTTTAAAAGACGTGTCATTTTCGTTTGCACAAGGCGAAATTATCGGCTTAATCGGTGCATCTGGTGCGGGAAAAAGTACGATTGGTAAAATATTAGCAGGACTTGAGCAACCGACAAACGGGCACATTGATTTCGACGGGACGAACTTAACGGCGTTACCGAGCAAGGAGCGCCGCAAATTCGCGAAGCATATTGCAATGATTTTTCAAGACCCGTACGAATCGCTGTCACCGCGCATGACGATTGAAGAGCTTGTCGAAGAGCCGCTCATTATTCAGCGCATCGAAAAAAATAAAGAGAAGCGACGCGATATGGTGAAAGAAGCGTTGCGTGTCGTATCGCTTGACCCTGAAAAATATATGAGTCGTTACCCGCATGAGTTGTCTGGTGGTGAGCGTCAACGAATCGGTGTTGCACGCGCATTCGTTTGCAAGCCGAAGCTCATTATTGCGGATGAGCCGACGTCGATGCTCGATACGTCACTGCGACTAGAGCTTATTCAGCTATTAAAGTCGATGAACGAGCAGTACGGCATTTCCTATGTATTTGTTACACACGATATCGCGCTAACGAAAGGCTTTTGCGACCGCATCATCGTGCTGCATGAAGGGGAGATTGTTGATATCGGACCGACTGATGATGTCATTCATGCACCGACACATCCATTTACGAAATCACTTATTGATGCATTATTACTATTAGAAGGAGCGCAACCATGAAAGACTACATCGTAATTCATCCACAAAATGTGTTTTCACCAGAGTCGATTGCACCGCAGTTTGACTGCATCGACCAATACGACTTAGCGAATACCGATTTAACACTATACAAATGTATGATCGTACTCGGCTTCGTTGACCAAGATTTTTTATTAGAGGAAAAAGCGATGATCGATTCGTTTTTAGAAGAAGGAAAAATTGTATGCTTCTTTGGCAATTTAGTAACGCCGTGGCTACAAGGTCAAGCGATGTTTCAGCCTAAAGAAATTCGCTGGCACGGCGATTACAACGTGCAAATTGCAAGCGACCACTTTTTATTTGACGGCGTGCTAGAGGACGACATGACGACGAATAAAGGGGTCAAAGGCTTCTTTGCGCGTGGGCATCACGAAGCGCCGGCGAATGCGGAAGTGCTGCTTACGTTACCAGGTGGCGAAACGATTACATACATCGACCGCGAATCAACGAACGGTACGATTTTTATGCATGCTGGTAGTTGTTTTTTCCAGCTAGGGCTTGGCATGCAGCTGGAGCAAAATAAAACGACCGACGTTATTCCACAGCGCATGCTGCAATGGGTTGATGAGGAATGGGCACGTTTACAAGGAGGGGCAAACAATGCGTAAAATTGCTGTATTATATAGCGGGAGCTCACATCACCACCGCACGTACAAAACGTCGGAGTTTGCACAGTACATTCATACGCGCATTCCGGCACGTCAATTCGCGACGACGGATTTATCGGAATTTGACGTACTACTCATTCCGTCGCAGTCACACACGGGCATTTTATCGCAAAACATCGAGAAAATTTATGACTTCGCAAACAGTGGCAAAATTGTTGTCACGTTCGGTCCACCGCATACAGAATGGCTACCAGAGCATAACTGGGAATTCCGCCCGACGAATTTTTGGTGGTGGCTAGAGCCAGGTGCAGATTCTGGCTTACGCTTACCGGGTGCAGACCACGATTTATTTACGAACTATTTAACGTTAGACGATGCGACGTGGCATCAGCACGGTGTATTTTGGCCGAGCGAAGGCTGTGAAACGCTCGTATCAACGGAAGACGGTGGTGCTGTTTTATACATCGACCGCGTCAACACAGGCGGCATTTGGGTGAACACGACGCTAGACCCGGATTACCACTACGGCTCGTATTTCATGCCGGCAACGGAGCGCTTTTTACGCGGCTTCTTACCTTGGTTACAGCGAGGCGTAATTTAAATGATTACATTACAAAATGTAGCGGTTGCGTACGGTGAAACGCCGGTATTACAGGACGTACATTTTGCATTGCCGCACGGGGCGTTTGCGTTTTTACGCGGACGCTCTGGCTGTGGTAAAAGTACGTTTTTGAAATTATTGTATCGCGACGTTGAAGCGCAAAGTGGCGAACTATTCATTGACGGTGTGCCGATGCAGCAGCTTCAAAAGTTTGAGCTGCGTCGCAAAATGGGCATTATTTTTCAGTCATTTGAGCTTATTGAACAAAAAACGGTGCTTGAAAATGTACTGCTTGCAGGCAAAGCGCTTGGGCGACCGCTTGCACAAATTACCGAGGAAGCGGAGCGTTTACTTGCCCGCGTTGGACTTTCAGACAAGCTACATATGTTTCCAGCGCAGCTTTCTGGTGGGCAGCAGCAACGTGTCGCGATCGTACGCGCGTTGTTAAATAAGCCGAAATTATTGCTAGCAGATGAGCCAACCGGAAATTTAGATGAAGAAACAGCGGCGGACATATTTCAACTGCTGCATGAGCTACATGAAGAGGAGCAAATTGCGATGCTCATCGTGACGCATCAATCGCATGAACATATTGATGCAACGACGTATTGGATGGAGGGTGGACGCATTGTGGAACAAGCAGCAACTAAGCTACATCGTTGACGATGCCAAAATCGGCTTACAGCGCAATAAAGGAAGCGTGCTCGCATCGGTCGCACTATTATTGATCGCTTTAACGCTCATTGGTTCGCTGCTGCTGGCGCGTGCGTATTTAAGCGATGCGCTCGATTACGTCGAGTCGCAGCTTGCGATGAAAGTATATGTCGAGGATGGCTTAGTACAAGACGTTGCCGATATTTTAGCGCATCAAACGTATACAGATGACGTCACGATTGAAACCGGGCAGCAAATGCTTGAGCAAATTGCCTTTTTCTTTAACGGCAAGGAGCATATGCTAGAAAGTTTTACAGACGGCTCTGTACCTGATGCGGTGAAATTTACAGTGCATGATGCAAGCTACATGAAAACGATTAGCGAGCAGTTACACGATGTAAACGGCATCGTACAAGTTGTATATCCACAGCAAATGGCAAGCATCATTGATGAGGCGTTAACGACTGTTGAGCGACTAAGCGTTGCGACTGTCATTATTTTCTTTGCGCTCGCGTTTGGCATCGTATATGTGACGTTCCATTTAGCGATGTATCAGCGTGAGAAGGAACTACGCGTGAAGCTCTTTTTAGGGATGGACCCACGCGTTGTGCGTTTACAATTTTTAGTTGAAGGTAGCGTGATTGGCTTCATCGGCTCCTTCATTGCGATTGTGTTGACGGTCATGTTATACAACGTCGTATTTGTGCCGCTTCAGCAGGCGATGCCGTATTTAGGCTCAGTAGCAAGAAGCGACGTCGCAGTTATTTGCATCGTGCAGCTAGTAAGTGGCGTTGTCATTTCACTGCTTGCAAGCTATATGTCAACGAGGGTGATGATTGCCAATGGGTAAGAAAATTGTATTGATCGTGTTACTTTGTAGCTGTGCGATACCGGTTTCAGCGCATTTAACGGGGGCATTTGCGGACTTTTTAGCAATCGTGTACGACGACTCGACGATTTCACAGCTGCACGGTGAGCTTGATGAAACGAAGCGTGAAATTGAAGCGTTAACGCCGAAAGTACAGCAAGCAGAAGCGGCTTTTCGTACGGATCAGCAGCAAGCGATTGAACAGTTGCAATTTTATTCAGAAGTTGGGCTCGATACGTGGCTTGCGATGATTCATAGCGGCAGTGACGTCGTCGATTTACTCGGCAGCAAATGGGTAATGGAGCAGCAAATTCATGATTACTTGCAAGAGCTCGACGTATTATATCGCACGTACGCACAGCTAAAGGCGAGCCAAGAAGCGCTGCAAGGACATGCGGATTTGCTCGTGGCGATTGAAAAAAATGTGAAAGCACGTCAAGTGTTTTTAGACGAAACAGCAGGACTTGAGCTCGAAGTGATCGCCAACTATTTAGACATTGACTGGACAGCAGAAGTTGAGGAGCATATTATTGACGACTTACAGGCAGACGCCAAACTCGTAAATGAGGAGCTACTCGACTGGGAAAACAATTACATGCTACATGAGTCGTGGCTTAATGACCGTAGTAACGCACGCTATTATTTCCGAAGCGACCATGTATACATCGAGTACGAGCTGGAGTATGCGCACGTGCTATTGCTCGGGCAAGTGCTTCAAAATGAAGATGGCACAGCAGCGAGCTTAGTCATTGAAGCTGGCTTTTACAACGGCTTCTTTTTACCAGAAGAATTACTCGTAGAATTACCATCATTTACAGTTCATTACGACACGTTACGCACATTGTCTGGCATGCATGAACCATTTATTACACAGCGTAACGGCAGCTTACAGTTACAATCGAAATAAAGGGGGAAGTTCTATGTTCAAAAAAATAATGATGGCGGTCGTGCTGTTTTCGCTCATCGCGACAAATGCGCACGCACATATTATGAACCGCGACAATTTATATAGTGATTTGTATGTAACGGAGGCGGCTGATGACATCGTGCTACTAGCCGCGCTGCACGTTATTCAAGCTGATTCACCGCAATTTGATCCTGCAAATACGTTAACGATGGCGCAGCTTGCTGAGTGGGTCGCAGGGTATTATAGCTTAGCGGATGCACAAGCGGCAGTTGATGCAGGTTTTGTTCAAACGTTAGACGGGAATGCTACATATGAAGCAGTCAATACCGCTTATTTTAACGGTGCGTTAACGCTATCGGCAGAGCAACAAGGTGAGCTGACACGTGAAGCATTTGCGCAGTTCGTTGCGAAGCACGTTAACAACGCTGTTAACGGACAAACGATGATCGAAGCGGCAAGCTTTACAGCAGGTCCGACTGGTGTTATTGAGGCAGCACGCGTTGAAAATGGGCAAAACGTCATTACTGTAAACGGGCAAGATTATATACTTGGCAACCATCCGAGTGCAATTGCGACGACGACAGACCCAGCTGTTTGGGTTGGGCAATCGATTGCGGAGTCGTATTTTGGACCAAATGGTGAGCGCGATTTTGATAAAGCAAGCGACGATACAGCGCTACAGTTTATCGTACTAGGTGAGAAGCGCTATACAGAGCTACCAGTCGAGACGCAACAACAAACGACGATCGAACAAGCGTTAGAGGAAGTCGAAGTTGTCGCTGCACAACCTGAAGCGGAAAAAACGTCTTGGACATGGCTGTATATTACAGCAGCATGTATTATAGCTGCATTACTATTATTTTTATTTAATAAAAAACGAGTGTAACGAAAACGCGCCATTTGCTTTGCTGCAACTGGCGCATTCTTTTACATAAAAAAAGAAAAAAGGTATAGAGAAATAGGAAAAATATGAAGTTGGTGCTGTTATTTTGTGTGTACTAACAAGAATTTGACATAACATGTAGTGGAGATTCGATGAATGCGCTAACAATTTTCAGAAAAGTTAGTTATAATGAATGTAATAAAAATAAAGCAACCAAAAGACTACGTGCAGCGTCAGCGTTATGTACTGTAAAGGGGGACACCACATTGAAAGGAAAAAAATTTTTTGTCGCGAGCTTTTGTTTTACAATGCTGGTTGTTTTATTTGCGATTATGAGTGAGCCACCGATGCTCTTTCAGCAATTTCAAGATGAATTTTTCTTTGTGGCCGGAACGCTTCTTATGACGTCTGTGCTGCGTAAAACAACGGAATAATGAATACATAAACAGCTGTCGTAGCTGTTTTTTTGTTGCGTAAACAACGAGCGGTGCTAATGTCGATTTGACGTTAGCACCGCTCGTTGTTTTTATGATAATGTTGCATGTTATTCAAACGAATAGATCAACACGCTTGCTGTTTATTTTAAGTAGTAGCTTTGCACGTCTTGCTGCATCGCCTTCGTAATACCGAATTCTTCAAAGAAATACGTATCATAGCTATCGTACGTTTCTAAAATCGCTTGTAGCGAAGTACGTAAACATTCTTCATTTGCCTTTGCGATATATGTAAAGCCGTCCATATGACCGAATGTTGCTGCCCAATGGGTGTACCATTCTGGCTGCTGTAAGTCGATAATGGCGTTTGTTTGTAAATATTCATGCACAATTGTTTCTTCGTCAACGCCGAGCAGTAAATAAACGAGTGCTGTGCCGACGCCTGTGCGGTCTTTGCCAGCTGTGCAATGCTGAAGAAGTGGTACGTCCTTCGTTACGATACGATCCATTAATGCACGATACGCTGGATTTTTAAATGGGAGCTGACGATACGCTTGCAAAAAGTTTTCTTTTGTAAATAACGTGTCGCTTTGCTCATGTAGCTGCTCTAGTGATGGGTTCATTCGCAATGTCGATGTGAACGTTGCGCTAATGCGAATGTACTCAGCACCTTGAATTGAAGGGGTTGGGCTAACGATTGCTTCCTCTTCATCTCGATAATCAAGAATCGTTTTTAATTCGAGCTGATCCAATAGCTGCAAATCATGTTGTGTTGCGTGGCTAATTTCGCCACAGCGGTATAAGTGACGATAGCGTACAGTGCGTCCATCTTTCGTTTGCACCCCACCTATATCTCGAAAATTAAATACCGCCTCAAAAAGCTCTGGTGATTGAATCAAGATTTTCACTTCCTTCATGCCGTTGTCACCCTTAATTATCCTCTTTTTTATAAAAAATTTCCATATTATTTTTGTGACAAATTACTAGCTTTACGTAGCGATAACGAAAAATATCCTTGCTTTTTACAATTACGTTGCGCTTGTAAACACGAATTAGAATTTTCTTAATATTTACAACATTTATTTGCAATTTGAAACGGAATCTTTACATTGCATTTACAAAAGTCGTATAAGCGATTAATAAAAGGGCGTTATGATGAAAATACGTTAAAGGAAAGACAGACAAATTGTAAAGAAACGGTGGAGAAAAATGAAGGTTCTGAAAAAGACATGGTTAAGTGCAGCGATTGCAAGCAGCTTCGTCCTAGCAGCATGTAGCGACGGGCAACAAGCAGATCAAGCGACAAGTGGAGACGGTGAAACAATTGCCATTTCTGGTTCAACATCGGTCGGTCCGCTTGCTGAAAAGCTTGCAGCGAAATATGAAACAGACGTCAATGTCAATATTGAAGTAAACCAAATTGGTTCTTCTGCCGGCATTACAAATGCGATGAACGGGGTATCGGACATCGGCATGTCGTCGCGTGATTTAAAAGAAGAAGAAAAAGAAGCAGTCGAAGAAGTTGTCATTGCGTATGACGGCATCGTAGTCGTAACGCATCCGAGTAACTCAGTAAAGGACGTCACGATGGAGCAAGTGAAGCAAATTTTCACAGGCGAAATTACGAACTGGAAGCAGCTTGGCGGTGACGATTTAGAAATTGTCGTCGTATCGCGCGAGGACGGTTCAGGATCACGCGATGCATTCCAAGAAATCGTTGGCTACAGCTCAGGCGAACTCATTCGTAACGCCATTGTTGCAAGCGGAAACGGCAACATTAAAACGACCGTTGCGACGAACAAGCATGCAATTGGCTTCATTTCGTTTGAATATATTGATGAAACGATTGGCACATTAAATATTAACGGGGTCGCACCAACAGCAGACAACGTATTAAATAATTCTTACGCGCTAGCACGTCCATTTTTATTCGTGCATCAGGCGGGCTTACATGAAGCAGGCGAGCAGTTCATTGACTTCATTTTAAGCAGTGAAGGACAAGATATTGTTGAAGAGGCGGGCGCCATTCGTCTTGACTAATTAGGAGGATTTACAAGTGGACACAACACATACAGACATGACGAAAGCGAATAAACGAAAATACGCACTAGAGAAATTTTCATCGAAGCTATTTTTAGTGTGTGCGCTCCTTTCCGTCTTTAGTTTAGTGCTGATCGTCGGCTTCGTGTTTTATAAAGGCGCGACACCGTTCGTATCAGGTGAATATAGCTTTATTAACTTTTTATTCGCATCAGATTGGGTGCCGAGTGAAGATAAGTTCGGCATTTGGCCGATGATCGTCGCATCGCTATACGCAACGATTGGCGCACTCGTAATCGGCGTACCAGTTGGCTTATTTACAGCGATCTTCCTAGCAGAAATCGCACCGAAATCAGTTGCAAAAATTTTATCACCTGCCATTCAATTGCTTGCAGGTATTCCATCTGTATTATACGGGGTGTTCGGTTTAGCGATCATCGTACCGTTTTTACAAAACAATTTAGGGCTAGCGCGTGGGCAAAGCTTAATTGCGGTCATTATCGTATTAGCGATCATGATGTTACCGACGATCGTTACCGTATCAGAAACGGCTATTCGCGCTGTACCGAAAGCATATCGTGAAGGTTCACTTGCGCTCGGTGCATCACAAATTGGCACGATTTTTAAAGTGATCGTACCAGCAGCAAAATCAGGAATTTTAGCAGCAGTCGTACTCGGGCTCGGTCGTGCAATCGGTGAAACGATGGCCGTTATTTTAGTCGCAGGAAACGCGTTAATCGTACCGACGAGCTTAACGGATTCCGTACGTCCACTGACGACGAACATCGCACTTGAGATGGGTTACGCAGCAGGCACGCATCAAGAAATGCTGTTTGCAACAGGGATTGTATTATTCTCATTCATTTTAATTTTAAACTTCGTGTTATCGAAGCTATCAAAAGGTGGTCAATAATATGAGACAAGCAAAGGACGCCGTATTACGTGGATTATTGTGGGCATCAGCACTCGTATCCATCGGCGTATTACTACTCATCGTTGGGTTTATTTTTTATAAAGGTATTGGCTACATTAGCTTTGACTTCATTTTCGGTGACTACTCGCCAACAGGTGGCGGCGGTATTTTACCGATGATTGTTACAACGATTTACACAATTATCATTTCGTTAGTAATTGCGACACCACTTGGTATTTTAGCAGCAGTTTATTTACAAGAATACGCAAAGCAAGGTCGTTTAGTAAACATCATTCGCTTTGCAACAGAAAGTTTAACAGGTATTCCATCAATTATTTACGGTTTATTCGGGGCAGTGTTCTTCGTAGCAACGTTAAAGCTCGGCATGTCAATACTCGCTGCATCATTAACGTTAACGATCATCGTGTTACCCGTCATTATTCGTACGACGGAGGAAGCATTAAAAACTGTGCCACAAAGCTACCGTGAAGGCTCGCTCGCACTTGGGACGACGAAGCTACAGACGTTATATAAAGTCATTTTACCGAGCGCAATGCCAGGTATTTTATCAGGAATTATTTTATCAATCGGACGGATCGTCGGGGAATCAGCAGCGATTTTCTTAACAGCAGGAACAGTTGCCGCAATGCCAGATAGCATTTTCTCATCAGCACGTACGTTAACCGTTCATTCATATTTAGTGACGCAGGAGTCGGGGGACATCGGATTAGCAGCAGCAGTCGGCATCGTCTTAATCGTGTTAATTTTCTTTATTAACATGACAGCAACATTTATTTCGAAAAAGCTAAACAAAGCAGATTTTTAACATTTGGAGGGTTTCGTTATGACAACGATTTTACATGAAACAACGTACACACAAGCAGCACCGATCGCAATGGAGCGCGGGTATAAAGCAACGAAAATCAACGTAGACAAATTAAACTTATTTTACGGTGACAAGCAAGCACTATTTGACGTAAGCTTAAACATTCAGGAGAAGGAAGTAACGGCGCTAATTGGTCCTTCAGGCTGTGGGAAATCAACATTTTTACGTACGTTAAACCGCATGAATGACTTAATCGAAGGTGTACGTGTTTCAGGTGATATTACCGTTGATGGCGAAAATATTTACACGTCTCAAGATGTCATTAAGCTGCGCACGAAAGTTGGCATGGTGTTCCAAAAGCCAAATTTATTCCCAATGAGCATTTACGATAACGTCGCGTACGGTCCTCGCATGCAAGGGATTAAAAATAAAAAGGTGCTAGACGCATTAGTAGAGGAAAGTTTACGCGGTGCGGCAATTTGGGATGAAGTAAAAGACCGTCTTAAAACGTCAGCGCTCGGTCTTTCAGGTGGTCAGCAGCAGCGTGTTTGTATCGCACGTGCCATCGCAATGAAACCAGACGTTATTTTAATGGATGAGCCGACGTCAGCGCTTGACCCAATTTCAACGTTAAAGGTTGAAGAATTAATTAGCGAGCTGAAAAAAGATTATACGATCGTGATTGTGACACACAACATGCAGCAAGCAGCACGCATTTCAGATAAAACAGCGTTCTTCTTAAACGGTGAAGTCATTGAGTACGATGAAACGGACGTCATTTTCCAAACACCAAACGATTCACGTACAGAAGATTACATTACAGGACGCTTCGGTTAATATATGCGCGAGAAGTCAATGCGGCTTCTCGCGTTTTTTGTCGTTTGCGCAATGTTTGTAACGACGCCGAATATGGGAATAGATATGTAATACGAGGTGTATTGATTCGTTCACATCATCTAAATGAAGACTCATACACACGTGACTGAACAGAAGTAGGGGGGCATTACAATGACAAGGTTGTATGAGCAAATTATTATTGCTGTAGATCACTCGAGTGAAGCGTCATATGCATTTCAAACAGCATTAGGTATCGCAAGTCGCAACATTGGTTCGACGTTACACATTGTACACGTAATGGATTCATCCGTACTATCGCCATTAAATAGCGGTATGGAAACGACTACATTAGAGCGAGTGCAGCGTGAGGCAGATGAGCTGCTTGCGCGTTTTGAACGACAGGCAGAAGATTACGGTTTGCAGTTTGTGCGTACTGTTGCAGAAATTGGTTCACCGAAAAACTTTATCGTGAAAGAGTATGCAAAGGAAATACAGGCAGATTTAATTATTTGTGGTGCAACAGGTAAGTCTGGTTTACAGCGCATGTTCGTCGGCTCGGTGTCAGAAGCAATTGTGCGCTCAGCGACGTGTGATGTACTCGTCATTCGTACGCCAGAGCATTTGTGGGAAACATAAAGAAAAAAGTGCAACGACGCGTTTAAATCGTTGCACTTTTTCTTTGTTATATAACAGCTTCGATATGCAATTTAAAAAGAAAAAAATATCGTACTGTAACAACAGCTATAACATGTGATAAACTAGTAGTACAAAGGGAAAATAACGCGAGTACATCGTCGTATTGGATGGAAGGGAGCAGTTTGTATGAATCAAGCATTTTGTGTAAGTGATATTCATGGGTGTTACGATGAGTTTGTTGCACTACTAAAGCATTGGGACGTAGACAACGAGCAATTAATTTTAATGGGAGACTACATTGACCGCGGTACGAAATCAAAAGAGGTCATGGCACATATACAACAACTTTGTCATACATATAAAGAGCAAGTAATTGTGTTAAAGGGGAATCATGATGCGATGCTCGGAGAATTTGTCGAAGATCCGCGTGGCACGTTAGCGGAGCGTTTTTTACGTAACGGTGGTCAGCAAACGCTCGCATCGTTTATCGGTGAGCGAGTAGCGCATCTTAGTCGGGAGGAGCAGGCGAACTACATGGAGACTCATTACGAGCAGGAGCTGGCGTTTTTACAAAGCTTGCCGCTCTATTACGAATGGGGCAACGTGCTGTTTACACATGCGGGCTTCCAGTCAAAATATACGACGTGGCAAGAAAGCACCGAGGAGCATTTTTTATGGATTCGTCAGCACTACGGTAAGGAAAATGGCTCAGGGCTACGCAATGTGTTTGGGCATACGCCGACCGCCCGCATCCGAAGCGAGGAAGAAAAGCACGGGAGTCACGAAGAGCACCACGGCATTTGGATTTCAAACGATGGCAAATACATCGGCATTGACGGTGGTTGCGTATTCGGCGGGCAATTAAACGGGCTGCGCATTAAAAAAGACGGGCGCATCGTAGGCATTATACAAGAGGCAAAGCAATGAACGAAGCAATAACACAGTACTGGGCGCAATTTTTACAGCAGCACCCACATGCAGAGCTATATGAAGCATTTTCGTTTGCGCATACGAAGGAGCTTGCCGATGAATTAGGCAGCTACGTCGTTAATGGTACGAAAACCGCGACGCGCTCAGCGAAAGTGCTGTACGACAAATTAGGCGATCCACTTCCGCAAGTTGGCATGTATTCAATCGTTTTAAATGGTGACGAGCAGCCAATCGCAATTATCGAGACAACGGAAGTGACAATTGTGCCGATGAATGAAGTGAGTGAGGCGTTTGCCGTTGCAGAAGGTGAAGGCACGTACGACGATTGGTGGCGCGGGCATGTTGCTTATTTTAGTGAAACATTGCCGCAGCACGGAGAAGCATTTTCAGACGATATGTTGCTCGTATGTGAGCGCTTTCAACGCGTGAAATAACGAAAAAGGCTTGCTGGAACGGAATTGTTCGAGCAAGCCTTTTGTCGTTTAAAAATGATAATCGTCTTCGCAAATAATCATTTCCTTCGGGTCGTACGGTTCAATGTGGACGAATGCCAAGGCATGTTCATCAATTGTACGAATGTACGCTTCGATTTCTTCTGTAATTTCGTGGGAGCGGCGCACATTTAAGTTTGGATTGACCGCAACCGTTACGTCTAGCAGCATTAAGCTTCCGTGCTGGCGACCGCGCACATCACGCACTTCCCGCACTTGCGGAATGTGTGCTGCTTCGACTTTGACGCGTTCTAAAATGTCGTGATCAAAGCCGTCTGTCAGTAAATGAATCGCTTCCTTTAAAATTTCGTACGCTGTTTTTAAAATGATGATGCCGACGATGAACGCTGTAATTGTATCGATAATCGGTAAGCCGACGATCGCTGCTGTAATGCCGACCGCTGTTGCGATGCTAACGAGCGCATCAGAGCGATTGTCATACGCTGCTGCTTTCACCGCTGTACTTTTAATTTTTTCAGCTAGCTGTAAATTGTAGCGATATACTGCATACATGACAACAGCACTAAATAATGATACCCAAATTGTTAACGTATCTGGGTTGCCGTGCGTCGTCGTAAATAAGCTTTTCACCGCAGTTAATAACACTTCAATGCCGACGTAAATCATAACGAATGACGCGATGAGTGACGCAATCGTTTCAGCGCGTAAATGTCCATATTGATGGTCATCATCTGGTGGCCGCTGCGAAATGCGCAGTCCGACAAGCACCGCAATCGAGGCGATAATGTCGGTTAAGTTGTTTAGACCGTCTGCACGTAACGCCTGTGAGTCACCGATATAGCCAAACGCAAGCTTCAATGTACTTAAAAAAATGTAGGCGATAATCGATAAGTACGCCCCTTTTTCACCAGCACGTAAATTTGTATATGTATCCACAATGTTTCCCCCTTGCAACTCTTCTGAAAACACGAAAGAGGCTGTTCGCAATCTCTTTTTGCGAACAACCTCTTCATATGAGCTTCCATTATACCATAGTTATGTTAGCTACGTTGTTATATTTTACGTATTTTAATACGTTTTTCCGTCTAAAAATGAGCCGTCACGATAGCTACGAAACGCTTGCTGAATTTCCTCTGTTGTATTCATAACGAACGGACCTTGTGCAACAATCGGCTCTTTGATCGGCTCACCGCTAAAGATGACGAAGCGCGTATTAGACGTTGCGTGAACCGTCACGTGCTGTTCGTCGTCGCTGCGGTCAAGGTGAATGAAGTCGTACGCACGCGCTGTTTCGCCGTCAATTGTAAACTCGCCGTCTAACACGTACACGTATGAATTGTACGTCGCTGGAATCGTAAACGTATGCGCCGCGTCTGCTTGTAGCTCGACGTTGCCGTAAAAGAACGGCGTAAGAAGCGTCAGCGGTGAGGAAACGCCATCAATTGTTCCTGCTAAGACGTCGATATGCCCATTTTTAAGCGCCACACGCGGAACGTTTGCTTTCGGTAAATCTTCATAATACCCGTCTACTTTTTTATGCTCGCTCGATAAGTTCACCCATAGCTGTAATACGCGTACGTCCTCATTAGCGTCTGGATTTTCGTTATGAATAATGCCACGTCCTGCCGTCATCATTTGGAAGTCACCTACGTGTAAACGACCGCCGCCACCTGTTTTCGAATCGTAATGTGTTAAGCTGCCGTCAAGTACGTATGTCACCGTTTGAATGCCTTTATGCGGGTGATCGGCAAATGTGTTATGAGCGAAGCGGTCGTCAGCTAAAATGATGAACGGATCGTTGTCATATAAATCGTCTGTTTGTAATGCGTAATGTAAATGGCGACCGTCGCCTGCTTGTAGTGGAATTTGTTTTATTCTCATCATCGTCACTCCTCGTTTGTTGTTGACTTCAGTATAGAACGAAAAAATTTGGTAAACAATGGACAGAGTGCGCGCTTTGTTGCTTAAACGACAGTTTTGTATAATTGTTGTAAAGAGGAGGTGCGGCCAATGGATCCACGTACAATTCGAACGAGACAGCTCATTGTTGATAGCTTTCATATATTAATTCGCACGACCGATTTTTCACACATTTCAGTGAAGATGATTACCGAAACAGCACACATTAACCGCGCGACGTTTTATGCGCATTTTGTCGATAAATACGAGCTGCTAGACACGGTGCTACAGCAGTTAGTTGAGGAGCAGCTTGCCGAGGCGACGAGCGAAACGGTAGGGGAGCAGTTAATAATCGAGCTGTTTACAGGCATTGCGAACGTGCATGACGCGATGCATAGCAGTTGCCGAAAAGGCTACGATTCATTTGCGAGCATGATTGAGGAAGTCGCTAAAAATGAAACGAAAGCATTGCTTGCACGCGTTTTACCAGCAAGCAGCGAGCGCGAGAGACAAATGATCAGCTGGGCGATTTACGGAGCATTTTCACAATGGCAGCACACGCATAGCGAAACGGTAGAGCAAGCCGCCGCTGCAACGGCTACATTGCTCGAGCCGATGCTTGGCGCAATAAAATAATCGTCAACACTTCATTTGCGTGATATAATGGATTCTTATGTATAACGGAGGTGTAACGATGGGTAAACGATGGACGTTAAAGGAAATTAAAGAATTCGTCGAAAAAAATTCAGACAGTGAATTATTAACGACAGAATACCGTGGCTTCTCACAAAAGCTTGAGTTCAAATGCGCTTGTGGCAACACATTTGAAAAGCCATGGAAGAAATTTAAAGAAAATCATCAGCGTAAATGTGAAGTGTGTCAACCACCAAAAGCATCTCGCTAATATATATACAAGGTGATTGAAATTTAGAATGTGAACGAGGCTCGAAACAAGAGGCGGACTCTTGCGGGAAAAGCGTGAGCGTGACACGAAAGGCTCGAGCCACGCCCGCGGAAAGCCTGCCTCGATGTGGAGAGCCGACGAACAAAACGCTAAAATACATTCACCGTCTATATAGAACGAAAAAAAGGCGAATTTTGATGACGTAGCGTGTGAAGCGGCGACTTCTAGGGGGAACAGAACGTGCCGAGAGACTTGCATTTGTAAGGCTCGAGCCGCTCCCTGAGGAAGGCGTCCGCGTGACGAAGCGTAGTCGGAAAGCAACAAAGCGTTATCGGGAAATTGTATTTTCCTGATAACGCTTTGTTTTGTTCTATTTTTTTTCATCGTTACGGTCGTTTTTAATCAAGCAAATGTTTAAACTGTGTAAGCCCGTACTGCTCAGCGATGTCATACCATTCGTTTGAGGCAGTGGCGTCCGTTTTTGCATATAGGCGAGACAATAAATACGCCGCATGCATTTTTTCAAATTGCAGTCCGTGCAAAAATGCATGCTCGAGTAAAAACGTCGCTTGCTCCATGTTAAATGGTGCGCCGTGTAGCAACGTCCATTTGCCGTAAATTAAGCAAGATGGAATCGATTCGTGCGATGTATTTTCGCTAATGACTGCGTGCATTTTTTGGACGATTTGGTGTTGAAGTGCGTGCGGCATCGAAGCGGCAACATCAGCTAAATGCATCGCCGCATCGTCATCGCCAAGTGAGTATGCGTCCTTTAAGTATTCATAGCTCGTAAACATATGTGGTGCGACACCTTGCCCTTTTTGATACATTTTCCCGAGCATCGACAGCGCAAAAACGTGCTGCTGTGTTGCAAGCTCGTGTAAAAGTGGTAATAGCAGCTCATATTGCTCGTCGTTGTAAAGCTTTAGCAGTTGCTGAATGTTACAAAATTGTGCTTTTGTGCTACGTGGTTCGTGCTGCAAATCGAGAAAGCGCTGCTCAATTTGTGCAAATTGCGATGTTTGAATCGCATCGTCGTAATAAACAGCAAATAGTGAGAAGCATTGCTCGGCGATCGTCATGTTTTGTAGAGGCTCGTGTAAAAAGAAATGCAAGCCGTATTCAAGGTCAGTCGCAAATGTACGGCGCGCGCAAAGTGACGCAAGCAGTTCATTTTGGCATGTCGTATCGTTCATATTGTATTGTAAAATCCAATCGAACGTTCGGTCAGGTGTTTGCTGAGCTTGCAGCTGCGCAAACGTCGTATCGAGCCAAGCGCACACAAAAAGACTTTGGGCAAGCTCTGTGCGTTCTGTCGCCAGCGCAACTTGTCCAAGGGCAATTTTGTAATCAATGCGCTCATGCAGCAGCTGTGAGCGATTGTGAAGCGTCGTTAAAATATCGATATAGAGCGGTAATGGCAAGCTATTATACAATGTAATAGCGTCGCTTGAAGCGTGTGGATACAATAAATCATCAAACAGTGCACGACATTCCTCGCGCGCATCATATGGCGTGTCGAGCTGCGCAAATAGCTGCTGTTCAATGTCGTGCTGCATGTGCTGGGCAATGTACAGGTGATCGGCTTTATTTTGCGTATATACTGTATACAAAAACGGCATACAGTGTGCGAGTGTCCAGCGCTCTAAGCGGAGTTTCGTTACTTCCTCATCGATGAATAATCGTCGTTGTTCACACATCGCAGCGTATGCTTGACATGTAACGAGCATATGTGGCAAATTCACACTAAAATTCCCCTTTCAAATAAAAAAATGTTACTTTATATTGTAAAACATTGTGAAACAATTCACCAACATTAACCAGTGTTTTTGAAAAAATAAATGAATTGCGACTATTATGTTTGCTATTGACACGTCTAAATCGATAAAAAACATCATTTGAAACAATTTCGTTTCAAATGATGTTTACTCAAATTGTTTATAAAAGCTGTAATAAATATTCACCGAAAAAGCCGTATCCTAAAAAGAGCGCCGTTAAGCCTGTATGTATAAGCCCTTCCCAAATGCGACTTCCCATTAATGCGTCGACAGCAAAAATCGCTGTCATAATACTAATTGCGAGCATCGCTAATGTGAAAAATAGCACATTGAACGTCATGTACGCTGCGACACCGAAAGCTAAAAATACGATAAAGCAAAATAATGTACTGTTTCGAACCATCTTTTTCATTCCCTTAATAGACTATTCAAATTGTAACATGCGTTGTTACCGAAAAAAAGTAAGGAAATATTTTTTCTTACAACTTAATTATAATCGAAAAAGTGCTCGTTGCGGCAAAAAGCTATTGTGCGTCCGTTCGTTTGTCGATAAACTTGAGACGAACAAGTTGGAAGGAGTTTTTTAAATGATTGGAATTGGAGCAATTTTAGGTTTTCTTGCAGTTGCGCTTGGTGCATTCGGAGCACATGCGTTAAAGGGGAAATTCGCAGAGGAGCGCTACGAAAAAACGTGGGAAACGGGCACGCAATATCATATGTATCATGCATTAGCGCTCGTAGCAGTTGGCATTTTAAGCAATGATGCATTATTAGGCGCTAGCACAGAGCTGTCATGGGCAGCATATTGCTTTATCGCAGGCATCGTATTTTTCTCAGGTAGCTTATACGTGTTATCTGTCACGGGTATTAAAAAGCTTGGTGCGATTACGCCAATTGGTGGGGTATTCTTTTTAGCGGGCTGGGTATTACTTGTGATTGGAAGCATTTAATAAAACGGTAACACCATTTGGAACATATATGTTTCGGGTGGTGTTTTTTTCATGTTTACATGAAATGATCATTTATTACGCATACATCGTATATTTTTTCGTGCAATTTTTGTTAAAACAACTGATAATAGCAATGTAGGAGGAATTGAAATGAAAAATATACAATGGCCAAAGCCGTATGTCGCGCGTATTTGTACGAGCATTGTTCTGACATTACTTGCTTTAACGATGGCATCAAGCATTGAAACGATTTTACAGACGGGCATTTCGCTGCACCGTTATTTAATGAGATGGGTAACATTCGCAGTGCTTGGTATGTCTGCATATGCTGTTTTTTTATGTTGGCGCGCAAGCACGATTGATGTTTTATATACATTTAGAAAGGTCATGCCGCTCGTCCTCGGATTGTTTCCTATTTCCGTGTTTATTTTCCAGTTCGTTCTTTGGTGGGTGTGGGCGCTGTAGTGATGTAAACATAGCATATTACATAAGCGTAAAAATACACGAGGATGCGCAAGGAATTTCGCTAAACGATGCACATGATGTGTTACAATAAACGTAAATAAATAATGTGATGATGTACGATCACATGTGTTAGTACGTCATTTGTAGATAGTGAGATTCATGTTTTTCATTGTCTAAATTGAATGTGTAGCGAATCGCAATACGCGCCCAGCTAAATGACACGTTTGATGTTATATAAAAAGACGCACATGTATAAATACGTCTAAAGGAATTGCAGCCAAAAAGTAGTTCAACGTTGTGTATATAGACTGTATTGAAATGTATAATGCGAACGACGAAATAAGAAGCGGACGCCAGCAAGAAAAGCGTGAGCGTAATACGAAAAGCTAGCGACACGCCCGCTAAACAGTTTACGTTGATGTGAAGAGTCGACTAACAAATACATTCACCATCTATATATAAAAGTTACACATAAAGTAATGGAACAAATGTGCTGAATGGTTGCACGTAATTAGGGAGTGGAAAGTATGAAAAAATTTTGGTTTAACACATTAGCGATGACACTAGCTGTCACGATGACAGTATGCTCTGTGACGCCTGCAAGTGCAGGATTTTCAGACGTTTTACCAGCAAACTCGCATCATGCAGCAATTGAAGCATTACAGAAGCAAGGAATTATTCAAGGATTTGAAGATGGCACATATCGTCCAGGTGTCATCGTGACACGTGGACAAGCGGTGAAAACGTTAGTGAAATTAATGGAGTTGGATACGAACGACGTGGAAAATCCGAACTTTTCTGATGTACCGGTTGGGCATGCGTATTACAAGGAAATTGCAGCACTTGAAAATGCGCAAATTATTAACGGCTTTACAGATGGCTCATTTAGATCAGGACGCGGTGTGACACGTGAGCAAATGGCGCGTATGCTCGCAAAAGCTTTTGCGTTAAGCTATCAAAATACGCCACTTCCATTTTCTGATGTTATCGTTGACTCAGAGGCACAGCCATATATCGGTGCATTATATGAACATAAAATTACAATCGGTAAAGACGGCATTTTTGATTTATATAGCCCTGTTACACGCGGACAATTTGCGACGTTCATTCACCGTGCGCAACAAGTGATGGAAAAGCGTGTCGTAAAACGTTTACGCCCGTCAGACTTTAACGTAACATTCCTAGATGGCTACGTTTTCGGTCCAGATGATCCAGTAGCAATATTGCACCGTTCAGGCGACGATTTAGTTGTGGAAGGTTTAAGTGAAGGGAAGTCGACGTTAACAATTTCAGCATATCGTGAAACGGATGAATATATCGAATACGTATTCTCGCAAAATTACGAAATTACTGTAACAGAAACGAATGGCAAGCTTGAAATGACGATTGAAGAGGATGAATCGATTTCACCGGCGAGCATTATTTTTGATGTAATGGACATCGGCTTCATTCCAAGTGACGTGACGATTGAGTCAATTTCAGGTGAGGCGTTAGACGAATCGTTATATGAGTTTACGTATTACGAAGATAGCGAGCTATTTGAATTAACGATGTATGATGTAGGACAATACATTGTAACGTTTAAAAATGATGCAGGTGTAACGAAGCGTGCGGGGCTTGTAAGTGAGTTTGGTGAGGTCGAGTTAGTGATGTATCACGCGTACGAGCAAAGTGAAGCGGCCATTTCGTTCCGAGATTTAGGCTTTAAACCGACAAAAGTAGAGTACGAGCAGTTTACAGGTGCGCTATTTGACGAGCATGTTGTCAATTGGGAAATTGGTGCAAGTAGCTTCAACATTTTCCACGCCGCTGTTGGGGATGCGATGTTTGCCTTTAAGTTGTTTGGTGATAACAACGAGGTTGTCTTTATCCAAGGGCTATCACATCAAGTAGCAGGCTTAACTTCGATTGAATACGTCATCGTATCCGAGGAAGAAATGGAAACGGGTATTTTCTAAGTTGCATACATGAAAAAGGCGAGAGCTATGCAGCAATAGCTCTTGCCTTTTGTTCGTTATGTGCCTGTCATAAACGTAACGAGTGCGACGAGTACGATAAATAAAAAGCCCATAAATAGAGCAGCTGGAATTAATAACGTCATAATGCTTTGTGCGTAAGAGAAACGGTGTGCCTCGGCAACTGTTCCGACCGTAATATAAAAAGCCCAAATGGCACTAATCCCCGCGACAAGCTGTGACACATTCGCTGCAAGTGACGATGTGCTCATTAAAAAGCCATTTACATCGACAATGAGCCACGCGATCATAAATGGAATCGGTAGCAACATCGGAATATGCCCGACGACGATGCTTTGAAATACGTTTTTTAGTGAACCAGTACCTTTAAATAGCTTACCGACCCATGTCGTAATAATTGCCGCGCACGTTAAAAATAACAGCAGTGCAAGCGGAATGACGACGATGTAGACGATGAGAAACTGCGTGAGCGAAAGCGGCTCAAACGTTTGTGCCATTTGTGCTTTAAAGTGATAGCTCGTCAGCGACACACCGAGTAATGTTGCTAAAAAAAGTAAAATCGTAAAGAGCATATTTTTTGACTCAATGACGTAACGTGTCGTCATTTTCGGGTGGATCCAAGCGCTTGTGAATAAGTTCATCAACGTTCAACTCCTTCCTTAACATCAAATTGGTTGAGTAGTTCTTACTATGTAATCATTTGCAAACAATTAACTAATCAACACATTCATGCTTATATAGACGGTCATTAAGACGTATGACGAGAATACGTTCTTGCCAATTAACTAGCTAACGAACACGCTTTATATTCACCGTCTATATATATTAGTTATCACCAATTCAAACATTACAAACACAAAAAGTACAAACAAAATGAAAAAAAGATTTTTTTTACAAAAAATACCCGATAAATAGGTCTTAAATATTGTTTTTTGGGAATATTGTAGATAGAAGTACTGATACATCCGATATACTCTTATAAAACGTTTAATAAAGGGGCTACAACATATGAAGCTAAATGAATTAGTCTCGATTCATGATGAGCATTTTGATACGATTGTCCAATCATTAGAGCAAATAGTGCAGGCGATGCAATCCAATACATACGTGCGTACGACAACGAAGTCGTTACAGCAATTACTATCTGACATTCAACGCAACCCAATCGTGTTAGTCGTCGGAAAAGAAGGTGTCGGTAAAACATCCGTCATTAATGCGTATTTACGCGCACCTGTACTATGCAGTAGAGAGCAAGATCGTACGAAGGTGCATACGCTCGTGCAGTATGGTAAGGAGCAACATATTGAAGCGGCATTTATGGACGGTGTGGATGCGATATTTGAGTTATCGAAGCTAGAGCTGTTGACGGTGGCTGATCGATTTGCTGCGAATTTACTGCGAGAGCAAATGGAAATTTTAAGCGTGTCGGTTGATAATCCATACGTCGAGCCAATTTCGTTTATTGATGCACGCGCGTTTGATGTGACGTCAACGTCTAATTATTACATTTCAGAGGCGATTATGCAGCGGCTCGATGATGTGTTTTACGTTATCCGTGCCGATCAGCAAGTGAGCGATGAGGAAATTGCGTGGCTACAGCTATTAAATGAGCGCTTCCACATTAAGCCGGTATGCATCGTCAACTTTAGCGATAAGCCGCACGAAAATCATGAAAACATTGCGCCGTATGTGCGAGATATGCGCTATGTAAATGCAAAGCAACTATTACAAATTGCAGACCGTGCGCCAAATGATGCACAGTTTGCACCGTTAGACGAAGCGGTAGCAGAGGTCGTCCAAAAGAGCACATTGCGCAGCCAAAAGTTCGCACGCCGTCTGTTTCGCTGGTTAGAGCGCTTTACGTTGGAAATTGAGTCGTTATTGGAGCGTGAGCCGTTAAAGCTAGCAGCCGAATTTGCGCATACGAATGTCGAGGAGCAGCAGCAAATCCAAAAGCGCAATCAGGCGATTTTGGAGGAATACGAGCTAGAATACGAAAGCTACAGCAGCCTGCTAGAGCCGATTCAAACGTTATTCCAATTTGTGCGCTTAATTGAAACACGCGACTATTTATTAACGCCAGATACGATCGTATTTACGCGATTAGCGAGCGATTACCAGCAAGTGCTGCGCGAATATCGTCAAAAATATAGCGAATATCAGGAGCTTATGAAAAAGCTACAGCAGCACACGGAAACGAGACAAAAAGGCGGCTTTTTACTCATTCGCAAATTATTTAAAGAAGGAACAGAAAATGTATTTGACGTATCCAAGGCAATTAATCAACTAAATTTACAGCGCAGCTTACTCGATTTAATTTATGAGCGCATTCGCACAATTGAAACGCAGCTGCTTGAGAGCTTCCCGCGCATTCATCGCATTATCGAATCGTTTGTCCAGCAGCGTGCCAATAGCGCATTGCAAAAAATTCAACATTTTAAAAACTCACAGCAGCGTGATATGCGCACGTTTATGTTTGCAACGCGTAAGCTAAACGAATTTGACGGTGTACGAGAAGCACAGCAGCTCGTATCGATGCTTATTGCGGATTTAGTGCTACAAGATAGCTTTACTGATGCACAGCGCGAAATGCTTCAAAATTGGTATCAACGCATCGTCGCGGTTGAAATTTTACAAAATAACGATACGCTACAGGCGAACGTACTAGAAGATTTAGAAATTGACAAAGCGTATGCACCGTTCCAAAAGTTAAACTTATCAATCGATATGCTACGTTCGGATTATCCAGACGTACCAACAATTATGAAACTAGAAGATGTAAAATCAGAATCATAATAAAAAGAGGTGTGTTACGGTCATATAGACTGTAGCGCACCTCTTTTGCTGTTAACGCACCGTATTCGATTTGAACGTATGCGATGGGTAATACATATTTTTTACGATAATGTTTGAACCTAAGCATTTCACCGCAGGGCAGTGGCAGTTAATGCTGTTTGAAATGCGCGATTGTAGCCACTCATCATAAATGTTCACAAGTGAGTTGTTTAAAATGCTGTTCATTGCTGCACCGTCATCTGAGAAGTCTGATACAGACACTTCACCAGTGAAAATATTTAAGTTCATGCGCGAGCGTCCGTCTACGTCGTTACGCACCGTCACATTGTTTGCTGCATCGATGCGGTCGAGTAACGCAATGTCTTGAGCGTGCATACTACAGCGGTAAAACGGCAGCGTGCCAAACAGCATCCATACATGTTCATCGCGAATGTCGAGCAAATGATTGACAGCGTCGCGGTATTCATCTAAATTGATAACCTCTAAGCTTTCAGCAAAATCAGATGCGTACATCGGATGAATTTCGTGGCGTTTGCACTTCATTTCATGCGCAACTTCGTGGTGAATTTGCTGTAAGTACGGCAGCGTATTGCGGTTGAGCATCGTTTCGGCTGACACGAACACGCCAGCGTCACTGAGCGTGCGTGCATTGTCAAAAATATTGCGGTATAGTTTGCTGCGATAATCGACAGACGGTAATTTTTCCATCATGCTAAATCCGACGTCAACAAACTCTTGCTCGTCTTTCCAGTTGTGCGAAATGTGCATGACGTCTAAATAAGGAATGACGAGCTCATAATGTTCCATCGGTAGCGTTAAGTTTGAGTTGATTTGCGTTTTTAAGCCGCGCTCCTTTGCGTATTGAATGAGCGGCAAAATATTTTTCTTAATGCCGTTTTTCGTCAGCAACGGCTCGCCACCAGTAAATGACACGGTGCGCAGCGTTTCGATTTGATCGAGCTGGCGAATGATATCGTCCATCGGCAAAGCGGTCGCTTCCTTTGTCGTTAACGTATAGCCGACTGCACAGTGGGCACAGCGCATATTACATAATGTAGTTGTTGTAAATTCAATGTTCGATAACGTTAATTTGCCGTATCGGTTTAAATCGTGATACGGTTCCCATTCATCATATCGTTTAATAATCGTGTTCATACAAAAACTCCTTTTCTGCTTACCAATTTTCCCACACATCGAGTTATTTATAAAGGGGCAATGACAAAAAAGCAGCTCTTTTTGCATAATGGTTCACATTGATGTGAAAACGGGAATACGTATGAATGAGCGGCATGAAGCGATGACATCACACGGGAATGTCATTTTGAATAATTATTTAATTTCATGTATAATCAAATTGTAGAAAATGGAATGTGACACGTATTGGGGGTTTAACAACATGGATACAATGGAACTGTTAACGAAGCTGCAACAAACAGAAGTGCGCTATGAACCGATTTATAGTGCTGATGCGCATGTTGTAGAAGGTTATGAAATAAGTGGCGTGCTAGAAGAAGCGGATATTCCTGCATTTTTATGCGATGAGGATGTGCCGATTGAGTATCGTATCGAGCTACAACAGCTCGTCATGGAAAAAGCGTTGCAGCAGTTTAAGGATGAGCGTCTATCAGTGGATTTATACATTCCGATCAATCCAAATTTATTTATGGTCGATTTTGGAGAAAGCTATTTTGCAATAATCCAAAAATATGTAAGCGAGGAGCGACTGCATCATATTGTACTGATGATGGCGGAGCATGACTATTGCGAAGATATTGAGCAACTGCATCACGCTGTACGATATTTAAAGACGTACGGGGTGAAGCTATGCTTATGCAACATTAGCTCTGAAACACATTTAGATTACGTGCTATTACTGAAGCCGCATATATTAAAAATTGATGTGACGATGCTCGATTACAATTCATGGGGAGCAAACAACGATTTATTTATGACGATTAGCGCACTCGCACTACGCATCGGCTCTTCACTGCTGTTTCACAACATTGAAACGATCTATCATATGCAATCGGCGTGGAAAAATGGTGGACGCTACTATAGCGGACGTTATTTAACGAAACCTGCTGCGACGTTTGTTGAGGCGAGTAATTTACAGCAGCGCTTACATGATGAGAGTGTTCGTTTTATTCAAGCGGAGAAGAAGCTGTTGAAGCAACGTTTTGAAGCGATGCGCAAGCTGCAGCAAGAGCTAACGAGCATCGTGGAGCGCTGTCAGCCAAAAGCGGACGACGAACAATCGTTGCTAAAGCTTGCACAGGCATTAACCGATTATTCATTCCGTCTTTATATGACCGATGAGGACGGCTTCCAAGTATCGCCAAACATTATGCGTTACAAGGAAGAATGGCTCGTGCTTGAAAATGCGAAACATAAAAACTGGAGCTGGCGGCCGTATTTTCTTATGAATATTATTAAGCTTCGCCATGGCAAAACAGGTGAGCTCTCGAGTGTGTATCGTGACATTGAGACAGGGGATATGACACGTACATTTTCAATTGAGCTACCGAGTCATCATTATTTATTCGTCGATATTACGTACGATTACTTATACGAGCATAAAATAACACAATAAATACAAGTCTGTTGATACGCCATTTATATACAGTGAAATCGGCTGTTTTTAGCAGCAACTTGGAAATAAATGCGGCATGTTAATGGCAGTAAGCGTGCGGCGAGACTCCTTAGGGAACAGCTTGTGCCTCATGTTCGCCGCCGAGCCCGAGGAATTGATCTGCCTCGAATAGCCGCTAGAGGCAAAGTGAGCTGCAATACGCTTCTGCCAATGGATTAAATAATTAACACGCTTGCACTAAATATGAAGCTATGCACGAGAGGTTCCGGCCTTTTTTGTATAGCTTTTTCAATACGTTCGACAGTTCCTTATGCACAATATCAATAATTTTCTCAAGATAAAATAGTGAAAAAGATAGTTTGGTTAGCCATTAATAGTTCTTTTTTACTTATTTTGTTTCGATTGAAATGTTTGAATGACACGTCACCGGGTAATCTATTAAATAACTTGAACAGAAAGAACGGTAGGGAGTGACAAGATGGGGAAATTTTTATTTTCATCAATTCGGAAGCAGTTATTATTCGTTTTTAGTTTAATTGTAGGCATTATGATTATATCGTACGGCTACATGTTTGTGATAAATAATCAAATGGAAAAGGAAGCGAATGAGCTAGCGACAACTGAGCTAGAGCTGTTGTTAATCAATGAGGAAATGTACCGAATTTTCTCGCAGCTTTACATGGCATCGAGCAGCTACGTCATTACTGCAAACGAGCAATATGTCACGCAGTTTACACAATCAACTACAAATATAGAGGCAAAACTTGATCAATTGAATGCTTTTGGGAAAAACGCAGAGCGCGATGCATTAATTAATGAAGGCAGTGAATGGATTGCATCGGTACAGCAAAATGTATTCCCGCTTGTGAGTAGCATGGACCAAGATGCGGCAATTTCGGCGTATGAGTCGCTGAAACCCCAAATTGAGGAAGTGCTAGAAGGGTATTACGCATTAAACGAGATGCGTGCGAGTAACATTAGTGTGCTAGCTGGAGATTTATACGACAAAGCGCGTTCGAATGAGCTAACGATTGTTATAGCGGCAGTGATCGTTATTGCATTTGCAACGATCGTCGGCATATTAACAGCAAATACGTATTCAAATGAGCTGCGTCGTGTGACAAATTATATGAAGGAGCTAGCAACTGGAGATTTACGCCAGAAACCATTGGAAACGACACGTAATGATGAATTTGCGACGCTTACACAATCGGTAAATGAAATGACATTTAAAACGAAATATGTCGTTAGTTCAATTGATGACGTCGTGCAGCAAGTAGCCATTAATAGCGAGCAGCTTTCGCGTTCATCAGAGGACGTACAGTCAGGAATGGATCAAGCCGCGGTGACGATGCAACAGCTAGCGGCAGGATCAGAGCAGCAAGCGCAAGCAACAACAGGTGTGGCAAACTCGATGGAAATATTTAAAGAAAACATTAAGGACATTGTGAACACAGGTGACGTGCTAGAGCAAGAGTCTGATGTTGTCGCAAGCTTAACGCTCGAAGGAAAGTCACTGATGACGACGTCGCTTACGAAAATGCAGTCAATTAATGACGTCATGCACGAGGCCGTACAAAAAGTAGAAGGTTTAAACAATCAATCAAATGAAATTACGAAGCTCGTATCGGTCATTGACGATATTGCGAATCAAACGAATTTACTTGCACTTAACGCAGCAATCGAAGCGGCGCGTGCAGGGGAGCATGGTAAAGGATTTGCCATTGTAGCGGATGAAGTACGAAAGTTAGCCGAGCAAGTGTCTTCATCAGTAATGGACATTTCATTTATCGTATCACGTATTCAAGCAGATACAGAGGATGTGACGAACTCGCTACAAGAAGGCTATAGTGAGGTGCAAAGTGGCTCTGAGCAGCTAACTGAAACAGGACATCGCTTTGATGATATTTCGGTTGCCGTTGCTCAAATGAACATTGAAATTCAGCAAATGTCACGTCGATTAAATGAAATTCACGCATCGTCACAAGATGTATCGACATCGATTACAGAAATTGCGACAGTATGTGAGGAGTCTTCGGCTAGTTCCGAGCAGATGACGGCGACGGTAGAGGAGGTTGCTGCAACGATGCATCAAGTCGCAACGAACGCATTAAACTTATCTCATATGTCAGAAAGCTTAAAGAGCAAAGTGGAAGCATTTAAAATTTAACGCAGTGCAAATAAAAAATGGTCGAAAAAAGCGAATGCTTCTTTCGACCATTTTTTATGTTCATCACCGTAAACTAACGTTGATACAAAAAAGTATATATATAGACGGTGAATGTATTTTAGCATTTTGTTCGTCGGCTCTCCACATCGAGGCAGGCTTTCCGCGGGCGTGGCTGAGCCTCGTTCACATTCTAAATTTCAATCACCTTGTATATAGTTTGAATGGTGACGAGCTATTTTTAATATTATTCGCCAGCTGGAGGTACGAATGTGCGGTTAGCAAGCTCTGCATCAAGCATGAACATCGCGTTAGAATCGTTTTCAATGCGTTTAATTTTACTAATTAACGTATCAAATGACGCCTCTTCCTCTACTTGCTCATCGATGAACCATTTTAAAAATGCCATCGTGGCGTGTTCGCGCTCATCTAACGCCACGTCCGCTAAATGGTAAATGCGGCGTGTTACTTCTTTTTCGTGGTGTAGTGCTGTTTCAAATACGTTTAAAATAGATGAAAACTCATTGCCAGGGTTTTCAAATCCTGTAATTGTCGCACGGTAGCCCATATCGCTTAAATAGTTATAAAATTTCATTGCGTGGAAGCGTTCTTCTTCTGCTTGTACTAAAAAGAAGTTTGCAAATCCGTCATATGATTCGTCTGTGCAGTGTGCCGCCATCGCTAAATAAGCGTGTGCTGAGAAAAATTCAAAATTCATTTGATCGTTTAATGCTTTGTGTAATTGTGCTGATAACATACGAAGGCCCCCTAAAAATAGATGTCTTTATTACAAATTAAGTGTACACTTATTAGCTACAAAGCGCAAAAAAACGTCTTTATCGATTTGCCGTCGTATAGTTTGGGAAGGAAATGACACTAGCTAAGCTACGTAGTGCCGGCTCATCGGTAATTTTATAATGTCGCCCTTCTTTTGTGAGTATGCCTTTTTCACAAAACGATGCAAATGTATGTAATAAATGGCGATACGACACCCCTAAATAATCGCACACCTCTGTATGACGCTCCTGGTACACATATTCTTGTGCTGCAAGCAAAATGAAATGCGCTAGTCTGTTTTCAAGTGGAAACGCGTGCTGCATCGACGCTTTAAAGCCCATTGCGACCGCCTTATCGCCTAAATATTTTGCGAGCTGTCGCAAAAATGCGGTGTTTTGTAAGCAATGCGCACGATAATAATGCAGTGGAAACGCAACACAATAAACGGGCGTAGCTGTCTGGACCCCTTTTGATATGTATGATTCGTTCAATAGCTCGATTTCACCGATGAACGCGCCAGCTTCCAAAAAATTTAATAGTGAAGTTTTACCATTTTCATGCGTCAAATAAATTTTGCATCGACCTTGTAAAATAAAGAAAAAGGAAGAAATTTTGGAGCCTTCTTCAACAATGTATTCACCGCGTTCGTAATAATGCACCGTCGCATGTGTCAGCGGAAGCTCTAGCTGATGAATGTATGCATTATTAGCAAGCAATTGTGCGCGAATGGTCGGGTGAACAGTTTCCATATAATCCCCTCTTTCGTGCAAATAGAATAAAAATAGGAAGCGTGTTGATACGCCATTCAACTGGCATTTCGTGTATTGCGGTTCACTTTGTCTATGCGATGGCCCGAGTGTAGGCTCGACGGCGAACATAATTTATAGCTTGTGTAATGACGCTACTCGCATGCCTTAAGTTTCCACATATGGCTTACGGATTCTCACCGCACGCGCTACGTACGACAAAATCGCTTTGCTCTCCGTTTTGCAGCTGAAACAATCGATTCAGCTGTATAAAAGTGGCGTATTAACAGACTTGCAACAAGCCTTTAAAAATATTCTATTATTGTATAGTGAATCGTCGCGCGATAGCAAGACATTCGTATGACATAATCGAGGTACTTTTCGCGAGGTACGTATCGTTTTTTGTTATTTCACGATAAAAATGAACGGAATTCAGAAAATAATGTCGCAAATGTGTAAGTGATGGTATGATAATAGAGAGTTTTATTTAGAAGGGACGTTTACGAATGAAAATTGTACAGTTTATCGCTATTATACTGTTGCTTGCTTTTCCTTACAGTTATTTTGCGATGTTCATTCAATATGAAGTTGGTAATATACTCGGCTACGTAACAGGATTGATCGTGTTTATTATTGTCACAGTTTGGGCGGCATTACAGCGTCAGCTCATTCCGTTTATTCTCGGAGCGCTGGCAACGATGGTAACATCTTATGCATATGCAGGACGCCCGCACGCGAATGATTGGGAAACGATGTTTTTCTCATTCACGCCTGCGCAATATAGCTTATTGTTATCGATTATTTATGTCGTGTTAATGAGTATTTTATTTTATGTATTGCAGCCAAAGAAAAATGCATCATCGTATAGAAGTTACAGTACATCGCGTAAAAGACGTCGCTGGTAATGAATGATATTGTGATGTGATCGGCTCATTGACCAGTTCGATGCCGTATTTATTTCTCATATGTTGCTAAAAAAATTAGTGGCATGAAAATTGTTAACCAATACGTCTAAGTTCATATGTAAAAGAAAAGAATGCGTTGCAGGTCAAAGTTGACTCGTAGTGCATTCTTTTTATTTGTCGTTCGTACGTATATCTTCTGTTTAATGTTATAATAAAAGTACAATATCAGGTTTATTGATTAGCGTTTTTTATACATTAAAAGCTATTATTTTCAGCAATCAAACGGAAATAAATGCTGTATATGAGTAAGGAGCGTGCGGCGACACGTTTAGGGGAAAAGCTCTTGCCTTAACACCTCGGAAAGCGAGCCGCAATACGCGAACGGGCTAATCAACACGCTTGATACAATATGTGAAAAGGGGTGGGCGTATGAACATCGGTGTACCGAAAGAAATTAAAAATAACGAAGCACGTGTGGCGATTACACCAGCAGGAGTGGACGCATTTGTACGAGAGGGACATCGCGTCGTCATTGAAGCGGGCGCGGGCGTGTTATCATCTATTACCGACGATGAATATGTGCAAGCAGGGGCAGAAATCGGCACAGTAGACGACGTATGGGCAAGTGATCTCGTGTTGAAGGTAAAGGAGCCAATCGAGCAGGAATACGCATATTTTCGCAATGGGCTTATTTTATTTACGTACTTGCATTTAGCTGCAGAGCCAGAGTTAACGAAAGCACTTGTTGAACGTGGCGTCATTGCGATTGCGTATGAAACGGTCGAACTTCATCGTACGCTCCCTCTTCTCACGCCAATGAGCGAGGTGGCAGGGCGCATGGCTGTGCAAATTGGCGCACAATATTTAGAAAAAATTCACGGTGGTCGCGGCATTTTACTGAGCGGTATTCCAGGTGTCGAGCGTGGAAACGTCGTCATTATTGGCGGTGGTGTTGCAGGAGAAAATGCCGCGAAAATGGCAATCGGCTTAGGGGCAAACGTTACGATATTAGATGTTAGTGCGCATCGTTTAAAGCAGCTAGACGATCAATATGGACATGCCATTCAAACGATTATGTCAAATAGCTACAACATCGCTTCAGCGGTCGCTAACGCAGATTTAATAATTGGTGCGGTGTTAATTCCAGGCGCTAAAGCACCGAAGCTTGTTACCGAGCAAATGGTGATGAACATGCGTAAAGGGGCGGTCATTATTGACATTGCGATCGATCAAGGTGGCATTTTTGAAACGTCTACACATGTGACGACGCACGACAATCCGACGTATGAAAAACACGGCGTCATTCATTATGCGGTGGCGAACATGCCTGGTGCAGTGCCGCGAACATCTACGTGGGGACTTACGAACGTTACATTGCCTTATGCGTTGCAGTTAGCAAATTTCGGCATTAAGGAAGCGGCAAGACGCAATGAAGCGCTGCGAAAAGGTGTAAACGTTGCTGGTGGTGTCGTGACGTACGAAGCCGTAGCAGTTGCGTTAGGGCATGACTATATACCAGCTGAGCACGTTTTAGAAAATGTATAAAGAATCATATTGATGAAATAAAATAATTAAAAAAAGACGTATTTTATGAGTGTAGATGCTTATAAATACGTCTTTTGTATGCTTATTTTTAATAAACGATAAATCTTTAGGTTTTATAATGTGAGAAAAGGTGTAAAGGAATAAGGTAGAGGTTGAACGAACGGATTTTATAAAAAGGTGGTGATGAACATGTCTCAGCTATCGTATGTACGATATATGAACGCCATGCATATGCTGATTGAAAACGAACGCCGTGAGCTCGTTAGTGACTTGACGTTATATTTAGAGCGTTTAGCTATTCGTGAGCAGAACATTGTATACAGGCTCATTGCCTATAACGCAGAGGCGAATTACTACTTTCGCTACGGGGAAATGATTCATTCACAAAACATGGAGGAGCTATTGCATTTTGATGCAAATTCGTTGCCACCTGACAATCGCTGGATGATTTATCGCATTCGCTTACTTTATTTACTTCAGCATCAGCGCTACGACGAATTACAAACAGAAGCATTGCGTTACATTCGCTATGCACAAAAGAAAACGCGTTACAGTTCACGCTGCTTAGCAGAAGGGTATCGCATGCTCGCAATCAAACATTTAGCGTGCAAAAATTACGACACAGCATATGAGTGCGCACAGCTTCAGTCACATTACATGCAAAGTGACGACATCGCGACAAAAAACGATCACGTATGTGCGAAACTGTTACTGTTAGAGGCGAGCATTGAGGCGAAAAAGCAGCCGCGTATTTTAACGTTGCTACAAGAGTTACAAATGCCGCCGTTAATGGAAGGGTTAACGCGTGAATATCATCAGTTTCTTTTATTAAAGGCACGGTATTATTTAATGGTCGAGCGTTACAGCGATGCATTACATGTTTGTACGCATGTCATCGAGGAGCATACATTATCAAATGAGGAGAAAAAGCAGCTCTTTAAAACGAAGCTCGATTTATACAAAAAAGTAAATCAGCTCGTGCGTTACAATCAAACGAAGCACCAATACGAGCAATTTTTAAAGCATACGACGTTGACTCGTCCACGTGCAACGACGATGTATAGCAACGAGCTACTAGCGCCATTGCACGGGCAAATTACAAATGATGAGCCAGTCGTTGCAATCGTTTTGCAGCTAGAGCATACGCATAATATGACGTACGCACAAAAGCTTTTGCAAAGTTGTCAGCAATTGCACGACGTCGTATATGTAGAAATAATTTATCAAGAAGTACTACTCATTATGCGCATGCAAAGTGAGCAGCACATACACAAAATAATTGCTTCGTTGAAAGCGCAAGTTAGCGATGAATTACAACAAACATTATTAGTCGGTATAGCATGTCGCACCACATACGATGAGCAATCGATGGAGGAGCTTGTATTATGCGCTTACATTGAGTTTTTAAACGAGCGCGTTAAATGGGAGCGCGTGCAAATTGAAAATATTTCAGATGAGCAGTTATGCTAATGGAAAAGAGGTTAGAACAAAACAAGTGCCATTGGGAAATTCAACATTTCCCAATGGCACTTTTCTATTTTTGAAATTACTTTTTTGGGGAGATACATGTTTCAGGTGTAGTTTGATCTCCAGAGAAGTCCACTTTCACGACGAAGCATCCATTGTGAATTGTAACTGTTAAGCTTTTAATGCTTGTAGTCACGTATCGTACTTTACTGTAGCTGAATTGCTTCAACAAAATTAGCTGGTGCAACGTTAAGCAACGTTTCAATTGGGATCAATAGTCCGACTTTTCCGAGTGAGCGATGCGACATTGTAGCGAAAATAATACCGATGACGTCCATATTCTCATTAAACACTGGCGAGCCACTGTTGCCTTTATATACAGGCGCATCAATCATATACACAGCCGATGACCAATCTTCCAATAAAATCGGCTCCTTCAATACACCTTTATTCGCAATCATCGAAAATGATAGTGGGTTTCCTATAAATGTAATGGGCGCCTCTTCTATATAAGTAGGTGCTGATGCAAGTGAAACAAATGGCGCATCGGTCGTATCAATTTTTAAAATGGCACTATCGATATGTGGGAAGCTTGCGACGACTTCTGCCTCATATATGCCGTGTGATGGAAACGCCACTGTTAATGAAAGCGCATGATCAATGACATGCTCGTTCGTAATAATCCAGCCGTCTGCGCTAACGGAAAAACCTGTTCCTTTGCTATTTTCACTTCGGATTTCAACAATTGCTTCCTTCGCTTCTTGAATTGGCTGCTGCTGTGACAATGTAGCAGATGCCTTCATAAAGTCGACAGCTGGAATCGAGTACACTTCTAAAAATAGTGCGAGTGCGTTAATAAGTAGCACAAAAGCAGCGACGTACGCAACGATGCGAATGCGAAACGGCTTTCGCTTGATCGTCGCCTGTCCTTGTGCCCGACGTCTGCGCTCCTCTTTCGCCTCAGCCAATGCCTTTTCCTGCTCCTGTAGTACAAGCTCTAAAAATTCCTCTTCTGATAATGGTTCTTTATTATAATTATCATTCATGTTTGTCACCTCTTATTCGTAGTGTAGAAGACAACGGACAGTAGTGCAAATGATGGCATTTTTCAAGCGTGTTGAATGGTCATTTTAATAGCTATATACAAGGTGATTGAAATTTAGAATGCGAACGAGGCTCGAAATAAAAGGCGGACTCCAGCGTGACACGAAAGGCTCCCGCCACGCCTGCGGAAAGCGTGCCTCTATGTGGAGCATACTAACAAAACGCTAAAATATATTCACCGTCTCTATAAATGAATATTTTTCGCAAGCTTGCTGAAACGCCATCGTTATATAGTGAAATGCATAATTTTGGTTCATCACCTTAAGCTGGGGTTGACGCATAAAGGTTGCTTGAAACGAGAGGCGGACTCCTGCGGGAAAAGCGCGAGCCTCGAGACCCCGCAGTCGTGAGGCACGAACGACGAGGAGGCTTGAGGAAGGTGATAAACGCCACGTCCATGTGGCATCACCTTCATGACAAACATCGTGTTCGCCTCCGCGCCCGCGGAAAGCCTGCCTCGACGTGGAAAGCAACCCCAAGTTATGGTGAAGATCCATAATTTTTAGCAACTAAGTTGAAATAAATGCTGTAGATCGGTCGCAAGTAGCATGCGCTGAGACGCCTTGTGGAAAAGCTCGTAACTCAAAATCTGTAAGTCGCGAATATGCATTTTTAAAAATAATAACGTCAAAAGCTTTATTTCTATTTTTTTTACATATTTTTGGTTAAGAATTTTAAATAAACGAGCGAAAAAACGTTCTCAAATACGTAAAATTGTCACGAGCGACAAATTAAAGTGTTTCACAACAAGAATGTCGAATTAAAAAGAAAAAAGTTACACTATAGAAGTAAAATAAGTAAAAATAAATATTTTTTTCATTTTTGTCGTATTATATTGAAATACTTTAATGTGCGAAGTAAATATCTGTTTCATCTTTGATTAGTACAGTTTACAGTGGATATGAAAGGAAATCTAAATGTGTATAAGTACAGATTATTGTAAGAAATGAATGAAAAATCTTATTTATGCAAAATATTTATGTTGTTACGGTTACATGCTACTGAAAATAAAACTATTGCATAAAAACGTTGTGTAATGATAATGTGTTAACAAGCAGTTCACAAAACAGACAAAGAAACAGAAAAAAAGTGTGAACGACAGATATTTTTCGTGAGGGGGAGTTTTTATGAAAAAGAATCGTTGGTTAATTGCTTTGTCGGCGATTGCAATTCATTTATCAATCGGGGGAGCATATGCATACAGTGTGTATAAAAATCCAATTGTAACGGAGATGGGTTGGAATGCGACACAAGTTACGATTGCATTCACAATTATGATGGGGTTAGCCGGGTTTGCCGCGGCGATGTTTGGAAGCTTTGTAGAAAAAAATGGACCGCGTAAATCGGCCATGCTCGCAGCTGTACTATTTGGTTTAGGGCAAGCAGGAGCTGGTGTCGCGATCATGATTGATTCAGTTGTATTATATTGGGCAACATACGGTTTACTGAGTGGTTTAGGTATGGGGATTGGTTACATCGCGCCGGTATCGACATTAGTTAAATGGTTTCCGAATCGTCGCGGTTTAGCAACGGGTATGGCTGTACTAGGATTTGGTGCAGGGGCATTAATTACAGCACCAGTTGCAGCAAGCTTAATGCAAAACGTAGGCATTCAAAATACGTACTTTATTTTAGGGATTAGTTACTTCGCATTAATGATGTGCGGGGCATTATATATCGCGCCACCAAAGCCGGGCGAAGTAGAAGGATCAGAGTCGGTGAGCAAATACGGTCCAGCGAAAGTAGAAGCGCCGCAATTATCTGCGCGTGAAGCGGTTCGTACAAAACGTTTCTGGATGCTTTGGTCAATGCATCTAATTAACGTAACAGCAGGGATTATGATGATTTCAGTTGCCTCTCCAATGGCGCAAGAAATCGTTGGGTTATCGGTTGCAGGGGCAGCTACGATGGTTGGTTTAATGGGATTATTTAACGGTGGTGGTCGCCTTCTTTGGGCAGCAGGATCAGATTACATCGGTCGTCAAAACGTTTTCGTTATTTTCTTTACGATTCAATTGATTGCTTTCATCGTGTTACCGTTTACATCTAGCGTATTGCTATTCCAAATTCTTATTTTCTTAGTAGTAAGCTGCTACGGCGGTGGATTTTCAAACTTACCGGCATTTGCATCAGATATGTTCGGTACGAAGCAGCTTGGTGTTATTCACGGCTACTTATTAACGACTTGGTCACTTGGTGGTGTGTTCGGTCCGATGCTTGTAACAGCAATTTACGAAGGGGCAGGCAGCTACATTCCGGTGTTCTACGTGTTCACAGGCTTAATTGCAGTAGCCTTTATCATTGCGGTTGTATTACGTCGTGACATTGAGCGCATGAAAAAGCAACGCAGCACGCAAGTAACAGAAGTAGAAGTACAAACAACATAAATAAAAAAAGCTGTACGAGACGTCAAAGGAGACGAACCGTACAGCTTTTTTGTGTCTTAAATCGTGAGGTGTGGCGAACGGAACACTTTTTACGATCATTTTTGGAAATGCAGTTGACAAAAGATGTAATGATTTATATGATATTGATAATCATTTTCAATGAGAACTCTCTCAATTAGAAAGTTGGAAGGACGTACATATGATGAACATTAACCAATTAATCGAGCTTTATGCACAGACACCAACGCATTTTGCTAATATTTTTTCAACGACATTGGCTTCTAAAAGCGCTTGTCCGATTCGTAATATTAATCCGAAAATGAACTATTTTTTATTTCCGTTAAAAGGGCAAGCAAAAATTTCAATAGAAGACATACAATATGCTGCACAATCCAATCATATTTTACATGTTGGTCCGCATACAGAATGTTACATTACGGTGACGAGTGTACAGCCGTTTCAATATGTCGTATTAAGCTACGAGGTGCTAGGTGAGGAAAATGTATTGCCGCATCATTATAGCTATGAAGTAGACGATGTAGCACGTTGTACGCATTTCATTACGCATATGCTACAGCTTGCACAAACGCCAGGAAGCTATGCACGTTTACAAAGTCAGACGTTATTTATGCAGTTTCTCGAGGAGTTTTTAGTAAGTGCGAAGCGAAAAAAAATGACACCAAAAAGCGAAGTCGTATCATTTGCGGTCGCTTATATGCACGAGCATTACGCAGAAGACTTATCGATCGCCCAATTAGCAGAGCGTGTCGGTGTTGAGCGTCGACGCTTTAGCGAGCTATTTGAAGCAACGATTGGTATGAATCCGAGTCAATATTTAATGGAGCTGCGCATTAAAAAAGCGAAGGAGCAGTTGCGCACATGTGAATGCTCGGTAGCAGAAGTCGGCGAAAATGTCGGCTATTATGATTGCTTTTACTTTAGTCGCGTATTTAAAAAATGTACAGGCTTATCACCGTCGATTTATCGCAAAGAGCATAAAGATTTAGTCATTAGCTAAACATGATGTGGGCAATTGATGCTCACATCATGTTTTTTATAATTGTAGGTCTGTTAATACGCCACTTTTATCGAGATGAATCGATTGTTTCAGCTGCAAAACTAAGATCGAAGGATGGCTAGCGCGTGTGGCGAGCCTTCTTAAGGTCTTAGGGAAAAGCTCGTGTCTCAATCTTCCTTGTCGTTCGTGCCTTACGACTGCGGGGTCTCGAGCGATTACTCGTCGCAAAAGAAACGTTCGCTGTTCTTGCAGAAGTCTGCCGCTCGTTTCAAGCAACCTTTATGCGTCAACATAAGCTTACCGTGATGAGCTATAAAGGGGAAATTTACGTTATGTAGATTTTTCGTGTTTTTTCGCGTATGAAAACTTCAGTGATAAAAGTGTGGTATAATGAAGGAATATATTTTGGAATTAAAGGACGAACATTATGACAATAACTTTGACACATCAAGTGCAAAGCTTGCGTGAAAAGCTGATGAAGTATGTACAAGCATGCGTCGAAAAGCAACAAGTAGACACGGAAGCTGCACAATATTTTTTAGAGGAACTAAGGGCACTGCCTACGATGCCACGTTACACATTAACAGGGCTATCGCAAGTAGGCAAAACAGCGATTGTTGACGTATTACTCGGGAAAGTAGCAGCGAACTGTGTAGATGGCACTTATTTTATTCATGAAAATGTGCATATGCTGTACCCGCAAAATACATTTTTACACGATTTAGATTATTTAGAAGAGCTCATTTTACATGTTTCAGAGCCACATGTGATCGATGAACAGAGCGATACTATTTTATGGGTGACGCAGTACGGAAATATTGGCAGTGAACAGGAAGTGAAGCAGCTAGAAGCGTACACGGCAGCAGGTAAGCGCATTATTGGCCTCGTAAATATGATTGATATTCACGACCAGCTCGTTGATGAACCGCTACAGCAGCACATCGATGAGCAATTAAAGCCGATCTCCCCGTTTTTAGCACACGTTTTTCCGATTTCAGCGTCATATGCTCAAGCAGCGCAAGAATTTTACGATGATGATTTGTATCAACGAAGCGGTTTTTTACAGCTTGAGGCATTTTTAGAAAATAATGAAGCATTTTATACAGAGCAAATGAAGCAATGTTGGGAATTATTTACGCCATTTATTGAATATATTGAAGCGTTGATGAAAACGGCATATAAGGACATTGCGCCACTCATTGCGAAGTTTGAGCTGTCGATTCAACATGTTGTTGATGCGCAAGATGAGGAGCTTGTACGGCTGATTAATATGCCATTAGAGCAGTATGTGCCAGCATTTGATGGGGATATCGCATCGTACATGCAGCATGATGATTTTTTCCAGTCGTCGATGCGTGATTTAGTACTACAGGCAGAGACGTTATTTTTAACGCCAGCGACGATGCAAGAGTTAGAAGATTTAATGATTGTGCTGCTGCATGATGAGGAAGAAGCATTGCCGCAGTATCATGTGTATTACACGATGAAAAAGCTATATTTGGCATTTTCAGAGCAAGTAGAAGAGCTTGCGCGAGAAAACAAGCGACAAGCATTACGCGCATGGCAGCAAGCACAAACATTTACGTTTATGCAGCATGACGATATTACTGCATACCGTGAAGCATATGAGTTCCATGTGACGTTTATCGATAAACTATCGAAGCTGTTTGAGCAGCCGTTACCGATTACATTGCAAGATGTTGAGCTAACGTTAGAGGAAAATGTACCAGCTGTTGTAATGGATTCACATTATGCATTACCATTTACGTTAGAGGCGTTAATTAGCGCATATTTAGGAGAGCATATTACGAGCTTCTTTGATGAAACGGAGCAACATTTAGAGGCGACTGAAAGCGTCATTCGTGAAATGACACAAATTGTCGATAGCGCGATTTGCGACAAGGAAATGATGGTGCAATTTCAAGAACGTTTAGAACAAACCGAAACGATTAATGAGCTACTATTATTGTTTGACGATAAATTTGACGAGCAAGAAACGATGGATCAACGCTTTGAGCTTTTTCATGAACTGATTGAAAATTACCGCATGATTGAGGCGAAAATGGATGTATATGACGAGCAAGCGCAGCAAACGTTAACGCAGCACGAGGAAGCATATGCGGCCATTATTGCAGCGTATCGTCATTATGCGCTATTAACGAATCACGACAAGCAGGAGCTGCGAGCGATTGCACAAGATTACGATGGTATTCAAGCGTTTCGTCAGCAGCAATACGAGGAGCTAGACCGTGCATATCGTGAGCTAGACGAACAAGCGACGGAGCATAAGCAAATATTGATTCACCAATACGACCACTATATGAAGCGCTATAAGGAGCAAATGGATCAGCGAGAATACGTCATGTCTGAGTGGCGTACAGCGTTAGAGGAGCGTCAAGAAATGCTCGTCAAGCGCGATCGTCTGCGTATTTTGCAAAATAGTAAGCTTGTTGTAGAGCATGTTGAGCAGCCAGCATTGCGAGCGTTAGAGCAGCGAATCGAATTATTGCTACTGCGCATTGAGCAACTATATGACTATGATTTACCTGCATTGCCGACATATGATGCGGCACTTTATAACATCACTCCGATTAAGGAAGCGACGTTGCCAGTAGAGTACGAGGTAAAGCAGTTTACACAAATTGAGACGATTCCAGTAAAGTATGATAAAATGCCGTATCGAGGCTTAATTATTAGCGGTTGCTCGGTTGCGACTGCAGCGGTACTATTTGGTTTAATATACGGCGTGCTATTTTTACTAGGCATGGTCGAAACACCACTACATGAAGTGTTGTTCAACAGTTTATAGTACGACAAAAAAAGCGTGATCGGAAAACGAACTCTTCCGATCACGCTTTTTTGTTAGTCGATTTGCTTGTTCGCGATTGATTCTTTGCCTGACTCTGTATCAAATACGAATTTACCGACGATTGCAGCAAGAATACCACCGACAATTGGTGCGACGATGAATACCCAAAGCTGCGTTAATGCTTCGCCACCTGCAAATAATGCTGGGCCGAAACTACGTGCTGGGTTAACCGATGTTCCAGTTAACGGAATACCTAATAAGTGAATTAACACAAGCGTAAAACCGATCACTAAGCCTGCTAAGTTTGCATTTCCTTGTTTACCTGTTACGACAATAATAACTAATACGAATACGAAAGTTAAAATAAGTTCTACGACAAACGCGCCACCCATACCGAGTGCTCCGAAGCTGTTTTGTCCGAAGTTCGTCGTTGATAAGTTAGATTGTACAAGGAAGTAATAAAGTGTTAATGAAGCAAGTACTGCTCCGATTAGCTGACCTACAATGTATAAGCCAAGCTCTGTTGCGTTAATGCGCTTGTTGACAAACATTGCTACTGATACAGCTGGGTTTACGTGACAGCCCGAAACTGTACCGATACAATATGCCATTGCAACGATAGATAAACCGAATGCCATTGAAATCCCTAAAATGCCAACGCCTTCAATGCCGCCACCGAGTACGGCTGTTCCTGTACCGAATAAGACGAGCACGAACGTACCGATAATTTCTGCGACCATTTTGTTCATATGATCATCTCCTATTTTCATTAAATGTAATACATTTACACATTTTACCTTAAAATGAAACTAATATAAACAACAAAATGAAAAATATTTCACAAAGATAACATTTTTTCCTTACATATATAGACGGTGAATGTATTTTAGCATTTTGTTCGTCGGCTCTCCACATCGAGGCAGGCTTTCCGCGGGCGTGGCTCGAGCCTGTAGTCTTTCGCTCACGCTTTTCCCGCAGGAGTCCGCCTCTTGTTTCGAGCCTCGT